>NZ_CP092915.1:605616-1211233 GCF_022557175.1 Mycolicibacterium sp. YH-1 | reverse complement strand
GATTCCACCGCAGAGCACCGGGCGTCAGACTGCCGGCGCTGATCGCCTCGCTACCAACGAAAGGTATCCACATGCCCTGAACGCTGGCCGAGGCAGCAGACGAGTCGCGTTCGGAACAGCGATCGGGCGCCGCCTGCCTGTGGATGGAACGACGCCTGTGCAGAAGTCGCGCATTTCACGCCGACTTCTGCATCAGCGTCGCTCGCGTCGCGAATTCACGACGCGTGCGCAGATCTCGGCGATTGGAAGGCAGTCACACTCGCACCCAAACTAGAACGTGTTCCAGAAACCGACCACGCCGGGCCGTAACCCTTGTTACCGTGACGCCCGGCTAGGGAAGTGAGGAACACATGATTCTCGACAGGTTCAAGCTCGACGACCAGGTGGCTGTGGTCACCGGGGCGGGCCGCGGACTCGGTGCCGCGATGGCGCTGGCGTTCGCCGAAGCCGGTGCGGACGTGGTGATCGCGGCGCGCACACAGTCCCAGCTCGACGAGGTGGCTGAGCAGATAAGGGGCGTCGGCCGCAAAGCCCACGTCGTCGTCGCCGACCTCGCCCACCCCGAGGACACCGCCAGGCTCGCGGCCGCGGCAGTCGAGGCGTTCGGCAAACTAGACATCGTCGTCAACAATGTCGGCGGCACGATGCCCAACGCGCTACTGAACACCTCGACGAAGGACCTGCGCGACGCCTTCACCTTCAACGTCGCGACCGCCCACGCGCTGACGACGGCGGCCGTCCCGCTGATGCTCGAGCACTCGGGCGGCGGAAGCATCATCAACATCACCTCGACGATGGGCCGGACCGCCGGTCGCGGATTCGCCGCCTACGGCACCGCCAAGGCCGCACTCGCGCACTACACCCGACTGTCCGCACTGGACCTCGCACCGCGCATCCGAGTCAACGCCATCGCACCGGGTTCGATCCTGACCTCCGCGCTGGACGTGGTGGCCTCCAACGACAGCCTTCGCGAGCCGATGGAGAAGGCCACCCCGATGCGCCGTCTCGGCGATCCGGTCGACATCGCCGCTGCCGCTGTCTATCTCGCGTCGCCGGCCGGTAGCTACCTGACCGGTAAGACCCTTGAGGTCGACGGCGGCCTCACGTTCCCCAACCTCGACCTTCCCATCCCCGATCTGTGAGGAGCACCGAGTTGCCCATCAAAGTCGCCGCGATCGGCACCGGAAACGTTGGCCAGCACGCGCTGACCCAGCTGATCAACGACCCCCGCTTCGAGCTGACCGCCGTCTGGGTGTCGTCGGACTCCAAGAAGGGCAAGGACGCCGGTGAACTCGCCGGGCTCGACATAGAGACGGGCATCATCGCCACCACCGATCTCGACGACGTGCTCGCCACCGAACCCGACTGCGCCGTGTACACCGCAATGGCGGACAACCGCCTGGTCGAGGCGCTCGAGGACTACCGGCGCATCCTGGCGGCGGGCGTCAACCTCGTCGGCAGCAGCGCGGTTTTCCTGCAGTACCCGTGGCAGACACTGCCCGAGAACATGATTGCCCCGATCGCAGACGCGGCGGCGTCCGGCCAGGCCAGTCTGTTCATCGGCGGCATCGATCCGGGCTTCGCCAACGACCTGCTGCCGATGGCGCTCGCCGGAACCTGCCAGAGCATCGAGCAGATCCGGTGCATGGAGATCATCAACTACGACACCTATGACAGCGCCACGGTGATGTTCGACGTGATGGGCTTCGGCAGGCCGCTCGATGAGACCCCGATGCTGCTGCAGCCGGGGGTACTGAGCCTGGCGTGGGGTTCGGTGGTTCGGCAGTTGGCCGCCGGACTGGGCATCGAACTCGACGAGGTCACCGAGACCCACACGCGGACACCGGCACCGGAGGACTTCGACATCGCCTCCGGACACATCGCGAAGGGCACCGCCGCCGCGCTGCGGTTCGAGGTTCGCGGAATGAAGGACGGCAAGGCGGCAGTCGTTCTCGAACACGTCACCCGCCTCCGCGATGACCTGCATCCGGAGTGGCCGCAACCCGCGCAGGAGGGCGGCTCCTACCGCATCGAGATCACCGGCGAACCGTCCTATGCACTCGACCTGTGTCTCAGTAGCCGCAAAGGCGATCACAACCACGCGGGGCTGGTGGCGACGGCAGCCAGAGTCGTCAACGCCATCCCGGAAGTGGTTGCGGCACCGCCCGGAATCCGCACGACCCTGGACCTTCCACTGGTGACGGGACGAGGGCTGTACGCTCCCAATTGACGCGGTTGCCCGAGACTGAGGAGAGTCAAATGAGTGCACTTCGCTTCGTCGTTCCAATGATTTTCGCCGCCGGTGTCGGCGTCGCTGTCGCGGCCGCCCCCACCGCCGCCGCGGAGCCCCCCAACCCGCTTCTGCCCCAGTGCGAGGTCACCGGCGGGTCATCCGTCGAGGGCGGCCAGACCACCGACTGCGCCAGCCCCGGCAACGTCCAGATCGACGCCACCCCGCCCGAGCCCGGCTACGGCATGTTCCCGTGGGACGACGAGTTCTTCGTTCTATAACGGTCTTCGTTTTTTGACGGTTCTTCGTTTTTTGACGCGGCGCTGACGGTCCTGACCTGCGCTCTGCGGCGTATCATTGCTGCAGCGATCGGAGCAGGTCATGACCATCACGTCTCGCTATTCGGTGCCGCTACTGGCGGCCATCGGTTTGTGCCTCGCGGTCCTGGCAGCGCCAGTGGCCGCGGCCCAGCCCACGTGTGTGAACACCGCCCCAAACACCACGCAGTGCGCCACAAACGGCAGCAACTCGATCACGACATCGCCGCCCGCGATGAACAACGGCCCCTTCTACGGCTGGCCGTACGGCGGCGGCTTCGTCTTCGGCATCTGGTAGCGCCCGGCCCTGAAAACAGGGGCACGATTGCCATGACCTGAGGGTTTCGGCTAACCTAACTTTTCTATTCGCCGTCCCGGATAGAGAGTGAGTTCGTTGGCAATCGAAACCAAGGCACGGGTACGCCCGGGCATGCTGCTGCTCGGCCCGGCATTCGTCGCCGCAATCGCCTACGTCGACCCCGGCAACGTCGCCGCCAACGTCAGTGCAGGCGCCCAGTTCGGGTTCCTCCTGGTGTGGGTGATCCTGGTCGCCAACGTCATGGCCGGCCTGGTGCAGTACCTGTCGGCCAAGCTCGGCCTCGTCACCGGGCGCAGCCTGCCCGAGGCGGTGGCCGACCACTCCCGCACCCGCACACGTATCGCGTACTGGCTGCAGGCCGAATTCGTCGCGATGGCAACTGATCTCGCCGAGGTCGTCGGTGGTGCGATAGCGCTCTACCTGCTATTCGACCTGCCGCTACTCATCGGCGGCGTGATCACCGGCGCCGTCTCACTGCTGTTGCTGGCCGTCCAGGACCGCCGCGGCCAGCGGATGTTCGAGCGCGTCATCACCGGGCTGCTGCTCGTCATCGCGATCGGCTTCCTCACCAGCCTGTTCGTCGCGCCGCCGTCACCGGCAGACGTGGCGGGCGGCCTGCTCCCCCGGTTCGACGGCCCGGAGAGCATCCTGCTGGCCACCGCCATGCTCGGGGCGACCGTGATGCCGCACGCCGTCTACCTGCACTCGGGGCTTGCGCGCGACAGGCACGGTCATCCCGAGGCGGGCGCCCCGCGACGCCGCCTACTGCGGATCACCCGCTACGACGTCGGCCTCGCCATGCTCGTCGCGGGGGCGGTGAACCTCGCGATGCTGCTGGTCGCCGCGACCAACCTGCAGGGCATGGAGAACACCGACTCCATCGAGGGCGCCCACGCTGCGGTGCAGAACACGTTGGGCCACACGGTCGCCCTGTTCTTCGCCATCGGACTGCTCGCCTCAGGTCTCGCCTCGACGTCGGTGGGGGCCTACGCCGGAGCGATGATCATGCAGGGCCTGCTGCGGCGCAGCTACCCGCTGCTGCTGCGGCGGCTGGTGACGCTGATCCCCGCACTCGTGATCCTGGCCATCGGCGTGGACCCCAGCCGGGCGCTGGTGCTCTCACAGGTCGTGCTGTCGTTCGGCATCCCGTTCGCCCTGATCCCGCTGGTACGCCTGACCAGCAATCGCGTGCTGATGGGCGCCGACGTCAACCACCGCGTGACCACCGCGCTCGGATGGTTGGTCGCCGGAGTGATTACGGTGTTGAACGTGGTGTTGATCTACCTGACCGTCACAGGCTGAATGCAGCCGTACTTCGCGTACGGATCGAACCTGAACGTTGCGCAGATGGCGCAGCGCTGCCCCGATGCGCTCAACCCGCTGCCGGCCACCCTCGCCGACCACGACTGGCTGATCAACGAGCGCGGCGTCGCGACCGTGGAACCCGTCGACGGAGCCGAGGTGCACGGCGTGCTCTGGCAGGTCAGCGACAGCGATCTGGACGTCCTCGACAGCGCCGAGGGTGTGCCCGTCCGGTACCGCCGCGACAAACTCGTCGTGCATACCGAGCACGGCCCGCGCCACGCCTGGGTCTACATCGACCACCGCGTCGAACCCGGTGCCCCGCGCCCCGGATACCTGGAGCGGGTCATCGACGGCGCGCGCCACCACGGGCTGCCGCAGCGTTGGGTGGACTTCCTGCACCGGTGGGATCCGAAGCACTGGCCGCGCGCCCTGGCACCGACTGAAAAGCCTGGGCCGCAATCACTCTCAGAACTGCTGGCCGATCCTCATGTCGAGGAGTCCAGCACGCTGCGGTCGGGATTCGGCTTCCTCGCGATCCACGGCGGCGGCCTGGAGCAGATGACCGACGTCATCGCCGAACGCGCCGCCGAGGCCGCCGGCGCGTCGGTCTACGCCGTGCGCCACCCCGACAACTACCCATACCATCTGTCGTCGGCGTCCTATGCCGCCGCAGAGTCCGACCGTCTCGCGGAGTTCCTCGACCACGTCGAGTTCGCGGTCTCACTGCACGGCTACGGACGCATCGGCCGCAGCACCCACCTACTCGCCGGTGGCCGCAACCGCGCATTGGCCGCGCATCTCGCCGACACCGTTGCGCTGCCCGGCTATCAGGTGATCACCGACCTGGACTCCATCCCGCGTGAGCTACGCGGGATGCACCCGGACAACCCCGTGAACAAGCCGCGGGGTGGTGGCACCCAACTCGAGCTCACGCCCCGAGTGCGCGGCACCAGCCCGCGCAGCGGTCCGGTGGGCGAGGACGGACTGACCCGCGCCACCTCACTGCTGGTCGACGGGCTCGTGACGGCGGCCCGCACCTGGCGCCCCGTCTAGACCCATCCACTCCGCGCCCGGCTCCGAATAGGGAGTGTGGAACGAGAAGACCAGCTAGGACGCTCGATCGCCGTGATCGGGAGCGGAATCGCCGGCCTCACGGCAGCCCATGTGCTCTCGGCGCGCGACCAGGTGACGCTGTACGAGGCCGACACCCGCCTCGGCGGGCACGCGCACACCCATTTCGTCGACGACGGAGACGGCAGGGTCATCGGCATCGACTCGGCGTTCCTGGTGCACAACGACCGCACCTATCCGACACTGTGCCGGCTGTTCGGCGAGCTGGGTATCGCCACCAACGACACCGACATGTCGATGTCGGTGCGTGACGATGTCTCCGGACTGGAGTACGCGGGGGCCCGCGGGATTGGCGGCCTGTTCCCCTCGATCGGGTCGCTGGCCAAGCCCCGCTACCTGCTGATGCTCGCCGAGGTGCGAAGGTTTCACCGCGTCGCGAGCGCACTGCTCGCCGACGAGTCAGCCGGCGACGGCGAGCCTTTGGGTGACTTCGTGCGGCGGCACGGATTCTCCGATTACTTCGTCGAGCACTTCGCGCGGCCGCTGGTCGCCGCCGTCTGGTCCTGCGCGCCCGGTGCGGCGATGGGGTATCCGGCGCGCTACCTCTTCGTCTTCCTCGAACACCACGGCATGCTCTCGGTGTTCGGCTCGCCGACCTGGCGCACCGTGGTCGGTGGATCGGCGACCTACGTCAACGCGATCGCCGAGACGTTGCACGAGGTGTCGATGGGCACGCCGGTGACCGCGGTGCGACGGATACCCGAGGGCGTTCTGGTGAGCGCCGGTGACAGCGCCCCGCGCCGCTTCGACGCCGCAGTCGTGGCCACCCATCCCGAACAGGCGTTGCACATGCTCGCCGAGCCGACCAGCGCCGAGCGGGCGGTACTGGGCGCGATGCCATACTCGATCAACCACGCCCAGCTGCACACCGATGCCTCGGTGTTGCCACGCAGGCCGCGTGCCCGCGCATCATGGAACTACCTGGTCACCCACGACTCGGACACCGTGCTGGTCACTTACGACGTCACGCGCTTAATGCACCTGGGCGGTGCGACGCGTTACCTCGTCACCCTGGGCGGCGGCCACCGGGTTGACCAGAGCACCGTCATCGCCGAGATGACCTACGCGCATCCGCTCTACACACCCGAATCCGTTGCCGCGCAAGGCCGACTTCCCGACCTCGACGACGATCGGGTGGTGTTCGCCGGGGCATACCACGGCTGGGGCTTCCACGAGGACGGTGCGGCATCCGGCCTTCGCGCCGCCGAACGACTCGGCGCTGACTGGCGTGCCGCGTCGAAGCACGAGGTGGCCGCGTGCTGACGCCGAGCCTGTACCGCACCCGCATCACGCACCTGCGTCGGGCTCCGGTGCACCACTACTTCGAGCAACGCGGCTATAGCTGGCTCGTCGACCTGGACAACCTGCCGCAGCTGCCGCGGGGCCTGCGCCCATTCGCGAAGTTCGAAGCCCGCGACCACTTCTCGACACCACCGCCCGCGGGTGTCGACGACACACTGCGCAACCGTGTCGACGCGTTCCTCGCCGAACGCGGTATCGACGTGCGCGACGGCACCGTCACCGCGCTGCTGCAGGCACGGGTACTCGGCTACGTGTTCAATCCGATCAGCATCTACTGGTGCCACGACTCCGACGGCGTGCTGCGGCACGTGATCGCCGAGGTGCACAACACATACGGCGGCAGGCACGCATATCTGCTCCCGCCAACGGGCGACGCGCCGGCGGCCGTGAAGAAGTCGCTGTACGTCTCACCCTTCAACGAGGTCGACGGGTACTACCTGGTGCGCGCGCCCGAGCCGGACGAGTCCCTCGATGTCGCCATCTCGCTTCACCGCGAGCACGTCCCGGCGTTCGTCGCCACGCTGCGCGGCACCCGACGCAGGGCGGGCGTCGCGCAGGTACTGCGAATGCAACTGATAGCCCCCGCGGCCCCGCTCATGGGGGCGGTGTGGATTCGGATTCAGGGCATCACATTGTGGGCGCGACGGGTTCCCGTCGTTCCCCGAACATCCGTCGCCGAGAAGGAGAGGGTCAAGCAACTGTGACCACCGACATCACCGGAAGTATCGGTGCCGCTGCGATTTCGGACCGTTGGCCGGCCGTCGCGCGAAGTCCGCGGGGCGTACGCAGCCTTGTGTACGGGCGCATCGCGGATGGGCTGCTGCGACGGGCCGCCGCCCGGCTGGCGCTACGGCTGGAATACCCAGACGGCACGATCGTCGGCGCCGCCGATCCGACCTTGCCGACCATGGTCATCCACGATCCGCAGAGCCTGGCCCGCAGGGTGGGCCGGTTCGGCCTGATCGGGTTCGGTGAGGCCTATATGGCCGGCGAGTGGGACTCCACCGACCTCGCCGAGCTGATGACTGTGTTCGCCAACTCGGTCGCCGACCTGATTCCGCCTGCCCTGCAACGCCTTAGGCCACTAGCTGTGGTTCGCCATCCCCGTTCGATGTACAACAGTCTCAAGCAGGCCCGTAACAACATCGCCGAGCACTACGACCTGTCCAATGACCTGTTCGGGCACTTCCTCGACGAGACCATGACGTACTCGAGCGCCCTGTTCGACACCGGGACGCCCGTCTGGGAGCAACTGCCCGAGGCTCAGCGGCGCAAGATCGACCGCCTGCTCGACGCGGCGTGCGTTGGCGCAGGCAGTCGCGTCCTGGAGATCGGCACGGGCTGGGGCGAGCTGTGCATCCGGGCCGCGTCTCGCGGTGCCCACGTGCACTCGATAACGCTGTCGGCCGAGCAGCAACGCCTCGCGCGACAGCGCGTCGCGGAAGCCGGCCTGTCCGACCTGGTCACCATCGAACTCCAGGACTACCGCGAGGTCGAGGGCCGGTACGACGCCGTGGTCTCGGTCGAGATGATCGAGGCGGTCGGATACCGGTTCTGGCCGACGTACTTCCAGACCCTCGACCGGCTCGTCGCGCCGGGAGGGCGGGTCGCGGTCCAGGCCATCACGATGCCACACGACCGAATGTTGGCCTCCCGCAACACCTATACCTGGATCCAGAAGTACATCTTTCCGGGCGGCCTGATCCCGTCCACGGAGGCCATCCTCGGCATCACCGAGCGCCAGACACGTCTGCGGACCGTCGGCATGCGCTCGCTGCGACCCCACTACGCCGAGACGCTGCGGTTGTGGCGCGAACGGTTCGGGGAGCGTCACGAGGCGGTGACCGCGCTGGGCTTCGACGACGTCTTTCAGCGTATGTGGGAGCTGTATCTGGCGTACTCCGAGGCGGGCTTCCGGTCGGGCTACCTCGACGTCTACCAATGGACTTTCGCGCCAACGGGTTCGGGCGGATCAGACCGATGACGAACTTCATTGTCATCAGCGCGGTATCGCTCGCTGTCGTGCTCGTGGCCTACGGGCTCACCTTCCTCATCGGCCGCCGGATCGGGCGCTACAACGTCGTCGACGTGACGTGGGGTGCGAGCTTCGTCGTCGTGGCCGCCGTTGCCGCTTCCATCGGCACAGGTGACCTGATGCGGCGGCTGCTGCTACTCGGCCTCGTCGCGGTGTGGGGCCTGCGCCTGGCGTGGCACATGGTGAGCAAGTCGAGGGGCAAGGGTGAGGACCCCCGCTACGCCGCGCTGCTCAAGGGCGACTTCTCGGCGCCAACCGTGCTGCGCAAGATCTTCCTGATACAGGCGGTCGCGACGTGGTTCGTGTCGCTGCCACTGCAGTTGTCGGCGACGCTTGGTCCCACCCCGCCCGCGCTAGTCCCCGTGCTGATCTGTGGCGTCATCGTGTGGTTGATCGGAGTGCTGTTCGAAGCGGTCGGCGATCACCAGCTCAAGGCATTCAAGGCCGACCCCGCCAACAAGGGCGAGATCATGGACCGCGGCCTGTGGGCGTGGACGCGGCATCCCAACTACTTCGGGGATGCCACGGTGTGGTGGGGGCTCTGGCTGATCAGCATCGCCGGTGCGGTGTCGCTGACGACGGTGCTCTCGCCCGTCGCCATGACCTACTTCCTGGTCTACGCGACAGGAGCCCGCCGCACCGAGAAGTTCATGGCCGATCGACCGGGATTTCGCCAATACCAGTCCCGCACATCGTTTTTCGTACCACGCCCACCTAGATCTCGATAACTGTGACTTTGCTCGGCTTCGCCGCTAGGCTACCGATTGTGACGGCTGACCTCGACGCATTGCTGCGCCGGGTGGCACAACGCGACGTCGAGGCATTCGCCGCCTTCTACGACAACACCCGTGCCCGGGTGTTCGGCCTGGTTACCCGCGTGCTGCGGGACCCCGGCTACAGCGAGGAGACCACCCAGGACGTCTACCTGCAGGTATGGAATAACGCCTCGGGATACGACCCCACCGCCGGCTCGCCGCTCGCGTGGCTGATGACACTCGCCCACCGTCGTGCCGTTGACCGCGTGCGCTCCGAGCAGGCGGCCAGCCAACGTGATTCCCGCTACGGTGCCGCAACCGTGGACGTGCCTGCCGATCAGGTGGCCGAGGCCGTGATCCACCTCGACGAGCGCCGGCAGGTCACCGCGTGCCTGGACTCGCTGACCGATGTGCAGCGGGAGTGCATCCAGCTCGCGTATTACGAGGGCCTGACCTACGTCCAGGTGTCCAACCGCTTGGCGGCAAACCTTGCGACAATCAAGTCACGGATGAGAGATGCGATCCGGGGACTGCGCACTTGTTTGGGGGTGCCGTGACGGAGCCGACACATCAAGACCTCATGACGCGGGCCACCCCCTACGCCCTGCACGCAGTATCAGCCGCCGAGCAGGCCGAGATCGAACAGCTGCTGTCCGAGTCGCCACCACTCATCGCGCGCGCCTTCTCCGAGGAGGTGCGAGCGGTCCGCGAGACGATGGCGGTGGTATCGGCGGCCACCGCGGTGGAGCCTCCCGGGCATCTGCGCAGCCAGCTGCTCGCGGCGATCGCGAGCACGCCCGCGGTGACACCCGCCACGACCGCACCACCTTCGAGGTGGCGCACCGTCGCGCTCGCCGCAGCAGCAGCCCTTGTCGTCGGCCTTGGCGCGGTCGGTGTGGGCATCGCCCTGCGTCCCGCGCCCACGGTGTCGACGGCCGAGCAGATCTTCGCGGCCCCAGATGTGCGGACCGTGTCGGGTGCCATCCCCACCGGCGGCACGGCGACGGTCGTGTTCTCGCGCGACCGCAATGCCGGCGTGCTGGTGATGAACAATGTCGAACCGCCAGCGACGGGCTCGGTCTATCAGATGTGGCTCGTCGGCGCCGACGGCGCGCGCTCGGCGGGCACCATGGATCAGGCGGCGGTCGCACCGTCGACCACCGCGGTGCTGCCCGATCTCGGCGACTCCACCGCGCTCGCGTTCACGGTCGAACCCGGTACCGGATCAACGCAGCCCACCAGCCCGGTGTTCGCCGAACTGCCGTTGGCCTGAGTGGGTCACACGCCCTCCAGCGTCGCGGCGGCGGCCGCCTCAACGACATCTGCGACGTCCCGATTCCTGCGATACGCCCGACGCTGACGGGAGGCGCCGTTCCCGGTGGCCACGACGCGGGCCACCTCGGCTCGAACGAACTCCAGGTCGCCAATGGTCTGCAGCGCCGGACTCAACCGATCGACGAAAGCGTCGAGCAGTTCCCCCGTGGGCCGCACGGCGTGCGTGTCGGCCAGGTCGACTGAGTCGCCATCGATGCCGTCCCGGGCCGCCTTCCAATACGCGGCGCGCAGAGCGTGTGCGGTCAACGGCGGCGTGGGCTCACCCCGCCGCTCGTCGTCGAGTGCGGTCATCACAGCGGCCCGGACCAGGCTGGCCAGGAGCACCGACTCGGCGACCGTCGCGGGCACGTCGGCAACACGCACCTCGATGGTCGGGAAGTTGGCCGACGGCCGAACGTCCCAATAGACCATGCCGTCATCGAGCATCGCGCCCGCGTCCTGCATCATCTGCACCGTCGCGTCGAAGTCGGTAATCGAGTCGAAGTGCGGCGGGGGCCCGGCACTGGGCCACCGCGCCCACAGCACGCTCCGCCAGCTCGCATACCCGGTGTCGGCGTTGCGGTAGATCGCCGAGTTCGCGGTCAGCGCCAGCAACAGAGGCAGCCAGGGACGCAGCCGGTTACCGACCTGGACCGCCACCTCGCGACTGGGTACGGCGACATGGACATGGCAGCCACAGATCCCCTGCTCATGGGCGATCATGCCGAACTTCTCCCCGATCTCGCGGTAGCGCGGGGTGTCGGTGAGGGGGAAGTCCTGCGGCAGCGTCGGCGGTAACCCCACGGCAAGCATTCGGGCACCTGCGTCCTGTGCCGACTCCGCCGCGATCCGGCGTAACCGGCTCAGCTCCTCACGCAGCTCGGTGCGCGTCGTCGCCACGGACGACGTCGTCTCGACCTGACAGCTGGTCAGCTCGAGTTGCAGCTCGACCCCGCGCGTGGCGGCACGCTCGGCAGTCGCGCGGTTGAGTGCGACGGGGTCGCCCGTGTCGGGTTCGACGAGCAGGAACTCCTCCTCGACGCCGAATGTCGGAATGTCGGTCATGGCCGGAAAATCGATCCGACCCGCCGGGTACTCACAGCGGGTCGGATCATGGTGTTGGCTCCTTGCTGGAGATCAGTGCTCTCAGCTCGGCAGCATTAATGCCCCGGTGTACTCGAGTTCAAACATCCCGGGCGGCCTGGCATCTAGCCTCGTGTGATGGCCAAGGAGTTTCGGTTCGGGTTCGGGTTGCACGCCGCCAGTCGACTGTCCGCGGTTCAGGACTGGGCCAGGCGCGCAGAGGACATGGGATACGACGTTCTGCACGTGCCCGATCATCTCGGCGCCCCTGCACCGTTTCCGACAATGATGGCCGCGGCGGCCGCCACCGAGACGCTGCACGTCGGGACATTCGTGCTCAATGCCGGCTTCTACAA
The DNA here is from genome assembly GCF_022557175.1 of Mycolicibacterium sp. YH-1. The sequence continues at coordinate 1,199,086 of NZ_CP092915.1, read as the reverse complement.
GCCGGCACTGTTGGCCCGTGACGTCACCGCGCTGACCGACCTCAGCGCGGGACGGCTCGAACTCGGGCTGGGCGCCGGATACGTCCGCGAGGAGTTCGAGGCCGCCGAGATCCCGTATCCGACCGCGGGCCAACGCGTCGCCCACCTCGGCCGCATCGTCGACTACCTGGGCCAGCACACTCCCGAGGTGCCGATCCTCATCGCAGGCAATGGCGACAAGCTGCTGACCATCGCCGCCCAGCGCGCACAGATCATCGGGCTGACCGGTGGTGACCCGGCCGGCGATGGTGGCGACCCGCTCGCCGAGCGCGTCTCCTTCGTGCGGAACGCGGCCGGTGATCGGTTCGACTCGCTGGAGCTGAACATCGCGATCACGGCGATGCCGATCGACGACTCGGGCGTTCCCGACCTGTCCATCACGCGACGGTTCCTGCCGGAGCTGTCCGACGAGCAGCTGCTGCGCACGCCAGGGGTCTTGTCGGGGTCGGTCAAGGACATCGCCGAAACCATCCGCGGCTACCGGGACACCTACGGCGTCACCTACATCATCGTGCAGCAGCCGCACGCCGAGGCGTTCGCGAAGGTGATCGCCGAGCTGCGCTGAGGCCGGGCACCGGAAACACGGAGGTGGCCGGACTTCGGTAAGCTGCCATCCGGTCCGCCCCCGTAGCTCAGGGGATAGAGCACGGCTCTCCTAAAGCCGGTGTCGCATGTTCGAATCATGCCGGGGGCACCAAGTTCGTATTTTTGCGTCGGCGTGATGGCTGGCCGCAGCCAACGAAACTGCTGCCAGATCGTGAATGTGGACCGATTGGCGATCTGACTGCAGTCTCGACGGGCGTGGGAGCCTACCTCCAGGCGAACACCGGTTGCTCGAGTTCGTCGACCGGATCATGGCGCCCCTCCAGGCACAGCCACCGCAGTTGCAGCAGCACGGCGCCCGTCGGCGCGTGGATGAGGTCGTTTCCCAACGGGATCTGCACGACGGGACGCGGGCTCTCCGGGATACTGACGAACCGCGGTGAATCCTCGCGTTGCAGCTGGTGCAGGCCCACCCGGTACGCCGCCACCACCTCGTCGGGTGCCGGGCGGGGATCAAGGCGTCCGCCGCCCCAGATGACCACCGGGGTGATGACGTACCCCGACCGCGTCGGGTAGTCGTCGAGCAGGCCGAGCACTTCCGACTCCGGCAACCTGATGCCGAGTTCCTCGTCCAGTTCCCGCAGGCCGGCCTCGATCACGGTCTCGCCCGGGTCCACGCGGCCGCCGGGCAGCGCCCACTGCGCGGCGTGGGATGTCAGGCGGGATGCCCTGCGGCACAGGAAGAAGGCGGCGCCACCCGACACGTCGATCATCCGCCCGTCGAGGCCCGACCCCATCGGACGCCCGTCGATCCAGTCGTCCACCGGCGCCGGGTCCACCCTGTCCTCACCGACCTCGGAGTCGACCAGGACCACCGCGACGGCCGCGTGCCGCTTCGACGGATCGGTCACGGCGCGGCGGTCATGGCCCGCCAGGTGCCCGCGGATCCGTTCGCGCAGCGCATCGTCATAGGTGATCGTCACCGCTCGACCATAGGCACACGCCTGCCCGCGGCTGATCGCCGGTGCGATCTAGCGGTCTCGACACGGTCACGGGTGTGTACCCATCACGCATCACAGGCCACAAAGGCCACATTGATCACTAGCGTCACTTCAGCCTACTGCCGACGTCATCGCCGCGTCCTGTTCCGAAAGGTTGTGACATGTCGTCGCGTCAGCGAATCACCTCGATGTCGATGGCATCGATGTCGATGGCAACCACGCTCGTCACCGGGCTATGCGTAGCGATCGGCATGGCCGCTCCAGCCTCCGCGGAGCCCTGCCAGGGCGCTTCAGCTGCAGCTCAGCCACTTCCCAATCAGGCCGTGCAGATTCCGAGCCCATCCGCGCTCGCCCCCTTCCAGCGCCCGATAGGGCACAAGCCCGTCGGCGCGAACGACGCAGCGCCCACCCCCAAGCTGGGCCAGCTGCCACTGGCCATCCTCAAGGCGCTCATACCGAAGTCCACGCCAGCCACGCAGGCCGAGCAGGTGCAACAGCAGGCGGCCGTCGTCCCAACCAATCCCGGCGGCGCGGCCAACCAACAGGCCCAACCGGCTCCTGCCCCAGTCCAGGCTGAGCCGGCGCCGGCAGCGCAACCGGTGCCGTCCGCACCGCCCGGCACGGCGATCGTCGGCTGGGTGACCGGACCTGACAGCCCGAACGAGACCATCAAGCGCTTCGCAGTCACAGGGACCGACCTCGGGATCATGTGGGACAACGGCGATCCCGCCAACCGCCAGGTGCTCATGGCATTCGGCGACACGAACGGCTACTGCGGCATCCCCGGCAAGCAGTGGCGATACAACGCGCTGTTCCGCAGCCAGGACGGCTCACTGTCGAAGACGGTTGCGGTGCCGGACGGCGTTGTGGCCAACAAGTATTCGGGCTCACCGATCTGGCGGCCCGGCATCTCCAAGCAGATCATCAACAGCATCGGGCAGGCGCCGCAGGAGACAGGCATCATCCCGACGGCCGGGATCGCCGTTGGGCGAAACCAGTACCTCAACTTCATGTCGATCAGGAACTGGGATAGTCCGGGCTCCTGGTCGACGAACTTCTCGGCGACCGCGGTATCCCAGGACAACGGCGAGAACTGGGGCGTGTACCCCGGCACCATCCGCCCTCCTTCAGGAGGGAATGAGAACTTCCAGATGAGTGCGTTCCTCAAGCCAGGGCCGGGCGATCCCTATATCTACACGTTCGGCACCCCGAACGGACGCGGCGGTTCGGCGTTCGTGGCGCGAGTTGCTCCCAACGTCATCCCGGACCTCACCAAGTACGAGTACTGGAACGCCGACAACGGAGCCTGGGTCCCGGGTAACCCCGCGGCCGCCACGCCGGTGATCCCGGGTCCCGTTGGCGAGATGTCGGCCCAGTACAACACGTATCTCAAGCAGTACCTGGTGCTGTACTGCAACGGCGCCAGCAATGACGTCGTGATGAGGACGGCACCGGCTCCGCAGGGCCCCTGGGGTCCCGAACAACGACTGGCCTCATCGGCGGAGATCCCGGGCGGCATCTACGCGCCGCTGCTGCACCCCTGGTCGACCGGCAAGGAGCTGTACTACAACCTGTCACTGTGGTCGGCCTACAACGTCATGCTGATGAAGACCGTGCTCCCATAGGGCATCAGAGGGAAACATCATGACCGACATCGCAATTCGGGCGGCTGCCGCGGCGACCTTTGTGTGGCTGGGCATGGTGTTGGCCATCTCCTTCATCGAGGCCCCGCTGAAGTTTCGCGCGGAGGGTCTCGACTTGCGGGTGGGCCTGGCGATCGGACGCATCGTCTTCCGCGCCCTCAACCTCGTCGAGGTCGTGTGGGCGGTGGTGATCGCGATGTGTCTGATCATCGCGAGGCCATCCAACCTCGTTCTTGCCCTCGCGGCGGCAGCAGCCGTGGTGCTCGTGGTCCAGCTCCTGCTGGTGCGGCCCCGGCTCAATGCGCGCTCGACCCGCGTCCTGGCAGGTGAGGACGCACCCCGCTCACGCGCACACCACGCCTACATCGTGTGCGAGGTGCTCAAGGTGGTCACCCTGGCCGCCCTTGGGGGCGAGCTCCTTTCGGGATGAACATCCGACACCGCCGTCGACTGGCTGAGCCCCTCGCTGCTCAGCGGTTCATCGCGCACTGGTGCGGAACGGCTCGGTCGGGGTGCCGAGATTTGGCGTGCCCAGCACGGCATCCGACGACAGCGCATAGATCCCGTCGTTGGTGAACAGCCAGACGATGTTGCGGTCGTATTCGACGTACACACCGTGGGTCGGATTACTGCGCGCCCAATCTGCCGTCTCCGCACCGAATGTCGGCGGGGCGAAGTAGCCGGCAACTTTCGGATTCCTCGGGTCCGAGACGTCGAAGAACTGCGCTCCCGCGTTGTAGAAGTCATAGATCAAGAGCCCGTCCCTCGGGTCGCCGGGAGACGTGTAGTAACCGCTCCGCTTGGGACCGAAGCTGCCGCCACGCTGGCAGAAGTCGGTCACAGCCACCCCGTCCGGAGGCGTGGGTCGTGGAAGGCGGCCGACGATTCGCGGCTGCGCGGGATCTGAGGCATCCACCGCGAAGATGTCCTTGTACGGCTCGTAGCAGTCCTCGGACAGGGGATATCCGCTCAGATAGACCATCCCCGTCTTCTCGAACTGGGAGACGTCGACATTGTCGGCCTCGGTGCCCGCCACCGACATCGGGACATCCAGATGGCTGACTTCACGCAGGTTTGTGGGGTCGGAGATGTCGATGATCGACATGCCGAAGCCTCCCATCGCTGCGAATCCGTACTTGCCGCCCTCTTCGATCGGGGTGGGGATGTACAGCGGGTTGCGCGATCCCATCCACGACGTCCGGTTGCCGCAGCGCGGATTGGACCGGTAGGTGTCCTCCTCACCGCGGACCATGCCCCCGCGATGCCACGTGTCCAGCAGCTTCGGCGCAGCCGGATCCGCCATGTCCCAGACCTGGAACCCATTCGCGTAGAGGTAGGTCGGGTACTCCTGCATTGACCAGTCATCGCTGGGTGCTACTGAGATGAACATGTAACGGCCGCCGTCCCAGTGTGGGACGTCGAGGGATCCCGACCCCTGCTGCGGTGCGCTGAGGTCCGGTGCGAGCGGGTCCTTCTGGGTCGCATCGGTACTCACGGTCGCCAGCAGCTGCCAGTCCTTCTTCTGCGGGCCGTTCAGCCTATAGACCTTGAAACCCTTGAGCTGTGTGTCCGCGCGAGCCGCGGCAACGCCCTCGGGCGAGGCGTACTTGCTCTGCTCCGGCGTGTCGCCCATCCAGAAGGGAACCTGACGCCTCATCTCGAAGCTCTGGACCATGATGTAACCGTCGTGCTTCTCGCTCCACTGGATCGTGGAGGCGCCCCAGAAGTCATGGGCGTCCCAATCCTTGCTCTTGACGGCCTCGTTGTTCCCCTCGACCTCCGCCACGTCATCGCGTGTCAGCGACTCGACGACCTTCACGTTCTTGACGTCGGTGATGTCGTAGACGCGGGCTTCGCTGCGGTCGTACTGGAACATGTAGCGCCGACCATCGAAGTCCACGATGTTCTGCCAGGAGTGGAACGGATCCGGGGTGAACTGCTTGCCCGGATAGTGCGCCTCAACGGTCACGTTGTCGCTCTTGTACGAGTTCGGGTCGTAACCGTCGGTTTCGGGGAATAGGTCCTCCCCGCCGCGGGGGAACGGGTGCTGCTCCTCTTCATTGACATAGGTGAGCGACGGATGAAGAAATGACCCGTCGTTCTGCATTCCGTAGCTACCGCCGTCGGCCTTTGATGGGCGCCGGCCTTCGCACACGACTGGGACGTTGGGATCCTCAGACGCGGTGCCGACCCTGTCGCGGTCGGTTGCGACGCGCGTCGCCAGTGCCCCGGCCGTCCCGGATCCGAGGGCTACGACGACGACCACCAGCCCCGTAAGCAGTTTCAATGTCCACCGCCGGAGTGGTTGCCGCCCATCGGCATCGGTGCGGGTTGTTGGCCGGGGGCCAGAACCAGGAACTGGCCCATCATCCCCTGGTCCTCGTGGTGCAGCAGATGGCAGTGATACATGTACGGATTGACCGGATCGGCGTGCCCGGAGAAGCGCATCCCCACGTTGTAGGTGCGCCCGGGTTCGGTGTAGATGGTGTCCTTCCAGCCGGACAGCGCGGGCGGCGGAGTGCGTCCGTCGATGCTGATCACCTGGAATTGCACGTCGTGGACATGAAAGTTGTGCGGCCAGTTGTCCACATTGCGGATCGACCAGACCTCGGTGGTGTCGACCGGAACGACGAGATCGATACGGTTCATGTCCATGCGCTGGCCGTTGATCATGTACCACTGCAGTTCGAAGGACCGATTGGCCGGGGTGGCGGCGTCGACCAGCGGTGTGATGGTGGTGAGGGTTTCGGGTAATCCGGGTGACGCGCTCAGTGTCGATTCAGGGCGCAGGGTGAGGATGTCGAAGGTGTCGTCGAAGCCGAACGTCGCGGGGTCGGACAGGCCCTCGCGCGCTTCGATGGGCAGGGCACGCAGGGTGACAGTCTGCCCGGCGCTCAGCTCGAGGACGATCTCGGCGCGCTCCCCGGGGCTGAGTTGAATCCTCTTCAGCGACAAGGGTTTCTCGAGAAGTCCGCCGTCGGTGGCGATGAGGTCGAACGACGCGTCATCGGAGCGGGCGAGGTTGAACAGCCGACTCGAGGAACCGTTGAGGACACGCAGCCGCACGCGCTCGGTGCTCACAGACAGGTGCGCCCCCGCGATGCCGTTGGTGATGACGGTGTCACCGAGCAGCCCGTATTTGCTGTCGTCGGCCTCGTCGAGGCGGCCGCCGGAGGTGAATCGGCGGTCGGCGATGACGAGCGGAATGTCGTCGACGCCGTAGCGCCGGGGCAGATCAAGACCGTCGGCGATATCGTCGTCGATCAGAAAGAGACCGGAAAGCCCACGGTAGACATGCTTTTCGGTGGATCCGTGCGGGTGGGGGTGATACCAGAGGGTCGCGGCGTGCTGCTCGACGGTCCAGTCCGGTTCCCATGTGGCACCGGGTTCGATGCTCTGATGGGGGCCACCGTCGTACCGTGCCGGTACCCGCATTCCGTGCCAGTGCACGCTGGTGGTCTCGGGCAGGTTGTTGGTGATCGTGAACGCCACCCGTTCGCCCCGGCGCGCCCGTAGCGTCGGCCCCAGGATGGAGCCGTTGTACCCCCAGGTCGCGGTGGATCGCCCGGGCAGCATCTCAGTGACTCCCGGTTGGGCTGCGAGCTCGAACCGGCGCACGCCATCCACGCCGACCCGGCCTGCGGACAACGGCGGGATCGGCAGCGGGCGGGTCGTCACCGGCGTGGAACTGGCCTGGCCGCGCACGCATGCCGCGCCCGATAGCGCCAACGGCATGGCGGCGGCTGCGACGAGCAGTCGTCGTCTCGAGATCACTGGGGCTCCTTGCGATAGGTGGCTCCAGTCTCATCAGTGGCCACACCGGGAAACTCATTCCAGAGGCCGCACCTGCGCGCCCAACCCAGACCCCTAGCGTCTTGTGCGACAACAAGTGGTGTGCTAACCGGAAATGTTCGACCGCTGGGTCTCTACCGTGGGTACGGTGATCGACATGCGCTCGCCGCGTGACCTGTGGAAATTCACGCGGTTCCTGCCCCTGCTGCTGACACCTGCCCTGCTGCTGGCCAGCACCTTTCCGGGCGAGTACAAGGTGCCCGGCACCTACTGGATGCTGGCAATGACGGCCTGCGCACTTTTCGTGGTCGGAGATCGCTGGCCGCTGCCGGTGTCGTTGGCGATCTCCGCGCTGGCCCTACCCATGTTTCTCACCGAAGCGTGGGGCCCCTCGGACCTGGTGCCGTTCCTTGGGGCGATCGCCCTCGTCGAGGTCATCGTGCGCTGCGGTCGGTTGGCGACGGTGGTGGCGACGGGATGCTGGACGATCGCCGTGGTCGCCGGCCACTGGGGTGGACACGCACCGACCTTCTGGCAGCCTGCCGCGCTGGTGGAGGCCAGTGCCTACGTGGGCCTTCCGCTTCTGCTCGGCCTGTTCCTGCGCGGGCAACGCGACCTGACCGCCAGCCTGGCGCTGCGGGCCGAAGAGGCCGAGACCCGGACACGAGCCGATGAGCGGGCCGCCCTGGCACGGGAGCTACACGATCTCGTGGCCCACCACATCGCGTCGATAGTGTTGCGGGTCAAGGTCGCCCAGCGCGCGCAGATCAGTGACGACCCCCGCGTGCGCGCGGTGTTCGATGACGTGCACGACACGGCGGCAAGCGCACTCGCCGACATCAGACGACTCCTGTCGGTCCTGCGTGATCCGGACCTCGGTGAGGTCGCGCTGGTCGAGCCGGCGGCGGTGGCCAAGGAGATCCGCGCGGCCGTGGCACGTGTGCGCTCCGCCGGGTTCGAGGTGGAGGACCACGTCGACGACGAGTTCGACGGGCTCGACGCCATCGGCCGGCTGACCCTGCTGCGCCTGGTTCAGGAATCGCTGACCAATGTCATGAAGCACGCCGACCGCGAGCTGCCCGTGCGAGTCGCCGTCCAGAAGGCGGATTCGGTTGTGCGACTGCGGATCAGCAGTGGCGGACGGAGTCGGCCCACCGCAGGCGGGCACGGCGTCATCGGGATGCGCGAACGCGCGCAGTTGGCCGGCGGCACTCTCACCGTCGGCGTGGTCGACCCCGGCGCCGGTGGCTGGCAGGTCGACGCCGAACTCCCCGCCGTGGCCACTCTCTCGGCGAGCACCTCATGACCACTGTTCTGCTGGTCGACGACCAGCGGCTGGTACGTGCCGGCCTGCGGATGCTGCTGGAGTCCACCCCCGACCTGACCGTCGTCGGAGAAGCCGCCGACGGCGTCGAGGCGGTGCGGTTGGCCGCCGAGCACACCCCGGACCTGATCCTCATGGACCTGCGCATGCCCGGTATGGACGGGGCGACGGCCACCGCGCACATCATGGCCAGTCACCCCACAACGAAGGTCCTGGTACTCACCACCTTTGACGATGACGAACACCTCTACCCGGCACTGGCCGCAGGCGCGTCGGGCTACCTCGTCAAGGACACCGACCCCGACGACCTGCTGACCGCCATCCGTCGCACCAACGACGGCGATCTGCTGTTCTCCCCCGCACTAATGCGCCGCCTCGTCGACCGCGCCCTCACCGCCGCTCCCGGACCGGCCGCCACCGCGATGACAACCCCACTCACAGCGCGGGAACGAGACGTCCTGGCGCTCGTCGCCGAGGGCTACGGCAATCAAGAGATCGCCGACCGCCTCCATCTCGGCGTGACCACGGTCAAGAAACACATCGCCAATCTGATGGACAAGACCGGTAGCGACAACCGAGTGCGGTTGGCGATCTATGCCGTTCGCACGCTGCCGCCGCATCAATAACGAGGCTCCCCATTACCGCGGGATGCTGCCCATCAGGCACGCTGGTCCTCAACATGACCCCCCAACCCCTGCTCGACGATCCAGCTGACCTGTCCGCCCTGCGCGCGAAGGCCGCTGATCCCGACGAACTGTTCGCGACCTTCGCCGCATGGGCGGAGGCCAGCGGCACTGTGCTGTACCCGGCGCAGGAGGAGGCGCTGATCGAGCTGGTCAGCGGCAGCAACGTCGTCCTGGCGACACCGACTGGTTCGGGCAAGTCACTGGTGGCCACCGGCGCGCTGTACGCGGCACTGGCCGCACAACGGCGCAGCTACTACACCGCCCCGATCAAGGCCCTGGTCAGCGAGAAGTTCTTCGCGCTGTGCGACGTGTTCGGTGCGGCGAATGTCGGCATGCTCACCGGCGACGCCTCGGTCAACGCGGCGGCGCCGATCATCGCGTGCACCGCCGAGGTGCTGGCCAATATCGCCCTGCGTGAGGGTGCCGATGCCGATATCGGCCTCGTTGTCATGGACGAGTTCCACTTCTACGGCGACCCAGACCGCGGCTGGGCCTGGCAGGTGCCGCTGCTGGAACTGCCCAACGCCCAGTTCCTGTTGATGTCGGCGACGCTGGGCGACGTCACCTTCCTGCGCGAGGACCTCACCCGGCGCACCGGCCGGACGACGGCGCTCGTCGCCAACGCGCAGCGCCCGGTTCCGCTGCACCACTACTACGCGACCACGGCGATGCACGAGACGATCGCCGACCTGCTCGAGACGAAGCAGGCACCGATCTACGTCGTGCACTTCACCCAGGCCTCGGCGCTGGAGCGGGCGCAGGCCCTGATGAGCGTCAACGTCAGCACCAAGGACGAGAAGGCCGCGATCGCCGAGCACATCGGCGCCTTCCGCTTCTCCACGGCGTTCGGCTCAACGCTGTCGCGGCTGGTCCGCCACGGCATCGGCGTTCACCACGCCGGCATGCTGCCCAAGTACCGGCGGCTGGTGGAACAGCTGGCCCAGGCCGGGCTGCTCAAGGTCATCTGCGGCACCGACACCCTCGGCGTTGGCATCAACGTGCCGATCCGGACCGTCGTGTTCTCGGCGCTCTCGAAGTACGACGGCACCCGCACCCGGCTGCTCAACGCCCGCGAGTTCCATCAGATCGCCGGGCGGGCCGGCCGGGCCGGCTACGACACCGCGGGCACCGTGGTCGTGCAGGCGCCCGACCACGAGGTGGAGAACCTCAAGCAGTTCGCGAAGGTCGCCGATGACCCGAAGAAGCGGCGAAAGCTGGTGCGCCGCAAGGTACCCGAGGGCATGGTGCCGTGGAGCGAGGCGACCATGACCCGCCTTATCGAGGCCTCCCCCGAGCCGCTGACCAGCAACATGCGGGTCAGTACCGCCATGATTCTCGATGTCGTCGACCGCCCCGGCGACCCGTTCATCGCGATGCGCCGTCTCCTCACCGAGAACCACGAACCACGCAAACGTCAGCTGCGCCTGATCCGCGAGGCCGTCGGCATCGCCCGCTCACTACTGCAGGCCGGCGTCCTCGAGCGGCTCGAGGAACCCGACGCCGACGGGAGGCGCTACCGACTGACCATCGATCTGCCACCCGACTTCGCGCTCAACCAGCCACTGTCGACGTTCGCCCTCGCCGCGGTCGACGTGCTGGATGCCACGTCGGAAACCCATGCGCTGGACGTGGTCTCGGTCATCGAGGCGACGCTCGAGGACCCCCGGCAGATCCTGTCCGCGCAGCTGAACAAGGCCAGGGGTGAGGCCGTCGCTCAGATGAAGGCCGAGGGCATCGAGTACGACGAGCGGATCGAACTGCTCGACGACATCACCTACCCCAAGCCGCTCGAGGAGCTGCTGGGCCACACCTTTGAGGTGTACCTGCGCAGCAATCCCTGGGCGGCGGACGCCCGGCTGTCACCGAAGTCCGTCGTGCGCGAGATGTGGGAGCGGGTGTTCACCTTCCGCGAGTACATCAGCACCTACGGGCTGACCCGCTCGGAGGGCGCGGTGCTGCGCTACCTGTCCGACGCCTTCAAGGCGTTGCGGTCGGGGGTGCCCGCCGCGGCGCGCACCGAGGACGTCACCGATATCGTCGAGTGGCTCGGTGAGCTTGTGCGCCAAGTTGACTCAAGCCTGCTCGACGAGTGGGAACAGCTGACCAGCCCCGACCAGCCGCACGACGTACCTGTGGCGGTGCCGGCCCGCCCGCGCCCGCTGACCGGTAACGAGCGAGCGTTCACCGCGATGGTTCGCAACGCGCTGTTCCGTCGGGTCGACCTGTTCGCCCGGCGGCGCTGGTATGACCTCGGCGAACTCGACGCCACCTCCGGCTGGACGGCCGAGCGCTGGGAGGAGGTCGTGCGCGCGTACTTCGCCGAGCACGACGACGTGGGCACGGGTGCCGACGCCCGGGGGCCCGCGCTGCTGATCATCGACCGCCAGCCCGGCGTGTGGCGCGTCCGCCAGATCCTCGACGATCCGGCAGGCGATCACGACTGGGGCTTCGACGTCGAGGTGGATCTGGAGGCCAGCGACGAGGAGGGCACCGCCGTGATCCGCCTGGTCGACGCCGGCCGCCAGGTCTAGAGCGACGCCGCAGCGCGGCCTACCATCGGATGGATGGGTGTGCTGCGTCCGCACTACGAGACTCTGCAGTCGATCTACGACATCTCGGACGAGTTCTTCGAGCTGTTCCTGGGCCCCACCATGGCCTACACCTGCGCGTACTTCGAACGCGACGACATGACCCTCGACGCGGCCCAGAACGCGAAGTTCGATCTAGCACTGGGCAAGCTGAACCTCCAGCCGGGCATGACGCTGCTGGACGTCGGGTGCGGCTGGGGCGGCGGAATGCAACGCGCGATCGAGACGCACGACATCAACGTGATCGGCCTGACCCTGAGCCGTTCACAGCGCGAATACGCCGCGGCCAAGCTGGCCGAGGTCCCGACGAACCGCACCGTCGAAGTGCGGTTACAGGGGTGGGAGGAGTTCGAGGGTCACGTCGATCGGATCGTCTGCATCGGCGCGCTCGAACACTTCGGCCACGAGCGGTATGACGCGTTCTTCGACATGGCCTACCACGCGTTACCCGCCGACGGATCGATGCTGCTGCACACGATTTGCGGGATAACCCAGGCCGATGCCGCGCGCTTGGGCATACCCATCACGCTCAGGGTGGCCCGGTTCGTCAAGTTCATCCTGACCGAGATCTTTCCCGGCGGGCGGCTGCCCACGGTCACGATGGTCGAGGACCGCGCTAGCCATGCCGGGTTCCGGGTGAGCCGCGTGCAGTCGTTGCAACCGCACTACGCGAAGACGCTTGACCACTGGGCGGCCGCGTTGGAGGCGCATCGAGACGCCGCCATCGCGGCCCAGTCCCAGGAGGTCTACGACCGCTACATGAAGTACCTGACAGGCTGCGCGGACCTGTTCCGCGGCGGGTACCTCGATGTCTGTCAGTTCACCCTGGAGAAGTAGGGGCCTTACCCGGGAACGCGGTCGAGAAAGCCGAGGACCCGCTCGAATCGTCCGTCTGCATCGGTGACGACGACGTCGAAACCGATGACAACCGGTTCGACGCCGGCCGGGCCGAGACCCCACTGGAAGCGCGCCTGGCTGTGGTGGGCATCGACGTCGCCGACCGGGGTGAAGACGAAGCCGGGGAACTGCTGGCGGACCGCTCCGATGGTGGCGTTCAGCGCCTCGCGTCCGGTCACCTCGGCCATTGGGTCGACGTAGGTCGCGGTCTCAGTCCAGTGCTGGTCGATCAGGGCGCGGCGCGCGTCGGTGTCGTCCTCATTCCAGCAGGCCAGATAGTTGGTGACCAGGTCGCTCATGATGGAATTCCTCTCGTGCGTTGGCTTTTCAGCTTGACGAGGACGAGTCTGGTCGCAGCGAGGTCACCGTGTCGATTCCCTCAGAGGTAATGCGTCGCTGCTGGTCGGGGGCCGGTCCGGGTCCCGCCCAACGTGACGCCACTGCGAAGAACCGGCGAGCTTCTCGCAGTGACGTCACGTTCGGCGCTTCGATCGGGCCGGTGGACATCGTGGGAGTTCCTCGCTGCAAGGTTCCGCTCAGCCAAACACCGCCAATCCAGGCCAGCGAGTGTATAAACATCCATTAGCAAATGATCTGATTGGACGTAAGCACACGGTGCTGAGCTTGGATGCGCTGCTGCGGGATTCCGCGCTGGAGTTGACGTTGCTCGTTCCCGGTCCCGGCGACGCGGTCCGGGGTGAGGCGTTGTGGTTGCACAACACCGAAATGCCGGATCCCGCGCCGTACATCCGGGCGACCGAACTGGTACTCACCAATGGATTGTGGCGGGACAGCGTCACGGCCGACCAGTTCGTCGCTGCGCTGCAACGCGCGCAAGCCTCGGGTCTGATCTTTGGCCTCACCGAGCAGACCCCCGAGGCACCGGGTGATCTCGTCGAAGCGTGCGCGGCGGCAGCTCTGCCGCTTGCGGCGGTGTCGATCACCGTGCCGTTCACCGCGATCACCGAGGCGGCCGCACGGATTCAGGGAGAGGGGCGACAAGACGCGCTCACCGGCCTGGTCCGCCGCGGAAACGCCTTGGCGATGTCGATCTCTCGGGGCGGCGGTGCCGAGGGGGTACTCGAGGTATTGCGCCGCGACCACGATCTTCCGCTGCTGGTGGTGGACCGCCTAGGGAGACGGCTGGCCGGCGCTGCAGGCGACAGCGGCGACGACGGCGTCAATCGTGCCGCGGCCGATGCGCTGGCGCGTAGGCCGCCCCCGCTCGAGGTTGACCTCCCTGGCATTGGCATTGCGTCGCTGTTCCTCATTGAAGGCGCAATGGGTGACGTCGATGCCGGTGTGTTCTGTCTGCGGCCACTGCGCGACCTCCTCACCGAGGAACGTGGCGCCATCGAGCAGGCAGCCAGGTTCCTTAGCCTGGAGGTCACCAAACAGCAAGCCCTGCAAGCGATCGAATCGCGGTTCTCCAGCGAGCTGCTGGAGATGATCCTGTCCGGAGCCAATCGGGCGGCCGAGGTGCCGGAGCGGTTGCGGGCCTTCGGCATTGATCCGACCGCGCAGCTGGCGGTTATCACGCTGGTCGTCGGCGAGTCTCGCATGCGTCCCAACGGCTCGACCGACGAGGTCGAAGGTTTCTTCACCCGGCGGGGTATTCCCGCCGTTGTGGTGGCGGGCAGTCAGGACACCGTGGTCGTGTTTCCGTGGAACAGCACCACCGCCGACCTCGTCGAGATAGCCCATCATCTGATCGACGCAGTGACGAATCGGTTCCCTCACGACCGCGCGGTAGTCGGGATCGGAGGCTTGGCTGCTACCTCGACGGAGCTGCGCGAGCCGCTGATCCGCTCGAGGGAGGTGTGCCAGGTTCTTCGCCGCCGTTCGACCGGCTCCCCCGTCGGTACCTTCGCCGACGTTGGAACGCATCGGATGCTGCTTGGTCTGCACGACCGGGACCTGTTGCGCCGCTTCGCCGATGGCATCCTTGGGCCGCTTCGCGCCCATGACACGCAGAACGGCACCGAACTGGAGCGCACCCTTCGCAGCTTCCTCGGGAACGACGGGCACTGGTCGACAACCGCGGGTGATCTCTTCGTCCACGTCAACACCCTGCGGAACCGCGTTGCACGGATCGGCGAGCTCACCGGTCGCGACGTGACCCGACTGGAGGATCGAGTGGACCTGTTCCTCGCGCTGGAAGCCGACGGAATGAGCTAGCGATACCTAGTAGAGGTGCGCGCGCGCCACGCACGCGCGTTGGAAATCGTCGCCATGGGCGAGAGCATCGCGTGGTCGAATGGGTCCTGTTCGCCGCCGACGGCCAGCCGTGACGGCAGGTCGGGATTGGCCAGTGCGCCACGTCCGATCGACAGCAGATCGGCATGGTTCCCGTCGAGAACCGCGGCCGCCTGATTCAGATCGTGCATTCCGCCGTTGGCCATCACGGGTAACCCACTGACCTCGCGTGCCAACGCAGTCACTGTCCGCCCGTCGGAAAGGCGGGCGGTGTCGATGAAATCGCGTCCCTCGCTGGCGATGTGGAGGTAATCCGCGTCTGCCTCAGCCAGCGCGACGAAGATGGTCTCGGCGTCAGCTGCGCCACCCGGCCAGCGGTAGGTGAAGTCGTTAACCTTGGTCTGCGACAGCCGGACGCCGAGCAGAAAGCGGTCCCCAAGTTTCCCGCGGATGGCGGCGATGACACGGCCGGTCAATCGGATTCGGTTGGCGACGCTTCCGCCGAACTCGTCGTCACGGGTGTTGGTGTACACGGTGAGGAACTGGTCGAGCAGGTAGCCGTTCGCGGCATGGACCTCGACCCCGTCGAAACCGGCGGACTGCGCGCGAGCCGCCGCATCGACGAATCCCTGTACGACGGAGTCGATGTCGTCGCCTTGCATCGCCCGCGGGAGCGGCCAGGCGCCCGACCCGCCGTACTCGTCGAGCATCTCTCCGCGCGGTGCGACCGCCGACGGGCCGATCGTCCCCACACCGCGAGAGTTGCCCTGCGAGAGCGCACCGGCATGCATGAGTTGTGCGACGATCGGCACCCCCTCAGCGTGGACACCGTCCGTGACACCCCGCCAGCCCTCGACTTGAGCATCGGTCGCCAACCCGGGTTGGTTGCGGTAGCCCTGACTGTGGGCGGTGTCGGTGTAGGTGCCTTCGGTGATCACGACGCCGAACCCACCGCGCGCGAATTCGCGATAGTAGTCCGCCATTTCAGCTGTCGGCACACCGTCGGGCGTAGCGGACACGCGTGTCATGGGCGCGACGGCTAGCCGGTTCTTCAAATCGACCGCACCGATTCGTATCGACGCCAGCGCGGGATGAGTGGAATGCATGGGATCAAACCTCCTCGGGAGAAATCGGATTCGCCGCGGTGATCGCGATGGCAAGTTCGGTCGGGCGCACGCCGTTGATCGCGTTGAGATCCATGGGGCAGGCCGACACCACTATCGTGCAATCCATCGCCGCCTCGAACGTCACAGCATCCCCCGGCCTACTGACGGAAGCCAACCAGCTGAGATCGCCGGAGGCGTCGACCGGGATGTTCATGAAGACGTTAACCGGCTGGGGAACGATATCTGTGCTAACCCCCATCTGCGCCAACGCGTTCCGCAGATTCTCGGCGCATGAGGCATGCTGCTCGGCGCCCAGTGCGCGGTAACGCGCTGGGTCGCACGCTGCGATCAGCATGTCGTGGACACCCGGCGAGGTGTCGCCGACGAGCGTCAGGATCGGCCGCCGCCGGTTGGTCATGAACTGCTCACCGACCCGCGGGAACAGCCGCCCCGTCGAGGTCCTCGTATGCGAGGCCGACAGGTACTCGCCGAAATCGGCGGCCGAGAAGGCGAACACGTCACCGACCTGCCCGCCTTCGACGTCGATCACCCGCACGTGTGCGCCGCGCCGCACCCGCACGGCTCGCCCCGCGCCTGCGGGTACCGCTAGTCGGGACATTGCGTTTGTCAGCTCCATGACACCCATTCAAATGCCGGACCACCTGCCCTGCCATGGTGGTTGATCCAGTGGATCGACGGATGTGATGGATGTTCATCCATGCCCACAGTGCTGCGCGGCTCCATAGTGTCCGTGGTCACAGTCGCGCGAAGAACGCAGCGGCGCCACCTCAGGAGCACCATGGAAACCTCCGACATGGTCGTCGTCGACAGCAGCGACATCTCGCCCGCGAAGGCCTTCGGCCTGCTCAAGGCGAGTGTGGTGCCGAGGCCCATCGCATGGACATCGACCATCAGCCCGGTGGGCGTGAACAACCTGGCGCCGTTCAGCTTCTTCACCGTGGTTTCCTCCGCACCACCGATGGTGCTGCTGAGCCTGGAGCCTCACGAAGACGGTCGACGGAAAGACACGGCCGAGAATATCGACGCCACAGGTGAATTCGTCGTCAACATTGCCTCTGCGGAGCTGGCCGCCGAAGTGGAGGCGACCAGCACGCCCTTCGCCTCAGAAGTGGATGAGTTCGCCCTTGCCGGGCTGACCCCCGCGCCCTGCCGCCATGTCCGTGCCCCGCGCATTGCCGAGGCATCCATCAGCCTCGAATGCCACTTGCACAGCTCCCTCACACCCGGAAGTGACCAGCTGATCATCGGTGAAGTCGTGGCGTTTCACATCGCCTCAGGAGTCCTGGGCGCCGATGGCCGCATAGATGTCCAGCGAGTCAACCCCCTGGCACGCACCGCCGCGCATTTCGCCCGCATTGTCCCGCTCATCCACCCCTGACCCGACCCCACGATAGGAGTTGTCATGTCCCACCCCTCGTTGATCGATGACGGCCCGTTGACCACCTTCCATAAACGCCTCACCTTTTTCTCGGCCGGCGGTCCATTCCTGGATGGCTTCGCGCTCACGATCATCGGCATCGCACTGGTGAGCATGAAACCGCAACTAGGACTTGATTCTGTCGACGTCGGGCTGATCGGCGCCGCCGCACTGCTCGGCATCTTCTTTGGCGGCCTCATCTTCGGCTACGTCACGGACCGAGTGGGGCGCAAAGTGATGTATGTCGCGGACCTGACCGTTCTTGTCGTCGTCTCGGTCATCTCCGCCTTCGCCACCGATGTGTGGCAACTCGTCGTCCTGCGTTTCCTGCTCGGAGTGGCGATCGGCGCGGACTATCCAATCGCGAGTTCTCTTCTGGCAGAATTCATCCCGAGCCGTTACCGCGGACGGCTACTGGGATCTCTCTTCGTGGTGTGGGCCGGTGGCGCCGCCGCGGCCGCCGCTGTCGGCTGGATGCTGTCGTCCACCGGTCCTGATGCGTGGCGGTACATGCTGGCCAGTCCCGCGGTCTTCGGAGTCATCACTTTGCTGTTGCGAGCGGGCACCCCGGAGTCTCCTCGATGGCTGATCAGCAAGGGCCGAACAGCAGAGGCTCAAGAGGTCTGCCGAAAGGTATGGGGACCGGACGCCGACATCTCGCTCATCGAAGACGTGGCCGCGACGACCGAGTTCTCGGCAATCTTCAAGGGCATATACCTGCGGCGGGTGATCTTCGTCGGAGTCTTCTTCACCGCCCATGTCATACCGCTCTTCGCCGTCTATACGTTTGGACCCGACATCATCAGTGAAATCGGCATCGGCGGCCACAACGTATATGTTGTCGAACTGTTGATCAGCGCACTGTTTCTCGTCGGCGGGATACCCGGACTACTCCTGGTCGACAGAATCGGGCGCAAGCCCTTGCTCATCTGGACGTTCGCAGCGATGAGTGCCACGTTCGTCTTGATGGCTGCCAACCCGACCGCTCCCGCGATGCTGTTGTTCGCAGGCCTCGCGGTGTACGCGATCGTTTCCGGCTCGTGCAACTTCATCGAGATCATCTATCCGAACGAACTATTTCCGACGGCTGTGCGCGCCACCGCGACCGGAACCGTGGTCGCGATCAGCCGTATCGGCTCGGCCATCAGCACGTTTGTCCTCCCGTTAATACTCACCGGTGCCGGGCTCGCCGGGGTGATGTGGCTGCTGGCGGCGGTGAACATCGTGGGACTCATCGTTACGCTGCTGCTCGGTGAGGAAACTCGCGGCCGTGCACTGTCGGAGACCTCCGCGCCGACGCAGGATGCCGCCACATCACAGGCGCTGCGACCATGACGACGGGTCCGTCCGTCTGCCGACTCAGCGCACGAGAACGCTGCGAAGATGCGCTCGCCAGCACGAAGCCGGCGGCCGGCCGGTCGACAATGATCACCGTCACCGAAGAGCGTGCGCGACGGGACGCCGCCGCCAGCGACGAACGCCGTCGCACCGTGGGGTTGCGCAGCCCGCTCGATGGCGTCCCGATCGTGTGGAAGGACCTGTTCGACGTCGAGGGCACCGTCACCACATGCGGGTCGTCGTCCCTGAGCGACCGGCCGCCCGCGGTAACCGACGGCACCCTGGTCCGGCGCGCGCACGAGCTGGGTCTGGTAACTGTCGGCAAAACCAATCTCAGTGAGTTCGCGTTCTCCGGACTCGGGATCAACCAGCATTTCGGCACGCCAGTCAACCCACTGGATCCCGCCCGGGTACCAGGCGGGTCCTCCTCCGGCGCCGCGGTCGCCGTCGCCGTCGGCATAGCGCCATTGGCCGTTGGGACCGACACCTCGGGTTCGGTGCGGGTTCCGGCGGCGTTCTGCGGATGCGTCGGATTCCGAGCGAGTCATAACCGGTACGGGCGCAACGATTTCCGGGCACTGTCCCCCACTCTAGACAGTGTGGGAGTGCTCGCGCGAACGGTCGAGGACATTCGCGTGTTCGACCGTCTGATGGCGCGCGACGGCGACCCGGCACGGCCCGCAACGGTTCGTGCCGTGGTTCCGGTCGGCGAGTGGGTCGACGACTGCACCCCCGGTGTGCGGACCTCGTTCGCCGCAGCGGTCGAGCGACTGCGGGCCGACGGCGTGCCCATCGAGACAGCTGAGCTGCCGTCACTGGCGCACGCGCAGTCGCTCATCGACACGCATGGCACGATCGTCGGTGCCGATGCCTACGCCGCGTACGGCCACCTCCTGTCTGCACCGGCTGGTATCGAACCCGCCACCCGCCGACGACTCAGCCGCAATGCGGGCAGTCAGGCGGCGGCGGCCTCACTGAGGGCGGCGATGCCCGCACTGCGCCGGCAGTTCTCCGCCGACCTCGCCGGCGCGGTGCTGCTCTGCCCGACGGTCCGCCACGAGCCGCCACGGATCGATGATCTGCTCGCCTCTGACGACCTGTATGACGCGTGGAATGCCAGCACACTGCGAACCACGATGATGCTGAGCTATCTGGGCGCCTGCGGCGTGACGCTGCCGCTGCGTGGCCCAAGCGGGCCCCTGTCTCAAGGACTCTTGGTATCGGCGCCCGCCGGGTGGGACAGCGCGCTGCTGGCCTGGGCATCACGGTTCACCGAGGCTGTCGGATAGCAGGGTGTGCGGAAGTCGACGGGGCCGGTCATCGAGAAGGAGCAGGCACCTCCCAGGCGCTGCCCTGCTCGCGATCGAGCACTGTCTCCCCCTTGTTCTTCAGACCGAAGATGTAGACGAGCAGGCTCACGCCGATCACCACCGTGACATAGATGATGAACAGGGTGATGTGGTCGGGCTTCGATGCCTGGTAGAGCATCGGCGCCGTACCCCCGAATACGGAGTTGGCCAGCGCGTAGCCCAATCCCACTCCCAGGGCACGGATTTCGGCCGGGAACAGCTCGGCCTTCACGATCGCGTTGACCGATGTGTAACCGGTGATGATG
Organism: Mycolicibacterium sp. YH-1; assembly: GCF_022557175.1. Next base: position 1,178,880 of record NZ_CP092915.1, on the reverse strand, counting down.
ATGTAGCCGACGATCAGGAGCGCGAACGCCGTGATCGCTGAGGTGGTCTTGGGCAGGAAGGTGAGAAGGAAGTAGGTGTAGAGGACGCCACCGACGCCGAAGAAGATCAGCAGAGGCTTGCGGCCAACTCGGTCGCTGATCATGCCGCCAACGGGCTGAAGCAGCATCAAGACGATCAGCCCTAGCAGGTTGACCCACGTTGCAGTCATCGCCCGGTCGGATCCGAAGGTGGACTTGACAATTGCGGGCGCATTGACGCTGTAGGTGTAGAACGCAATCGTGCCACCCGCAGTGATGAGGAAGACGAGCAGCAGTGGGCGCCAGTGCACGGTGAACAATGACTTCAGGGATCCCGCGTCTCGGTCCTTGCCCTCGCGGATCGCCTCCAGGTGCGACTCGCTGAGCGACTCGTCCATCGAGCGGCGAATCCAGAGCACGACGAGCGCGGCGATGCCCCCGATGAAGAAGCCTATCCGCCATCCCCAGGCCTTGAGGTCATCAGTATCCAGGAACTGAAGCGCGATGAGGAGGGTGAACTGCGCGAGAACGTGGCCACCGATGAGGGTGACGTACTGGAAGGACGACAGGAAACCACGCCGATTCGCTGTGGCCGCTTCCGACATATAGGTCGCTGAGGTGCCGTACTCCCCGCCAGTGGCGAATCCCTGCACCAGCCGAGCGAACAGCAATATGACTGCCGCCCACCATCCGATGATCTCGCGGGTGGGCATTACTGCCACGACGAAGGAGCAGGTCGACATGATGGTGATGCTGAGCATCAGGGCGGCCTTGCGGCCGCGCCGGTCGGCGTAGCGGCCGAAGAACCAGGATCCGACCGGCCGCATGAGGAAGGTGACGGCGAAGATCGCCAAGATGTACACCGTTGCGTTCTCGTCGTTCTCATCGAAGAACTGCGCCTCGAAGTAGGAGGCGAACACCGTGTAGACGTAGACGTCGTACCACTCGACGAGGTTTCCCGCGGAGCCCTTGACGGTGTTGAGCACCGCCCGCCGGGTGCTCGTCGGAGCGCGAGTCGGACCAGTCTGGGTGGACAGCTTGCTGGATGTCGGCGGACCATCACTCATTCGCCGAACGGTAGCTGATCGACTCCTGTGTTCGAGGCACTTAGAGCGCTTCTGAGTGCCCGAATCGAACGGTCGCAGAGGGCTTTCGGACTCATGATCAGTGATCATGAACCCGCACGACGCAGGCGTACAGTCGCTCCCATGGAGTACCGCAGCCTCGGACGCACCGGAATCCAGGTCAGCCCGCTATGTCTGGGCGCAATGATGTTCGGAGGTTGGGGCGAACCCGATCACGAGATATCGATCGCTACGATCCACGCTGCCCTGGATGCTGGCATCAACTTCATCGACACCGCCGACGTCTACTCGCAGGGCGAGTCGGAGATCATCGTCGGCAAGGCACTCGCCGGCGGCAGGCGCGACGACGTGGTTCTCGCCACGAAGGTCAACATCCAGATGGGTGTTCCCCTCGATGCGCCGGCAGGCACGTTGGGTGACCCGAACAAGCGCGGAAACTCGCGGCGCTGGATCATCCACGAGGTCGAGAACAGCCTGCGTCGGCTGAACACCGACTGGATCGACCTCTACCAGATACATCGCCCTGACCCCGACACCGATATCGAAGAGACGCTGGGGGCGCTCACTGATCTGCAGCGGCAGGGCAAGATCCGCGCCTTCGGCTCGTCGACCTTTCCCGCCCACCAGATGGTCCAGGCGCAATGGGTCAGCGAACGGCGAAACCTCGGCCGGTTCGTCACCGAACAGCCGCCCTACTCGCTGCTGGTACGCGGGATCGAGGCCGACGTCCTGCCGGTGGCGCAGGAGTACGGCATGGGGGTGCTGCCATGGAGTCCGCTGGCCGGCGGGTGGCTGTCCGGGGCTTACCGCAAGGACAAGGAGCTGCCCGAATCACGGCGCCGCAACCGAATTCCTGGCCGGTACGACATGTCCAGCCCCGAGAACCAGCGCAAACTCGACGCGGCCGATTCACTCGGTCAACTAGCGGACGACGCCGGCATCTCGCTGATTCACCTCGCGCTCGCCTTCGTGATGCAGCATCCGGCGGTCACCGCGCCGATCATCGGTCCGCGCACCCTTGACCATCTGAAATCCCAGCTCGGCGCAACCGACGTCACGCTGTCGGTGGACATCCTCGACAGGATCGACGAGATCGTGCCACCGGGTTCAACGATCTCTCGAGCCGATCAGGGCTATCAGGCCCCGTCGTTGACCGATCCGTTCTCGAGGCGCCGCCGGACCGCATAACCCGATGTGGAAGAAGAGGCCTCGGTGAGCGACGTCATCGTCCTGGGCTCCGGCTTCGCCGGCTTGTGGGCCGCCTTGGGTGCGGCCAGGCGAATCGACGAACTCGGCGTCGCGGGCGGCGATGTCACCGTCACGGTCGTCAGTTCAACGCCGTACCACGACATCCGGGTGCGCAACTACGAAGCTGACCTCACCCCGTGCCGAATTCCGTTGCAGGGGTTGCTCGATCCCGTCGGCGTTGGCCACGTCGTCGCTGACGTGACGGCGATAGACCCGGCCAATCGCAGGGTGACCACCACAGTCGACACCCGGTCCTACGACCGCCTCGTGATCGCGCTGGGCAGCCGGGTGGTCAAGCCCGAACTCCCCGGTCTGCTCGAGTTCGGCTTCGACGTCGACACCTACGACGGTGCGGAGAGGCTGCAACGGCACCTGGTGGAACTCGCCCGCGACCCCCGCACATCGGCCGCATCCACCGTGGTGGTGGTGGGTGCCGGGTTGACCGGCATCGAGACCGCCTGCGAACTGCCGGCCCGGCTGGCCGCACTCTTCCCGGAGACGGTCAGCCAGGTGATACTCATCGATCACAACCCGCACGTCGGCTCGGATATGGGCGCATCGGCACGCCCGGTGATCGAGGCGGCGCTGACAGCGAACGGGGTGCAGAGCCGGCTGGGGGTCAGTGTGGCCGCGGTCGGGGCCGACACGGTGACGTTGTCGACAGGAGAGACGGTGGCGGCGTCGACCGTGGTGTGGTGTGCGGGGATGCGCGCCAGTCCGCTCACCGCCGACCTGGGCGTCGAGCGGGATCGTCTCGGCCGGGTCGCGGTTGACGAGCAGCTGCGCGTGGTCGGCGTGCCGGGCGTGTTCGCCGCCGGGGACGTCGCTGCCGCGTGGATGGACGATCGCCACCTCTCGGTGATGTCCTGCCAGCACGGTAGGCCGATGGGCCGCTTCGCCGGGTACAACGTCGTCAGCGATCTGCTCGGTGAGCCGATGCTGCCCCTTCGAATTCCCTGGTATGTGACGGTTTTGGACCTCGGGCCAGCGGGAGCGGTCTACACCGAGGGGTGGGATCGGCGAGTGATCGCGAGCGGCGCGGAGGCCAAGGCCACCAAGCGCATAATCAACGGCAGTCGGATCTATCCTCCTCGCACGGGGAACCGCGAGGACCTTCTCGACGCCGCCACACCGATACTGCAGTCACGGCCAGGCCCCGAGCGCTGACTCACACGTTCCGAGCACCCGGTATTCACAGCGGACTTACAGGTTCACCTGGTTGTGTGCCTGACATGAATCGTCGCGACGCGATGTCACTGGCCGGCCTCGCCGCGCTGGCCGCCGCAGTACCCCTCCCGACCGCGGGGGCCGCGCCGCCCAGTGGCACTACCTACCTCTTCCGCGACGAATTCGACGGTAAGGCCGGGTCAGCCCCCGACGCCTCGAAATGGGAGGTGGCGCTGGCCAGAGAGGACATGGAGGACCCGACGTACTGGGAGCTGCCCGGCAATGTCGGGCAGTACCGCGACGATCGGCGAAACGTCTTCCTCGATGGCAACTCCAACCTCGTCTTCCGCGCCGCCAAGGACGGCGACACGTACTACAGCGGCAAACTCTTCGGCCGGTACAGGGGACCCATCGGCACCACCTGGGAGGCCAGAATCAAGCTGAACTGCCTCACCCCCGGCGCCTGGCCCGCCTGGTATCTGGCCAACAACGATCCCGTCAACGGCGGCGAGGTCGACATCATGGAGTGGTACGGCAACGGCAGCTGGGCCCCCGGCACCACCGTCCACGCAAAGTTGAACGGTGGCGAGCACGCGAGCCACACGATCGCGGCTGACAGTGGGTGGCACACGTGGCGTGCCCAGTGGGATACCGCCGGTATCCGCTTCTGGAAGGACTACGTCGACGGCGCACAGCCGTACTTCGACGTGCCGGCGAGCGCCCTGCCGGATTGGCCGTTCAACGCGCCCGGTTACACGCTCTTTCCGATACTGAATCTCGCGGTGGCCGGTTCCGGTGGTGGTGATCCCAGGGGCGGTACCTATCCCGCGGACATGCTGGTCGACTGGGTTCGAGTCTGGTGAGACACCTTCTCGGACAAGACTTTCGACGCACCGCCTCCGGCTGACTACGATAGCTCGCATGGCCGACGACTTGGCGATCTCCGATGTTCCGTTCACACACGATCCCTGGGTCGCCGCCCGGGAGCGTTATGCCACCATGCCGTACCGGCGGGTGGGCTCGTCCGGACTTCTCCTGCCAGCCATCTCCCTCGGACTCTGGTACAACTTCGGCGACAACCGGCCCTTCGACGTGCAACGGCAGGTACTGCGGCACGCCTTCGATCGCGGCATCACCCACTTCGACCTGGCCAACAACTACGGACCGCCATACGGTTCGGCCGAGGAGAACTTCGGCCGGATGCTGCGTCGCGACTTCAAGCCGTATCGCAATGAACTCATCATCTCCAGCAAGGCGGGATGGGACATGTGGCCGGGGCCCTACGGTCAGCTCGGCGGCCGCGCCTATCTGCTCGCCAGCCTCGACGAGTCACTGGAGCGGCTCGGGCTCGACTACGTCGACATCTTCTACTCGCACCGCATCGACCCGACGACCCCGCTCGACGAGACGATCGGGGCGCTGGACACCGCCGTCCGCGCTGGGAAGGCGCGCTACGTCGGCATCTCGTCGTACTCGCCCACCAAGACCGCGGAAGCGGCGGCCATCGCCCGGCGACTGGGCACCCCCCTGGTGATTCACCAGCCGTCGTACTCGCTGCTCAACCGGTGGATCGAGGGCGATCTCACCACCGAACTCACCAAGGCTGGGATGGGAGCGATCGCATTCACCGCACTTGGCCAAGGCCTGCTGACGGACCGCTACCTGCAGCAGCCCGCGGCCGACGTCGAACGCGCGACGACACGTCCGACCTTCGACGACGACGTGGTGACCGAAGAGGTCCGCGACCGCCTTCGCGGCCTTGCCGCGATTGCCGAGCGTCGTGGTCAGTCGCTCGCACAGCTCGCACTGGCCTGGGTGCTGCGTGATCCCACGGTGGCCTCCACACTCGTCGGCGCGTCCAGCGTCGCTCAGCTCGACGAGAACCTTGGCGCCCTGGCCAACCTCGACTTCACCCCGGATGAACTCCGGGAAATCGACCGATACGCATCGGATTCCGGCATCGATCTGTGGCGCGAGAGTTCCGACGTGTAACCGCTAGGCGGTCTCCTCGAGTCGGAACCCAACCTTGAGCGTCACCTGAAAGTGCCCGACCGAGCCGTTCTCGACGTGCCCACGGGTGGAGACCACCTCGAACCACTCGATACTGCGCAGGGTCTGCGACGCTCGGGAGATCGCGTTGGTGATCGCTGCGTCGACGCCATCTGGTGAGCTGCCGACGATCTCGACCACGCGGTAGATGTGCTCGCTCATGGGGACGCCTCTCTGTCGGGACGGCGGAGATCCGCCGCGATCTCAGCCTCTCACCGGGTGCTCGGCCTCACACCGGATAGCGGCACGAGGGTCGCATTGAAATCGTCCGGAATGTAACCCGTGCGCCTGGGCGGGCAAGCCCCGAAGATGTGGCCAGTGAGCCGTACCATCCGCATAAACGCCTTCGATATGAATTGCGTCGCCCACCAGTCCCCTGGCCTGTGGCGACACCCGCAGGATCGGTCCGCTGAGTACAAGGACCTGTCCTACTGGGCCGATCTCGCGAAGCTCCTCGAACGGGGCAGATTCGATGCGCTGTTCATTGCCGACGTGCTGGGCACCTACGACATCTACGGCGCCAGCGACGAGGCCGCCATCCGGCAGGCCGCGCAGATTCCGGTCAACGATCCGCTGCTGCTGGTGTCGGCAATGGCCCTGGTGACCGAGCATCTGGGCTTCGGGATCACCACGGGAACGGGGTTCGAACATCCCTATCCGTTTGCCCGGCGCGTCTCCACGCTCGACCACCTGACGAAGGGGCGCGTCGGCTGGAACGTCGTCACCGGCTACCTGCCCGCCGCCGCGCGCAACATGGGGCAGACCGATCAACCCGCCCACGACGCCCGCTACGACCACGCCGACGAATACCTCGAGGTGCTCTACAAGCTCTGGGAGGGCTCCTGGGAGGACGGCGCGGTGATCCGGGATCGCGAGCGCGGGGTGTTCACAGACCCAGACAAGGTTCACCACATCGGGCACGAGGGAACGCATTTCAGCGTTCCGGGCATCCATCTGTCCGAACCGTCACCCCAGCGCACCCCGGTGATCTTCCAGGCCGGAGCATCGCCGCGCGGCGTCCGGTTCGCCGCCGAGAACGCCGAGGCCATCTTCACCGCCGCACCGACGAAGGCCATCCTCCGCGAGACCGTGGGCACCATCCGGCGTGAGCTCGAGCTCGCCGGCCGGGATCCCTACGCGGCCAAGATCTTCAACCTGACGACAGTCATCACCGCCGACACCGATGAGGAGGCGCGCGCCAAGCACGCCGAGTACCTGTCATGGGGGGATCCAGAGGGTGCGCTGGTGTTCATGTCAGGTTGGATGGGCGTCGATCTGGAACGCTACGGCCTCGACGAGCCCATCGGCAACGTCGACTCCAACGCCATCCTGTCCGCGGTGAAGGCGTTCCAGTCGGCCGACCCCGACGGCGGTGAATGGGCTGTCAAGGATATCGCCACCTGGGGCAAGATCGGCGGGCTCGGGCCGCTCATCGTCGGCTCGGGCAATCACGTCGCCGATGCGTTGCAGGAGTGGGTCGAAGAGACCGACGTCGACGGCTTCAACCTGGCCTACGCCGTCACGCCGGGTTCGTTTGCCGACTTCATCGACCATGTCGTACCCGTACTGACGGAGCGAGGCGCATACCAACCGGAGTACACACCAGGCACGCTGCGCGACAAGCTCTTCGGCCGGGGTGACCGACTGCCCGACGAACATCGTGGCGCGGGTTACCGCGTCGGCGGCCCTGCCTCCACGATCATCGATCGCCCGTCCACCGTTCCCTCCTCCTCGTCGTCGTCGGCCGCCCAGCCGACGAGCGGCCGATAGGGGTTTTGCCATGTCATTGAAGCTGCATTGGTTCCTGCCCACCTACGGCGACAGCCGTCTGATCGTCGGTGGTGGACACGGCACACCCGCGGGGGTCGCGCACAGCGACCGCGACGCCTCGGTCGACTACCTGGCCTCCATCGTGCGGGCGGCGGAGACGTTCGGTTTCACCGGTGCGCTCATCCCGACCGGCGCGTGGTGTGAGGACGCGTTCGTCACCGCCGCCCTGCTTGCGCGCGAGACCCAGTCGCTGGCCTTCCTGGTGGCGTTCCGGCCCGGGCTGGTCAGCCCCACGTTGTCGGCGCAGATGGCGGCCACGTTCGCCCGCCACGCCCCCGGCCGCATCCTGCTCAACGTCGTTGTCGGGGGCGAGGCCCACGAGCAGCGGGCGTTCGGCGATCACCTCGACAAGGACGCACGCTACGAGCGGGCCGACGAGTTTCTCGACGTCGTCCGGCGGTTGTGGGCCGGTGAGACGGTCACGGCGAACGGCAACCACATCCAGGTCGAGGAGGCGTCGCTGGCCACCCCGCCGAACCCCGTGCCGCCGTTGTACTTCGGCGGCAGCTCGGCCGCCGCCGGTCCGGTCGCGGCGCGCCATGCCGACGTCTACCTGACGTGGGGCGAACCACCGGCGGCAGTACGCGAGAAGATCGAGTGGATCCGCAGGGAGGCCGACGCGCAGGGCCGCAGCATCCGCTTCGGCATCCGGCTTCACACCATCTCGCGCGACACCGCGGATGAGGCCTGGGCGCAGGCCGACAAGCTCATCGCAGCACTCGACGAGGAGACCGTCCGCAACGCGCAGGCGGGGCTGAGCCGCAGCCAGTCCGAGGGTCAGCGCCGGATGCTCGCACTGCACGAGGCCAACCGCGCCGACGGCTCATGGCACGACGCCCGCAGCCTCGAGATCGCGCCCAACCTGTGGTCGGGCGTCGGGCTGGTCCGCGGCGGCGCGGGCACCGCCCTGGTCGGCAGCCACACCGACGTCGCCGACCGGATCGCCGAGTACGCCGAGATCGGGATCGACGAGTTCATCTTCTCGGGCTACCCACACCTGGAGGAGCTGTTCTGGTTCGGCGAGGGCGTGGTGCCGATTCTGCGTCAGCGCGGTCTCTTCGACGGTGGACGCGTCGACGCGACACCGGCTTCGATCCCGTTCGTCGGTGCACGCCCAATTGTGAGTGCTGCACGGTGACCACGCACGCCACCGTGGACCGGGTGTCCTCGGCTGGTGACGCCGCTGCCGTCGCCGAGCGCCTGGCGATCGCCTTCGCCGAGCAGGCGTGCGCCCGCGACGCCGCGCGCACACTGCCGCACGATCAGGTGCAGGCGCTGAAGTCCTCTGGGCTGCTGGCACTGTCGGTACCCACCGAACACGGTGGCATCGAGGCACCCGCGACCACGGTGGCCGAGGTGTTTCGTCTGTTGGCCCACGCCGATCCGTCACTCGCTCAGATCCCGCATTCGCACTACACCTTTCTGGAGGCACTGCGACTGCAGGGCACACATGCGCAGCAGGCCCGGTTCTACGGTCTGGTGTGCGACGGGGCGCTTTTCGCCAACGCACAGACCGAGCGTGGTCCGCACGCCGTCAACGTCGACACCACGACACTCACCGTCGCCGCCGGCGGTGGCTACGCGCTGACCGGCCGCAAGTTCTATTGCACCGGAGCGCTCTTCGCCGACTGGTTGATAGTCCGTGCGTCGTTGGCCGACGGCTCCGAGGATGCACCCACCTCCACCACACCGAAGGCCATCGCCTTCGTTCCCCGCGATGCTCCGGGCCTCGGGATCATCGACGACTGGGACGGTATGGGGCAGCGGACCACCGCCTCGGGCACTGTCGTGCTGGACGACATCTGGGTCCCGGCCGATCATGTCGTGCCGTTCTCCCCCATCTTCGATCAGCCAACCGTGTACGGGGCGCACGCTCAATTACTGCACGCCGCAATCGATGTCGGTATCGCGACGGGCGCTCTGGCCGAGGGTGTTCGGCAGGCCGCCAAGGCCCGGCCCCACTTCGAGGCGCACGTCGACTCCGCGGTCAACGACCCGACCTTGATTCAGACCGCGGGGGAACTGACGGTGACCGTACGTGGCGCGCAAGCGCTTCTCGTGCACGCCGCCAGCCAGCTCGACGCTGCGCGGGCGGACCTCACCGAGGACTCGGCCGCCGCGACGTCAGTCGCGGTCGCGGTGGCCAAGGTCGCTGCCGCGCGCGCCGCGCTGGACGCCTCGAGCCTGCTGTTCGAACTCGGCGGCACCCGTAGCGCGACAGCCGGTGACAACCTGTCCCGCTACTGGCGGGACGCACGGACCCACACACTGCACGACGCGACCCGCTGGAAGCTGCAGCACATCGGTCGCCATACGTTGTCCGGTACGCGGCCGCCGCGCCACGGTCAGGTGTAGCGCGACTACCCGCTAGCTGCAATCACCGAATGCATCGGGACTCAAACGGCAGTCAACTGTGTTCTCATCGGCAGGACTTAACCAGCGCAGTCGAAGGAGCCCCACAATGACCACAGAGAATGTCACCGCCCTGGTAACCGGAGCCAACCGCGGTCTGGGTCGGAAGTTCGCCGCCGACCTGCTCGAGCGCGGCGCCAAGGTGTACGCGGGTGCGCGCCGACCCGAGACGATCGACCTCCCGGGCGTCGTACCCATCCAGCTGGACATCACCGATCCCGAGTCGGTACGCCGCGCCGCCGAACAGGCCAGCGATGTCAACGTCGTGGTGAACAATGCAGGCGTCTCGACACGGGCCACGCTTCTCGACGGACCGCTGGATGACATCCGTCTCGAGATGGAGACCCACTACTTCGGCACGCTCAACGTCATTCGCGCCTTCGCACCGGTCATTGAACACAACGGTGGTGGCTCACTGCTCAACGTGCTGTCGGTCCTGTCCTGGCTGCACCCGGCTTCCAGCGGCGCCTACTCGGCCGCGAAGGCCGCCGGGTGGGCGCTGACTGATGCGACGCGTGAGGAGTTGGCGCCCAGGGGAATCCACGTCGCCGCGTTGCACGTCGGTTATATGGACACCGATATGGTCAGCTACATTCCGGCGGACCAGAAGGTCGACCCCGCTGTGGTCGCCAAGCAGGCGCTCGACGGATTGTTCGCCGGTCAACCAGAGATCCTCGCTGACGACCTGTCACGAAACGTCAAGGCGCAGTTGTCCGCATCACCGCGGTGATACCTCCGGCATCGGCCCCACAGGCAACCCACAGAGTACGACGAGATAGTTGGCTCCCGGGCTCGGTTGGTGGTTACAGGCCGAGTTGCGGTCTGCTGCGCGAAACGGAGGTCGAGATGGAAGCCTGGGATGCGATTCGTTCCCGAAGGAACGTACGAAGCTACCTACCTAAACCCATTCCGGACGCCGAGCTGGATCGCATAGCCGAGGCAGGATGGCGGGCGCCGTCTGCGTCGAACCGCCAGCACTGGGACTTCGTGATCATCACCGACCGACATCAACTGGAGGAGCTCTCGACGGTGTGGCGGGGTGCAGGTCACATCGCGTCGGCACCGGCGGCCATCGCGTTGGTCGCGTCGGCACCCCCCGACGAGCGAACCAAGCTCATTGACCAGTACGACCTTGGCCAGGCGACATTGGCGATGACCATCGCCGCGACCGACCTCGGCATCGGTACCGCCCCCTCTCGGAGGTCGTGCATCGGGGTCGCTGGTGAAGGTCCTCATCGTCCACGCCGACGGTGGGCAACCACCGAACCTGGTGTCCGGCCCCGGAGCACCTGAGGAGCACTGATGGTCACCACTTCCGGCGCGATCAGCGCCACCCGCCACCCCTTCGCCGTCGGCGTCGTCGGGGGCCCCACCGTCGTCATCGATTACGCCGGAAGGCGTTTCGTCACGGACCCGACGTTCGACGACCCGCACGACTACGGCACCATGGCCAAGCTGGCATCTCCGGCCGTGGCCGCCGCGGACCTCGGTGACGTCGATGCCGTCTTGCTCAGCCACGACGACCACAACGACAATCTCGACATCGCCGGCCGCCACTGGGCAACCACCGCGGTTCCCACCATCATCACCGGACCCGGTGCCGCCGAACGCCTCGGTGCGCCCGCAATCGGTCTGCCGACGTGGCACAGCACGGAACTCGCAAGCACCGACGGGGTCATTACGATCACCGCGGTCCCGGCCGTGCACGGCCCCCTGGACGGAACGCGTGACGCGTCGGGACACGTCAACGCCGAGGTCACCGGGTTCATTCTGCAATCCGCGGGCCTTCCCACGGTGTACGTCAGCGGCGATAACGCGTCGATGGTTCCGGTCAGCCAGATCGCCGGCCGATTCCCGGCCATCGATGTCGCGGTGCTGTTCGCCGGAGCGTCGCGGCTGCCCACCAAGAACCAGGGCCGTCCACTGACCCTGACCGGACCGCGGGCGGCCGACGTCACCGCGGTGCTGGGCGTGCCACGAGTCGTGATCGCCCACATCGCGGGCTGGTCGATCTACAGCGAGAGCATCGCCGACGTCCGGACAGCGTTCAACGAGGCCGGTATCGCCGAGCGCCTCGTCTCCGCAGACGCCGGGTCCTGGGCACTGCTCGACGACGCGTGAAAGCCTGCGCCTTCCAGTAGCGAGGAATCCGGTCCTGTCCGGCCGGATGGTCGGCGGCAGAGAATCGTTGCAACTAGGACGAGATCTGCACGGGAGGACGAGGCAATGACATCACCACTGACCAATCTGGGCCTGAGCATCCCGGTGATCGCTGCGCCGATGGCCGGTGGCGCCACCACCCCCGCCATGGTGATCGCCGCCGCCCGCGCCGGTGGCCTGGGATTGCTGGCCGCAGGGTACAAGTCGCCCGAGAGCCTGCAGGTCCAGATCTCGGCCGTCCAGAGCGAGTCAATCCCCTTTGGGGTCAACGTCTTCGCTCCCAATCCGGTCCCTATCACCGTGGCGTCCTACCGCGCCTACGCGGCCGCGGTGCAGCGCGAGGCGGACAGGTTCGAGATCAGCCTGCCGACAGAGCCGATCGACGACGACGACGCGTTCGGCGCCAAGATCGATGTGCTGCTGTCCAACCCGGTGCCCCTCGTGAGCTTCACCTTCGGCATCCCGTCAGGCGATGTCATCCGAGCGCTGCAGAAGACCGGGACGGCAATTGTGCAGACGGTGACGTCGGCGCCGGAGGCCGAATTGGCCGCTGCGGCAGGCGTTGACATGCTCGCAGTGCAGGCCAGCGTTGCCGGTGGCCACTCGGGCACGCTGACTCCCGGCCGTATGCCCGACCCGGTTCGGATCACCGACCTGATCACCCAGGTGACCAGCCGCGTGAGCCTTCCCGTCATCGCCGCCGGCGGGCTGACCACACCCGAGGACGTCGCCGCGGCACTGGGGGCAGGCGCCGACGCCGTGGCGGTGGGCACGGCACTGCTGCGCGCCGACGAGAGTGGCGCCTCGGCCACCCATCGGGCCGCGCTGACCGATCCGGCGCGAACTCAGACCGTCATCACCCGCGCCTTCACCGGCCGCCCCGCACGCGGTCTTCGCAATGCCTTCATCGATGAGTTCGAGGCGTTGGCTCCGCTGGGGTATCCCGCGATTCACCATCTGACGAGCCCGCTGCGCAAGGCCGCGGCCGCTGCGGGTGAGTCCGACCTGGTCCACCTGTGGGCCGGCACCGGTTACCGCCATACCCGCCAGGAGTCGACGGCTGCGATCCTTACTCACCTCGCAGGCGGAGCGTGATCCAGTTCGAGTTCGTCTGCTGCCCGACGAGGAACTTACGCCGACAGACGACCCCGACCGCCGCGGTAGTTCAGGTAGTACCGATCGATAGTGTCCTGCCGAACGGGCTTGCTCGCAGTGCCGGCGGAGACGGCGATGCGGAAGCCCACGGCAGCCGCGATGAGCGAGCCGACCAGAGCGATACCCGCAACGACGGCCCAGGGGCTCTGCATTGCCAGAGCGGCGACGAACAGGCCGAGCGATGCGAAGGCCGACAGCAGGAACAGGTATGCCACGTACGAATGGGATATTCGCCGGAACACCTTCAACAATGTCCTCACCTCATGAGTACTCACGCGGCGACCACCACGGTCACCGCTCCGAGCGGATCGAACGATACGATACGCGTAGCGTAGTTTCGCTACGGTTAGTGTAGCGCTAGAGTCGCCGACGATATTCCTTCAGCGCGTTGATCAGGGGAGACTGGAATGCCAGGACGACGAGGCGTCGACGACGGCATCGCCGAGTCTGCGCTGCGCCTGCTGCGCACACGCGGACCGCAGTCCGTGACGGTCGAAGCCGTCACGGCCGACTCGGGCATTGCGAAGACGACGATCTATCGGCGCCACCGCGACCGGCGCGACATGTTGTCGGCCGCATTGTCGCGTCTGGTCTCCCCCGAGCCGCTCAGCCCGCAGGCAGACACGGCGGAGCGGTTGCGGTGGCTCATCAAGAACGCGATCGCGGCGATCGATGACGGCATCGGGTTCGGCGGCTTCGCGTCCCTTCTCACCGAGGACGATCCCGATTTCAGCTCGGTATTCCGACGCATCCTCGTCGATCAGCGGGCCCAGCTGGTGCGCGTGATCGATGAGTGCAGAGCCGACGGCACCATGCGCGCCGACATCGACGCGGAAACCCTCATCGACGCGATCGTGGGTGCCCACATCGCCGAACGCGCGCGCACGGGACGCGTCGAAACCGACTGGGCGGAACGCCTGTTCGCGATGTTCTGGCCCGCCGTGCACGCCTGACGCACGCGACGTCGGAGACTAGGACGGCCGGACGAACCCGATGTCGTCGCTGATCACGGTGCTGGGTCCAACGGGCAGGGTCTCGGGTTCGGCACCAGCGACCTTCACGAACTCGAGCTTGTCCTTCCACACCTTGCGCATCAGGTCCTCGAAGGCCATCAAGGTGAGCTGCTCACCGGGGCAGCGTCGATAACCGAAGCCGAAGGGCGCGAAACCGGCGTAGTCGCAGACGGGCAGCGGGCGCTCGTCCACCACCCCGAACACCGTGCCGAACGCGCTGTTGTGCAGCGCCGCCTTGCGCCCGTCCTTGACCTCGAAGCTGGTCGGGTCGAATGGGCAGTTCGCGAGGCCCATCTGTCGGATCTTGGCCTCGTTGACGTCCTGGCTGGTGGGTGCGTGCTCGTAGCGGGCCGGGTCGAAGTCATCCGGGTTGGCCCACTGCACGGGATCATGACTCGTCGAGGTGTGCGGGCTGACGATGTATCCGTGCCGCTGGAACGGCGGCGTCCTGGTCTCCTCGAGGGCCGAGATGCTGCCGCCATTGGGCGAGATGGTGCGGAACAGCTCCATCACGAACCGCTCCAACGGCGGGAACGCCACGCCTGCCGGATTGTCGAAGTCGCCTGCCATCGTCTTGGTGAACCAGTCCTTGGTCTGGCGATCGCCCGTCTCCCGGCCCAGCTTCGCCATGACGTTGTACAGGCTGTTGCCCCACTGGCTGAACGCCACGAAGTTGTGGAAGCACTCGAAGACGACGTCCTTGTGGTTGAAGTACTCGCTGTCCTCACCGTTCTTGAGCCAGTACCAGGCGAAGGTCTTCTCGGGTTCCGGTGTCTTGCCGGAGCTGATGTCGCCGAGCCTGTCGTCGATCCACGACTTGAGGAACGCGAGGTGCTTGCGGACTGTCATGTAGTTGTCGTAGACGATCTGCTGTGTGGGATCGCGGTAGGCCAGGACGGCGTTGAACGCGGCACCGATCTGCCTGACCTGGTCGGGAAGCTGGGCGCCCTTGACCCCCAGGTGCAGATCCCAGTAGAGATCCCAGAACGTGTCCAGATAGCGCCGCATCAACGGTTTTCCGGCGTTTCCGGAGGCCAACAGCTCGTCCCAGAAGCCGACGATCTTGGCCTGGTACATCCCCGCATAGAGGTCGGGCGTGACAGCCGACATGTAGATGCGCTTGCGCCGGTTGTCGGGACCGCGCTTCTCCAGGCCCTGAAGGAACACTGTGACACCGTCCTGCGGCGCCGGCTGCCAACTCTCGCTCAGCAGCCCCCACAGGTCATACGGCAGCGCGTTCTCCTTCGTCAGCGCCACATCGATCATCGGCAGTACCGGGCGCTGGCCGTCGAAGATGCTGTTCAGGAAGAACGGAATGATGGCGTTCTCCACATAGGCGGAGTCGAACTTGTCGGAGAACTTCGCGCGCAGCTTCGCCGCCTCATCCTGCAGCTCCCCCGCCGCCGCCGGCTGGTCCTGCTCAGCCGATGGCTCCGCGCAGCCCGTCAGCGCGGTGAGGGCCACCGCGGTACCAGCGCCACCAGCAAGGAATGCACGCCGTCTCATGTGTGTCCCTCTCGCCCAACTCCGTTGTCCGGGTTCAAGATCAACCGGGCTCGCCGCGGACCTTACGGTTCACCAACACGGGCGTCAATAGCCGAGGCTCGAGGGAATCTGGCGCTGCTCAGCGACTCTCAGGGCAGCGGTGGGGCACCCGGCATCAGTCCGTCGCCGGGAAAGGCCGGACCGGGCGGCAGTTTCATCAGTTCATCGAACGCGACGTCACCGCCCTCATCCGGCGACGAGGGCCACGTCGGCATCACGATCGTGGGCCGGTAGTCCTCGGCGGGATTCTCGACGGGCGCGACGCAGCCGATGCCGTAGGTGGTCGGGGTGGGAACCCCGGCGTTCTCCACGCAGCAGGCCGTGGCGATGCTGTCGAGGCTCTGGTCGGGTGCACGAACCGTCGTTGTGGTGCAGGCCGAGTAGGCGGGCTCGTCGAAGACCGCGGATGCGGGTGCGATCCCCGCTTGACCCGCAGCGCAGACGGCCACGAAGGCGGCTGCTGCCAGGGTCTTGCCGGTGAACGTCATGGGTGCCCACCCTAGCCAGCGGGCTGCACCACCGTCCACTGTCGAGACCCGTCGGTCGGCCTGTCATCGATAGGACAACTGGTGTCCTATCGGCGATAGACTGGCTGCCCACCAACGGTGAGGCGGGAAATTCGATGAGTGCACTACTGCGCGCGGTGCGACTGCAGCGCGGGCTGACGCTGGAGGAACTCGCCGATGCGACCGGACTGACCAAAAGCTATCTGTCCAAGATCGAACGCCAGCGCTCCACTCCGTCGATCGCGGTCGCGATGAAGGTGGCGCGCGCGCTCGATGTGGACGTGGCGCAACTGTTCTCCGACGACCCGGCCGACACGACGTTGGCCGTCGACCGCGCCGGTGACCGAACCGCGGAGCGCTATCACCCGGTGGCCGCCGCCATGCTCGGGAAGTCCATGTCACCCTTCATCGTTCGCCCCACTCGCGCGTTCACCGCGCACGCCCACCCGACCCACGCGGGCCAGGAACTCGTCTTCGTCCATGCGGGAACGGTGGAGGTTCGCTACGGCGACGACGTCGTGACACTGGACACCGGCGACTGCGCGTACTTCGATTCCTCACTGCCCCATCAGATACGACAGGTCGGCAGTTCCCCCAGCGAGGTTGTCGTCGTCACCCACAGCGACTTCGGCCGCAGCCGCTGACCGTCAGCCCACCTGGGCGGCGACGAAACCCGCGAGTAGGACCGCGAACCCACCCATCTCGCCGACGATGAGCGACACCATCGCGACATGCAACCCGGCGGTGGGGTGCTCGAGTTGATTCGTGGTGTCCCGCCGCGCACCGTGGACGATGTAGCTCGCGATGGCAAAGACGAAGAAGAAGACCACGACCATCGCCGCCGTGAGGTTCAGCCAGTCCGGCCAGGCACTCAACTCGACGAACACCGCGATCAGGAGCGTCGCGAACGAGTAGAGCAGGGCCGCTCGGTGCGCGATGTCGACATACGGATGGGCGAGGTGGTCCGCCGAGGTGGCCATCTGCTGGTACTTCCACACCCCCAACCCGAGGGCAAGCAGGAAGATCAGTCCAGCCGCAAGCAACGTCACGAAGGTGGCAGTTCCCAACGCCTGACCGGTGTCGCCAAACATGCGCTCTCCATTCTCTTCCAGTGCACTTCTCTCTCCCAGTGCACTTTGCCCCGTCAGCAAAGCACTCCGGAAACACATATGCAACGCACTTGACGATAGGACACAAGGTGTCCTATCGTCATCGATATGTCATGCAAATGTCCACGATTCGGAGGGAGTACCCCTAGATGACGAGCACACTTGGTGATTCGAAGCAGAGCCTCATGCAGCGCGCACTCGATGGGATGGCCACTCACGTCGAGGATTCGCCGCTGACCGACCGACAGAAACTGGCACTGACCTGCCGGGCCCTGTTCGACGCCGGTCACGACTCCGGGCTGGCCGGCCAGATCACCTCACGCGCCGAGGAGCCAGGGACCTACTACACCCAGCGACTCGGCCTGGGGTTCGACGAGATCACCGACCAGAACTTGCTGCTGGTGGACGAGGATCTCAACGTCCTTGAAGGCCAGGGAATGGCCAACCCCGCCAACCGATTTCACTCCTGGATCTACCGAGCCCGGCCCGACGTGGCCTGCATCGTGCACACCCATCCGTTTCATGTGGCCGCACTGTCGATGCTGGAGGTGCCGTTGGTGGTATCGCAGATGGACATCGCACCGCTGTACGACGACTGCGCCTTCCTTGCCGACTGGCCCGGCGTTCCTGTCGGCAACGAGGAGGGCGAGATCATCAGCGCCGCACTGGGTGACAAGAAGGCCATCCTGCTGGCCCACCACGGCCACGTGGTCGCCGGTGCCAGCATCGAGGAGGCCTGCTCGTTGGCGATGCTGATCGAACGGGGCGCCAAACTCCAGCTCGCCGCGATGTCTGCGGGCACCATCGCCGAGCTACCCGAGCGGCTGGCCCGCGAGGCCCATGACTGGACTCTTCGACCGAAGCGCAGCCAGGCCAACTTCGCCTATTACGCGCGGCGCGCACTTCGCAACCACCCCGACGCCATCACCACCTAGCCCAAAGGAAACGACATGACCAACAAGGACATTCACGGCATTCTCGCCTACCCCGTCACACCATTCAGCGCGGAGCAGGCCGTCGACACCGATCAGCTCGCCACTCTCGTCGACCGGTTGGTGGTCGGCGGGGCCCACGGGATCGTCCCCCTCGGCAGCACCGGCGAGAGCGCATATCTCACCGAGGACGAGTTCGACGCCGTCGTCGACGTCACGATCAGCGTGGTCAACGGTCGCGTCCCGGTGATCATCGGCGCATCCGACCTCACCACGGCCAACACCGTTCGGCGGGCGCGCTACGCGGAACGGGCTGGAGCCGACGCAGTGATGGTCCTGCCGATCTCCTACTGGAAGCTCTCCGAGCGCGAGATCACCACGCACTACGCGACGATCGGCGCGGCCATCGGCATCCCGATCATGGTCTACAACAATCCCGCTACAAGCGGGATCGACATGAGCCCTGAGCTTCTGGTGCGCATGTTCACCGAGATCGACAACGTCACCATGGTCAAGGAGTCGACCGGAGACCTGTCGCGCATGCTGCGGATCGCCGATCTCAGCGACCGCCAGCTGCCGTTCTACAACGGCAGCAACCCGATGGCACTGGCGGCCTTCAACGCCGGCGCGAAGGGCTGGTGCACGGCGGCGCCGAACCTGCGCCCCCAACCGTGTGTGGATCTCTACGACGCCATTCGTGCCGGTGACCAGGCCCGTGCCGAGGCGATCTACGCCGATCTCGCACCGCTCTTGGAGTTCATCGTGGCGGGTGGGCTGCCCACCACCGTCAAGGGCGGCCTCGAGTTATTGGGCCGGGGTGTCGGAGTGCCGCGGCCACCGCTGCTGCCGCTCGACGACGCCGGACGCGACGCGCTTCGCCGCCTACTCGCCACGGGCTAGCCCGGCGGGTCAGCCTCCCCGCGTGTCGATGACCCTCTGTGCGATATCGATCAGCTTGGTGTTGGTGTCCTGGGACAACCGACGCAGCATCGCGAACGCCGCCACGTCGTCGATGCCGTACCGCTCCATGACGATGCCCTTGGCCTGACCGATGCGGTCGCGCGTCGACAGCGCCGACTGCAGCTGATCGCCCTCGCGGCTGGCCATGATGGCGGCCGCGGCGTGCGCGGCGAGAACCATGCCGATGGTCTCCGCCTCGACATCCCACAGCCTCGGCTCGTACGCGAAGAGGTTGAGCGCCCCTGCCGTGCGGTCAGCGGTGTAGAGCTTGAACGACAGACCGCTCAGGACACCCAGTTCGACGACCTTGGGCGAGTAGTTCGGCCATTTCGTCTCCTTACGGAAGTCGTCGGTGCGGACGACGATCTCGGCTAGGGCCGCCCGAACACACGGGCCCTCCAGATAGCGCATCTGTAACTCGTCGAGCTTGAACATCAGGTCCGACGTGGGCGCCAGGGTCTCGAAGCTGCCGTTCTTGCCGACCAGCAGCACACCGGCGATATCGACGCCGTCGATCAACTCCATGGCGGCCGAGGTCACATCCTTGAGCACCTCTTCGACGGTTCTCGGCATCGCAGTAGACCTGGCCAAGTCCGCCATCCGGCGGGCGAGATCGTGGTTCTGTGCCGTCATTCCTCGATCATCCCCTCTCGATCCCAGGGAACAAATTCATCGAGTCACTCTGCTAGTTGTAGTACGGTGCGAGACATGGACACGGGTGTGTGGATCCTCGGCGGCTACCAGAGCGACTTCGCCCGCAATCTGACGCGCGAGGGCGTCGACTTCGCAGGCCTGACGGCCGAGGTGGTGCAGTCCACACTCGCTGCCGCGCAGGTCGATGCGGCCGGTATCGGCGTGGTCCACGTCGGCAATGCCTTCGGGGAGATGTTCGCCGCTCAGGGCCACCTTGGGGCCATGCCGGCCACCGTCGTCGATGGTCTCTGGGGCACCCCCGCATCGCGCCACGAGGCGGCGTGCGCGTCAGGCAGCGTCGCGACCCTCGCCGCAATCTCCGACCTGCGCTCCGGTGCGTACGACACCGCACTGGTCGTCGGCGTCGAGCTGGAGAAGACCGTTCCCGGTGACACCGCCGCACAACACCTGGGCGCGGCCGCGTGGACCGGCCACGAGGGCGCCGAGGCCACGTTCATGTGGCCGTACATGTTCGACCAGGTCACCGCCGAGTACGACCGCCGCTTCGGCATCGACGAGACGCACCTGCGGGCCATTGCGAGCCTGAATCTCGCCAATGCGCGAGCCAACCCCAACGCCCAGACCCGGGACTGGTCGGTGCCCGAACCGATCACTGATGACGACATCGCGAACCCACCCGTCGAGGGCCGCATCCGCCGGTTCGACTGCAGCCAGATGACCGACGGCGGCGCGGGACTCGTCCTGGTCTCCGACCACTACCTACGCGCCCATCCGGCGGCCCGCCCCATCGGCCGCATCGAGGGCTGGGGACATCGCACTGTCGGCCTCGGGCTGCGGCAGAAGCTCGACCGCTCCGGTGACGAGCCCTACGTGATGCCGCACGTGCGCCGCGCGGTGCTCGACGCCTTCGACCGGGCCCGGATCACCCTCGACGATCTCGACGGTATCGAGGTGCACGACTGCTTCACCACCAGCGAGTACATGGCGATCGACCACATCGGCCTGACCGGGCCCGGCGAGTCCTGGAAGGCCGTCGAGAACGGCGATATCGAGATCGGCGGGCGCCTGCCCATCAACCCCAGCGGCGGGCTCATCGGCGGCGGTCACCCCGTTGGCGCCACGGGTGTGCGCATGCTCGTCGACGCGGCCCGACAGGTCAGCGGCACCGCGGGTGACTACCAGGTCGACGGTGCACGGACGTTCGGCACGCTCAACATCGGGGGCAGTACAGCCACCACTGTCAGCTTCATCGTCACTGGTTCACGGGAGGTCGGACTGTGAGTAATCCAGAGATCGTCGCGAAGTTCCTCTCGACGCTGCCAGAGAACGACGACGACCCCTACCGCACCGGGCCGTGGCGCCCGCAGACCACCGAGTGGGACGACGACGACCTGACGGTGGTCGCCGGTGCGATCCCGACCGATCTCGATGGGGTCTACCTGCGCAATACCGAGAACCCGCTACACCCCGCGCTGAAGCACTACCACCCGTTCGACGGTGACGGGATGATGCAGGTCGTCGGCTTCCGGGACGGAAAGGCCTTCTACCGCAACCGTTTCGTCCGCACCGACGGATTCGCCGAAGAACTCGAGGCGGGCGGCCCGCTGTGGCCGGGCATCGCCGAGCCCATCGAGCTGTCCAAGCGGGACTATGGCTGGGGCGCAAGGACATTGATGAAGGACGCGTCCAGCACCGATGTGACGGTGCATCGCGGCATCGCGCTGAGCAGCCACTACCAGTGCGGTGAGCTCTATCAGCTCAATCCACTTACCGGCGACACCATAGGCAAGACGACCTGGGGCGGGGCGTTCCCGACCGACTGGGGCGTGTCGGCACATCCCAAGGTCGACGACGCGACAGGCGAACTGCTGTTCTTCAACTACAGCAAGGACGCGCCATACATGCACTACGGCGTCGTCGACGAGAACGACGCCCTGGTGCACTACGTCGACGTGCCACTGCCCGGACCGCGACTCCCCCACGATATGGCGTTCACGGAGAACTACGCGATTCTGAACGACTTTCCACTGTTCTGGTCGCCGAAAATGCTCAAGCACAACGTGCATCTGCCGCGCTTCCACCGGGACGTACCGTCACGGTTCGCGGTGATCCCCCGCCGCGGACGCACCGAGGACATCATGTGGTTCGAGGCCGACCCGACCTACGTGCTGCACTTCACCAATGCCCACGAGGACGGCGACGAGATCGTGCTCGACGGGTTTTTCCAGGGCCACCCGGTCCCGGCGCTCGCGCTCGACCACATGCAAACCCGGCTGCACCGTTGGCGATTCAACCTCAATACCGGTGGTGTCCGCGAGGAACGCCTCACCGACAGCATCACCGAGTTCGGCATGATCAACTCCGGCCACGCGGGACGCGACTACCGCTACGTCTACGCCGCGACTGGTAAGCCCGGCTGGTTCCTGTTCGACGGCCTGGTCAAACACGACCTCGTCACCGGTGCCGAGGAGCGGTTCGCGTTCTCCGACGGCGTGTACGGCAGCGAGACCGCCATGGCGCCCAGAGTCGGCAGCGCAGCCGAGGACGACGGCTACCTGATTACAATCACCACCGACATGGTTGCCGACGCGTCCTACTGCCTGGTGTTCGACGCCGCGCGGGTGGGCGACGGACCGGTGTGCAAACTCGCTCTGCCGGAACGGGTCTCCAGCGGCACCCACTCGGCCTGGGCGCCGGGTGCGGAGCTGCGCCGCTGGAACCGGACCGACGAGGCCGCGGCAGCCATCGGCCTGTAGTGCCCACCGAACTGCCTGCGGGCGGGGTCAACGCGGTCGGACGCATGCTCGGCGCCCTGGGCGACGAGTGGACTCTGCTACTCGTCCGGCAGGCCGCGCTCGGCGCGACCCGATACGGCGACTTCGCCGCCCG
Source organism: Mycolicibacterium sp. YH-1 (assembly GCF_022557175.1). The sequence goes on along the minus strand of NZ_CP092915.1, from coordinate 1,156,148 downwards.
GCTGCCGATATCGCATGCCGTGCTGTCCCGGCGACTCAAGGTAATGACGGCCGACGGCCTGTTGACACAGCGTGCGTACCAGGACAATCCGCCACGGTCGGAGTATCTGTTGACGGCCCGCGGACGCGCACTGTGGCCGATGCTGACCACGATCTGGGAGTGGGAGCGGCACTGGGTGCCCGATCACGCCGAGCGCCTACCCGCGATGCGACACCTCACCTGCGGGGCGCACTTCGCACCGCTGATGACGTGCCGAGCCTGCGGAGAGTCGTGCTCCGAGAAGGATCTTCACGCGATGTGGGGGCCAAGCGGCTCCTGGCCACGCTCCATGCCCGTCGAGTCCACGCGGCGCAGGCCTTCTGGTCTCAGTGCTCCTCACGTCCGCGGGTCCGACGCCAAGGGCGCGGCCGGGCTGTTCCCCGAGACGATGAACATCCTGGGCAACAGGTGGGCGTTCGCACTCCTGGTCGCCGCCTTCGTCGGCACCACGCGCTTCAGCGACTTCCAGAGACAACTCGGCGCCTCACCGGGGTCACTGACCGACCGGCTCCAGATCTTCACCAGCTGCGGGGTGCTGAGCCTCGCGAAGGGGCACTACCGCCTGACCGAGAAGGGGCGGGCGGTGCTGCCGGTGCTCATCACCGCCCTGCAGTGGGCGCAGCGATGGTACGTCTCACCGGAGGGCCCGGCGGTGACCTTGGCGCACACCGGATGCGGGGCGCCGTTCGAAGCCGTGTTGACCTGCGATCAGTGCACCGAAAGGCTGCACGGCTCCGACATTCGCGCCGACCCAAAATTGGACTAGCACTCTCAAGCAACGAGTGCTAATTTTGTCGTTGCACAGTGATTTGGCTGCCCGCCAGGGTGGCGGGCTTTCGAGCGCTGAGGAGGTGAATTGCTGTGCTTCGTTTCGATCCCTTCAGTTCCGTCAATGATGATCTCTCCGCGTTGACCCGGGGTTTGCTGACCAGCCAGGCCGGTTCGAGTCGTAGTCCACGGTTCATGCCCATGGACCTGTGCAAGATCGACGACCACTACGTGCTGACAGCGGACCTACCCGGAGTCGATCCCGGATCGGTTGACGTTGACGTCGACAACGGCACATTGACCGTCTCGGCTCACCGCACCGCCCGTTCCGAGGACTCCGTGCAGTGGCTGGCCAACGAGAGGTTCTTCGGCACCTATCGCAGGCAGTTGTCCCTCGGCGAGGGAGTTGATCCGGCGGGAATCGCCGCCTCCTACGAGAACGGCGTCCTGACCGTCACGATCCCCATGGCCGAGAAGGCGAAGGCCCGCAAGGTCGCGATCACCCACGGAGGTGGCCAGAAGTCAATTCCGACAACGACTGTCGACGCATAACCGCGCGCCGGTGCGGGTGACGGCACCGCGTGACGCCGTCACCCGCGCCGGCACGCCGGCATCGCACTCACACCCGGCGTAGCGGCCCCGGTCCGCGCGGGCGGTCCAACTGGAACGCCAGGTTGTTGCGCACCGCTGGCCACTCCACGTCGAGGATCGAGTAGACGACGGTGTCGCGTCGTGATCCGTCGGGCAGCAGCTGCTGGCTGCGAAGCACCCCGTCGAGCTTGGCGCCGAGGCGCTCGATGGCCGCGCGGCTTGCCCGGTTCATGAAGTGCGTGCGGAATTCGACTGCCACGCAGTTCAACTCGTCGAAGGCGTGGCCCAACATCAGCAACTTCGCCTCGGTGTTGACCCCGGACCTACGCGCTGAGGCCGCGAACCACGTGTTTCCGATCTCAAGCCGCCGGTTGAGCGGATCGACGTTGAGGTAGCTCGACGACCCGACCACCTCGCCGCCAGGCCTGCGCGCCACGAACGTGAGTCCGGTGTCGGGATGCTGCACCGATAGCCGCAGCCTGATCCAGTCACCCGCCGTCTGCGGTGACGGTGCGCTGGTGAACCACAGCGATCCCAGGTCACCGTCGGCGCACGCCGTCGCGATCTCCGGTTCGTGGTCGGGGGTCAGCGGTTCGAGTGTCACCCACCGCTGACCGGTCAGCACGACCGGTTCGACGAAGCCCGTCATATCCGCCTACTCGATTCCGACCAGGCCATCACCATCGCCAGCACCGACAGCACCACGGCCGCCACCGTGACCGCCGCGCCCAGGTAGAGGCCGTAGCCCGCGGCCACCGTGGAGGCGACGTAGAGCCGGTAGTAGAACGCCACCATGACGGCGATCAGAACCGAGATCGCCAGCGCCACTGAGGAAGAGAGGCGCGCCGACAGTCCCCGCGCGGCCATTGCCGCGGCCACGATCAACGTCGACGACAGGATCACGATGAGCTGGCCGACACCGAAACCGTCCGGTGGCACCCCGATGCTGCCGTTCCGTCCGCCGATGGCGTTGGCGCGACCACCACCGTCGGCGCCGGTGGTGAGCCATGGCAGCCACGCACTCACCAGCAGCACCGTCGCGCACAGCACGACGAACCATCCCGGACGCAGGCGAGCCATGCGTCGAGAGTATCGGGTCGCGGCCCGTCCCAGACGTAGGCTGCACCCATGACCGAACTCCCCGATTGGGCCATGCGGCTCGACCTGTCCCCGCACCCGGAGGGCGGCTGGTTCCGGGAGACGTGGCGCAGTGAGTTGACCGTCGCGCAGTCCGCGCTCCCGCCCGACTACACCGGGCCGCGCAGCGCGGGTACGGCAATACTGTTCCTACTCATGCCCGGCCAGCAGTCGGCGTGGCACACGGTACGCAGTGCCGAGCTGTGGATGTATCACCGCGGCAGTCCGCTTCTGCTCGAGGTTGGGGCCGAACAGGACGAGGCGGCAACACTTCTTCTCGGCGGCGATGTCATGGCCGGCGAGCAACCCCAGCTGCTCGTCCCTCCGGGGCACTGGCAGCGGGCCCGCCCCAGTGGGGACGAGGCCACGCTGGTGAGCTGTGTCGTGGTGCCCGGCTTCGACTTCGCCGACTTCGCTCTCGCCGCCGTCAGTCCTGCAACGACGCCAGGTTGAACTCCGCGCCGGTCGGGTCGGTGACGGCCGCGAGCCGGCCGTACGGGGTGTCCTCGGCGGCGCGGACCACGGTGCCACCGTTGGCCACGACGACCTCGAGGGTCTTGTCGACGTCCTCGGCGCCCAGGAAAACGGTCCAGGTCGACGGCACACCCTCGGGAAGGAAGCTCTCCCCGTCCATCACACCCAGCAGAGGCTCGCCGCCGAACATCGCGTTGCTGTAGCGGAACTCCGGGATGTCGGACTCGACGTTCATCTCCCAGCCGAACACGGTGCGGTAGAAGTCGATGGCCGTGGTGTAGTCGCGCGTGGCCAGGTGATGCCAGACCGGTGTGCCCGCCGCGCCAACCACCTCGAAGCCGGTGTGCCCACCGGGCTGCCAGAGGCCGAGCATGCCACCCACCTTGTCGGTGACAATCGCCATCCGCCCCTTGGCGGGAACATCCATGGCGCCGCCGCACGACGTGCCGCCCGCGGCGACCACGGCCTCGATGGTGGCGTCGGCGTCCGCTGTGTGCAGGTAGGTGGTCCATCCGTCCGGCATGTTCCACTGCGGGTCGTTGGCCATCAGACCGGCGACGGGCTTGCCGTCGACCAGAGCGGTGACGTAACCGCCGTACTCCTCGCCGGCTTCCTCGAAGGTCCAGCCGAACACGGTGCCGTAGAACTCCCGCGCCCGCGCCAGGTTCGAGGTGCCGAGATCGATCCAGGTGGGTGCGCCCAGCGGGGCTGTGTAGTTTTCCTTGGCGGAGCTGGAGGTCATGTGGGTTCTCCTTGAGAATGGGGGTCGGTCACCAGTACCGACTGCTGTGCCCGACAAAACTCATCGCCCACGCGAAACTCATCGCGAGATGCCGAGAACCCGCAGCGCGTTCTCCTTGTAGATCAGCGGCGCGATCTCGGGGTCGAGATCGAGCGCAGCGAAGTCACTGCTCCAGCGATCCAGCTGGATGTAGGGGTAGTCGGTACCGAACAGCGCCTTGTGGCGTAGCGGCCGGGCGAGGGCACGGACCAGCTGCGGCGGAAAGTACTTGGGCGAGTATCCCGAGAGATCGATGTAGACGTTCGCCTTGTGCGTGGCGATCGCGATCTGCGCATCCACCCACGGCACCGCCGGGTGCGCCATCACCACCGTCAGGTCGGGGAAGTCGGCCGCGACGTCGTCGAGCAGCATGGGGTCGCTGTAGCGAAGCTTGATACCGTGCCCGCCGGGCAGACCCGAGCCCAGGCCCGTCTGTCCGGTGTGAAACAGCGCGGGCAGACCGGCACCGGCGATGGCGTCATAGATCGGGTAGAACCGGCGGTCGTTGGGCTCGAACGCCTGCATGCTCGGATGGAACTTGAAACCCCGCACGCCCATTGCGATCTGCTCGTGCACGAGAGCCACCGCATGGTCGGACGTACGGGGGTCGACGGTCCCGAACGGGATGAGGACGTCGTTGTTGGACGTGGCCCCGGCGATCAGGTCCTCAACGGAGTTGGGCTTATGGCCCATGCCCGTCTCGGCGTCGATGGTGAAGACCACTGCGGCGGTGTTGCGTGCGCGGTAGTGCCTGGCCAGTTCGTCGACCGTGGCCGCGGCGGTGTCGCCCATCTTGAAGTAGGACCGGGTTGCATCGACCAACTCGTCGTCATAGGCGTTGTGCCCGTTGCAGTCGACCTCGATGTGCGTGTGGAAGTCGATGGCCTCGATCGCGTCGAAATCGATTCCGTACTCGTACTTCTCGGTCAACACCGGCCGCAGCCCCAGTTAGTCCGCCACGTAATACAGTCGCTTGTTCACGAACTCGTCCATACCCAGCGGACCGAGTTCGCGGCCGAACCCGCTGCGCTTGACCCCGCCGAACGGCACCTCCTGGCCTTCGTTGGCGGGCGCGTTGACGTTGGACATACCCGACTCGAGACGCTGCGCGATCTTCTCCGCACGCTCCCGGTCGGTGCTGAACACCGCCCCGCCCAGCCCGTAGTCGGAGTCGTTGGCCAAAGTCAGCGCCTCCTCGTCGCTGTCCACGGAGTACACCACCGCGACGGGCCCGAACAGTTCCTCGCGGTAGGCCCGCATCTCCGGGGTGATACCGGTCAGGACCGCGGGCGAGTAGTAGGCGTCAGGACCCTCGCTCAGCACACCGCCCGCGTGCAGCGTCGCACCCTTGGCCACGGCGTCCTGAACCTGCTCGTGCAGGATCTCGGCGGCCTTGCGCGATGACAGCGGCGCGAACGTGCCCTCCGCGGACTGCGCCGGGTCGCCCGGCTTGAGGTCCTTGGCGCGCTCGACCAGACGGCCGACGAAGGCATCGTAGATGTCGTTCGTGACGATCATCCGCTTGTTCGAGTTACAGGCCTGACCGGTGTTCCCAATCCTGGTCTCCCACGCCAGATCAGCCGAGGCCGCCACGTCGTCGGAGTCGAGCACCACGTACGCGTCGGATCCGCCGAGTTCCAGCACGCACTTCTTGAGGTTCTTGCCTGCCAGTGCCGCCACCACCGACCCGGCACGCTCCGATCCGGTCAGCGACACCCCGACGATGCGGCGGTCGGCGATGATCTTCTCGATCTGCCCATAGGACGCGAACAGGTTGACGTAGACACCGTCCGGGACGCCTGCCTCGTCCATGATCTCCTGCACCGCCAGTGCGGACTTCGGCACCGACTCGGCATGCTTGAGGATTATGGTGTTGCCCAGCACCAGGTTTGGCGCCGCGAACCGCGCGATCTGGTAGAAGGGGTAGTTCCAGGGCATGATGCCGAGCAACGGCCCGATCGGCAGCTTCTGAACGTAGGCCCTGCCGTGCGCAAGTGTCCGGATCTCCTGCTCGGACGCAAACCCGGGGCCCTCGGTCGCGAAGTACTCGAAGATGTCGCCACAGAAGTCGGCCTCGCCGACCGCCTCGGGCAGCGGTTTGCCCATCTCCTCGGTGGCGATGGCGCCGAGCCGATCCGCCTGCTCCCTGAACAGGTCGGCCACGCGGCTGACGATCTTCGCCCGCTGCGCGATCGGGACGGCCTGCCAGGACCGGTATGCCTCGGCGGACTTGGCAAGCGTGGCCTCGACCTCCGCGTCGGTGGCGAAGTCGAACTCCTCGCCCACGACACCGGTCGCCGGGTTCACGACCCGGTAGGTGGGTTGAGTGGAAACTCCTGCGGTCATCAAACTGCTCCCTCTGCTTGGTAGGTCAACGCTAGCCGTGCTGTCTCGGCCGCGTTCACGCGAATACGGTCTTGAAGTTCTCCAGAGACTGCTGGATATCACCCTTGAGCGCGCCGGCCACCGCCATCCCGATGGGACCGAACAGTACGCCGCCGAGATGCACGTCGAACCTCACGGTCGACCCGGTTTCCGTCGGGGTGATCTTCGCGATCAGCTTGATCTTGACCCCGCCCTTGCCGTCGCCGTTGAGGGTCATCGACTCGGGTGGCCGGTAGTTGACGATCTTCCAGGTGACGCGGTTCGCCATACCCTTCACCTCGATGATGGACACCAGTTCGGTGCCCTTCCCGATGGTCTCGGGCAGCGCATTGCGCCACACCCGATGAACCGTCAGCCACTCCTTGTATCGCGACAGGTCCGAAGCCGCCTCCCACGCCTGATCCGGCGACATGGGGACGTCGACCGATACGGAAAGCTTCGCCATCCCTCTACGACTGCGGCGGTGCGGGTGGCGAGGCTGGCGGCTGCCCCGGCTGCTGGGTGTTGTCCACGGCCTTCTTCGCGGCCTCCTGCACCTTGTCCACGTGCTGGGTGTACTTACCCTGCGTCTTCTGGTCGACGATGTCGCCGACCTTGTCGATGGCGGAATCAACCTTGTCCGCGTTCTGCGATACCAGGTTCTTCACCTTGTCCAGAAATCCCATGGCTTCACCTTAATCCCGCACCCCCACGCCGCGCCTCTATTGCTCCGGGGCCTTCCACAACCGTCGCTGCTCGCCGAGCAGTCTGCCCTGAACCCACCAGGTCACCTCGATGAGAACCGCACCGACGGCGCCGATGACTAGCGCTGTCGTCGTCACCGCGAGGTTGGATGGATCCAGCATGAACTGTTCGCGGGCCAGCGGGATGGAGAAGATGACGACGTAGGACAGCGCCGCGACCGCGACCAGCGCCACCCGCCACCACTCATAGGGCCGGGCGACCACGGCCAGCACCCAGATGGCGCTGACCAGCAGCGTCATCAGCGCCGCCGTGGAGGCCTGCGTCTGCTCGGTCAGCGTCGCAGCCCGGCCCTGGTAGGCCAGCAGGTAGGAGGCGAACGTCGCGATACCGACCACCAGACCCGACGGCAGCGCTGCCGTCATCACTCGGCGGACGAAACCGGATCGAGCACGTTCACTGTTGGGGGCCAGCGACAGGATGAAAGCCGGGATCCCGATGGTGAACCAGGCCGCGATGGTCACATGAATCGGCTGGAAGGGGAACGGCAGCGGATCGGTGCCGAAGATCTTGGACGCCAACCCGCCCAGACCAACCAGCATGGCCAGTATCACCGAGTAGACCGTCTTGGTCAGGAAGAGATTCGATACCCGCTCGATATTGCCGATCACGCGGCGGCCCTCGCCGACGACGTACGGCAGCGTCGCGAACTTGTTGTCCAGCAACACGATCTGGGCCACCGCACGCGACGCCGAACTACCCGAACCCATCGCGACACCGATATCGGCGTCCTTGAGCGCCAGCACGTCGTTGACGCCGTCGCCCGTCATCGCCACCGTGTGGCCGCGGGACTGCAGCGCGTGCACCATCGACCGCTTCTGATCGGGGCGCACCCGACCGAACGTGGTGTACTCCTCCAACGTGTCGGCGAGTTCGTCAGCCTCGGCGGGCAGCTTGCGCGCGTCGATCGTCTCGCCGTGCAACCCGAGCGTGCCGGCCACCGCACCCACCGAGACGGCGTTGTCGCCGCTGATCACCTTGACCGTGACCTTCTGCGACGCAAAGTAATCCAGCGTGTCACGGGCATCGGGGCGGACCCGCTGCTCGAGCACCACCAACGCGACGGGCGTCACCTCGCCGGGCGCGTCGGACGCGTCAACCGGGCGGTCGCAGGACCCCAGCAGGAGCACTCGCAGGCCCTTGGCGCCGATCTGTTCGGCCTCCTCGGCCTGCGGTGAGGCGGGATCGAGCAGGACGTCGGGGGCACCGATCACCCAGTTGCCGTGCTCGCCGTAGGAGGCGCCACTCCACTTGGTCGCAGACTTGAACGGTGCCGCCGCGGTCTGCACCCAGCCCGGCGGCGTGTCGTACGCCTCGCCGATGGCGGCCATACTGGCGTTCGGCCTGCTGTCGTCGGCGGCCAACTGCGCCAGCACATGTGCGACGTCGCCCGCGGTTTCCAGGGCCACCAGATCACTGACCCGCATACCGTTCTCGGTCAGCGTGCCGGTCTTGTCGGCGCACACCACGTCGACGCGCGCCAGACCCTCGATCGCCGGAAGTTCCTGCACCAGGCACTGCCGTCGGCCGAGCCGCACCACCCCGACCGCGAAGGCGATCGACGTCATCAGCACCAGCCCCTCGGGCACCATCGGCACCAGCGCTCCGACCATGCGCAGCACCGACTCCCGCCATCCCGCGTCGGTGGTGAACAGCTGGGTGTAGATGATCAGCAGGCCGGCCGGGACCAATAGGTAGGTGATGAACTGCAAGATCTTGTTGATGCCGCTACGCAGTTCGGACTTCACCAGGGTGAACTTGCTGGCCTCCTCGGCGAGCTTGGCGGCGTACGCCTCACGCCCGACCTTGGTGGCACGGTAGGCGCCGCCGCCGGCGACCACGAAACTACCCGACATCACCATGTCGCCGGCGTCCTTGGCGATGGGATCGGCCTCGCCAGTGAGCAGGGACTCGTCGACCTCGAGGTTGTTCTCCTCGAGGATCACGCCGTCGACCACGATCTGATCGCCGGGCCCGAGTTCGATGACGTCATCGAGCACCACTTCGCTGGGCATCCGCGGTCCGGTACCGGACTGCCTGCGCACCAGCGGCTTTGCCTGGCCGACGATGGCGAGCTTGTCCAGCGTCTGCTTGGCACGCAACTCCTGAATGATGCCTATCGCGCTATTGGCGATGATCAGCAGACCGAACAGCCCGTTGATCAGCGACCCGGTGGCCAGCACGATGAGGAACAGCACGCCAAGGATCGCGTTGATACGCGTGAACACGTTGGCGCGCACGATCTCCGACACACTGCGCGCCGCACGCGCCGGGACGTCGTTGGACTTGCCCTCAGCCACACGCTGGGCGACCTCGGCATCGGATAGGCCGAGTGCTAGGACGCTGGTCACCGGGCCCCCTTGGTGAAGGTGCCCAGCTTGTCCTCGTCGTAGAACTCCAGGATCAGGCGGTCACCGTCGAAGGTGGCCTTCGAGATGGTCCCGGGTGGTGCGTTCTCGCCGGTGGGGATGAAGGTGAACACGTTTCCGTCCCAATGTGTCAAGTCGAGTTTGTCGCGCGGGCCCAGCGCCACGGTGAGCTTCCCGTTCGCGTCGGCGATGGTGGCCGGACCCCAGTACGAATTGCCGTAGGTGCCCACCAGTGTCGGCGTCGGGGGTGCCGGAGCGGGCTTCTCGGGCCGCGCCTTGCCCGCGAGCACGCCCAACGGGTCCGCCATGTCCTTGAACGCGTTGTTGTACAGCCCGCGCCAATCCTCCCGGACCTCACCGAACTGGACCAGATCGGCGAACTCCGCGGTCAGTGTCTCGGGAATGCCTGCGGGCGTGCCGTTGGTGAGCGCGACGATGGCGACATCCGCCGAGGGCAGGATGAGGAAGTTGGTGCCCGCGCCGAGCTGGAAGGCCCCTGAATGGCTGAGCTGAACCCGGGCGGCGGCCGTGGTGCCGACGTTGAAGCCGTAGCCGTAGAAGCCCGAGCGCGCCGCGGGCTCCGACGCCGGGGCGGACACGATCTGCGGGGTGACGGCTGGTAACAGCGCCTTGGGGTCGACGATCTGCTGACCGTTGTAGCCACCGTCGGCCAGCATCATGGTCAGCCACTTGGTCATATCGTTTGCCGAACTGCTGACTCCGCCTGCGGGCGACTCGGCCTGCGCATCGCGGACGAAGAGCGGCTGATAGGAGCCGTCGGTGCGAATGTGGCCGACGGCCTTGTCGGTCCTGGCCTCATACGCGGAGAAGCGCGACGTCGTCGACGTCATGCCCAGCGGTCCGTACAGCACGTCCTGGCTGAGGTCCTCCCACGACTTGCCCGCGGCGACGGCGGCCGCCTCGGCACCCGCGGTCACACCGAAGTTGGTGTAGGCGTACGAGATCCGGAACGGATCCAGCGGAAGCTGGCGCAGATGCTCGAGCACGTATCGACGGTCATAGCCCAGGTCCTCGAGCAGATCGCCCGCGTGATCGGGCAGCCCGGAGCGGTGAGAGTACATATCTCCAATCGTCACCATCTTCGTGACGGCCGAATCGGCCAGCGTGAACCACGGCAGCTTCTCGGCGATCGGGGTGTCCCAGCTGATCGCGCCGACCCCGACCTGATGCGCGATCACGGTGGCGCCGAGCGGCTTGGACAACGATGCCAGCTGAAACACCGTGTCGGCGTCCACCTTGTTGGCGGGATCGTCACCATTGCGGACATCCTTGACGCCGAAGCCCTTTGCGTACACGGTCTTTCCGCCATGCACCACAGCGACCGACATGCCGGGGATACCCGAACTCTTCATCAGCTCCTCGGCGATGCCGTCGAGCTTGGCCACCGCGTTGTCTACGGCGTTCTCCGGCAGCGGCATCGCGGGCACCAGCGGCGGCGGAACGGCGGACGGCGCCGCGCTCGGCGGCGGTGGGCTCGCCGGCTCGGCGGACTTCTGCGACGGGGTGCAGCCCACCAGCAGGGCCAGCGCAGTGGCTGACGCGATGAGCGGAGGGATCAAGCTCGAAGGACGCACCCCAAGAACGCTAGCCGGTCAGCTGCGCCACCACGGGTCCAACACGACCGCCGCCTCCCGTTCGACACGCTCGCCGGGCCTGGGTATGGCGAGCGCGACACCCTCGTCGGCAGCGGCGGTGAGCAGGCGCTCGACCGGCTCGGACCACGGGTGTGGGGCGAGCCGGAAGGTAGCCCAGTGAATCGGCACAAGCAGGCCGGCGTCGCTGACATCGCGATGCGCGCGGACGGCGCCCTCGGGATCCATGTGGATGTCGAGCCAGCCAGGATGGTAGGCCCCGATGGGCATCAGCGTGACGTCGAACGGGCCGTGGTCGGCGCCGATGTCAGCGAAGCACTTGCCGTAGCCGGTGTCCCCGCCGAAGAAGGCCCGGTGCCGCGGTCCGATCACCGCCCACGACGCCCACAGGGTGACGTTGCGGTTCACGAAGCGTCCGGAGAAGTGTCGGGCTGGTGTGCACACCAGCGTCAGCTCGCCGAGCTGAGCGCTCTCATTCCAGTCGAGCTCGACGATGCGGTCATCCGGGATGTGCCAGGCGCGCAGGTGCGCGCCAATACCCAGCGGCACAAAGAACTTCGACCGCTGAGTGCGGGCCAGCACCTTGATGGTGTCGACGTCGAGGTGGTCGTAGTGGTCGTGGCTGATGATCACCGCGTCGATCGCGGGCAGCTGCTCCAGCGGCGCGGGCACCGGGTGCAGGCGCTGCGGTCCGACGACGCGCGACGGTGAGCACCGATCGCTCCACACCGGGTCGGCCAGGACGCGATAACCGTCCACCTCGATGACCGCCGATGAGTGCCCGTACCAGGTGACGGCCAGATCGGCGGCGGGCAGACCCGCTTCGGGCGTGACCAGCGGTACGGGTGAGGGTGGGCGCTGGGCCGCACCATTGCCCATCACCTCGCGGGCGAGCATCCACTGCTCGCGACGCGTGAGGTCGAAGGTGGAGGCGGGTTCGAGGTTGACGAAGACCCCGTCGCGGTAGTTCGGGGAACCCTGGGCCACCGCCCCGATCTCCACCGGCGACGCGCCCAGCGCCGACGGCGCACCCTGCAGCGCGCGCAGCACCCAGCCGCCACCGACGAGCGCGGCCGTGCCGCCGACCAGCCGCACCGCCTCGCGCAGCATTAGGCGCCCTTGAAGTTCGGCGGCCGCTTCTCGATCCGGGCTACCTGCGCCTCGATGATGTCGTGGCTGGTCCAGGCCTTATCGAAGAGTTCCTGGTGAATGGGGTGCGGATCCTCGTAGGCGCCGTCGTCGTTGAGCACCCGTTTGGCGTGCTGCAGCGCAAGGGGCGCGAAGCCGGCGATCTCAGCGGCCCATGCCTGCGCGTCGGCCAGCGTGCCGATGCGGTTGGCCATCCCGGTCTGCAGGGCGTCGTCGGCGCTGAGGCGCTCGGCGGCCAGCAGCATGCCGCGGGCCCGACCGGCCCCGACGAGCGATGTCAGCCGGCGGATGCTCCAGTTGTCCAGCGCGATGCCGTACTTAGCCACGGGGAACTGGAAGTACGCCTCGGGGGCGACGACGCGCAGATCGCAGATCATCGAGAGGATGACACCGGCGCCGATGGCCGGCCCGTTGACCGCGCCGATGACGGGAACCGGCGCTGCGTCGATCGCGAGGTTCAACGCCTTGGCCTTATCGGGTAGCTCGTCGGCCACGCCCTGTCCGCCGGAGAGGTCCGCACCCGAGCTGAACACGTGGCCCCCGCCGGTGATGACGATCGCCCGAACGTCTTGAGCAGCGGCCTTCTCGATCTCCTCGCGCAATCCGTCGACCAGTTCGCTGTTGAGTGCGTTACGTCGCTCGGGACGCTGCATCTCCAAGGTCAGCACGGCACCGTCGCGGGTCACATCAATCATGGCAATCAGGATATAGAGCCGGCCGATAATCTCTCTGTGTGAGCCGCATCGGAGCCGTCGAATTACGTGATGCCGTCCTCGATGAGGGTTCGTTCCGTAGCTGGGACGCCCCACCCGTGGACGTGCCCGCCAATGACGCGTACCGACGCGAACTCGCCGACGCGTCGGCTGCCACGGGCCTCGATGAGTCCGTCCTGACCGGCGAGGGCACGGTGTTCGGCCGCCGCATCGCCGTCGTGGCCTGCGAGTTCGACTTTCTCGCCGGGTCGATCGGGGTTGCCGCGGCCGAGCGCATCACGGTCGCCGTCGAGCGGGCCACCGCCGAGGGCCTGCCGCTGGTGGCGTCGCCCAGCTCGGGCGGCACCCGCATGCAGGAGGGGACGGTCGCGTTCCTGCAGATGGTCAAGATCGCCGCCGCAGTCGAGCTGCACAAACGGGCTCACCTGCCCTACCTGGTGTATCTGCGCCACCCCACCACCGGCGGCGTGTTCGCGTCGTGGGGTTCGCTGGGGCATGTCACCGCCGCGGAACCAGGCGCCCTGATCGGCTTCCTCGGTCCGCGGGTGTACGAGCACCTCTACGGCGAGCCCTTCCCCGCTGGCGTTCAGACCGCCGAGAACCTGCAACGCCACGGCGTTATCGACGGTGTTGTCCCGCTGGATCTGCTGAGGCGGACACTCGACCGCGCGCTGAAGGTGGTCGCCGACGCGCCCGGACCACCGCCTCCCGCACCCGAGGACGAGCCGTTGGCCGACGTTCCCGCCTGGGATTCGGTCGAGGCGTCGCGGCGGCCCGAGCGGCCCGGTGTCGGCTACCTGCTGCAGCACGGAACGACGGAGCGCGTACTCCTGTCGGGCACCGGCGAGCAGGGTGGGGCGGCCACGACGCAACTCGCGCTGGCGAGGTTCGGCGGGCAACCCGCGGTGGTGCTGGGGCAGGAACGTGTCGGCGGGCTCGTCGGCCCGCGGGCGCTGCGCGAGGCGCGACGCGGTATGGCGCTGGCGGCCGGGCTGCGTCTGCCGCTGGTTCTCCTCATCGACACCGCGGGGCCCGCGTTGTCCGCCGACGCCGAGCAGGACGGCCTGGCTGGGGAGATCGCACGCTGCCTTGCCGACCTCGTCACGCTGGACACCCCGACGGTGTCGGTGCTGCTGGGCCAGGGCAGCGGCGGTCCCGCACTGGCGATGGTGCCCGCCGACCGGGTGTTGGCCGCCCTGCACGGCTGGCTGGCGCCGCTGCCACCCGAGGGTGCCAGTGCCATCGTCTACCGCGATGTTGACCATGCGCCGGAACTCGCTGCCGCACAGGGCATTCGGTCGGTCGACCTGATGCGCAACGGGATCGTCGACGCCATCGTGCCCGAACACCCCGACGCCGCCGACACTCCGGAGGATTTCACCGCGCGCCTGTCGGCGACGATTGCCGGTGAGCTACACCGGCTGCGCTCGGTGCCAGGCGATGAGCGGCTGGCCCGCCGGCTGCGTCGCTACCGGCGGATCGGCCTGCCCTGACGGTTTCGACGGTGTGGCGCTCACACCTCGATGGGCGGGTGTAGTCGCTCCATCGTGTATAGGCGGTTACGTCTGGCGGCCCAGGCGCTGGCCGCCAGCGACGCCGCAAGGACACCGACCAGAACGGTGATCGCGATCCACAGACGCGAGTCGATGCCACCCACCGTCAGTTGGCGTAAACCGTTGACCGCGTACGTCATCGGATCGAACGGGTGGATCACCCTAAACGGTGCGGCGGTGGTCTCCACGGGATAGATTCCGCCCGCCGACACCAGCTGCAGCATGAGAAACGCCAGGGTGAGCACCCGGCCGACCGCGACGCCGAAGACCGCGTTGAACGCCTGGATCAGCGCCAGGAACGCCGCGGCGACCAACACCAGGAAGGCGACGGTGGCCAGCGGGTACTTGGCCTGCAACCCGACACCGAAGTGCACGACGGCATACATCACGACCACCTGGCACAGCGCCAGCACCAAACCGGGCCAATACGACGCCAACACCACACGCAACGCCCCGAGACCGTTGACGATGGGACGGGACTGCAACGGCGTCAACAGCATCCAGATGATGAGCGCACCGATGAACAGCGCGAGCGGCAGGAAGAACGGCGCGAAGCCGGTACCGAACGTCGACGCCGGATTGGTGTTCACCTCGTCCAGCGCGACAGGAGCCGACAGGGTGCGCGCGACGTCAGTGCGCTGCGCCGGCGTCCACGACGGCACCTGGGCAGAACCCTCCCGCAGCTTGGTGGCCAGCTCCTGCGACCCCGCCTGCAACTGCTCGGTGCCCCCTGCGAGTTCGGTTGCGCCCGAGGCCAGCCGGCCGCCACCCGCGGCGAGCTGCACCAGACCGGAGTTCAACTGCTTCGCCCCCGAGTTCAGCTGGTCCACACCGTCGCGGAGCTTGACCACATCCGCGCGCAGACCACCGTTGAGCGCTCTGGTCATGAAGGTGCGCAACGTGCTGTTGGGATCGCCGAGCTCGTTCTCGAGGTGGGTGGCGCTGTCGCGCAGTCGAATCAGGCCGTCATCGGTGGCCGGGTCGATACCCTGGGCTTTCAGCAGCCGTTGCGCACCGGCGAGGACGCCGCCCATATCTCGCACCGCCGGGTCCGGGTTGGACTGCAGGAAACCGACGGTCTGGTCCACGATCGCCGCGGCCTGCGCGTAGTCGATATTCAGCGCCGCGAGGCGATCGGTGGTCGAGCGCACCGCTCCGCTGAGCCGCTGCGCGGCCATGCCGACCTCGTTCGGGTCGAGTTGCAGGTCCCCCACCCGGTCGAGGACGTGAATCAGCGGGTTGATCGCGGTGTTGACGGAGGTGTCCAGCTTCTGTGTGCCCGCCGCGAGTTGGGCGGAGCCGTCCCGCGCCGTCACCAAACCGGCTGCCAGCGTTCGTGATCCGTCGGCGAGCTGTTGAGCCCCGTCGTTGGCGGCGCCCAGTCCGCTCGCGAGTTGTTGTGCGCCGTCGGACGCCTTGACCAGTCCCGCCCCGGCATCGGTCAGGCCGGTCAGCACGGTGCCGACGGTCTGCTCGCCGATCTTGGCGTTGACCTCGTTGAGCACCTCACGCGCCGCGTTCTGGCCGATGATCGACGCCAGATAGTTGTTGGCGTCGTTGAAGGTGAACCGGATCTTCGCCTGCTCGGGATGCGATCCCGACGGCGAGGCTATGTCGGCACTGAACTCCTCCGGCAGCGTTATCGAGAAGTAGTACTTTCCCGATGCCACACCGGCGGCGGCGTCGGCCGCTGACACCTGGTGCAGCTGCAGCTGTCCGGAGTCGATGAGAGCCGATGCCACCTCGTCGCCCGCGTTCGTCTGATGGCCCTGCACTTGCGCCCCACGGTCTTCGTTGACGAGCGCCACCGGGACCTTGCTCACCTCCGCGAACGGATTCCAGAATGCCCAGAGGTACATCGCTCCGTACAGCAGTGGCATGAGAATGATGGTGATCAGGGCGATACGGGGCAGCACGCCTCGGGAGTACCGCTTGACGTCGGTGCCGAGTGACATTCCTGCGAGCATGGCTACCGAGCCCCCTTCTGCTGACCCGCGAGTTCGGCGGGTTCGGTGATTGCGACGGGGATCTGCGTGCACCCGGACGCCTCGCCCTGGGGGTTGGCCGCGCTGGTGATCACGGTCTGGCTGCCGCCCAGTTCGATCAGGCGGTCCAGCAGCAGCGCGCGGTCACCGTCGACGGCCACCGCGTCGAGGCTGCCGACCACCAGCAGTCGCGGGTCGGTGGTGTTGGCGAGGGCAACGCGGAGCAGGGTCTCGTCGAGTTCGGTGAGCTGGTCGACGAATGCATCCAGATGTGGCAACGGGAGATCACCGAACACGGGCTCACACACCCGTCTCAGATCGGTGTCATCGGCGCGCCAGATCAGCTTGTACCAGCTGGCATTCCATCGCAGCTTCTCGGTGAGAAGGTCGCGAACGGTCACCGATTCCGGGACGCTGTCGATGTCCTCGATGCCCGCCAGCGCTGACACCGCGAAGGACTCCCGAGCGTTAGTCATCCCGAACACTGTCAAGGAGCCCTCCACGGGACGCATCCGGCTCGCCAGGGTCATCAGCAGCGCGGTACGCGCCGTGCCGGGCGGACAGATCAGCACCGTCACCCCACCCTCGGCGATGTCGAGGTCCACCGGGCCGTACACCGGGCCCCACGGGCCGCGCATCCTGATACCGCGTGCAGACACCGCGGCGGGCGCCTCTGGTATCTCTGGCGACTCTGGTGCTGTGCCGTCGGGGCCATCCTGAGGTTCCACCCGTCAATCTCAGCACAACCGCAGCTCACGGGCGGGCTGTCGGTGAATTGATCACCGTGGCAGAACCTTTGGGATGCACGTCACGGTCATGGCATTCTGGGAGTGATGGAGGCCCTCCTGCACTTCGCCGGTAACTTCTGGTGGCTGATATTCCCGCTGGGCGGGGTGATCGGCGGCGGGGTCAAGGCCGTCGCCGCGGCCAATGAACGACGCGCCGAACGACGGCTGGAGCGGTACCGGATCAAGCAGCAGACCAAGGTGGCCGTCGCCGAGGCGGCTCGGCGGGCCCGCGGTGACGAGGCGGGTGCGCGACGGGAGCTGGGACGGATCGTCGCGCAACACGACGCCACGAACGCGCGGTGGCTGGACTACGAGATGGATGTTGCCAAACTGCTCGACTTCCCGATGATGACCGATATGCGCGAGCCGCTGACCGTGGCGTTTCACAAGGCCCGCAGCCGCGCCGACCTGGTCCGCCCCGTGGACGTCGACAGTGTCGACCGCGATGACGCGCTGGACTACCGCGACGCCGTACTCGAATACGCGGCATCGTTCGACGTGGCCGAGGCCGAGGCCGTCCGCCGTCGGCGCAGCGACTTCTCCGAGGAGGCGCAGGAGCGCCTGCAGCGCGCTCAACGCCTGTTGCGGGTGGCTGAGGACGGTGCCGCCACCCAGCAGGAACGCCAGAACGCCTACGCGCGGGCACGCGTTGAACTCGACGGTCTGATAGTCCTGCCCGCCGTGACACGCCTGGCCATCGAGCGGGGCATTGCGGGCGAGATCGAGGCCTGAGCCCTACCCCTGGACTCCGACAAATTCGGTGTGCAAATGCCGAGTTATCCACAGTCGCGGATTCATCCACAGATCGCCACAACCAGCGACTTTCCCTCTGCCGCGAGCCCGGCGATCCAGGTAAATTCGTACACATGTTCGATGAGCTGGTGACCGAGGCCTCCACCGCCCGCGGGGGGAGCGCGGTCGCGGCGTGGGCCCGGGTGGAAGCCGCCGCGTGCGCACGCAGGCTCGCCGCGATGGTCGCGATACTCGACGCCCGCCAGTCCGCCGATGACTCCGCCTCCCGCGAACAGTGGTACCTGGACAACTGGGCAGCCGTCTGCGCCGAGATCGGCGCCGCCCAACAGATCACCCCCGCAGCCGCCTCCAGCCAACTACTCGTCGCGACCTCACTACGCGACCGGCTACCCAAAGTCGCCGCACTCCTCGCCACGGGCGCGCTGACCTACCAACTGGCCTCGGCCATCGTGTGGCGCACCGCCCTGATCAAGGATGCTGACGCCCTACGCGCCGTCGACACCGACCTGGCCGCCGCCATAGCGGACTGGCCGCCGATGTCCCAGCACAAGACCATCACCACCATCGACACCTTCATCGAACGCCACGACCCCCACGCCATACGACGCACCCAGAACAAGGCGCGCGGCCGATCGGTGGACATCTGCCTCGACGACGCCGGCGGACTCGGATCACTGTGGGCCACCCTGTTCGCCCACGACGCCAAGGCCCTCGATCAACGCCTGCATGCGCTAGCGGGCACGGTGTGCGCCCAGGACCCCCGCACCCGCGACCAACGCCGCGCCGACGCCCTGGGCGCACTGGCCGCCGGAGCCGACCGGCTCGCCTGCCTGTGCGGGCAACCCGACTGCGACACCACAACACCGGTCCCGAGTTCGACTGTGGTCTACGTGATCACCCACGACGACACCCTCACCGACCACAACGACGCCATCGCACGCCAGGACGCCGCCCTCGACGGCGCACAGCCCCGACTGTTCGACAAGCCGGTGCGCGAACTCACCCTGACCGAGGCCCTGACCGACACCGACCCCGGCGAACCCGCCGCCACCACACCCGGGGTCATGATCGGCGGCCCGGTCCTGGCCGGCCCGATCATCCGCCGCCTCGCCCTGACCACCGCGATCAAACGCATCATCCACCCCGGCAACAGACCACCCGAACCGCGCCACACCCCTTCGGCGGCACTGGCGAACTTCGTGCGCTGCCGCGATCTGACCTGCCGATTCCCCGGCTGCGATCACCCCGCCGATCGCAGCGACATCGACCACACCATCCCCTATCCGACCGGGCCGACGTGTGCGTCCAACCTCAAGTGCCTGTGCCGAAAACACCACCTGCTCAAGACCTTCTACAACGGCCCCGACGGCTGGCGCGACCGACAACTACCCGACGGCACCATCATCTGGACCGCGCCGGACGGGCAGACCTACCGCACCCAACCCGGCAGCCACCTGCTGTTCCCATCAGTGTGCGAACCCACCGCACCCGTGCTCGCGCGTGCCACCACACCGGGCGCCGGATTCACCGCCGCCAACACCGGGCTGACCATGCCCCGCCGCGACACCACCCGAGCGCAGGACCGCAGACGACGCATCGACGAGGAACGCCGCGAGAACCAGCAGGCGGCACAGCTGGCGATGGCCAACTCGATCCCACCCTTCTAGCTACCGGACTTGTGCGACGGCGGAATGGATATCTACGGCGTCAGCACCCAATCTTCATGCCTGGCAACGTCGAATCGCGGTACTCGGGTTTCATGCCCCAACACCAGACTCTCAAACCGCTCTATCCTGCCAGGGACGTACCGAAAGGACCCATCATGCCTTCGCCCACAAACGCCGAGCACTTCGACCTCGGCGACTTCACACTCCAGAGTGGTTTCACCCTGCGAGACGCGACACTCGCGTACAAGACGTACGGCACGCTCAACGCCGAGAAGACCAATGCCATCGTCTATCCCACCTGGTACTCGGGGTGGCACACGGACAACGAATGGCTGGTCGGCACCGACAAGGCGCTCAACCCCGATGAGTGGTTCATCATCATTCCGAACATGATCGGTAACGGGCTGTCGTCGTCACCGTCGAACACCCCGCCGCCCTATGACCGGGCGCGCTTTCCCGCCGTGACGTTCTACGACCAGGTGGAGGCGCAGCACAAACTGGTCACCGAGAAGTTCGGCATCTCGACCATCGCGCTCGTGACCGGATGGTCGATGGGCGCTGGCCAGACCTATCAGTGGGCTGTGAGTCACCCTGAGATGGTGCAACGCGCCGCACCGTTCTGCGGCTCGAGCAAGACCTCGCCGCACAACAAGGTGTTCCTTGAGTCGTTGATCTACGCGCTCACCGCGGACGCCGTGTGGGCCGACGGTGACTACTCCCTGGATGCACTACCCATCAAGGGATTACGCGCATTTGCCCGAGTGTACTCGGGCTGGGGTTACTCACAGGCGTTCTACTGGGAGGAGGCGTGGCGCGAACTGGGGTTCACCTCTTTCGACGATTTCCTGTATGGGTTCTGGGAGAACTTCTTCCGCGACGGGCGCGATCCCAACAACCTGATCACCATGCTCCACACCTGGCACAGCGGAAATGTCGGCAACACACCGGGATTCGGTGGAGACGTCGAGAAGGCACTTGCCTCAATCCAGTGCCCGCTACTGGCGATGCCGGCAGAGAAGGACCTCTACTTCCCGCCGGAGGACGAGCATTGGGCGTCTCAGTTCATCGCACAGGGTGAAGTGCGAGTCATTCCCGGCATCTGGGGTCATTTCGCCGGAGGTGGGGTGAACGCCGTCGACACAGCATTCATCGACGCCGGCATCCGGGACCTGCTCGCCAAACCGGGTTACTCCCCGCAGAACTGAGCTTCCCGGCAGGACGCGCACGCGCGGTGCGCGTCCCGCCGGATCACCGCCGTCGTTGCGCCACGAGAAGCACCTTCGCCCTGTCACTCAGACGGAACTCGGGTTCCGTCTGAGTCGATGGCCCGCTTCCGGCGGCCGTGAAGTGGTATCCGCGCACCGGGGCCTAGCCGGGGGCGGAGGTTTCCCTTGTCGAGGTTCCCCCCGCGAACCCTTCGACTCCCTGCGCGCGACTCAGCTATCTCGCGAGCTACTCAAGGCCCCTGCGACGTACTGGGCCCGGCAGGCTCGGCGGGCGAGTTTGCCGCTGGTGGTGCGCGGTATCGCACCGGCGGCAACCAGCAGTACGTCGGCCACCGCGATGGCGTGGCGTCTCGCGACGGCCGCCCGGATGGCCTGTGCGACAGGCTCTTGCGGGGCCCGGCCTGCGCCGACCGCACGCTCTGCGATCACGACCAATTTCTCGCCGGTGCTGTCAGCGGTGTGCGCACCTGACAACTCGTTGGCGGGCAGCGAGAAGGCGGCGACGAAACCGGCCCGCACCGCTGCGGAGGCCTCGGAGACGGTGGTCTCGATGTCGTTCGGGTAGTGGTTGCGACCGTCGATGATGACGAGGTCTTTGATCCGGCCGATGATGTACAACTCTCCATCGAGGTACACACCAAGATCGCCCGTTCGCAACCACACGCCGCCGATATCGGAGCCCTCGGCGTGGCTGTGCTCCTCCAGCCGCGACTGCAGCTTGTTACGGAAGACCACCTCGGTCTCGTGTTCCCGACCCCAGTAGCCGAGGCCGATATTGTCGCCGTGCAACCAGATCTCGCCGATCTCGCCGTCTGGTAGCTCGGCCCCACTCTCGGGGTCGACTATGACACCCCACTGGCTACGTATCACCTGGCCGCACGAGACGTGAGCAACCGCGTTCGGGTCCTCGGGTGCCACCGGTACCGCTCGATTGTGACCGAGGTGCTCGCGGTGGAGGTAGATCTCGCTCGGTTGAGCGTCAGGGGCGATGGTCGCGACCGACAGAGTGGCCTCGGCCATCCCGTAGGACGGCTTGATCGCCGTGGCCGGCAGTCCGTAGCGCGCAAAGGCCATGGTGAAGCTGTCGATGGCCGCCATCGTGACGGGTTCGGATCCGTTGAGCAGACCGGCCACGTTGCGCAGGTCCAGGCTTTCACCGTCGGCCGGGAGGCCCCGCTTGGCGGCGAGTTCGTAGGCGAAGTTCGGCGCCGCCGCGAAGGTCCGGCCGTGGGCGGATTCCTCTGCCAGTTGCTTGATCCAGCGGTGGGGTCGTCGGACGAATGCCAGCGGATCCATCAAGGTGATGTGACCACCGCACAACGCGGGGAACATGATCATCATCAGTCCCATGTCGTGATACAGCGGCAGCCAGCTGATGCTGCGAGTACTCCGATCCAGGCCACCGGCGAGGATCATCTGCAACACGTTGGTGCATACGGCGCGGTGGGTGATCACCACACCGGCGGGCGTGCGGGTCGAACCGGATGTGTACTGCAGATAGGCGATGTCGTCGGAGTCCAGCGCTGTCTGGTTGAACGCCGAGCCCACCGAATCGGGCACCGCATCGACGGCGAGGACGCGCGGACGTCGATGCCGCGGAATTCTCCGGAGGAAGTCCCTGACGGATTCGGCGGCAGCGGTTGTCGTGAGCAGGACAGTGGGATCCGCGTCGGCGATCACTGCGTCGAGTCGCTCTGCATGACCGGGCAACTCCGGCGCGAACAGGGGCACGGCGATGGCGCCGCTGGCGATAGCCGCAAAGAAGCCGACGACATAGTCGATTCCCTGTGGAGCCAGGATCGCCACCCGATCACCGCGTTCGGTGATCTGCTGCAGTCGAGCGCCCACAGCCCGCAGTCTGGTTCCCAGTCGATTCCAGGTCAGTTCGACGGCGCGTCCGTCGCGGTCCGCGGTGCTGAAATTCAGGTATCGGTAGGCCGGCGTGTCTCCCAGCGTCGCGATGTTGCGATCGAGGTATGCCGTCAGAGTGGCCCCGTCGGGCAGCGCGATTCCACCTGCCGCATCGAGATGATCCTCGATCTTGATTTCATAGGCATCGCCGCTGTCGCACAAGGCTTCCCGATCCACACGGGAACTCTACTAGATGTGCTAATAGTCTGGATTCGCAGGTGACGGCTACGCATGGAGTCCGCCACACCCGCCCCTCAGTCAGGGTATGCGGAGGTCACAGACAGCGGTCCAGAGTGATTGTGGTCACAATTTCTGACCGCGGGTGCCCCCATCTCCTCACCGGACACGAATAATTAACGTACGCGCAAAAAACGAGCTAGCCGAGGGCGTAGCGCTGCAGCGTCGGGCCGAGCCAGTCGATCAGTTCCTCGCGGCTCATCGCGACGACGGGCGGCAGTTTGAGCACGTATCGACTCAGCGCCATGCCGAGCATCTGAGTGGCGATCAGGCCAGTCCTGCGCGGCGCGTCGTCGGGCGCCAGCTTGGCGATCGAGGGCATCAGCTGCGCGGTGAAGATGTCCTTTATGCGTTGCGCCGCTTCGGTGTTGGTGGTGGCAGACCTCAGCAGCACAACGAGGGCATCGTCCTCCTCCCACCGCGTCAGGAAGTGCGACACCATCGCGGCCCCCAACCCGGCACGCGGTACGCCGGACAAATCCGGGAACCGCAGGTCGAACTCGGCTGCGGCGGCGAACAGCTGCTCCTTGTTGCCGAAGTAGCGCATCACCATCGACGGATCGATATGCGCGTCGGCGGCGATGGCTCTGATGGTCGCCGCCTCGTACCCCGATTCGGCGAACCGCTCCCTCGCCGCCGTCAGGATCACGGACTTCGTCTGGTCAGCCTTGGCGCCCATGCCAACAACTGTATGCCAACAACTGTTGACTTTTACCGAGGCCGGGCGCATCCTGAAAAAGTCAACACGCGTTGGCAAAGCGGCGGCAGGCGCCGAGACAGCGGGCGCCGAGACGAAGGAGAGTCCCATGCACGACATCCCGACGCACGATGTCGACGTCCTCATCGTGGGAGCCGGCCCCACCGGCCTGACACTGGCGGCATCCCTGCTGCTCAAGGGCGCGGCCATAGCGCTCGTCGACCGGCAGGCCGAAGGCGCCAACACCTCGCGCGCCGCCGCCGTCAACGCCCGCACCCTGGAGGTGCTCGAGCCTCTCGACGTCAGCCGCCGACTCATCAAGGAGGGCATCGAAGCCGCCCGATTCACCATCCGTGACGGCGCTAAGGTCCTGCTGACGATCGACTTCAGCGGCCTGTCGACCAGGTACCCCTGCACGCTGTTGATCCCTCAGTCCACGACCGAACGCCTGCTGCTCGACCGGGTGCGTGAACTCGGCGGCGACGTGATCCGAGCCAAGGTCCTGACCACGATCGCGCAGGACGCGGACGGCGCCACCGCGACGTTCGCCGACGGTGACACGATCCGCGCCCGCTACGTCGTCGGCGCCGACGGTATGCACAGCACCGTCCGCGAACAGGCAGGCATCGGCTTCTCCGGCGGCTCGTATGAGCACTCGTTCGTCCTCGCCGACGCCCGGCTGACCGGGGACACTCCCGCCGACGAGGTGAAACTGTTCTGGGCAGCCGAGGGGCTCACCGTCATCGCTCCCCTGCCCGACGGATCGTTTCGCATCGTGGCCCCCGTCGACGAGGCCCCGGATTCGCCATCGGCGAGATTCGTCCAGGACATCCTCGACGCAAGAGGGCCTGGCGACCTCGCGGTCACCGACGTGGTGTGGGGGTCACGGTTCCGGATCCATCACCGCGTCGCCGACACCTACCGAGCGGGCCGGATCCTGCTCGCAGGCGATGCCGCCCACGTGCACAGCCCGGCCGGCGGTCAGGGCATGAACCTCGGCATCCAGGATGCGATAGCGCTCGCCGAGGCCCTAGGGGCCGCACTCAACGGCGACCAGCACGCGCTCGATGACTACAGCGCCACCCGGCGCCCCATCGCCGAGCAGGTCGTCGCATTGACCGACCGCCTCACCAAGCTCGCCACGCTGCCCCGCGCACTTCGCCCGCTGCGCAACGGGCTCCTTGGCGTCGCCGGGCGTATCCCCGCGGCCCGGCGGACGCTGGCCGGCCGACTGTCGGGCCTGGTCTACCGCTGACAGGTTTGGGGTGTCAGACCCATCGGGAACCATGACGCCATGAGCGAACCGAGAACCTACCCACACGGCGTCCCGAGTTGGGTGGACACCGTCGCCCAGGACCTCGACGAGGCCAAACGCTTCTACTCCGGGCTATTCGGCTGGACATTCACCGACGCGATACCCGCCGAGGCGCCGGGCAGCTACCTGATCGCCACCATCGACGGCCAGGATGTCGCCGCGATCGCCTCCCCAGAGGGCGACGAGTCCGCCACATGGCGCACCTACATCGCCGTCGATGACGCCGACACCACGGCCACTGCCGTCGAGAATGCCGGCGGCACCGTCACTCTGGCCCCCGTCGACGCCGGGCCCGGTGGCCGGCTCGCGGTCTGCGTCGACCCACGCGGTGCCGAGTTCCGGCTGTGGCAGGCCCGTCGCCGCCTCGGCGCACAACTCGTCAACGTGCCGGGCACCTGGAATTTCAGCGATCTGCAGACCACCGATCCGCACGCCGCGGCGCAGTTCTACTCCGCGGTGTTCGGCTGGGAGGTCGATGACGTCGGCTTCGGCACGATGGTGCGCAGGCCCGGCTACGGCGCCCACCTCGCTGCCACCGTCTACCCCAACATTCTCGATGTGCAGTCCGAGGCCTCGGCCCCGCCGGGATACGAGGACGCCGTCGCTTGGATGGGCATCATCGGTGAGGGCAGGCAGGAGACGTGGCAGGTGTCGTTCACCGTCGAGGACCGCGACACCTCAGCCGCCACCGCCGAACGCCTCGGCGCCACCGTGGTGCACAGCGAGGACTCCGAGTGGACGAGGGACGCGACAGTTCGCGACCCGCTGGGCGCACAGTTCGTGATGAGCCAGTTGACCCCGCCCAAGGGCTAACCGGGACGCGTGATCACGGGTGCGGTACCACAGCACCACCACGGCAAGCGCGACCTCGATCACCGCGATGGCGGTCGCGACAGTCATCAGCACCGACGGCGGTTCGGCCGCGAACTCTGCCGGTGACTGGGAGTGGTGGTGATGCCCCGGCAGCGACCAGTGCGCCATCACCATGCCGACGTTCATCAGCGCCACCACGCACCACGTCCGCAGCGAGCCATGCGTCCACAGTTCCCACGCGCAGTACAGGCACGCGACAGCCATCCCGACGATCAGCACCATCGCCGACGCCCCCGTCGCGTCAATTGCCATGAACCCGTGCAGGACGGCCGAGGACGCCGCCAGCACCGCGCACGTCCGCCGCCCGAGGACGGCGGACGCGGCAGTGAGGGACATCGGTCAGTCCTCGCAGCAGTGGGACGTCGGTCCCGCCGGGACGTTCAACGCCGGATTGCGGTCGAAGAACCCGACGGGCTTGAGCTTGAACCCGGCGTAGTCGACGGGCATCACCGGCCAGTCCTCGGGCCGTGGGAAGTGGGTCAGCCCGAACGTGTGCCACACGACAATGTCCTCACCGTCGATATCGCGATCCTGCGCGACAAACGACGGCAGACCGCCATCACCCGGATGCTGGTTGACGAAGTCACCTGCCGGATAGCGCTCCGCGGGATCGTATTTGGTGACCCACAGGTGCTTGGTGGCGAATGCCGCCCGCTTGGCGATCGAGCTGGACGGGTCGGCGAGCAGCACCGGCTGGCCCTCCGGGTGCAGCGCGTAGCCGACGTTCTGACCCAGCCGGTTCTGCTTGGTCGGGTTGGTGATGTGCCAGACACGTGCCTTGAGGTTGTCGGCGATCCGTTGCGCCTCGGATTCGCGGGTAAGTCGTGTCCGCTCGGGCCGGAAGGCGTTGCCCCACGGGTTCTCCGGGCCGATCGGTACCGCGACCGCGTCGACCTCCTCGACGACGTTGCAGTCACCGTCCACCGACATGTCGAGACGCGCCGAGAACATGTGCTGATGGAACGGGGCACCCAGACCCGGTGCCATCTCCGAGGAGAAGCCGTCGGGTCCCCGGTGCGCCGACGCGAACACGATGCCGGTGGCCTTCGCCTCGAGCTGGATCGTGCCGTCGAGGTACAGGTACCAGTAGAACCCGTAGTCGTAGTTGCCGATCGTCAAGAAGAACGAGATAACGAGTCGTCTCGAGCGCCGGGTCTCGGCCATCCCGTTGAACATATCGGTGTGCTTCCAGAGCACCCCGTAGTCCTCCTCGTGCAGGCAGATCGCGTTCTTCATCACCTTGGGCCGGCCGTCCTCGTCCGCGATCGTGGCGTCGAAGTACTTGATCTCCCCCAGACAGTCGCAGCCGAGTTCCAGCGAGTTGGTGTAGCGACCGAACAGGTACTCACCCTGGTCGAAGTAGTTCTGCCAGTACCGCACCGGGGATGGGTCGGCGTACGGCACCACCATCTCGGCGATCGACGCGCGGTAGACCACCGGGCGTTCCCGGTCACCGTCACGGAGCGTGAGCTGGTGCAGCGTCAGCCCCTCCCGGACGTCGAATCCGAACCGGAACGACCAGTCCGCCCAGGTGATCTGGTTGCCGTTGACGGAGAAGCTCGCTCCTTCGGGCTGGGTGATCTCGATGGGTTTCAGATCGGTCCGCGGCGGGACCGCGTGCGGCTCGGCGTCCCACTCCCCGCGTTCCGTGGGCAGCGGCAGGTGGAGTTCGTCGATCACCTTGACGACCGTGCGCCTGGTGAGGTCGACGTAGGCGACGACGCCGTCGATCGGATGCGCCCACGGAAGGTCGGCTTGGTCGTACTGGTAGAACGCCAGCACGCGCACGATGCGCCTGCCGACCTCATCCTCGTGGCCGAACACGCCCGCCGACAACGGAACCGCGCGCACCTTGGCCGGATCGAGATCCCGCTTGCTCATCGCCGCCATCCACTCCGGGCACGCGAGCAGGAAGGACTCGATGTCCTCAAACTCCTGATCGAGGATGGGCACGTGACCGTCCGCCGAGCCGTCGACCACCGCGTCACTGACGATACGTCGCTCGGTGACCGACACCACTAGGTCACGACCTATCCCGGTGGCCCTGTCCAACAACAGGACTCGCGCGTGTCGGTCGATGCGGTCGCCGGCGCGATAGGCCAGCACCGTGCTCTTGTGCGGTTCGCAGAGCGCGACATAGACGAAGCGGACCTGATCGTCGAGCAGCCCGTTCGCCTCCACGACATCGCGCACCGCGCGGATCTCGTCGGCGCTCAACGGGTTCAGCGGATGATCGGTCGCCGCCGGGGCGGTGTCGGTCACGGTCTCGATGGTCGATGTACTCATCGGGTGTTCTCCTTGTCGATGGTTGGGTTGTCGATGGTTGGGTTGTGACGACCGGCGTGTGGGCGCATGGCGGCGACCACTGCACCGCCCGCGAAGGTTCCGGCCAGCAGCACGCCGATGACGGCGGCGGCCGTGGTGGAGCCGCCCACGAGCAGCGGCAGATTGAGCGCGGTCATGAGCAGCAGCACCGCGAGTCCCGCCAGCCCGAGACCGGGCGCGACCAGCGTGTGCCAGGTTCTGGTGTCGACCCTGTGGCGCCGGAAGTACACGACCACCGCAACCGACGTCAGCGTCATCAGTGCGATGATGCCGACCGACGAGATCCCGACGAACCACGCGAAGACCTCGGTGACGGGATCGAGACCGGCGATCGCACACGCCACCACCAGCACCAGCGCCGAAATCGTCTGCGCCGCCGACGCGACGTGCGGCGAGGAGTGCCTGAGGTGACTGCGACCGCACCGCGCGGGCAGCGCTGCGGTGTTGCCGAGCGAGAAGATGTAGCGAGCCAGCACATTGTGGAACGACAGCAGCGCGGCGAAGAGGCTGGTGATGAGGAAGATCTGCACCAGATCGCCCGTCACCGACCCGACGTACCGGGTGGCCGTGTCGGTCAGCATCCCCGCGGGGTTGTCGGTGGCCAGCTGCACGGCCCCCGCGTCACCCCACGCACTGACCATCACCCAGCTCGACACGGCGTAGAAGCCACCAATGAGCAGCAGGGCCAGGTAGGTGGCACGCGGGATGGTGCGGGCCGGGTCGCGCGCCTCATCGCGGAACACTGCTGTCGCCTCGAAGCCGATGTAGCCCGCGAGCGCGAAGATCAGTGCGATCCCCGGCGCGCCGGAGAAGAACTGACCGGGATCGAAGGCGGCGGTGGACATTCCGCCCGCGCCGCCGCGACCCATCACCGCCAGGTTGATCACCACAACGATGCCGACCTCGCATATCAGCAGGACGCCGAGGACCTTGCCGGACAGCTCGATGCGCCGATAGCCAAGCGTGCCGACCACGGCCATCATCACCAGCGCGTACAGATACCACGGGACCTGCGGGCCACCGTGCGATGAGACGAGATCGTTCATCGCCGCACCGATGTAGCCGTACACGCCGCCCTGTACCGCGGTGTAGGACAGCAGGGCCAGGAACGCCGCCCCGAGCCCGGTGTGCCTGCCCAACCCGTGCCCGACGTAGGTGTAGAAGGCGCCCGCTCCCGGTACATGACGTGTCATCGCCGTGAACCCGACGGCGAACAGCAGCAGCACCGCGGTGCACACCACATACGACGCGGGGTAGGCCGCGCCATTACCGGCAGCGATGCCGATGGGGAACGTGCCCGCGACGACCGTCAGCGGCGCGGCCGCGGCGACCACCATGAACACGATGGCGGCTGGGCCGAGCCTGCCTGCGAGCCGATGGCGGTCGGTCTCCGCCGCACTGGGGAGTAACGCGTCAGTTGTCATGGCATCGACTTTCCTCGAGGTTTTCGAATGTCTGATTTCGGTCGGGTAAGCGTTTTAGTGGTTCAAATGAGAATGACTGTCCCGCCGAATTCTCATTTGAACCGGGATCATTTCTAGAGCGCGATATTGACGGACTTCGTCTGGGTGTATTCGGCAATCGCACCCTCGCCGAGTTCACGCCCCCAGCCCGATTGTTTGTAGCCGCCGAACGGCAGCGCGGTGTCGAACGCGTTGTGGCAGTTGACCCACACCGTGCCCGCCTTGATCTGGCTCGCGACGTCGTGGGCCCTCGACACATCGCGGGTCCAGACGCTGGCCGCCAGCCCGTACGGGGTGTCGTTGGCGGCGACGCGGACGCCCTCCTGCCGGGTGAACGGCACCGCGACCGCCACCGGTCCGAAGATCTCCTCGCGGTACACGCTGAAGTCGGGGTCCACGTCGACCAGCAGGGTCGGTTGCACGTAGAACCCGGTGTCGCCATGGCGGCCACCGCCGGCCAGCGCGCGGGCCCCCTGCCCGAGGCCTTCGTCGAGGTAGCCGGTGACCTTGCTCAGTTGCTCCTGCGACACCAGCGGGCCGATGTCATTGGTGGGGTCGAGCCCTGGACCGATCTTGCGGCTGCGCGCGAAGTCGGCGACGCCTTGGGTGAACTCGTCGAATATGGCGTCCTCGACCAGTAGTCGGGTACCCGCGGTGCAGGCCTGGCCGTGGTTGAACAGGAAGCCGCTCGCGACACCGGGGATCGCCGCGTCGAGGTCGGCGTCGGCGAACACCACCTGCGGGCTCTTGCCGCCGAGTTCGAGCGAGACCTTCTTGAGGTTGCCCGAGGCCGCGTTGACGATCTTCTTGCCGACCTCGGTGGACCCCGTGAAGGCAACCTTGTCGACACCGTCGTGGGCCGACAGGGCGGCCCCGACGTCGCCGAAGCCGGTCAGCACGTTGACCACGCCGTCCGGAACGCCCGCCTCCGCGATCACCTCGGCCAGCAGCAGCGCCGTCAGTGGGGTCTGCTCTGCAGGCTTGAGGATGATGGTGTTGCCACAGGCCAGCGCCGGTGCCACCTTGAACGCCGCCATGACCAGCGGAAAGTTCCAGGGGATGATCTGAGCGCAGACCCCGACGGGCTCGCGCAGGGTGAATGCGTGGAACCGCGCGCCCGGCGCCCATGGCACCGACACCGGGATGGTTCTGCCCTCGATCTTGGTGGCCCAGCCGGCGTAGTAGGCGAAGATCTCGGCCGCCCACGTCACGTCGACGGCTTTCGCGATGGCGACCGACTTGCCGTTGTCGATGGTCTCCAACTGCGCGAACTGGTCGGCGCGTGCGGCGATCCCCTCGCCGATGCGCCAGATGATGCGCTGTCGTTCGGCCGGGGTCAGCGCGGGCCACGGCCCGGCCTCGAACGCGCGCCTCGCCGCGTCGACGGCACGATCGACGTCCTCTAGGCCGCTGCGCGGAACGGTCGTGATGACCTGCCCGGTGGCCGGGTCGACGGTCTCGAACCGCGAGCCGGACAGCGCGTCGACCCATTGGCCGTCGACGAACATTGGCCGCGGACGCGATACGAAGTCGACCGTTCGCGGGTCCAGATCGGTGCTCAGCAGAGTGGTCATGTGGACCGAAATTACGCCCCGATGTGGCGTGGGTCACCACGAATTTCTAATGGGTATTTCGGCTTTTTGGATTCTCATTTGAAATGGTGTTCCGATTCTCATTTGGCACCCCGGATAACCGCAGTTGACCTCGTCGACATCCACCCGACCCGGACATCTCGGGAAGCCGCGGGCGGACGATTCTCATTTGAGGATCTCGAAGATTTACACGCGAATTCCCGCGACACGGCCGCTGCCCGGTCGGGGATCGACTACCTTCCGACCGGTGGGCGGCAGTCGGACCATGCGCAGCAGCTCGCCCGTGTCGGGTCTGCGACGGGGGCAGCTGTCGTTCGCCCAGGTGCTCGGGCAGTCGGTGTCGGCGGTGGCCCCGTCGGCGGTGATGGTGACGCTGCCCGCGCTGGTCATCCCGGCCGCCGGGCACTGGACGCTGGCCGTCTTCATCTTCACCGCACTGCTGATGGCTGCCGTTGGCTACTGCGTCGGTCAGTTCGCCACCCGCATGGTCGCCGTCAGTGGGCTCTACAGCTACACCGTCAAGGGCCTCGGACCGGTCCCCGGCATCGTCGCGGGCTGGTCGGTGGTTATCGGCTACGCCGCGGCCGCCATGGCCAGCACGCTTGGCGCCGCAAGCTATCTGGCCGCACTGGTCGGCCGACTGGGCGTACCCGACGGGCGGCCGACGATCGCCGTGTCGGCGATACTGGTCGGCGCAGGCACCCTGGTACTGATGATCCGCGGCATCCGGTTATCCGCACGGATCTCGCTGACCATCGAGGTGTTCGCGATCGCCGTGGCAGCGGCGGTGCTCGTGATCGTGTTCACCGGCGCGGTCGGCGACCCTCCGAATGTATCGAGAAGCACTGCGACGGAACCGCATTCCGCGCTGGGCTTCGCGCTGCTGCTGGCCATCACGTCGTACGTCGGCTTCGAGAGCGCGGGCACCGTGGCCCGCGAGGCCCGCAATCCCTTCGTCACCGTCACCAGGGCCATTCGATGGACACCGCTGGCGCTCGGCGTGCTCTACACCTTCGCCGCAGCGATGCAGATGCGCGGAACCGTTGGAGCGGGAGTCGGTTCCGTGCCGATCGTGCTCACACTGCCCGATTCGGCGGGTGCTGGTTCGACCGCACTGTCGATCGTGATGGAGTTCGGCATCCTCGCGTCATGGGTCGCCTGCGTTATCGGGTCCACGACGGCGCTGTCCCGGACGCTGTTCGCGATGGGCCGCGAAGGGGTGGTCAGCGAACGGGTCGGCCGCGCCCACGCGGTGTACCGAACTCCACACGTGGCGCTGTGCTCGGCTATGCCGTTCATCGTCGGCGTGCCGGTCGGTTATCTGTTCATCGCGGGGTCCAGCCGCGAGGTGCTGATCGGGCTGCTGGCCGTCTCCGCGCACGGCTACGTCGGCGCGTATCTGCTGGTGTGCCTGGCCACGCCTGCGTTCCTGCGGCGGATCGGGGAGCTGACGCTCGCGCCGCTGGTCGTGGGGCTGGCCACGGCGACGGTGATGGTGGCGATCATCGGGTGGGCGGCACTCACCGTGGACTCACCCGTCTGGATCGCGACGGCCGTCTACGCCGTCCTGATCGCCATCGGTCTGGCGGTGTACGCCCTGCGCGCGCGAGCCGTACCCGAACTGCACGACCGAGTCGGGGTGTTCGACGAGACAGTCGCAGGCGACATCTTCGCCGACTACAACCCGTGGGAGGTCCGGCGATGAGCCCCGCGGACGGATCACTGTCGGGCCGCCAGCCCAAGGCGGTGCAGAGCGCGCTCGCTGTGCTCGAGGAGGTCGCGCGCGCCGGCGTCGGCGTCACCGCGAAGGAGATCGCCGAACACCTCTCGATGCCGTCCGCCACGACGTATCGACTGTTGAACCTGCTCGTCGCCGACGGGTATGTCGTTCGGCTACCCGACCTCTCGGGCTTCTCCCTCGGTCCGCGGATGGGCGTGCTGATCGACGCGGCGGTGGCGCCCATCGTGTGCACCGCGGCCCGCGAGGTGCTCGCCGAACTGCGGTCGTCAGTTCGGTTCGGTGTGCATCTGTTCTACTTCACCAACACCGCGGTGCGGATCGCCGACGCCGACGGTGAGTACCCACCGCCCGCCGACGAATCGGTGCTGAACCGGCACCTTCACGCGTGCGCCGTCGGGAAGTTACTTCTCGCCGAGAAACGCGATGCCGGCACCTTGCTCAACACTGCGTTGGCTGCCCTGACCGATTCCACCGTCACGTCCAAAGCGGCACTGGCCGAACAACTCAGCACTGTGCGTGACCGCGGCGTGGCCACCCAGACCGGCGAGCTTCGAGAGGACTCGGCGTGCGTGGCGGTACGCGTGCGGTCCCCCGCCGGTGCACTGGTTGCGGCACTGGCGATGTCCGGCAGGGGCGACCAGGCCGAGCTTCTTGGCCGCCAGGTGAGTGCGCTGCAAGAGGGCGCGGCGCGCTTGAGTCCGCTACTCGCCTGAAGTCGCTCCCAACCCGGTGGCTCGGGGGCAAGCTGTGACGATGCGGACGATCGAGGCCGACTACCTGGTGATCGGTGCGGGCGCGATGGGCATGGCGTTCGCCGACACCCTGATCACCGAGACTGACGCCACCGTGGTCATCGTCGACCGCAACGACGCCCCCGGCGGGCACTGGCTCAGCGCCTACCCATACGTCCGGCTGCACCAGCCCTCGGCGTACTACGGGGTGAACTCGCGCAAACTGGGCCACGACACCATCGACGCCTCCGGCTGGAATGAGGGTTTCTACGAGCTGGCGGGCGGCAGCGAGGTCAGCGCCTACTACGACGCCGTCATGCGCCAGCATCTGCTGCCGTCGGGCCAGGTGTCCTACTTCCCGATGAGCGAGTACCTGGGAAAGATCGACGGCGTCGGCCAGTTCCGCACACTGTCCGGCGAGGACTACCGGGTGCACGTGCGGCGCCGCATTGTCGACGCCGCGTACCTGAGCATCGTCGTCCCCTCGATGCGGCCACCGGCCTACGACGTCGCCGACGGTGTCACCTGCATTCCGCCCAACGGCCTGCCCCGCCAGGGCCTGGCCGACCAGTACGTCATCGTCGGGGCGGGTAAGACCTCGATGGACACCTGCCTGTGGCTGCTGCGCCACGGCATCCCCGCGCAGCGGTTGACGTGGATCAAACCGCGCGACTCCTGGCTGCTCGACCGCTCCGCCGTCCAGCCAGGGAAGTCGTTCGCGCGCCGGGTGCTCGCCGACTTCGCCGCGCAGTGCCGGGCGATCAAGCAGGCGACCTCGATCGACAACCTCTATCTGCGACTCGAGGCAGCGGGCTGCCTGCTGCGCATCGACGAGACGATCGAGCCCACCATGTACCGCTGCGCCATCGTCAGCCGCGGCGAACTCGACCAGCTGCGGCTGATCCGCAACGTGGTCCGGATGGGTCGCGTCCAGTCGGTGCAGCCGGGCCGTGTGGTCCTCG
Source organism: Mycolicibacterium sp. YH-1 (assembly GCF_022557175.1). The sequence continues at coordinate 1,121,569 of NZ_CP092915.1, read as the reverse complement.
ACGGCGGCACGATCGACACCGACCCGAATGCGCTGTACGTCGACTGCTCCGCCGACGGCATCGGACTGCGCGAGGCCACCCCGGTGTTCTCCCCCGGCGCCATCACACTGCAGTCCGTGCGCACGTGCCAGCCTGCGTTCAGCGCGGCGGTGACCGCCCGCGTCGAGGCCATGGACTTCGGTGGCGGGGACACCGATGACGACACCCGCAACGACTACTGCCGACCGGTACCGCACCCGACCAACCCCGTCGACTGGCTGACGATGTCGCTGGCGTTCAACCACAACCAGCTGCGCTGGTTCGACGACCCCGACCTCACCCACTGGCTCAACCGGGCCCGGCTCAACGCGGTGAGCCACATGCAGTCCGACGACGAGGATGCGCGCGCCGGCGCCGCCGCCGTCATACCCCGGCTACGCGCCGCCAACGACAAACTGGCGCAACTTCTCTCGCAGGGTTAGAGACCGAGCAGCCGGACACTCTCCTCACGCATGTCCACCTTGCGCACCTTGCCGGTGACGGTCATCGGGAACTCGGCGACGACGTGGACGTAGCGCGGAATCTTGTAGTGCGCCAGCTTCCCCGACGCGAACGCACGCACGGCGGCCGCGTCCAGCGGCGCCCGCCCCGGACGCATCCGGATCCACGCGCAGATCTCCTCGCCGTACTTGGCGTCGGGCACCCCGATCACCTGGGCGTCCTCGATATCGGGGTGGGTGTAGAGGAATTCCTCGATCTCGCGGGGATACACGTTCTCCCCGCCGCGGATGACCATGTCCTTGATCCGCCCGACCACATTGCAGTAGCCGTCCTGACCCATCACCGCCAGGTCGCCGGTGTGCATCCAGCCGTCGGAATCGATTGCCTCCCTGTTGTATCTGCTCCTCGCGTCCGCAGAAGTCTTCTCGTCATCGCGCCAGTACCCGAGCATCACCGAGTAACCGCGGGTGCAGAACTCGCCGGGCTCACCGCGCGCTACCACCGCACCGGTGTCCGGGTCGACGATCTTGACCTCCACGTGCGGATGGGCACGCCCGATCGAGGAGGTGCGCCGTTCGAGGTCGTCGTCGCGGCGCGTCTGACACGACACCGGCGACGTCTCGGTCATGCCATACGCGATCGACACCTCGCTCATGTGCATATCGGCCACGCAGCGCTTCATCACCTCGACCGGGCACACCGCGCCCGCCATGATTCCGGTACGCAGCGACGACAGGTCGTACTCGGCGAAGTCGGGATGGCTCTGCATCGCGATGAACATCGTCGGCACGCCGTAGACGCCCGTGCAGCGCTCGGACTGGACAGCCGACAGCGTCAGCCCCGGATCGAAGCCGGGTGCCGGAATCACAATCGTCGCACCGTGCGTGGTGCACCCGAGGTTGCCCATCACCATGCCGAAGCAGTGGTAGAACGGCACCGGGATGCACAGCCGGTCGCCGGGCCTCAGATCGATCAGACCCGTCACGAAGTAGCCGTTGTTGAGAATGTTGCGATGCGACAGCGTCGCACCCTTCGGGAAACCCGTTGTCCCCGAGGTGTACTGGATGTTGATCGGATCGGTGTTGGCCAACCCGGCCATACGTTCGGCCAGCTGCGCCGGCGTCACCTCATCCGCGCGGGCACGCAGCGCCTCCCAGTCAGCGGTGCCGAGGAAGACGACATTGGCCAGCGAGTCGACGCCGGATGCGACCTCGTCGACCATGGCACGGTAGTCGGAGGTCTTGAACTCCCGTGCCGAGATCAGCGTTGACACACCGGACTGGTTGAGCACGTAGGCCAATTCGTGCGTGCGGTAGGCGGGGTTGATGTTGACCAGGATGGCGCCGATCTTGGCCGTCGCGTACTGAACGATGACCCACTCCGCACAGTTGGGCGCCCACATGCCGACGCGGTCGCCCTTCTCGACGCCCAGCCCCATCAAGCCCCGCGCCACGATGTCGATCTCGGCGTCGAGTTCGGCGTAGGTGTAGCGCAGCCCCTGCGCGACGTCGACCAGGGCCTCGACATCGGGATACGTTGCGGCCGTCTGCACGAAGTTGACGCCGATGGTCTCCTCGAGGATCGGGGTGTCAGTGGGTCCTGCGTCGTAAGACAGTGTCGTTGCGGTCATTAGGCTTTCCCGTCGCTTCGCTCGCCCATGGTTCCCACCAGGTCCTCGTATCGGTGCTCGGTGGCGATCGGCGTACCCGATTGGTACGCCTCATCCTCTCGCGTCCGCAGTTCGACGCGGCGAATCTTGCCCGAAATGGTCTTGGGCAGTTCGAAGAACTCGACGCGGCGGACCTTGAGGTAGGGCGCCAGGTGATCTCGGGCGTACTCCATGATCGCCCTGGCGGTTTCGGCGTCAGCGGCCCAACCGTCGGCCAGCGCCACGTACGCCTTGGGCACCGAGAGCCGGGTGTCATCGGGTTGCGGCACGACGGCGGCCTCGACCACCGCAGGGTGCTCGATGAGCACGCTCTCCAACTCGAACGGCGACACCTTGTAATCCGAGCTCTTGAACACGTCGTCGGTGCGACCGATGTAGGTGATGTAGCCGTCCTCGTCGCGGCTGGCGACATCGCCGGTGTGGTAGTAGCCGCCGGCCATCACGGCCTCGTTGCGCTCGGGGTCCCCGAGGTAGCCCGTCATCAGGTTCAGCGGGTCAGCCCGCAGATCCAGGCAGATCTCACCCTCCTCGGCACGCTCGCCGGTGAGCGGGTCGACCAGCACCACCGGCACGCCGGGCATCGGCCGGCCCATTGATCCCGCCTTCACCGGTTGCCCGGGTGTGTTGCCGATCTGCAGCGTCGTCTCCGTCTGCCCGAAACCGTCGCGGATTGTCAGTCCCCAGGCCCGCTCGACGGTCGCGATGACGTCGGGGTTGAGTGGCTCGCCCGCCCCCAGAACCTCGCGCAGCGCTTCGGGCCTGCTACCCAGATCGGACTGGATCAGCATGCGCCACACAGTCGGCGGCGCGCAGAACGTGGCGACGCCGGCCCGCCGAATCTGAGCCAGCAGCGCCGCGGCATCGAATCGGCCGTAGTTGTAGACAAATATCGTCGCCTCGGCGATCCACGGTGCGAAGAAGCAACTCCACGCGTGCTTGGCCCACCCCGGCGAGCTGATCGCCAGATGCACGTCGCCGGGCCGCACGCCGATCCACGCCATCGTCGACATGTGGCCGACGGGGTAGGACACCTGCGAGTGCTCTACCAACTTGGGTCGGGTGGTGGTACCCGAGGTGAAGTAGACCAGCATCGAGTCGTCGACAGTGGTTCTCGACGTGAACCGCCCGGCCGACGCGACGGCATATGCGGCGGCGTAGGAGTGCCAGCCCGGCACCTCTTGGCCGACCACAATCCGGACATAGTCCCCGGGAACGTCGTCGAACTTCGCGGTGTCAGTGTCGTTGGCGATCACGAACGCGGCACCACCGCGGGCTATCCGATCGGCCAGATCGGCGGGGCCCAGCGCTCCCGTGGTGGGCATGATGACGGCGCCGAGTTTGGCGACCGCGAGCATCGCCTCCCACAGCTCGACCTGATTCCCGAGCATGAGGATGACGCGGTCCCCCTTGCCGACCCCCAGGCTCGCCAACCACGTCGCCACCCGGTCGGAGCTGTCGGCCATCTCGGCGAAGGTGACCTTCTGCTCGCTGCCGTCCTCCTCGACGATCCACAGCGCCGTGCGGTGGTTGTCGGTCGCGATGACGTCGAACCAGTCGGTCGCCCAGTTGAAGGCGCCGGTCAGCTGCGGCCAGGCGAATGTGCCAACTGCCTCGTCATAGTCGCTGATCACGGCCACGAGCTGATCGCGTGCAGCGCGATACAAATCGGTGTTGGTGCTCATGACAGATAGGATCTATGTCACAGTCATCCGCCCGCTACCCCCGAAAGAGGGGACGACGTGCCCTTGCCTATGACCACAGCATCACCGCTGCTCCGGCCTCGGGACACCGACGCGCTGCGTGCCGAACTACGCCTCGTGGCCGCCGAAGGCCGGGTGCCGGTGATGTTCGGCGGTGAGGTGCACGGCGACGGGGTACTGCTCAGCGAGTTCGTCGGCACGAGGACCAGCCTGCTGCGCGGCCTGGTGGTTCGGTCAAGGTCCGGGCTGGGCGGGGCGAGCATGGTGACGGGCAGGCCGCTGTCGGTGGCCGATTACGCCAACGCCTCGACCATCACCCACGATTACGACACCCCGGTGCTGTCCGAGGGCATGCGCTCCGTCCTCGCGGTGCCCGTGATCGTCGACGGGGTCCCCCGCGCGATGCTCTACGGCGCCTACCGCTCGAGCGCGCCGGTGGGCGGCCGCACGGCGGACCTCGTCGTCGCGTCGGCCCGCCGCCTCGCCGACGAACTACGCATACGCGACGAGGTGGACCGCCGGCTACGGCTACGGGAAGCCCAGACGGCGACCGCCGTCATGCCCGAATTGCTTCGGGAGGTGCACGCCGAACTGCGCCGACTGGCCTGCGACGCCGATCCCGCGATGCGCGACGAGTTGCAGAATCTGGCCAACCGCCTGACCGGTGGTGATCCCCAGGACGGCCCGCCGTTGACCTCGCGGGAACTCGACGTTCTTGCGCAAGTCGCCATGGGCTGCACCAATGCCGAGGCAGCGCAACGACTCTCGTTGAAACCCGAGACGGTGAAGAGCTATCTGCGCAGCGCCGCAGTCAAACTCGGCACCCACACCAGACACGAGGCGGTGTCGCGGGCGCGGCGACGCGGCCTCATCCCCTGACCTGTGCCTCAGGCCAGCGAGGCCACCCACGCCTTGTGCAGCGCGGCGTAGCGGCCCTCACCGAGGACCAGCTCGTCGGGCGGGCCGTCCTCCACAATCCGGCCGTGTTCGAGCACCAGCACCCGATCGGCGATCTGCACTGTGGAAAGCCGATGCGCGATGACCACGGCGGTGCGATCGGCCAGCACTGTTGCCAGCGCCCGCTGCACCAGCCGCTCACTGGGGATGTCGAGCGATGACGTCGCCTCGTCGAGTATGAGCACCGCCGGGTCGGCGAGAAACGCCCGTGCGAAGGCGATCAACTGACGCTGTCCCGCGGACAACCGGCCACCGCGTTTGGCGACGTCGGTGTCGTAGCCGTCGGCGAGCGCGTCGATGAATCTGTCCGCCCCGACTGCCTCGGCCGCCGCGCGCACCTCGGCGTCGGTCGCATCCGGTCGGCCGAACCGGATGTTGTCGGCGACGGTGCCCTCGAACATGAAGTTCTCCTGCGTGACCATCACGACGTGGCGGCGCAGATCTGCCTGCGCCAGGTCGCGAAGGTCGACGCCGTCGAGCGTGACCGCACCCGATGAGGGGTCATAGAACCGGGCGATCAGCTTGGCGATGGTGGTCTTGCCTGCGCCCGTGGTGCCGACCAGCGCGACCGTCTGGCCCGCCGGGATCTGCAGGTCCAGATCGGGCAGCACCGGCCGGTCCGGCACGTAGGAGAAACCGACCTCGCGGAAGGTGATGTCACCCTTGACCGTTGGCAGCTCGACGAGTTGGTCGGGGTCCTTGATACCGGGAGGCTCGGCCAGCACGCCCGCGATCTTCTCCAGCGCCGCGGCGGCGGACTGGAACGTGTTGAAGAACTGCGAGATCTCCTGCATGGGCTCGAAGAAGATCCGCAGGTACAGCAGGAACGCGGTCAGCGTGCCGAGCGTCATCTCCCCGTTGAGCACCCGGTATCCGCCGTAGAGCAGCACCACAGCGGTGGTGACGTTGCCGACCAGGCGAACCCCGGGCATGAACACCGCCAGCAGCTTGAAGGCCCGCTCATTGATGTTCTTGTACTGGTCGGCGACCTCGCTGAAGATCTCCTGATTGCGTGGCTCGCGGCGGTAGGCCTGCACCGCCTTGATGCCCGTCATGGTCTCGACGAACTGCACGATCACCAGGGCCGCGCTCTCGCGGACCTTCAGATACGTCTTCGACGACTGAGTGCGGAACCACCACACCAGCACGACCAGTGCCGGGAAGGCGCACAGACACATCAGACCCAGCTTCACGTCGAGCACGACGAGCAGCACCGAGGTACCCACCAGTGTCAGGACCGCGGTGATGAGACCGTCGAACCCCGTCTGGAGCATGTCCTGGATCGCCTCGACGTCATTCGTCGACCGGGCGACCACCCGCCCGGAGGTGTAGCGATCATGGAAGGCGACATCGAGCCGCTGGAAGTGCCGGAAGATCCTGCGGCGCAACTCCAGTAGCACCTCCTGACCGATCCGCCCGGACCGGCGCAGGAAGAACATCCGGCTGGTGGCCTGAACCAGCACCACACCGCACAGCGACGCGACGATCATCAGCAGCTCGCGCGTCGAGCCGGAGTCGACTATCGGTGGGATGCCGTGGTCGATACCGCGTTGCACCAGCAGCGGCACCGACAACCGCGCGGCGTTCTCGACCACCACCACGATCGCCAACAGCGCCACGACTCCGACGTAGGGCCGCAGCAGCGAGCCGAGCAGCGAGCGTGCCTCACGGCGGCGCGATATCGACTCGTCGATGGGCAGGTCGTCGTCATCGTTGGTGACCGCACGGCCGCGCCAGTCCGTGGTGCTCATCGTCTGTCTCGCTCGGAGGCGACGAAGTCCAGATCGTCGTCACGATCAATGCGGTCACGATCCTGAAGCTCGCGCTCTTGAAGGATGTGGTCGAGCCGGCTCCGCTCCTCGTCCTGCGCCCAGTCGCAGCTGCGTTCGGCCCCGTCGTCGAGGTCATCGTCGGCGGCCAGCAGGTAGCGGTACTCGGGGGCGTCACGCAGCAGGTCAGCGTGCGTCCCGACCCGCGTGATGGTGCCGTTCTCCAGCAACGCGACCCGATCGGCGAGCAGTACCGTCGAGGCGCGATTCGCCACGATCAGTCCGGTGACAGTCCGCAGCACCCTGTGCAACGCCTCGGTCACCGCCGCCTCGGTGTGCACGTCGAGCGCGGACAGGGTGTCGTCGAGCACCAGGATGGAGGGGTCCGCCAGCAGCGCACGGGCCAGTGAGAGCCGTTGGCGCTGACCACCGGACAGGCTCATGCCCTGCTCGCCGATCCGGGTGTCGAGCCCGAACGGCAGGTCGTAGACGAAGCCCGCAGCGGCGACGTCGACGGCCTGCGCGAGCTGCTCGTCGCTGGCCTCCGGATTGCCGAGGCGCAAGTTCTCAGCCACCGACATCGAGAACAGCGTCGGGTCCTCGAATGCCGTGGCCACCGCCTGCCGCAGCGCGGGCAGCGACAGCTCGCGGATATCGCGGCCGTCGACGAGGATCGCGCCCTCGGTGACGTCGTACAGCCGCGACAGCAGCGCCACCAGCACCGACTTCCCCGACCCCGTCGACCCGACCAGGGCCAGCGTCTCGCCGGGTTCGATCGTCACGTTGACGTGGCGCAATGCCCAATTGTCGCGCTCGCCGGACGACGCCCGTCCGTCGCTATCCAGGAACCGGAAGCCGACGTCGACGAGTTGCAGCCGGCCACCGCTCGGGGTGTTGTCATCGGGTCCGTCGGTGATGTCGCGCGGCGCGTCGAAGATCTCGGCGACCCGGTTGGCCGCGGTCATCGATTCCTGGGTCATCGACAGCAGAAAGCCCAGCGACGCGATGGGCCAGACCAGCGACAACATCATCGTGATGAACGCGACCAGCGTTCCCATGGTCACCAGGCCGTTGCCCGCCGCGTAGGCGCCGATGCCGAGCACGATGATGAGCGTGACGTTCGGGATGACCTCGAGCAGCGTCCAGAACTTAGCCGACACCCCGACCTTGCGCACCTCGGTGTCGAACAGGTCGGAGGCACGCTGATCGAAGCGTTGGTAGGCGTACTCCTCGCGACCGAAGGCCTTGACGACCCGCAGCCCGAGCGCCTGCTCCTCGACGTGGGTCGCGACATTGCCCGACTGGTCCTGCGCAGCGCGGGACAGCGTGGTGAACTGGCGCTCAAAGTGCAGGATTGTGGCGGTGATCGGCGCGATCGACACCACCACAACGACGCCGAGCGGCCAGTACATCGCCAGCAGGATGCCCGTCACGGCGATGATCTGAATGACGTTGAGCAGCAGGAAGAGCAGCCCGAACGACAGGAACTGGCGGATGGTGCTCAGGTCGTTCATCACCCGCGACAACAACTGCCCGGACTGCCACCTGCCGTGGAACCCCATCGGCAGAATCTGCAGACGGGCGTAGAGATCCTTGCGGATATCGGCCTCGACACCCATGGTGGCCCGTGCCACGAGCCAGCGCCGGATGAACCACAGCACCGCCTCTGAGATGAGCAGCGCGGAGGCCGCCGTGCCGAGCACCCACAGCTGCTGCTGATCCTGATTGCGCACCGGCCCGTCGATCACGGCCTTGGTCAGCAGCGGGATGCTCACGGTGGCGCCCAGGCTGAGCAGGGCCGCGGTGAGCATCGCGATCCACCGCACGCGATAGGGCTTCAGATATGGCAGTAGCCGCAGGATGTCCGACGACGACCGAATCCGGCGCGGCGGCGGTGCGATGGCCGGCTCGGAGACAAGCCCGACTCCTCGCGTGCGCATCACATCACCCATCAGTAACTTGTCTATCCCATGCCTATGACATGACGGCCACGAACGCGTCGCGATCAACCCCCTGCTTCAAGGTTCCCACGATGGACAACTGATTAACGCGTCGCATCATGCGGCGTCCAACTCGTCGCGGAACTGCGTCTCATACAGCTCGGTGTAGCGCCCGCGGCGCGCCAGCAGCTGTGCGTGGGTACCCCGTTCGACGATGCGGCCGTCCTCGACCACCAGGATGACGTCGGCCGCCCGGATCGTGGACAGCCGGTGCGCGATGACGATGGACGTCCGGCCGTCGAGCGCCTCGGCCAGTGCCTGCTGCACGGCCGCCTCGGACTCCGAGTCCAGCGATGCCGTCGCCTCGTCGAGGATGACGACGCGTGACGAGCCCAGCAGCAGCCGGGCGATCGTCAGCCGTTGACGCTGCCCACCCGAGAGCCGGTACCCGCGCTCACCGACGACGGTGTCCAGTCCGTCGGGCATGCCGGCGACCACGTCGTCGAGCCGGGCGCGGCGCAGCGCCGTCCACAGGTCGTCGTCTGTCGCGTCCGGGGCGGCCAGCGTCAGGTTCGACCGGATCGACTCGTGGAACAGGTGACCGTCCTGGGTCACCACGCCGACGGTCTGCTGCAGCGACGGGAACGTCACGTCGCGCACATCGGTACCGGCCAGCCGGACCGCGCCCGACGACACGTCGTAGAGCCTGGCCACCAGGGAGGCGATGGTCGACTTACCCGCGCCCGACGATCCGACCAGGGCCACCATCTGGCCGGGTTGCGCGGTGAACGAGATACCGTGCAGCACTTCGTCTCCCCCGCGATCGTCCAGGACGGCGACCTCCTCCAGCGAGGCCAGCGACACCTCGGTCGCCGACGGGTAGCCGAACCGGACATCGTCGAACTCCACGCTCACTGGACCGTCGGGCAGCGGCCTGGCATCGGGCCGTTCGCGGATCAGCGGCACCAGATCGAGAACCTCGAAGACCCGCTCGAAACTGACCAGCGCACTGGCGATCTCGACGCGCGCGTTGGCGAGCGCGGTCAGCGGCGCGTACAGCCGGGTCAGCAGCAGAGCCAGCGAGACGATCGCGCCGGCCTGCAACTGCCCGCCGATCGCCAGCACGCCACCGAGTCCGTACACCAGCGCCAGCGCCAGCGCCGACATCAGCGTCAGCGAGTTCATGAACGTCGCCTGCAGCATGGAAGTCTTGACCCCGATATCGCGGACCCGGCCCGCCCGCACCGCGAACTCGTCGGACTCGCGCGCCGGGCTGCCGAAGAGCTTGACCAGCGTCGCTCCGGGCGCCGAGAACCGTTCGGTCATCTGGGTGTTCATCGTCGCGTTGTGGATGGCACCCTCGCGACTCAAGGACGCCATGCTGCTGCCGATCCGCCGTGCGGGCAGCAGAAACAGCGGCGTCAGAAGCAGCGACAGCAGCGTGATCTGCCATGAGATGCCGAGCATCACGGCCAGTGTCAACGTCAACGTGACCAGGTTGGACACGACGCCGGACAGGGTGTCGGAGAACGCGCGCTGGGCGCCGATCACATCGTTGCCCAGTCTGCTGACCAAAGCGCCCGTGCGGGTCCTTGTGAAGAAGGCCACCGGCATCCGTTGGACGTGATCGAACACGGCGGTGCGCAGGTCGAGAATCAGACCCTCACCGATCGTCGACGACAGCCACCGGGTGAACATCGCCACGACAGCCTCGGCCACCGCGACGACGGCGATGATCACGGCGATGGCGACCACCGTCGCGGGCGCGCCGCCGTGCACGATCGCATCGACCACTCGCCCGGCCAGCACCGGCGTGGCCACCGCCAACAGAGCTGTCACAACACTGAGCGCGACGAACCCGCCGAGCCGTCGGTGGTGCCGCGCCGCGAACCGCCAGATCCTGCTCAGCAGGGCGCGGTTGGCCAGCGCATGCAGGTCACCGCCCCGCGCAGTTGTCTGTCGGTACAGCGTCTGCCGTGCGACTGCTTCCAAGCTCATGTGATCACCGTAAAACCTCAACCATAGATGAGGTCAAAGGCTTCCCGGGCCCCGATGACCTGCGATTTCGGCGCGGAAAGGAGCGCTGACCGCTCCGAAGCGCGCCGAAATCACGATTAGACGATGCCGAAGTAGCCGATCACTCCTGCCGCGGCCACGACGATCAGCGGGTTGAGGCTGGTGCGCACGAAGATGACGGTGCAGATCGCGGTCAGCAGATAGGCGCGCCAGTCATGGTCGGCTGCGCGGCTCATCACCAGAGACGACGCCAGGATCAGGCCCACCGTCAACGGGGCGAAACCCTTCTCCACGGCGATCCGCCAGCGCGACTCCTGCGCCCTCTGCCAGAACAGCGTGATCGCGTACACCAGCGACGCCGCCGGGATGACCATGGCGGCCGTGGCGATCACCCCGCCGAGGATCGCGCCGGGCACGCCCCCGGCCTGCAGTCCAGCGGCGTAGCCGACCATGCCGACGATCAGGATGCTCGGTCCGGGCGCCGTCTGAGATATCGAGAACAGGTCGGCGAACTGCCCGTTGGTCATCCAGTGGTGCTGATTCACCGACCGCAGATGCATCTCGGGCAGCACGGCATTGCCCCCACCGATCGACATCAGGGACAGCCCGCCGAACAACAGCGCCAACTGCAGGTAAGTGCTCACGCTCTGGCCACGCCTCGGTCTCTGGGCCAGGCCCACACCAGTGCCAGCGGTGCGACGATCGCCAGCACGCCGAGCAGTGGCCACCGCAGCACTCCGTTGAGCACGAACGCGATCGCGAACAGACCCACCGGCACCAGACCGGTCAGGCACTTCTGTCCCGTCTTGATGACCATCGCCACGGTCAGTGCCACGGCCGCGGCCGACGCCCCGTGCAGGACACCCTGGACCGCGGGCACCTCCTTGAACCGGAAGTACAGCCACGACAGGAACAGCACGATCGCCAACGGCACCAGGCACAGGCCGACGACGGCAGCGATCGCGCCGGGCGCAGCGCGCATCTTCGTGCCGACGAACACCGCCATGTTCACCTGGTTCGCGCCAGGCAGGATGCGGCACATCGTCATCGCGGAGAGGAATTCCTCCTCGCCGAGCCAGTGCTTCTCGACGACGAGCACCTCACGCGACCACGCCGACAGGCCACCGCCGAACGAGGCCAGCGCGATGTGGTTGAACGTCCAGGCGATCTCTGTCAACGAGGGTTTCGGTGGTCCCACCTCACTCATGGGCGAGATCGGGATCGTGCGGGAAGTCGTCCTCGTGGTGCGTCGTCGGTTCGAGCGGATCGGGCGGCGCGTAGTGATGCGACAGCGCCCAGTCCTCCTCGAAGACGGACTTCAGCCGCGCGACGACAGCAGGATCGGCGATGGTGATACCGAGTTCGCGACGGAGGTCGAATGCGCTGCGGTCAATGTTCATCGAGCCAACCTGAGCCCGCTCGTCGTCGGCGATCAACAGCTTGGCGTGCACTCGCAGGTTCTTCTGCTTGTGCACCTTGACCCCGAACCGCCGCAGCGTCCGCAGTGATGCGAACGTGTCGAGCACGTCCCAGTCACTGATGCCGTGCCTCCCGCCGCACAACACGTGCACCTTGACGCCACGGCCTGCCGCGGCGGCGATGTGGTCGAGGATCACCGCGTCGACGTACTTGGGGTGTTGCACGTCCAGGCGCGTCGTCGCGGTGTCGATGAACTGGGCCATGTGCAGTCGCGAGTTCGCATTGCTCCACAGCAGCCCATCGCACGCCGACGGCACCCAGTCCGCCTCGTTCCAGTCGGCGTCGAACACCTCGACGATCTGGGCCACGTGCGCCGGGTCATGGGTGATGACGCCGTAATCGCGGGTGCTGGTGAAGTACTTCAGGCACAGGTTGAACGTGGCGACCAACGCGGCCTGTCCGTCGACGACGATCGACTTCTCGTGCGTGACGTAGAACTTCGGGTTCGTCCACTTGACGTCGATGCCCTCGGCGCGGAACTGCTCGAAGGTGTCGTCATTCGCACGGTCCCCGCCGGATCGCTTGGCGTTCAGCATCACCCGCACGTCGACACCCGCGCGCCTCCGGTCGACAACGGCCGCGATCAACGTCTCGTCGGTGAATGTGAACTGTTTGATGAGCAGCGAGCGCTGCGCTGAGGAGATGAAAAGTCGGACCGGGTCGAGGCCGTCATCTGGCTCGACGATGAGACTGGGGCCGTTCGGCTGCACGACTGACGAAGCTAGCGCGCGCAGCGCATTCCCGCGTGCCAAGCACCGAATTCCCAGCTTCGGTTCATCTCCTGGTCACGCGCCTCCCGCATCCTGCGAACCCCATCGGGCAAGATAGCGGTATGGACACCGGAGGCGCATCCCCGCGAGTGCTGGTGGTCGACGACGACCCCGACGTGCTCGCGTCGCTGGAACGCGGGCTCCGCCTGTCCGGTTTCGAGGTGTTCACCGCGGTCGACGGCGCCGAGGCGCTGCGCAGCGCCACCGAGTCCAGGCCGGACGCCATAGTCCTGGACATCAACATGCCGGTACTCGACGGCGTCAGCGTGGTGACCGCGCTGCGCGCCATGGACAACGACGTACCGGTCTGTGTGCTCTCGGCCCGCAGCTCGGTCGACGACCGGGTGGCCGGCCTGGAGGCCGGCGCCGACGACTACCTGGTGAAGCCCTTCGTGCTGGCCGAACTGGTGGCACGGGTCAAGGCGCTGCTGCGCCGTCGCGGTTCCACCGCGACGTTCTCCTCGGAGACCATCGCCGTGGGCCCACTCGAGGTGGACATCCCGGGTCGACGCGCACGCGTCAACGGCGCCGACGTCGACCTGACCAAGCGGGAGTTCGACCTGCTCGCCGTCCTCGCCGAGCACAAGACCGCGGTGCTGTCGCGCGCGCAGCTCCTGGAACTGGTGTGGGGATATGACTTCGCCGCCGACACCAACGTCGTCGACGTGTTCATCGGCTACCTGCGCCGCAAGCTCGAGGCGGGTGGCGCACCTCGCCTGCTGCACACCGTCCGCGGTGTGGGATTCGTCCTGCGGCAGCAGTAACCGGCGGTGAACGCCTTCGCGCGAGTCTTCAGGCGCACACCGTCACTGCGGACTCGCGTCGCGTTCGCCACAGCCATCGCGGCCGCGATCGTCGTCGGCATCGTCGGAACCATCGTGTGGATCGGCATCACCAACGACCGCAAGGAACGCCTGGACCGCCGCCTCGACGAGGCCGCCGGCTTCGCGATCCCGTTCCTGCCGCGCGGCTTCGACGAGATTCCGCGCTCCCCGAACGACGAGGACGCGATCATCACCGTGCGCCACGACGGTGATGTGACATCCAACTCGAACGTGGTGCTGCCCGATCTGGAACCCGGGTACGCCGACACCTACGTCAATGGCGTGCGCTATCGGGTTCGGACGGTGCAGATCCGCGGACCCGGCCCGGACGCGCCTGCGATGTCGGTCGCTGTCGGAGCCACGTACGACGCGACCATCACCGACACCAACAACCTGCACCGCCGGGTGATCGTGATCTGCTCGTTCGCGATCGGCGCCGCCGCCGTCGCGGGCTGGCTGCTGGCCGCATTCGCGGTGCGGCCGCTCAAGCGGCTTGCCCAGCAGACGCGCGCCATCGACCTGGGCGGTGACGCGCCCGATGTCGAGGTCCGCGGCGCCACGGAGGCCGTCGAGATCGCGGACGCCGTCAACGGGTTGGTGCAGCGCATCTGGGAGGAACAGGACCGCACCAAGGCCGCGCTGACGTCGGCAAGGGACTTCGCCGCGGTGTCATCGCACGAGTTGCGCACCCCGCTGACTGCGATGCGGACAAACCTCGAGGTGCTGGCCACGTTGGACATGCCCGACGAGCAGCGCAAGGAGGTCATCAACGACGTCATCCGCACCCAGTCGCGCATCGAGGCCACGCTGTCGGCGCTCGAACGGCTGGCCCAGGGTGAGCTGTCGACCTTCGACGATCAGGTGCCCGTCGACATCACCGAGCTGCTCGACCGCGCAGCACACGACGCGATGCGGGTGTTCGGTGATCTCGACGTGTCGCTGGTGCCCGCGCCGACCGTCATCATCGTCGGCCTGCCCGCGGGGCTGCGCCTCGCGGTCGACAATGCCATCGCCAACGCGGTGAAACACGGTGGGGCAACACGTGTTCAGCTGTCGGCGGTGAGTTCGCGAGCCGGCGTCGAGATCGCCATCGACGACGACGGATGCGGTGTTCCCGAGGAGGAACGCACGGTGGTGTTCGACCGCTTCAGCAGGGGGTCGACAGCGTCGCACTCCGGCTCGGGACTGGGATTGGCGCTCGTCGCGCAGCAGGCCGATCTGCACGGTGGCACCGCGACGTTGGAGCAGAGCCCGATGGGTGGCGCCCGTCTGCTGCTGCGTCTCCCCGGACCGTCCTAGCTGTCTACCTCTGGACCCGTCTACTTCTTGTCGCGCTGAGACTTGCCGCTGTCCCACCGGTTGAAGCCGGCCGCCTCTGCCGACTCAACGTCGAGGAACCACACCTCGGCGATGGTCTGCCGGTAGCTCGGGCTCTCCGAGGAGTGATAGAGCATCGAGTCCTCGTTGCCCTTGACCGTGTAGCCCGACGGTCCGTCGGCCGACGCCACCGCCAGCCGCACGGATCCGGCGCCATAGGGCTCGGGTTCGGACGCGGGCTGCGTCTCGGGTGCAGCGGCGGCGGCTTTGGCGGGCGTTGCAGTGGGCGTTGCAGTGGGCTTGGCAGCGACCGCCGCCCCGCCTGCCAACGTGGACTTGGCGGATACGGGCACCTCACGCTTGACCCGGGCCACCATGAACGCCGCCGTGAGCACGAACCCGAGCACCGCGGCCAGCACGATCAACCAGCCGTTCGCCGCGCCCATCAGCGTGCTCCCAGCTCTCGTGAGCCCGGCATGTCGTCGAGTGCCTCCTGCTCACTGGTGCGTTTGATCGTGACCGTCGCCAGCAGCCAGGCCAACAGCGACCCGACCAGGAAGGCCAGCAGATACCACAACCACGCAATGACGAAGTCCATGTCGAATCTCCTTAGCTGACTGTGATCTCGACGCGACGGTTCTGCGCGCGGCCCTGCGGCGTGTCATTGCCCGCCACCGGGTTGGCGGCGCCGGCTCCCCGAGACGTGACCCGGTCAGCGGCCACCCCGTCCGAAACAAGGGCATCCGCAACGGATTTGGCGCGGTTACCGCTGAGCGGGACGTTGATGCCGTCGTTGCCCGTGTTGTCGGTGTAGCCCACGACCGCGATCCTGGCGTCGGGGCAGGCCTTGAGCCGGTCCGCCACCTGCGACAGCAGCGACTGAGAGTCGCCAACCAGCGAGGCGCCGTCGGTGGCGAAGGTGATGGGCGTCCGCAGGAGTCCGGTGACGTCGGCCTGCAGCGAGGCGCACGCGCCTGCCGCACCCGGTCCCGGCGCAGCAGGTGGCGCCTGAACAGGTGGGGCCTGGGCAGGTGAAGCCGTCGAGGCGGCCGCTCGCACCGTGATGTTGTTGACGATCCGCACATCCGGCCACGCCGCCGCAGCCGCGGATTCAACCGCGGCCTTCTCCGACTCGGACGGCGCCGTGCCCGTGAGCGTCAGCGTGCCGCTGTCGACGGCGAGGTTGAAGTCGGGGATGTTCGGCGTCACGCTGAACACCCCGCCCAGTGCGGCGACGTCGGGAAACCTGACCCCGGGTGCGATCTCGAGTTCGTCGACGATGGTGGCACCCGGCATTGCGAGGTCCATGGCCTCCAAGAGAGACGACTTCTGGGTCGCGTCGGGCAGCTGACCACCGAGGGTGAATCCGGTGGGGTTGCGGACGATCGAGAATCGACCGAAGGGCGCCGCCGGCTCGCTCGCGACGGGTGCAGGCGGCGTGGCCGTCAGCGTCGCGGACGGGTTGACGCTTGGCACCGTGAGGATCGGGTCGTCGGCCTGCTGTGTCGCCTTGATGCCGCCCCACCCGATCAGCGCTATCAGCAGCGGGACCGCCAACAGGGCCAGCAACCAGCCGATGCCGGGTGATCGCCGGTAGAACCTCGTCTCGGTTCGCCAGTCGGACACGGTGCGGTCGTCGTCAGAACCCGGCATCGGGCACTCCCCTCATTGACGGTCGGTGCTACCGATCAGCGGACGTCGAGCAGGTCGATGATGAAGATCAGTGTCTTGCCGGACAGCCGGTGCCCCGAGCCGGCCGCTCCGTATGCCTGAGCGGGCGGGATGACGAGCTTGCGCCTGCCGCCGACCCGCATCCCCGGGATGCCGTCCTGCCAGCCCTGAATCAGGCCGCGCAGGGGGAACTCGATGGACTCGCCGCGGTTCCAGGAGCTGTCGAACTCCTCGCCCGTGTCGTACTCGACGCCCAGGTAGTGCACGTTGACATTGCCGCCGGGGACCGCTTCGGCGCCATCGCCAATGGTGATGTCCTCGATGACGAGGTCGGCGGGCGCGGGACCGTCGGGAAATTCGATTTCGGGTTTGGTAGCCACGTTGATCACCGTAGTCGGGCACACTGGATTGGTGGACACAGACCGCGACATTCTCGCCCAGGTAAACGAGCTTGTCGCCGAGGAGAAGGACCTGCGAGCCAAGCTTCAGCGTCGCGATATCGGCGAGTCCGAGGAACAACGCCGCCTGCAGTCGCTCGAGGTCCAACTCGACCAGTGCTGGGACCTGCTGCGCCAGCGGCGCGCGCTGCGCGAAACGGGCCAGAACCCCAACGAGGCAAACCGGCGACCGGGTGACCAGGTCGAAGGCTATCTGAGCTGATCAGCGTGCCGGGACCGGACGACCGCTTCGACGCTGTCGTGGTGGGCGGCGGCCACAACGGCCTGGTCGCGGCCGCCTACCTGGCCCGCGCGGGTCGTCGGGTGCGTCTGCTGGAGCGCCTCGACCATGTCGGCGGCGCGGCCGTGTCGAGCTATGCGTTCGACGGCGTGGACGCCCGCCTGTCGCGCTACTCCTACCTGGTCAGCCTGTTGCCGCGAACCATCATTGACGACCTCGGCGCCCGGATCCGGCTGGGCAGGCGCAGCGTCTCGTCCTACACCCCCAACCCCGCCGACGGCGGCCAGACCGGCCTGCTGGTCGGGGCGGTGAGCAACTTCGACGCGATCGGCGCCGGGCGCGACGCGCAGGGTTTCGCCGAGTTCTATCGCCGATGCGGGACCGTCACCCGGAGATTGTGGCCGACGCTCACCGAGCCGCTGCGCTCCAGATCGGCGGTCCGCCACCATGTCCTCGACGGCGGCGACCCCGACACCGCCGCGGCATGGGAGGCGATGATCGACCGCCCGATCGGCGCGGCGATCACCAGTGCCGTCGATGACGACCTCATCCGCGGCGTGATGGCGACCGACGCCCTCATCGGCACGTTCGCTCGCACCGACGATCCATCGCTGGTGCAGAACGTGTGCTTCCTCTACCACCTGATCGGCGGCGGAACCGGCGACTGGGACGTGCCGATCGGTGGCATGGGAGCCGTCACACATGCGCTGGCCGCGGCGGCATCGAGCTTCGGCGCCGAGATCGTCACCGGTGCAGAGGTCTTCGCCGTCAATCCCGACGGAGAGGTGCGCTACCGCACCGCCGACGGGGATCAGCGGGTGCACGGCGAGGTGGTGCTGGCCGGCGTCACCCCCACGGTGCTGGCCGGTCTACTCGGCGAGACCGCACCCGTGACGGCACCCGGCGCGCAGGTGAAGGTGAACCTGATGCTGCGGCGTCTCCCCCGCCTACGCGATGACAGTGTCACGGCCGAGCAGGCGTTCGGCGGCACGTTCCACGTCAACGAGACTCTGCGCCAACTGGACTCGTCGTTCGCCACGGCCTCCGCGGGACGGGTGCCCGCACCGTTGCCGTGCGAGATCTACTGCCACTCCCTGACCGATCCCACCATCCTGTCCGATGAGCTGCGGCGTTCCGGCGCTCAGACGCTGACGGTGTTCGGGCTGCACACCCCGCACGCGCTGATCACCGCGGGCGATGGCGACCAGGTGCGGGACGCTCTCACCGACGCCGTGCTGGAATCACTGAACTCCGTGCTGGCCGAACCGATCACCGACGTCGTGATGCGCGACCTGCACGGTAGGCCCTGCATCGAGACCAAGACCACCGCCGACCTGCAGGACGCACTAGGCATGACGGCGGGCAACATCTTCCACGGCGCACTGGCCTGGCCGTTCGCCGAGGACGACGAGCCTCTGGACACCGCGGCACGTCGCTGGGGCGTCGCGACACATCACGATCGAATCATGTTGTGTGGGTCGGGCTCCCGCCGCGGTGGCGCGGTATCGGGCATCGGTGGACACAGCGCGGCGATGGCGGTCCTGGGCCGCTAGTACGCCCGCAGCTTGGCCAGGATGTCACGCAGCGCGCGCAGCTCGTCCTCACTCAGCGCGTCGAACACCGGCGGCGCCGGGTCGTCGATGCTCGTGATGAGGGCCTCGACGTCGCGACCCGCATCGGTGAGCGAGACGAGCTTGGACCGCCGGTTCGTCGGATCGGGTGTGCGGATCACCAGCCCACGGTCCTCGAGGTCGTTGATGGCGACCGTCGTGGCGGGAGCGTCCATGGTCGCGGCCTCGGCGATCTGCTTGGGCGACATCGGCCCTCGCGCAAGGCGGCGAAGCACACGGACACGGCTGAACGGCAGCCCGGAGGCCTCGACCGTCGCCCGCCGCCAGTTGTCGCGGTTGTCGAACACCACGGCGGCAAGGTCTCGCCACACCTCGTCGGCCAACGGGTCACGCGACACGGACGTCATCCTTCCGGTCCGCTTCGCCCGCGATGAGCGGTGCCAGACGCTCAGCCGAGCGCAGCGCCCGCGGCGACGTCGAGAACCATCCCAGCGCGAGGATGACGACGCCGAGCCCGACGCAGACGAACCACAGCGGCCGAACCGCCGACGCGAAGTCCGAGCCGATCTGCGTCAACGCCGAACCCGTCACCGACCCGCACAGCGCGACACCGATGCTCACCCCGACCTGGCGGCTGGTCGACGTGACGGCCGAGGCGGCACCGGCCCGCTCGGTCGGCATGCCGCTGACGGCGGCGTTCGTGATCGGCGCATTGACCATCGAGAAGCCGATGCCGAACACGGTGAACACCACCATCAGCGCCCAGATCGGGGTGGACGCCGTGAGGAACACCAGCATCGCCGAGGCCGCGGTGATGAAAAGCCCGGCGGTCAACAACGACGGCCGCGCACCGTAGCGTCCCACCAGCCGGCCCGATAGCGGTGAGAATGCAAGTGCGCCAATGGCGATCGGCAGATAGATCAGGCCGGTCTGCATCGCCGAGTAATGACGTTCGGCCTGCAGGTAGATCGACATGATGAACAGGAACGCCCCCCACGCGGCGAAGGCGCTGACCGCCGTCAGCGTCGCCGACGCGAACGGAATGCTGCGGAAGAAACGCAGATCGATGAAGGGATCGTGGCGCCGCGACTCATACCGCAGGAAGGCCACGAACGCCGCAACAGCTGTGATCGCGATGGTCAGCACCCGGGGGTCCGTCCAGCCCATACCGGGGCCTTCGATGAGCGCGAACACCACGCCGAACAGGAAGATCACCGCCAGCAGCTGCCCGACGGGATCGATATTGCGCATGGTCGAGGACTTGGACTCTGGCACGAAGATCGCGGTGAGCGCGATGGCCGCCGCACAGATGGGGAGGTTGATCCAGAAGACGGCCCGCCAGCTCACCAGTTCGATCAGCAGACCACCGACCGTCGGGCCGAGCGCCATCGCGATACCGACCACCGCGCCCCACAACCCAAGCGCCCTCGCCCGCTCAACGCGCCCGGTGAAGATCTGCGAGATGATGGACAGCGCAACGGGATTCATCATCGACCCACCGATCGCCTGGACGAACCGCGCGGCGATAAGCATCTCGATGCTGGGCGCCACACTGCACAGCAGGGATCCGAGCGCGAACACCGTCAGGCCGATCTGGAACACCCGCCGCCTGCCGAAGCGATCCCCCGTCGCACCCGCGAGCATCAGCAGCGACGCCAACACCAGCGTGTAGACGTCGATGACCCACTGCAGCTGGGTCGGCGAGGCGTGCAGATCGGTGCGGATCGCGGGAATCGCGACGTTCACGATGGTGGCGTCCATCGACACGATGAGCAGGCTCAGGCAGCAGGACATCAGGATGATGGCCTTGCGCCGTGCCGTCATCGACTCGATGTTCATTCGACTATTGTGAAACTACAACCATTACCAATGCAAACGAATGTGGCCGAACAGACACAAAGCCCCTCAATCCGGTGGATTGAGGGGCTTTGCGACTGCTCGCGAGACTAGCGGCCGTCGATACCGGCGTAGTCGCGCTCGGTGTAACCCGTGTAGATCTGGCGCGGACGGCCGATCTTGCCCGGCTCCGAGTGCATCTCCCGCCAGTGCGCGATCCAGCCGGGCAGCCTGCCGAGCGCGAACAGCACCGTGAACATGCGGGTCGGGAAGCCCATCGCCCGGTAGATCACGCCGGTGTAGTAATCGACGTTCGGGTAGAGCTTGCGCTCGACGAAGAAGTCGTCGGTGAGCGCGATCTCCTCGAGTTCCTTGGCGATGTCGAGCAGCGGATCCTGGACGCCGATCTTGCCCAGAATCTTGTCGGCCTGCTCCTTGACGATGCGGGCACGCGGGTCGTAGTTCTTGTAGACCCGGTGACCAAAGCCCATGAGCTTGACGCCGTCCTCGCGGTCCTTGACCTTGCGGACGAACTCCTTGACATCACCGTCGGACTGGCGGATCTTCTCCAGCATCTCCAGCACGGCCTGGTTCGCGCCGCCGTGCAGCGGACCCCACAGGGCGTTGATACCGCCGGAGATGGACGTGAAGAGGTTGGCCTGCGACGAGCCGACCAGGCGCACCGTCGACGTCGAGCAGTTCTGCTCGTGGTCGGCGTGCAGGATCAGCAGCATGTCGAGCGCCCGGACGATCTCGGGATCGACCTCATAGGGCTCGGCCGGGAAACCGAACGTCATCCGCAGGAAGTTCTCGACAAGCGTCAGCGAGTTGTCCGGGTACAGGAACGGCTGACCCTCGGACTTCTTGTAGGCGTAGGCGGCGATGGTGGGCAGCTTGGCCAGCAACCGGATGGTCGACAGCTCCACCTGCTTGTTGTCCAGCGGGTCCAGCGAGTCCTGGTAGTAGGCGCTCAGCGCGTTGACCGCACTCGACAGCACCGGCATCGGGTGCGCGTTGCGCGGGAAACCGTCGAAGAACCGCTTCAGGTCCTCGTGCAGCAGCGTGTGCCGTTGGATCTGGTTGGTGAACGACTCCAACTGGTCGGCAGTCGGCAGCTCGCCGTAGATCAGCAGGTAGCTGACCTCGATGAAAGTCGACTTCTCCGCGAGCTGCTCGATCGGGTAACCGCGGTAGCGCAGGATGCCCGCGTCACCGTCGATGTACGTGATCGCGCTCTTCGTAGACGAGGTGTTGACGAAGCCACCGTCGAAGGTGGTGTAACCGGTCTTGGCCAGCAGCGAACCCAGCGCGATGCCGTCCGAACCCTCGGTGGCGGGCACGATGTCCAAGTCGATTTCGCCGCCCGGATAACGGAGCGTGGCGACCTCGTCGGGACTGGCTTTTTCGGGCACTTTAACCCTTTCTGCGATTGTCGACCGGGACTGGGCGGTCCGTCACCAGATGAAGGTAGTCGCTATCCATCGAGCGCGCTTAAGTGGGGGAGCCTGTCGAGGTCCGGTTCACCGAGCGAGGGCTGCCAGGTCCGCCGGAACAGTGCGACGGTCGCCGACAGGCGATCACAGATGACGCGAGATTCGATCGGGTCGTTCCCCGGTTGCCCGAGGCCTGCGAAGGAGTCTGAGAAGAGGATCGCCCACGTGTCGGCGACCAGAGTGACGGCCCGGTCGCCCACCGGAACGCCCATCCGCCGGGCCATGACCCTCATCGTGGCGCCGTTGGAGACGTCGTGCCGCAACGACAGCGCCGAGGCCCGGTACGACGTGGAGCCGTTGATGATCCGAATCAGCATTGCCATCTGCCGAAACCCCGGCGTCTCGTAGCCGTCCCTGCCTGTGAAGACCTCGATGGACGCGCCGAGCAATGCCTCGTACTCGGTGATGCCGGCGGGCTGCTTCTCCATTGCCGCGGCCATCAGAGCGTCCAGGTCGTCTGTGATCGCAGCGACCACCGACACCTTGGTCGGGAAGTACCGGCTGAACGTCCGCGGCGACACGTCGGCGGCAGCGGCGATCTGCTCGACCGTGGTCTCGTCGTAGCCATGGCGCAGACACAGGTCGGCGGCGGCCTCGATCAGCGATGCACGCGTCCTGCGTTTCTTGCGCTCGCGCAAGCCGGCATCAATGGCCTGCGCCATGCACCGCCCCATCGCCTGAGAGCAGGTCCGCCGACATCTGGGCCACCTGCGCGAAGGCCTCGTTGATTCGGTCCACCATGACCAGCGGGCCGAGGCGGAAGGTGTCGGTGTCGCTGATTAGGTCGCCGCACGCGGTCACGATCGTCGACGAGAAGACCGCGCCGACCAGCCGGCGGCTCCGATCCTCCACGTTCACGCCCATTCGCTTGGCCAGGACCACCTCGGTCATATCGTGCTTGAACTCGACGGCCGCCTGGCGCAGCGTGTCCGAGGCGTTGATGACACGCAGCATCAGGATGATGCGCTCGGTCGTCATCCGGCCGACCTGGCGCTTGGCGACGCGGGTGAGCACCGCCACGTGCGCCTGACGCATGGCCTCCAACGGACCGACGTCGGCCTGGACTGTCTCCAGTTCGATGGCGACCTCGTGTGAGTAGTCGTCAATGAGCGTGAGGAATACCGCGTCCTTCGTGGCGAAGTACCGGCTGAACGTGCGAGGGGAGACGTCGGCGGCAGCCGCGATCTGATCGACGGTGGTGTTCTCGTAGCCCTGGCGCAGGCACAACTCCATAGCCGCGTCAATAAGCATCGATCGAGTCCGCTGTTTCTTGCGCTCGCGCAAGCCGGGGGCGGCGCCGTCCGCGAGTTCAGCCACGCGCGGAATGTTAACTCCCGGACATGAGAATTCCTTAAGTTACTTGCCCAATCACGCGATAGTGCACGAACGCGGGTACGGCCAGGCTGGCAATCACCACACCCACCACGACCAGCGCGCCACCACCCGCTGCGGCCACCGTGGTGCCGACCGCGGCGGCCGTGGCGCCGTGGAGCGCATCGGCGACTCGCGGACCGCCAGCGACCACCACGGTGAACACCCCCTGCAACCTCCCTCGCAACTCGTCGGAGGCCGCCTGCTGCAGGATCGTCGACCGGAAGGCCGCCGACACCATGTCCGCGGCTCCCCCGATGGCAAGCAACGCCAGGGCGATGCACAGCAGCGTGCCCGCCTGACCGCCCGCCAGCCCGCTGGCCAATCCGAACCCGACCATGGCAACGCCCCACACCACGATCGCGATCACCACCGCGAGGCCCTGGCGCCGGATCCGCGGCAGCCACCCGGAGAAGACGCCGCCTGCCACCGCGCCCACCGACATCGCCGCGGCAAGCAGCGCCATGATGAGACCGCCATCGACCGGTCCGCCGAAGCTCACGTGCGCCATCTCAGGGAACAGTGCCCGCGGCATGCCGAAGATCATCGCGATGAGATCGACGACGAACGACATGAGAACCACGCGGTTACCCGCGAGATACCGAAAGCCGTCCAGCACCGCGCCCAGACCCCACCTGCTCGCACCATCGGCGGCGGGCGAGGCGGGCATCCGGGACAGTCGCACGGTCGCCCATATGGCGGCCGTACACGTCACGGCGTCGATCAGGTACAGCGTCGACAGGTCGACGACGCTCAGCAGCATCCCCGCGAGCAGCGGCCCGAGGATCGCCCCGAACTGCATCACCGTCATGTTCAGCGAGTTGGCGGCGGGTAACTGCTCCCCCGGCAGTATCCGCGGAATGGCGGCCGACCGCGTCGGAGAGTTCACCGCGTAGAACGCCTGCTGCACCGACAGCAGACACAGCACCAACCACACATTGTTCAGAGCCAGCGCTGCCTGTAGCCACAACAGCACCGACGCCAGCGCCAGACCACACGACGAGATGATGAGCAGAAGCCTGCGATCCATTGCGTCGGCCCACGCGCCACCCCAGAGGCCGAACACCACGAGCGGGACCAGCGCGAAGATCCCTGCCAGCCCGACATAGGCCGAGTTCTGCGTGAGCACGTACAGCTGCACGGGCACGGCGAAGATCGTGAGATTCGCCCCGATGACGGTCGGGATGCCGGCCAGCCACAGCCGCCGAAAATCCGGCGTTCGCAGCGGTGTGGTGTCGGCGAAGAGGCTAGCCACCCGGTCTGGTGGTCGCGGGGGGTGCGACGGGGGGTGTCACGGCTGCAGACGCTCGATGTGCTCGCCGGTCACCCGAATCCTGTTGTGCACGCGATCCTCTCGGCCCTGCCAGAATTCGACGACATCGGGGGCGATCAGGTATCCACCCCAGTTCGGCGGCACCGGGATGACATCGAGATTCTCGAACTTGGCGCTGACCTCGGCCAGTCGCCCCAGCAGCGCCTCCCGCGAGCTGATCGGGTGCGACTGATGCGACGCCCACGCCCCCAACTGCGAGCCTCGGGGGCGCTTGGACCAGTAGTCCGCGGTGGCCTCGGCGGACACCTTGGTCACCGTGCCGCGGACGTGGACCTGGCGGCCTATGCCGTACCAGGGGAAGGTCGCCGACGCGTAGGGGTTCGCGGCGAGCTGGCTGCCCTTGTCCGAGTCGTAGTTGGTGAAGAAGCTGATTCCGGTCTCGTCCACGCTCTTGCACAACACACTTCGGGTGACGGGCCTTCCCCGCGAATCGACCGTGCCGACCACCATCGCATTGGGCTCTGGCAGGCCCGCCCGTTCGGCGTCGGATATCCACGTGCGCAACAACGTGATCCACCCGTCGGCGAGCCAGTCGGCGTCCAGATCCGGGCTACCGTCCTTTCCCACCGAGCCGTACTCCGCCCTCATCCGTGCCAAGTGCCCGCCGTCGTCGTGCGCCATACGCGACGACGCTACGCCCGCCTGTTCACCGCCCCTTTACCGACCGCTGGTGACCCCATTCGAGCCAAGTGCAAGAATCCGAACTATGAGTGGCATGCCTGGGGTGCCCGACGACTTCGTCGCCGGCCTGGAAGGCGTCGTAGCCTTCACGACCGAGATCGCAGAACCCGACAAGGACGGCGGCGCGCTGCGCTACCGCGGCGTCGACATCGAGGAGCTGGTCGACCGACACGTCACATTCGGTGACGTGTGGGCGCTGCTGGTCGACGGGGAGTTCGACCGCGGGCTGATGCCCGCCGAGCCGTTCCCACTGCCCATCCACAGCGGCGACGTCCGCGTCGACGTTCAGGCGGGCCTGGCGATGCTGGCCCCGATCTGGGGCTACGCCCCGCTGCTCGACATCGACGATCAGACCGCCCGCGACCAGCTGGCCCGTGCCTCGGTGATGGCGCTGTCCTACGTCGCGCAGTCCGCCCGCGGCATTCATCAACCGGCCGTACCGCAGCGCACCATCGACCAATGCTCCACCGTGACAGAGCGTTTCATGACCCGATGGAAGGGCGACCCCGATCCCCGGCACGTCGAGGCGATCGACGCGTACTGGGTGAGCGCGGCCGAACACGGTATGAACGCGTCGACGTTCACCGCCCGAGTGATCGCCTCCACCGGTGCCGACGTGGCGGCTGCGCTGTCTGGGGCGGTGGGTGCGATGAGTGGTCCGCTGCACGGTGGCGCACCGGCCCGGGTGCTGCCGATGATCGACGAGGTCGAACGCAGCGGTGACGCTCGCGCCGTGGTCAGGGGAATCCTCGACCGCCACGACAAGCTGATGGGCTTCGGACACCGGGTCTACCGGGCCGAGGATCCGCGTGCCCGGGTCTTGCGGGCGACCGCGCAACGGCTCGACGCACCGCGATATGAGGTGGCCGCCGCGCTCGAGCAGGCCGCCCTCGCCGAACTGCGCGAACGGCGCCCGGACCGCGCCATCGAGACCAATGTCGAGTTCTGGGCCGCGGTGATGCTGGACTTCGCCGAGGTACCCACCACGATGATGCCCGCCATGTTCACCTGCGGTCGCACCGCGGGCTGGTGCGCCCACATCTTGGAGCAGAAGCGTCTCGGCAAGCTGGTGCGCCCATCGGCCATCTATGTCGGCCCGCAGCCACGCAGCGTGGAGTCGGTCGCCGGGTGGGACCGCGTCTCGGTCGCGTGAGCGCCTCGACGTCCAAGACCTTCGCCGCCGCCGCCGAGGCGTTCGTCGACCTCGTCGGTGCCATCCCCGCCGATGCGTGGGACGGGCCTGGCCTTGGCGACTGGGATGTGCGCTCGCTCGTCGGTCACACCTCGCGTTCGTTGATCACGGTGAGCACCTACCTGCAGACCCCGGCTGAGCGCGAGGACCTCGCAGGCCCTGTCGAGTACTACACCCGCATTCGCGACGTCGCGGCCACCCTCGGCGCCGCCGACGTCACCGAGCGGGGCAGGCAGGCGGGCCGAGACCTCGGCGCCGACCCCGCCGTGGCGGTGGCCGATCTGCGCCGCCGCGTGCTGGCCGACCTGGCCGGTGTCGATGACGACCCGTTGATTGCGGTGATCGGCGGGCTCGGCATCCGGCTGAGCGGCTATCTGCCGACGCGCACCTTCGAGATGGCCGTGCACGGTCTCGACATCGCCCGCGCCACCGGAATCGATTTCACGCCACCGACACCAGTTCTCGACGAGGCGACCGCGCTTGCCGCGCGCATCGGTGTCGCCCTGGAGCAAGGCGAGACCGTGCTGCTGTCGCTGACGGGCCGCGCGCCGCTGCCCGCGGGATTTTCCGTCGTATAGGTGACCCCCGGGTGAGAGCGGGTTCGGCGGCACCACACCGCTAGTTGATGCGGTCTTGTACATAGCGGCGGTAGCCGTACATCGTCAAGGCAATGACGAGCACACCGAAACCGATGAGCTCTTCCTTCCAGCCGCCGTACCCGGTGAGCGCGGGATGTGTTGCAGCAACGAGGAAGAACGTCAGATTGGCGAGCGCCAGCAGTGCGGCCACGGCATCCCACCAGCGAGGAAGGCGGAAGGAGCGGTCGGGGGCCACGCCGGAGCGTCTCAGCAGCAGGTATCCGGTGAGTGCGATGATCACGGCGACGAAGTAGCCCAGGTTCGAGGCGAATATCACGCCGAGGAGATTTCCGACGAAGACGATCAGACCGATGTTGAGGACCAGTCCGACGGCCATCGCCCTGGCCGGCATCCGAAAACGGTTGAGCACTCCGAGTTGTCGTATCGTCAATCCGCTTTCGGCCATGCCGAACAGAGCGCGTCCGCTGTCGGCGATCGACACCGACATCAGGTTGAGCATGGCCAGGCACAGTACGACGATCGCCAGCGGTCCGGCCGCACCGAACAGAGTCTCGAACAGAGTGATGTTGAAACCGATTGGGCTGGAGGTGATCTCTGGTTCGCCGACGGTGCCGGTGACGACGATGGGCATACAGGCGAACACCACCAGCGACATCAGCCCGGCGGCGGTCAGCGCCTTGGGGACATCAGTGCGTGGATTGCGGTACTCGGGTGTGAAGGTTGCGGCGATCTCAGTGCCGTAGACGGTCCAGCCCATGAGGAAGAGCCACACGCAGGCCACTATCAATGGTGCGGCCCCGTCGACTGACGTCAGCGCCCACGTCAACCGTTCGAGGTGAATCTGCCCCTGCACAATGGACGTCCCGACCACTGCGAGCATGACGATGACCACCAGCGCGTTGACGACGTAGCTGACACGCACCGCCGGTTCGATCCCGAAGACGTTGAGCAGCCAGACCCCGAACAGGGACGCCAGGGCGATCAGGTGCGCCAACCCCAGGTGCACCGGGCCCACCGTCAGCTCGGTGGTGACCTGTGAGAACCATTGGTCGCTAACGAGTTCCCCGATGACCAGTGCGGTGGTGGTCAGCCCGAAGGACCACCCGACCCAGTATCCCGCGGAGGCCAGGGCGCCGAGGGGATGAAACACTTTGTGCCAGGCCTGGTAGGCGTATGTGGCGACTCCGCCAGCCTTGTCGGGGAACATCGCCGCCATCTCGGCGTACGTGAAGTTCTGCAGGATAGCGATGGTCGCCGAGATCGCCAGCAGGGTGGCGGCGGTCCACCCGCCGAGCGCGCCCACCCAGTAGCCGATGACCGACAGCGCCGCTGCGGGCAGCGCCAACGCAAGCGACAGCGCGGCCCGCCACGTCATCGTTCGTGCGAAATGGGTTTCTGAGCCGGTACCCGTCTCGGTAGGCGACGTTGTCATGGATGGTGCCTTTCGTCAGGGGTGCTTCAAACGTCCGAGGATGGTGTGGGCAGGGTCGGCCAGGTGGTCGGGACTGTCGCGGCGCGCTGCAGGTGTAAGGCGATCGCGAACGGGGTGTTGTCGTCGTAGGCCCGGCCAACGATCTGGACGCCCGTCGGGACGTCGTTGTTGGCGAAGCCGGAGCGGATCGTCAGGGCCGGGTGTGCACTGAGAACGTTGAACAGGATCGACGGCAGTGCCTCCATATAGAAGCTCAGTGTGGTGCCGCCAACCTCGAGACCATGCCCCACGTAGTCATCACCGGCTAGGAATCCGCGCGTGGCCACGGCTGGCAGCACGAGCGCATCGAATTGCTGGAACAGCGGCGCGATCTTCGACTGCAGGGCCGCTTCGATGGCGAGACCGTCCAAGAAGCTGCGGGTCCCACGTCGTTGCGCGGCCCAGCGCGCGAATTCTGGGACATAGGGATTGATCTGGTCGGGGTGCTGATCGGATTCGTGGGTCAGGGCGGCGCCGAAGATGGCGTCGTAGTGGATGGCCGCGGCGTCGATCACGTCGTCGCGTTGCACCGGGAGCGCGATTTCCTCCACCGAGATTCCGGTGGCGGCCAGCGCTTGTCCGAGCGCGCGAGTGTTGTCGGCGATCTCGGGGTCGACGGGCCAGTCCTGGCCGGTGATGACGCCCACTCTCCACTGTGACGGGGCGGCCGACGGTGCTGGCGGCAGCTGGGATGCCAGATCGTCGGGGTGCGGGCCGGCGATTATGCGTTGCAGCGTCAGGCAATCGGCGACGGTGCGGGCCATCGGGCCGCAGTGGCAGTAGCGGTCGAGGTTGAACGGGGCGTCGACGGGGACCCGGCCGTGGGGTGGCTTGTAGCCGACGGTGCCGTTGAACGACGAGGGAGTGCGGATGGATCCGGCGAGGTCGGATCCGGTGGCCAGCAAGGTCATCCCGGTGGCGAGCGCCACGGCTGAACCGCCAGAGGATCCACCGCTGGAGTACCGGGGATTCCATGGGTTGGTTGTCACACCCCAGAGCGATGACTGAGTGAACGCGGCCGAGGAGAATTCCGGGGCCGCCGACCTCCCGTGGATGATGGCGCCGGCATCGAGGATGCGCTGCACGAACGGTGCGGTGTGATCCGCGACGAGACTGCGGTAGATGGTCGATCCCTGTGTCCAGGGATCGTCGCGGATGGCCTCGTCCTCCTTGACCAATACGGGGATGCCCTCGAGTGGCCGAGCCGCATCGGGGTCGGTGCGGTAAAGGTGTTCTGCGGTATGAGCCTGCTCCATCGCGCGGTCGGCGAACACGTGCGCCACCGCCCGGTAGTGCGGGTTGAGATCGGCGATCCGTTTCAGGGTGGTGGCCATAACCTCCACGGGTGAGAGCGACTGGTTGCGGTAGCCCGCCAGGACGTCGGGAACCGTCCAGGACGTGGGGTCGGACATGATGCCTCGTTCAGGATCGAAGATGACTGTGGGTTGGTGTCGCCTGACTGGACTGGTCACCACTGCACCGTGGTGCCCAGACCCAGTTCCCGAGCACGGCGGTAGATCGACCAGGCGGCGGCTGCGTCCTGGACGCCGAGTCCCACCGAAAGGTAGGTGGTCACGCCGGGTGCCGGCGGGGGTGCCGCGCCGACGATCACGTGCCCCAGTTCGGTGACCGCGGTGTCAATGTTGCGGCGTTGCAGATCCACCAGCGGTCCGCAATGAGCCCGCGCGGTTGGAGCGTGGTCGACGACGACCGTCGTGCTGCGTTGCAGTGTGTCAGCACCGATTTCGCAGCGGTGGGATTCAAAGCTGCCGATGCTTATCACCAGCGCTTCGGGGGCGAGGACCTCGGCGTCGAACAGTGGCTCGACGGCTTGGGTTGCCGTCACCACGATGTCGGCGCCATGCAGGGTGTCGCCGACCGTTGCCGTTGAGGCGATCGTGATGCCCCGTGCCCGAAGCCCTTCCACGGCCTGTCCGACCTGTTCGGTGTCTGGCGACCAGAGCGTGAACGACGCTGACGGGAAGCGACGGTGCAGGCTGTGGACGTGCGCCACGCCTTGTTGTCCAGAGCCCAGCACCGCGATCTGGGCGGCCTGGCCCGCCAGATTGGTGGCGGCCACAGCCGAGGCGGCCGCGGTGCGGCGCGCGGTGATCGCCGTGCCGTCGAGTATGGCCACAGGGATTCCGGTGTCGGGGTGCAGCAACACCACCATCGCGTGAATGCTCGGCAGCCCCTGCTCGGTATTGCCTGGGTTGACGCTGCCGAATTTCGAGATGGGTCCGGTGTCACGGTTGAGTCGTGCGGCGTAGCAGAACACTGTGCTGTCATCACCGGCATGGCCGCCACCGATCTTGTCGGGTTGCCAGGCGTTACCGTTGGCCAGCTCGGTGAAGGCCTCGACCTGGCTGGCGTAGGCCATGTCGAGGGTGTAGAGGCTCGTGATGATCTCTGGGCTCAGCAGATGCAGGCCCTCGACGTCCGCGAGTGTGTCGACGCACGTTGCGGTCACTGGGTTGCTCCGACGGTGGCCGAGATCGGTCCCGTGTGCCCGTGCTGTCGATAGCCGGCCAGCTCCGTCTGGACGGCAGCCGGGAACGGCACCACCCTCTCCTGTTCGCGGTTGACGTGAAGTCCGACGACTTCTTCAGTGGCACAGAGCTTTTCACCGACATACATGTCGTGGACGCTGTGCAGGCGTTTGCCGTCGACGGCGGTGATTCGGTTTCGGATCTCGATGGTGCTGTCGGCACGCACCTGATGCAGATAGCGGACGTGGGCTTCGACGGTGAACACTGCGCAGTTGGTGGCCGCGCGGTAGGGCTCGCCGAGACCGACATGGGTGAGCATGTCGTCTATCGCGCGGCTGAACATCAGCACGTAGTAGCCCTCGGAGAGATGGCCGTTGTAGTCGATCCAGGCATCATCGACAGTTGCCCAGGTGGGCGGCAGCCTTGGGGTCGGGCTGCGCTGGCTGATGTCGGTCATGACGGCTGCTCGGCGCGTCGCAGCGTGCGCAGAATCGCGGCAATGGAGGCGTCGCGTTCACTCGTCAGGTCGGCGACGTCGCGACCATCGGTGGTGGCGATGGCACCGTCGATGAGGTGCTGCTTGAGCGTCTTGGACAACTCCGGGCTGGCCAGCCGCGACCACTGCGAGTACTCGGTCGGATCGAAGTGTTCCAACGCATGTGCAATGCCACCGTGGCCGCCAGCCAGGTGGAACGTGGTGAAGGGGCCGTGGAACGCCCACCGCAACCCGGGACCGTCGGTGACGGCGCGGTCGATCTGCTCGATGGTCGCCTCGCCTGCGGCCACCATGTGCAGCGCTTCACGCCACAGGGCCTCCTGCAGACGGTTCGCGATGAAGCCCGGCACTTCGGAGTCCATGGTGATGACCGATTTGCCCGCAGCGGTGTAGAACGCCGACGCCCACGCGACCGCGGCCGCAGACGTGCTGCGGCCACCGACCACCTCCACCAACGGCAACAGGTAGGGCGGATTGAACGGGTGCCCGACGACGAAACGCTCGGGGCGCGTGGCACCGACCTGCATATCGGTCATGGGGTGACCCGCCGTCGACGATGCCACCACCACATCGGGGCTGCTAGCCGAGTCGATGTGCGCCAGCAGGTCGATCTTGGTCGGCAGCGCCTCGGGGCCGCTCTCCTGGATGAAGTCGGCGTCCGCAACTGCCGAGTCCAGCGTGCGTGCCGCGACGAGGCGACCCGGATCTGCACCCGGGGCCAGACCCAGCTCGGTGAGGACGGGCCAGACCGCCTCGACACGGTGTCGCACCTTGGCCTCGGCGTCGGGCGCGGGATCCCACATGTGAACGTCGTAGCCGCGGGCCAGGAAGTGCGCCACCCAGCCGCCGCCGATGACACCGGCTCCGATACAGGCGACGGTCTTCACGTCCTCGGGGCTCAGTTTCACGTGCATGGCAATGCCTTTCGGTTCGGTGCGGGCAGTTGGGGTTCGAGGTGCGCGAGCCCGGCATACAGATTCGGCCGGCGTTCGGCGAGGTAACTGAAGTCGTGACGGGCAGCGGCGACCGCGGGGATACAGATATCGGCGGTCAGCAGGGTGGGTGATGTGTCGGCACGCGCGATGAGCTCCCCGCCGGGTCCATGGACGACGGTTCTGCCGACGTAGTGGGTGTTGCGTTCGGTCCCACAGCGATTCACGTACGCGACGTAGGTCTGGTTCTCCCATGCACGGGTCCAGACCAGGTGCTCGTTGATGGCCGCGTAGGGCTCCATGTTCGAGGTGGGTACCGCGATGAGCTGCGCGCCGGACAACGCCGCGAGTCGGGCCGGCTCCGGAAACTCCAGTTCGAAGCAGATGAGCACGCCGATGCGTACCCCGCGGTAGTCCACGATGGTGGCCGGGTGGGCTCCGGGATGAAACCTGTCCTTGTCGATCGCCCCGTACAGGTGCGACTTGTGGTGCACACCAAGGGTTTGTCCGGTGTCGTCGACGAATACCGCGGCGTTGGAGATACCCCCTTCGGGCAGCGCTATGGGCAGACCGGCCAGGATGGCGATGCGATGTCGGGCCGCGATGGCGGCGACCCGACCGGCCAGATCGCGGTCGGGCTCCAAAAGCGGCGCTAGATCACCGCAGTCATAGCCGGTCAAGAACATCTCGGGAGTGATCAGCAGGTCTGCGCCGTCGCCGCGGGCTTGCACAGCGGCGCGGTCAACCAGATCGAGGTTGTGTTCCACGTCGCCGGGTCGTCCCTCGGCCTGCATACAGCTGATGCGCAGCACGTCGGTGGCATGGTTCACGACTGTGCCTCCGCAGTCGGCCGAGTGGAGTACCACGGGCCGAGCTGGGCGCGCAGCTGGTCGGGTGTGGTGATGCCGCGTTCCAGTTGTGCGGCGATTCCGACAGCCGCAGCGACCAATTCGGCCGAGTCCTTGGCCTGCTCGCGGCGCCGGATCCGCAGGTTGTCCTCGATACCGACCCGGATGTCGTAACCGCCGGCGGCGGCCACCGCTGCCATCCGCAACTGTGCGGGGTAGCCGACAGCGGCGACACTGACCGCGGCGAGGTCAGCGCCAAGGATGCGTTGGGCGGCCTGTTCGAGAGCGAACAAGTCGTGCAGGCTGTTCCCCGCCCCGCCGAGCGCGCCGAGAACGAACTGGATGCGCACGGGGCCGTGCAGTGTTCCCTCGTCGAGCAGGAATCGGGCCATGTTCAGATGACCGAGGTCATAGACCTCCAGTTCCGGGCACACCCCGAGATCGCGGAAGGTGGCAGCGAAGTCGCGCATCATGGCCAGCGTGTTGGTGAACACGACGCGACCGGAGTTGGCCAGAACGTCACGCTCCCACTGGTGTTGCACCTCGGGCCAACGTTCCTTGGTGGGGAAGCCCTCAAAGTTCATCGTCCCCAGATTGAGGGTGGCGATATCGGGTCGGGTGGCGATGACGCCCTGCAGCCGGTCCGCGGCAGTCATGTCCACTGAGCCACCGGTGGTGACATTGATGACAACGTCGCACTGGCTGCGGATCTGGTCGACGATCTGGGCGAACATCGACGCTGATCCCGTGGGGCGCCCGTCGATCTCGCGGGCGTGCAGGTGAACGGCGGTGGCGCCGGCGGCGGCTGCGTCGATCGCGGCCTTGGCGATGGCCTCCGGTCCGCACGGGACTGCGGGGCTCTGGCTGGGCAGCACGTCGCCGCCGGTCACGGCTGCGGTGATGGCCACCGGATCGTAGGTCGTTCTCATGGGTTACTCCTCTGTCGTGAAGTGGGATTACAGCGGTAGGTAGGTGGCTTTCGGTGTCCAGCGATCGGTGACGACACCAGCGGTGCTCAGCTCGGCGATCTGGTCGCCGGTGTAGCCAAGCGCTGCCAGCACCTCGTGGGTGTGTTCTCCGAATCGTGGTGCTGGACCGGGCATCTGCAGTCGCATTCGACTGGTTCTGATGGCGTTCGGTGCTGCCATGTCAACCCACCGGCCCAGTGGATGGCGGTCGTGGCGCACGAAGAGCATGGTGGTTGATCCCAGCGGGACTGGTCCGGCCGATTCGGTCACCGTGTTGCGTTGCTTCAGATCGGCGATCGCTTCGACGCGGTGCACACCGAACGGGCTACCGGCCAGCGCGGCACACCAGTACGCGACGTCGCGCCCAAGGAATGTCTGCGCGAGGTAGTCGGCCACCTCGACGTCATCGCCGTCGACGGGAAGCCCGCCGAATGCCTCGAGATCGGCCAGGTCACCGAGATCGCCTGTGCGGCCAGCGAAGAACAGCGGCCCGTCGGCGGCCTGGTAACTGCGGTAGCAGGAGTTCTCGCCGTGGGCCAGGCGTCCATGTGGTTCATCGAAGGGGTCCCGGCCGGGGTGGTCGTACATGAACGGAATCTGGAGGAACTGTCCGGCGGCGGCCAGCGACACGCGAGCGGGCTCGCTGTGCTGGGTGCGGCGCTGTTGCAGCAGTGCTGCCACTGCCGCTGCACTGGCCAGGAAGCCGGCGAGTGCGTCGATGGTGCCGAGGTGGGCGTGTTCCTCCGGTGTTTGGGCTGATCCACCAAAGCGCGTCATGATGCCGGTGCAGGCCTGGACGTTGTCGTCGTAGCCGGGAACCTCGCTGCGCGGGCCGGGCCGCTGACCTCCGTACGCGTCGATGCGCACCATGGCGATATCGGGGTTGATCGCCTTGAGCCGCTGCGGGGTGAGCCCCAGCGCATTCATTTGGCGGGTCACGCCGTTGAACGTGACCACGTCATGTTCGGCGACGAGCTTGTCCAAGATGGCCTGCCCCGCCGGGGTGGTCAGGTCAACGAGGGCGCTGCGTTTGCCGCGGTTGGCGTGCAGGCCGACGACGATGTTGTGGTACGGGTCGAAAGTCGGTGTGGGAGGGTCGATCTTGGTGACGGTGGCTCCAAATCGGGCCAACGTGGATCCGATCGTTGGGCCGGCGATGACATTGGTGATGTCGAGGATGCGCACCCCGCTCAGCGGCAGTGCCCCGTCCGGCGCTCCTGCGAGGCCACCGATGGTCGGGGTCTGCTCGCCCAGCAGGGCGAGGATGTCGTGGCGGTCGGCGTCGAGCGCTGGCGCCGACGCGGTGTTGAGCGGGCTGTTCTCTGTCCAGATCACCGGCCCAGGTCGCAGCAGGCGCCCGTACCGGGGGTCGGGGACGTCCACCATGAGTCCGGCGGTGCGGGCATGGTCGCTGTGCATCCACTCCGCGCTGCTGCGATGGGCCGCTCCGGGGATACGGGCAGCGTCGAATCGCGCCTCCCACTCCGTACTCGAGTGCTGAGCGAAGGCAGCCTCGATGGGGCCGGCAAGCTGCCGGGTCCAGTTCTCGGACAGCGGGTATGCCAACAACGTGCAGTCGACACCTGCCGGCCAGTCGGCGTGATCCAGATAGGGATCGACGACTGGGACTGTGGCGGCGAACTGATCCCACAACCCCAGGGTCTTCAACGCGGTGATGGCGTGGGTCCGGTGCGCGGGGCAGCAGTTGTAGAACAGCCGCCCGTCGGCGCATCGGTAACTGCGATAGAACGGGTCAAGCAGTTCCTGCAGTTCGTCATAGGACATGTCCATCGCCTGACCGTCGGCACGGCGACGGTCAATCTCCAGTTCGCGCAATGACAGGTAGCGCGGCGGTAGGTCGTCAACTCGTAACGAGTTGTAGGCCAGTCCCTCGAGCACGGCATCCGCCAGCGGCACCTCGATGTGCTCACCGCAGCCGGAGGACATCCTGTCCAGCAGTGCCACCACCACAGCCAGGGCTCCAAGCGCTGCCGCGTAGGCAGATGCCAGCGGCAGCGGGCTGTAGGACGGGTTGATGCCCATCAGCACCCGGTTGAGGCCCATGTCGGTGTATCCGCCGGTGGCTGACAAGACGATGCCCTCCCACCCCGGCAGCTGGGCGCGGGTGGGGTCGGTGGCCGAGAAGCCCGGTAGTGACAGGTAGATCAGTCGCGGTTGCGCGCGTCGCAACTCCGTGGCGTCCAGGCCGAGGCGGGACATGACACCGGGACGGAAGTTCTCCACGACCACATCGGCGGTCCTGATCAAGTCCTGCGCGGTGGCGCGGTCAACGCTCGACTTGAGGTCCAAGGCGATGGAGCGCTTGCCGCGATTCAGCGCCGCGGTGGCGGGGCTGTCCCAGGCCGGACCCGTGGGCGGGTCGATGCGGATGACCTCAGCGCCCAGATCACCGAGGATCATGGCGACGGCCGGCCCGGCCACATACTGGCCGAAGTCGACAACCCGGATACCCGACAAGGGTGCCGCGAGGGATGTCATCGTGTGCTCCTTGTCAAGGTCTGCTGAAGCAGCCGTGCGGCCAGCTCAGCGGTGGCCGGTGCCAGCGTCATGCCCAGGGGACCATGCCCTGCGGCAACCACCATGTTGCCGAGAAGACGCCGCGTGACCGGTAGGCCGGACGCAGTCATGGGTCTTGCGCCCCAGAACTTTTGGCCATCGTCGGTGATCGCAGACAACGACGGCACCAGCCGGTTCGCGGTTGCCCGCAGACGATCGAACACCTCCTGCGGCGGCGCCTCATCGGGATCGCCGCCGAATCGCATGCCGCCGGTCAGACGCACCATGCCAGCCGTCGCGTTGATAACCACATGGTCGTCCACCGACATCAGCGCCACATCGGGTGCCTGGCCGCTGTCAGCCGGCAGGGTGAGGCTCCAGCCCTGAGCGGGCACGATCCCGGGAACCCCGAGTCCAAGCCGCCGGGCTAGCACCGTGGTGCTGTGACCGGCCGCAAGCACGACCGCATGCGCGGGAATGTCGCCACCATCGGTGCGAACCGCAGTGACCCGATCACCGTCGCGAATCAGCCCGGTGGCCAACGCACGCACTGTGCGCGCACCGTGCTTCGCGGCGGCGCTGAGCACCGCCCGGCATGCCGACGTCGGATCCACCGCCGCGTCGTCGGGGAAGTGGACAGCGCCGACCACGGTTTCACTCAGGTGCTGAACCCGCTCGCGGGCGGCTTCACCGGATAGCGTCTCCATGCGAACACCGAGCCGCCGCAACGCATTCGCAGCCTTGGTGTGCGCGCGCAGCGCCGCCGGTGTCTCCGCCGCGTGCAGCCAGCCGCATCGCCGCACCTCCAAGGGGATGCCCTCGCGCGCGGCGAGCCGTTCGTAGGCGTCAATGCTGCGCGCGCCCATACTCACCAACTCAGGAGCCACACGTACCGCGCGGCCGGGCCTCGACGCGACGACGAACCGCGCCAACCAGGACAGCGTGTCAGCCGTTATCGGCCGTGCGAACGACACTGCGCTATCGGCGCTGAACAGTGAGGCCAACCCTGCGCTCAGCGTCGCTGGATTGGCCATCGGGAGGCAGTAGCTCGGCACCAGCATTCCGGCGTTGCCGGTCGACGCTCCCGATGCGGGTGCGGGGTCCACGATGACTACCGATTCGCCGGCGCGGGCGAGTTCGTAGGCGCAGTACGCACCGATGATGCCGCCGCCGATCACGACAGTGCCACTGTGATCCATCGCACTTCCTTTCAGTGAGGTATTACACCTTACATACGGGATTGCGGTTTGACCAGACCGTCCGCCCCAGCGGCGTGAAACACGAAAAGCCCAGGTCGTGTCAACATCGCTGTGATTGACACCACTCCAGCCGATACCTAAGGTGTAAAACCTTACTTGTTCGAGCGGTGAATCAGACCACGAAAGAGGGACGGCGGATGAGCATTGGCGGACTGAGGAGACGGGGCGCAACAGCGTGTACCGGTGTCGCCGCGGCGTTGTTGATCGCGGGATGCTCGGGGGGCGGCGAACGAGTCGACAGCGTGCCCGGCGAGCAGCGAACCGCTCGCATGGCGACGTCCGTTGGACTCGCGCCCTACGAGGTGCTCGGCGCCGACGGCAAGACCGTCGAGGGTTTCGAACCCGATTACGTCAACGAGATGGCGCGCCGTGCAGGTGTCCAGCTGGAGTGGATTCCGACGAATTATGAGTCGCTGATGCCGGGCGTCTCCGCCGGCCGATACGACATCGCAGGCAACGGGATGTTCAACACGCAGGCACGTTCCGAGCAGTTCGACATGCTCAACTACTTCGCCGACTCGTCCGTACTCCTGGTTACCCGAGGAAATCCTCTTGGCATCAAGGATTTTGACGACGTGTGCGGTCGCACCGTGGCCGTTCAAGCGGGCTCGAAGTATCCGGACACCGTCGCGCGCCTGTCCCGGGAACACTGTGAGAGCTCGGGCCGCCCGGCGATCATGACCATCTCCTACGGCGATCCCGCGGGCCACGTGCTGCTGATGCAACAAGGTCGCGCTGATGCCACCGCGACCGCGCGTCTGGTCGCCGATTACGCCAGTCACGTCGGCGGTAGCGACCTCGAACCGGTGGACACCACAACGTTCGACGAAACCACGTATGCGCTGATCTTCCCCAAGGGCAGCCCCCTGGTTGAACCGTTCCGCCACGCGCTGCAGACGATGATCGACGACGGCACTTACGCGACCATCTCCGACCGGTGGGGCCTGCAGGGCGGCAGGATCGCCATGGCAACCATTGGGATGCCCCCGGAGGGGAAGTGACGTGGTCCCTCCGACTCAGACAGACACAGGCGCCCCGCAGACCGCACGCTCCGTCGTCGAGCGCACCGTCGGGCGACCGCACTACGGCCGATGGGCTTCCGCGGTTGCCCTCGTGGCAGGCGCGGCGCTCGTCATCCGACAGTTCGCGTACGCCGACATCGACTGGGCGATCATTCCGGGCTACCTCACCTCACCAGTGATCCTGGAAGGTCTACGCGGCACGATGCTGCTCACCGCACTGGCCATGCTGCTGGGCATCGTTGTGGGCGTCGCGATCGCGATCATGGATCTGTCAGCCAACCCCGTCGCCGTCGCAGCGGCCAAGTTCTACCTGTGGTTCTTCCGCGGCGTTCCCGTTCTGGTGCAACTGCTGCTGTGGTTCAACATCGGCCTGGTCGTCGACTACGTGAACCTGGGCCCCATCTACCAAGGGCCGGCGAACGCCCTCATCACTCCCCTGCTCGCCGCCCTACTTGGCCTAGGCCTGGCCGAGGGCGCCAGCATGGGCGAGATCGTCCGCAGCGGCATCCTCGCCGTCGACCCGGGCCAACTACAGGCAGCCCGAGCCCTGGGGTTCACCAAAGCGCGTGCGATGCGCCGCATCGTGCTCCCGCAGGCTATGCGCGTCATCGTGCCCCCGACCGGCAACGAGGCCATCAACATGACCAAGTACACGTCGCTGGCCTTCGCGGTGTCCTATGCCGAGTTGCTCAGCAGTGCCGGCAAGATCTACGCAAGCAACTTCAAGATCGTCGAACTGCTGCTGACGATCACCATCTGGTATCTCGCACTGACCACCGTCCTGATGGCCGTGCAGCGTCTCATCGAATCGAGATTCTCCCGCGGTTACGGGTCGCGGCGGACGCCCAAGCCCGCGCGATTCACGGTGCGCAAGACCGGTGTGACGGCATGACTCCGCTTATCAACGCAGAGGCCGTGGTCAAACGGTTCAACGGCCTCACGGTGCTCAACGAAGTCGACCTACAGGTCACCAGAGGTGAGACGGTGTGCATCATCGGCCCATCCGGATCGGGCAAGTCGACACTCCTGCGTTGCCTCAACCACCTCGAACCCATCGACGCTGGTCGGATAGAGATCAACGGCGAGACCATCGGCTACGAGCGCCACCGAGGGCGTCTGCGCGAACTGACCGACCGCGATATCGCCAGGCAGCGTCAACACGTCGGGATGGTGTTCCAATCGTTCAACCTCTTCGCCCACCGCACGGTGCTGCAGAACATCATCGAGGCCCCCACCCAGATCAAGGGCGAACCACGTAACGACGCCGTGGCGCACGCTCACGACCTTCTGCAGAAGGTCGGCCTA
The DNA here is from genome assembly GCF_022557175.1 of Mycolicibacterium sp. YH-1. Next base: position 1,080,916 of record NZ_CP092915.1, on the reverse strand, counting down.
GCCGATCGAGCCGGCGCCTACCCGCGCGAGTTGTCGGGCGGCCAACAACAGCGAGTCGCCATCGCGCGGGCACTGGCCATGCGCCCCGCCGTCATGCTGTTCGACGAACCCACCTCGGCTCTCGACCCCGAACTCGTCGGGGAGGTGCTCACCGTCATGAAGGGCCTCGCTGCATCCGGAATGACCATGATCGTCGTGACGCACGAACTCGGATTTGCCCGCGACGTCGCCGACCGTCTGATCTTCATGGACAACGGCACCGTCATCGAGGAAGGACCGCCCACCGAACTCCTGACCAACCCCCGCGAGCAACGCACGAAGACCTTCCTTCGCACTGTGTTGCCCTAGCCGCGTCGTAATGTATGACACCCTGGGTGTGACACCTTAATGGCGTGCGAGGGATTTGAAGGGAACGGGTGTGTCGATAACCGAAAGCGCCGGGTTGACCCGCCATAGCCTGCGTGACGACGCCGTACGTGTTCTGCGGGCGCGCATCAACTCCGGCGCATTCGTCCCCGACACCATCTACGCCGTCGGGCAGGTCGCAGAGGAACTCAAGGTCTCGATCACCCCGATCCGGGAAGCGCTGCTCACGCTCGCTCAAGACGGACTCATTGAAATGCTGCGCAACAAGGGTTTCAAGGTTCGAGTGCTCTCCGAGCGGGAGCTGGACAACATCATCGACCTACGGCTGATGATCGAACCGGTCGCCATGCGCGAAGTCGCCCAACGCCGACTCGTCACCGACCTACAACCTTTACGCGCACTGGCTGCGCGGGCCGATCAAGCGGCAGAAGCGGGAAACTGGACCGAATTCCTCGACTGCGACCGTCAAATGCACCTGCAACTACTGGAATCGCTCAACAATCCGTACCTCGTTGACGCCGTCAGCAGACTGCGCGATCAAAGCCGCCTGTACGGGCTGAACAAGGTCGCAGGCACAGAAGCGTTCCGCGTCTCGACCCATGAGCACAGCACCATCCTCGACGCCGTCGAACGCGGCGACGGCCCCGCCGCCGAACGGCTGACAGCCCATCACATCACGCATACCCGCGGCGTGTGGGCGGGGAAGTCTGAGCCCTTGCGATGAGTTTCCCCCGAGCGGATGGTCGGTAGTGGTGAACATCCCCTTCGAGAGGAGCCCTCATGACCGAGCCGACACGTCCCACCGCCCCCTTCCTCGTCCCACACCTGGTCGTCGACGACGCCGCCGCAGCCATTGACTTCTACGTCAAGGCATTCGGGGCCACCGAGTGGATCCGTATGCCCGGACCCGACGGCAAGTTGATCCACGCCGCGCTGGACATCAACGGGACGATGGTCATGCTGAATGACGACTTCCCAGAGATGAGCGGGGGAAAGTCGATGACGCCGACCGCCCTTGGTGGCAGCCCAGTCACCATCCACCTGCAGTTCGCCGACGACGTCGATGCCAGATTCCAAAGGGCACTCGATGCCGGCGCCACCGTCATCGCCCCACTGGAGGACCAGTTCTGGGGCGACCGCTACGGCGCCGTCCGTGATCCGTTCGGGCATCACTGGTCGTTGGCGCAGACCGTTCGTGAGGTGGACATGAACGAGGTCGCCAAGTCGATGGGTCAGGGCTGAAACCGCTAGCGGCGCAATCCCGCGAGCAGTCGCCGGCCCAGTGACGGGGTCGGTGCGCTCGCCGCTGCATCGAGCATCTCGGGAATCGTGGTGAACTTGTCGCGGGGCCGCGAATCGCCGCCGCGGGCGATCTCCGCAGTATCGATGGCCTTCCATCCGGCACCGTCGACGACGTCGGGTTGACGGCCACGCACCAACCGGTCCAGTGCGGCCGACCCACTCGACGGATCGGCGAGCCGACCCGCGTTGTAGTCGGCCACCAACTCAGCGACGGTCTGTGCCGCACACGACTTGTTGGTGCCGATGAATCCGGTGGGCCCGCGTTTGATCCAGCCGGCGACATACGTGCCGGGCACCGCGGTCTCACTGCCTGGATCGAGGACCCGCCCGGCGTCGTTGGGCACCACGCCGGCGTCGTCGTCGAACGGCAGGTCGCGAATTGGCTTGCCGCGGTAGCCGATCGACGTCAGGATCAACCCGGCCTCCAGCGACCGAAGCTCATCGGTGCCGGTGACCGCGAAGGCCATACCCTCCACACGTGACTCGCCGAGCACGCGCTGCGGGGTGAGGCGGTAGGCCAGCCTGATTCGGGGTCGAGCGCTGGGAGCCGAGGCGTCCGGCAGCTTTGACAGTATCTCAAGTTTGTTGCGGGTCAACGGATCGGTTTCACAGGCGAGATCGCGCAGCACCAGGTCGTGATCCGCGGTGTCGAGCACCACCTCGTGGGTGGCGGTCAACCCGATCAACTCGGGCAGCGTGAAGGCGGACTGCGCGGGCCCGCGCCGGGCCGCGATCACGACCTCCTGGACGCGCGAGTCGCGCAGCGCCGCCAACGCCTGATCGGATATGTCGGTGCGAGCCAAGACATCCGGGTCGCTCGTCAGAATCCGGGCGACGTCAAGTGCGACGTTGCCGTTGCCGACGATCACCACCCGCTCGTGGCTCAGATCCACCGGAAGCGTGGTGCAGTCGGGATGCCCGTTGATCCACGCCACCAGTTCGGTGGCGGTTCCGCAGCCCGGCAGACCCATGCCCTCGACATCGAGCCGACGGTCGTTGGGCGCGCCCACGGCGTAGAGCACGGCATGGTGGTGTGCCATCAACTCGGCGTGGCTGACATGGGCTCCGACCTCGACGTTGAGGTAGAAGGTGAATCCCGACATGCGCGCCGTCCGGTCGAACAGCCAGGTGACACGCTTGGTGGTCTGGTGATCGGGGGCGACGCCGGCCCGGACCAACCCGTACGGCGTCGGCAGCTTCTCGAAGACGTTGACGCACACACCCTTCTGCGTCAGCAGCTCGTCGGCGGCATACATGGCTGCCGGCCCGGACCCGACGATCGCCACGGTCAACGGGCCGCTCGGACGCGGGTGAATCATCGGCGCCTCGAGCACCGGCGCCAGCTTCGACGTCGGCGGCAGCTTGCCCTCGCGCTTCGGGTAGAAGGACGCGTTGAGTTCGATGAACGGCAGCTGCTGCGGCTCGAGCTTGCTGTCGGGCGCGATGGCGCCGACGGGACAGGCCGAGACGCAGGCTCCACAGTCGACGCAGGCCACTGGGTCGATGTAGAGCATCTCTGCTGTCGCGAAGCCGGGCTCATCCGGTGACGGATGGATGCAGTTCACCGGACACGCGTAGACACAGGACCCGTCGCTGCAACACGACTGGGTGATGACGTGCGGCATGCGCCTACGCGACCGGGACCAGGTGCTGGCGCGCGGGCTCGCTGCGGTAGCGGCTCGGCGCGCCGTTGATCCGGCAGATCCGCCACATGATCTTGGCGAGCGGGTTCATCAGGCCGGTGTCGTGGGCCAGCATCCGCACGTCGCCGAACATGTCGCGCAGCATCTGCCGAGACTCGGGCGAGCGGAAGAAGATCTCCTTGCGCACCGAGCGCGGGATGTCGAATTCCTTCCAGAACGCCCGCGGCGGCACGATGATGGCCGAGCACAGGATCCGCATCGTCAGCGGGACGTAGAGCGACAACCAGAACCGCTTGCGTCGCGGCAGATGGGGAACGCGCTTGCGCAGGTACTCGTGGGCGAATGAGATGTGCCGCGCCTCCTCCGCCACGTGAATGGCCATGACGCGCTCCATGATCGGATGCAGGGTCTTGCCCTCGCGCAGGACGTTCTTCTGTGTGTGGTCGATCGGCTCCTCGCCGGCGAGGATGCCGAACCAGAACGGAATCGGCAGCGGTCCGGCGACCAGCGGGATGGTCGGCTGAATCCACTTGAGCAGCCGCGGCATGCCGGGCACATCGGCGCCGATGCGGTTCACCATCTCCTGGAACATCAGGGTGTGGTTGCACTCCTCGACCGCCTCGTGCAGGCAGTACCGGTACTCGGGTGAGCCGTTGGGTGTCCAGAACGCGTACTCCATCAGGCCGCGGATCAGGATCGACTCGAAGTGCAGGCCGACCTTGGCGACGTTGGCCTGGCGCCACATGCCGATCTCGATCTGGCGTTCCCTGGACTGCGCCTGGTACCAGGGGTGCTTGCCGAAGGGGTCCGTCCCGGGCAGGATCCAGCGGTCGTCATCCGGGATCACCGCGAACTCGGGCGAGTCCCAGTCGATGTCGGTGTAGGGATTGAAGTTGCGTCGCACCGACCCCTCGGACAGTGTGGTGAGCATGTCCACGTATGCGGTGTCGTCGAGGACGTCCATGTTCTTGCGCCAGCGCCGGATGATGCGCGTCCGACCCGGTGTGGGTGCTGTCTTGACGGCCATTCGAAGCCTCCCGTGAGGTTTACATTTGTCGGCTTGCTGTCTAAATACAGTACCCGTGGTCCCAGGTTTTGAACATGACTTGCGCGATATGTGCGCCAGCCCGGTAATCCCCATCACATGTGAGGCAGGTCACACTCAATGGTCGAGCTGAAGAGCGCTGCCCAGATCGAGTCGATGGCCGCGGCGGGTGCCGTCGTCGCTGAGGCGCTGCGCGCAGTCGTCGCGCACGCCGCCCCGGGCTGCTCCACCAAGGACCTCGACGCCGTGGCCGCCGACGTGCTGGCCAAGCACGGGGCCACATCGCCGTTCCTGAATTACCACCCGCGGTGGGCACCCTCACCGTTTCCCGCGGTCCTGTGCACCAGCGTCAACGACGCCGTCGTGCACGGCATCCCCACGACAGCGGTGCTGGCCGAGGGCGACCTGGTCTCGGTGGACTTCGGTGCAGTCCTTGGCGGCTGGTGTGGTGACGCCGCACGCAGCTTCGTCATCGGCGCGGCAGATCCCCGCGACACCGCGCTCATCGAGGCGACCGACGCCGCCCTGGCCGCGGGTATCGCCGCGGTCCGACCGGGAAACACCCTCGGCGACATCGGCCACGCGATCGCCACGTCCGCCCGGCGGGCCGGGTACGGCATGCTCGCCGACCACGGCGGTCACGGCATCGGCCGCACCATGCACGAGGATCCCCACGTACCCAACGAGGGCCGTCGCGGCAAGGGCATGAAGCTGCGGCCCGGGCTTGTCATCGCGATCGAACCCATGCTGATCGCCGACGGCTCCGACGACTACACGCACGACTCGGACGGCTGGACGCTGCGCACCGCCAGCGGGGCGCGTGCCGCCCACAGCGAGCACACCGTCGCCGTCACCGCCGACGGAGCCCGAATCCTGACCAACTGACGACGACCGGGAAGTATTTCGGCGGCGCTACCTGGTCCCGAAATCCCCGGTCGCGGTCATCTTGTTGCCGTCGCTGACCGCCGAGAACCCCGCCTCGGTCAAACCACAGTCGGTGATGATCGCGCGGTGCCCCGGGCTGTTCATCCACGAGGTGACCGCGGTCGCGGGGTTGCCTGCCGAGCCGGTGCCCCAGAAGACGACCTCGCCGACTTCGGCGTACTGCGTGTAGCCGGCATCCGTGACGCGCTGGACCAGGGAGGAGCCGTCCGAACCGGTGTGCTCCGCCACTCCGCTCACGAGCATGTCCCTGGCGTGCCGCTCCGCGGATGCGGTCAGAGCCGGATTGGCCGCGACGGGGCCACAGCCGTTCGCCGCCCGCGTCGCGTTGATCTCGCTCAGTACCGCGCCGCCCTGATCACCACCCACGGGTCCATCCGGGCCATCAGCCTGGGCCGGCACCACGGCGAGCGTCGTTCCGAACACCACCATGGCCGCCACACATACCGAGTAAAGCGTCGACGTTCCTACGCGACTCATCACATGCCCTCCAAGAGGTCAATCCCCGACCCCTCCCCCGGGTGGACACCACGGGGTTCAATGCCAGGAGGGGGTACCCACATTTCGGGGTTTTCCGCACGCCCTCCCCGCCAGAAAGTGCACAAGTCCGGTCACTACCCTTATCGGCATGGCCGAACTCGTGATCCCCGCCGACCTCAAGCCCGCCGACGGACGCTTCGGATGCGGGCCGTCCAAGGTCCGTCCCGAACAGCTGCAGGCGCTCGCCGCCGCGGGCCACCTGTTCGGCACGTCGCATCGGCAGGCTCCGGTGAAGAACCTGGTCGGCCAGGTCCGCGACGGCATCCGGTCTCTCTTCGCGCTGCCCGACGGCTACGAGGTCATCCTCGGCAACGGCGGCTCCACGGCGTTCTGGGACGCCGCCGCGTTCGGCCTCGTCGACAAGCGCTCACTGCACCTGACCTACGGCGAGTTCAGCGCGAAGTTCGCCTCGGCCGTCGCGGCCAATCCCTTCGTCGGCGAGCCCATCGTCATCAAGGCCGACGCAGGCAGTGCGTCCCAGCCGCAGTCGGATCCGTCGGTGGACGTCATCGCGTGGGCCCACAATGAGACCTCGACGGGCGTCGCACTGCCGGTGCAGCGGCCCGCCGGCGACGCCCTGGTCGTCATCGATGCGACATCAGCGGCCGGCGGCCTGCCCGTCGACATCACCGATACCGACGCCTACTACTTCGCGCCGCAGAAGAACTTCGCCTCCGATGGCGGCCTATGGCTCGCCGTCATGAGCCCCGCCGCCCTGGCCCGCGTCGAGTCGATCGCCGCGTCGGGCCGGTGGGTGCCTGACTTCCTGTCGCTGCCGATCGCGATCGACAACAGCCTCAAGAACCAGACGTACAACACACCGGCCATCGGCACGCTGGTGATGATGGCCGAGCAGCTCGACTGGCTCAACGGCAACGGCGGCCTGGACTGGGCCGTCAAGCGCACAGCCGACTCGTCGTCGCGGCTGTACTCGTGGGCCGAGGCGTCGAGCTACGCCACACCGTTCGTTGCCGACCCCGCCCTGCGCTCGCAGGTCGTCGGCACCATCGACTTCAGCGATTCGGTCGATGCCGCCGCGGTCGCCAAGGTGCTCCGCGCCAACGGCATCGTCGACACCGAGCCCTACCGCAAGCTCGGCCGCAACCAGCTCCGGATCGCGATGTTCCCCGCCGTCGAACCCGACGACATCAGTGCGCTCACCGCGTGCGTCGACTGGGTCGTTGAGCGGTTGTAGGCAAGTACGCATTTAGCCAGCACCTGCAGTCAACCCCCGCGTGTCAACGCGGTCACGAGTCGGTAACGCAGTAGGGTCATCGGTTAAGCCGCGCTAGGTCCGGCGGCCAGAGGAGGTCTGGAATGCGGGAACTCAAGGTTGTTGGACTCGACGTCGACGCCGATCGCATCATCTGCGAAAGCACGGACTCCCCAGAGAAGTTCATCCTGAATGTCGATGACCGCCTGCGCGCCGCAGTGCGCGGGGAGCGCGTCATATCGCGTCAACCCGAAGTCGAGGTCGAGATTCCGAACACGTTGCGCCCCCGAGATATCCAAGCCAAGATCCGCGCGGGCGCATCCGTCGAACAGGTCGCCTCGGCGGCCGGTGTCGACATCGCACGCGTCGAGAGATTCGCCCACCCGGTACTGCTGGAGCGCTCCCGCGCGGCCGAACTCGCGACCGCCGCACACCCGGTGCTCGCCGACGGCCCGTCGGTGCTGACACTGCTCGAGACGGTGACGACGTCACTCGTGGGACGCGGCCTCGACCCGGAGTCGACGAATTGGGACGCCTGGCGCAATGAGGACGGCCGCTGGACGGTACAGCTGGCGTGGAAGGCCGGCAGGTCGGACAACGTCGCGCACTTCCGGTTCACACCCGGCGCACACGGCGGCACGGCCACCGCGTTCGACGATGCCGCCGCCGAACTCGTCGATCCCGACTTCGACCGGCGTCCGCTGCGGGCCGTGGCACCCGTGCCGCAGCTGGACTTCTCGGTGCCCGCACCGGTGGCCCCGCCGGCACCTGCTCCTGCGCCCGAACCGGTCGCCGCACCCGAACCGCCAGCCGCCCCGCCCGCAGCCAAGCCGGCACGCGCGCGTCGGCGCAAGCCTGAGGTGCCTGCCTGGGAGGACGTCCTGCTGGGCGTCCGCTCCGGCACCCAGCCGTGAGCTGATGCTGGCGGTCTAGCCGCCGAGCACGATCGCCAGCATCGCCAGCCAACCGATCGCGACGCCGACGGCACTGCCCAGGACGAACCACCGCCACACCGGGCGGGTGCGCCAGCCCCACACCGTCGGCGCGAGACCACCCACCGCGACGATGTTGAGACCCACCGCCAGTAGCGGATGCACACGGGTGAGACCGAGACTCAGCACGATGATCGCCGCAGCCGTGAGCGCCGCGACGAACGCGGCCACCGTCAGCCCGGTCCCCCAGGGCGTGGCTTCGTCGGTCACTGGTGGCCCTCCCCGGTCGCTTCGCTCCTGCCCGTCGCCACCCTAGCCCGCTCGTAGAACGCCAGCGCGGCAGCAGTCGCGACGTTGAGCGAGTCGGTGCCACGCGACATCGGGATCCGCACGCGCACATCGCTCGCACGCATCGCCCGCTCACTCAGGCCGGGCCCCTCGGCGCCGACGAGCATCGCGACCCGATCATCGGCCAGCCCCGCCATCGCCTCCGCCAGCGATGGCGCGGCAGGAGCGGGCGTCATGGCCAGCAACCGGAACCCCTTGTCTCGCAGCGTATCCAGATCAGCAGGCCAGTCCGGCGCCCAGGCGTAGGGCACCAGCAGCGCATGCCCCATGGAGACCCGGACCGCCCGCCGGTAGAGCGGATCGGCGCAGCCGGTGCCGAACACCACCGCGTCAACGTCCAGGCCCGCCGCGTTGCGGAAGATCGAGCCCAGATTCTCGTGGTCGTTGACACCCTCGAGCACCGCCACGGTGCGGGCGCCGTCCAGCACCGCCTCCAGCGTCAACTCCGCGGGCCGGGCAGCCGCCGCGAGAACCCCGCGATTGAGGTGGAAGCCGACCACCTCGGCCATCACCTCAGCGCTGGCGCGGTAGTACGGGGCGTCGGTGCGCGCGAGGTCATCGGTCAGCTCGCGCAGCCGCCGGTCGGTGCCGAGGAACGCGCGCGGGGTGAACCGCGACACCAGCATGCGTTGCACCACCAGCACACCCTCGGCGATCACCAAACCCTTGCCGCTCGGCAGATCCGGCCTGCGGTCAATGCTGTTGAGGTCTCGAAAGTCATCGAGTCGGGGGTCGGCCGGATCGTCAACGTCAATGACGTTGGCCGCGCGGGCGGGCCCGCTCACGTGCCTTCGTCGACGATCGCCGACATGAGATCGGCGGCCTGGAGCAGTGTCTCACGCTGGTCGGCCGTCAGTTCGGCCAGCCGCTGCTGCAGCCATTCGCGGCTGGCGCGGCGCTCCGCCTCGATCAGCTCGAGACCCGCCTGCGACGCCGACACCAGCACCTGGCGGCCGTCGTCGGGATGAGCGGCCCGGTTCACGAAGCCCAGGTCGGCCAGCGAGGCGATAACCCGCGTCATCGACGGCGGACGCACGCGTTCACGCACGGCCAGCGCACCGGGGGTCATCGGTCCCTCCTTGGCCAGCGAGGCCAGCGCCGACAACTGCGACAGCGACACCGGTGAATCCGGCCTGCGGAAGCGCAACTGCCTGGCCAGCCGCACCACCGCCAACGACAGGTCGCTGGCCAGGCGGGCGTTGGCGTCGCTCACGAGGCATCAGACTACCGACCGGCCACCTCGATCGGTCGCAGGGACGCAGCCGCACATCGACTAGGTTGACTTTGTGGCCGGATCCGACCCCGGCGCCCCCGCCCAGCGGGAGGCGCCCGAACCACCCGCGCTGCCTGCCGCCCTACTGCAGCCGTGGCCGGTCATCGTGGTTATCGCCGCGGGGTGGTGCGTCGCGGCGATCCTGGCCTTCACGCTGCCCGGCCTGCACGAGTGTCGCCCCGTCACCATCGCGGGCCTCGGCGTCGGAGTCCTTGGCACAGCGATCTTTCTGTGGCAACGTCGCGCCGTACGCCGCGGCTCCCGTGGAGCCCAGAGCGGCCTGACCTGAAAGCGTTGGAGGGGTAATGGCGGAACCGTTGTTGCAAGCCGAGATCGACATCACCGTACCGCCCGCCAAGGTGTGGGCATTGGTGTCGGACCTCTCCCAGATGCCTCGCTGGAGCCCGCAGTGCCGGATGATGCGGGCGTTCGGTCCGCTTCGCCCGGGCACCCGGACGGTCAACCTGAACCGGCGCGGCTTCATGTTCTGGCCGACCACCAGCCGGATCACTGAGTTCGACCCGGAGCGCAAGCTGGCGTTCCGGGTCAACGAGAACAACACCGTCTGGTCCTACGAACTGGAACCCACCGCCGCCGGCACTCGCCTCATCGAGAGCCGCCACGCCGAGAACGGCGTCAAGGCCGTGTCGAACGCTCTGGTGAACTCCCTGATGGGCGGTGTGCCCAGCTTCGAACAGGAGCTGCTCGCGGGGATGAACGATTCGTTATCTCGTATCAAGGCCGCCGCTGAGGCCTAGCCTACGGGTCGGTGAGTTCGATGACGCCGTCGTCGAATGGCTCGAACAGCGGCGAGCCGATCTGCGCGGCAGGCGGTGTGTCCGAGTGCGCACCACAGCCGTACTCGTCGGCCACCACGTGTCCGTCGGCCGACATGTCGTTGGCACACACACCGAACATCCTGCCCAGTGATCCGGCCAGCGGGAGATAGAAACCGCAGTCGCGGCACACCTTGCGGGTGGACTTGGCCATCGCCGATCCCGGCCCGTAGTCGCCCTCGTACCAACGCTGCGCCGACTCGACGCGGCCCAGATCGCTGAGCACCTGCTTGCGGCCAAGGCCGATCTCGCCAGCGAGTTCGTCGAGTTCCTCGTCACCCGAGGACAGGAACCCCGGCACCAGACGGGGATCGTTGGGCGGCGGTGCCAGCAGATCACCGGGGCCCAGGTCGCCCGGCTGCACGCGGTCGTGCCACGGGACCCACTTCGGCGCCAACAGCGCCGTCGGCCCTGGAACCAGCACGACCTCGCTGACCGTCGCGTGGTCGGCGCCCGGATACGCGGCCACCACCACGGCCCACTGCCAGCCCTGATAACCCGGCATGTTCGCGAGGAAGCGGTGCGTGGCGGCGGTCGGATCGTCGAAGCTCGCGCCGAGGTATTCGCCGACCTGATCCTCGGCTGCCTCCCCCGAGGCGTCGACGATCGCGGAACGCGCCAAGTCCACGGCGCCCATCAGCACCGCGGTGAGATCCACCGAGTTGATCGGCGAAGCGGCTGCGGAGTCGAGCTCGGCGGGTTCGGTCATGCTGTCCATCACAGTCGATTCTGCCTGACGCAGGGCGAGCAAAGCCACACCGGCTGCCCTGCGGGCGGCTGTCTGGTGCATGGGGAACAATCGAGAGTGTGAACGGACCGCGTCATGACCCCGCCGATCAGGGGGACCCGCGGCATCACCAGTACCACCCGCCCCGGCCGCCCACCGACCGTGGCACCGAACACCCGGGGATGGCCAACTACCCCAGCGGCGACGCCGAGTACCGACGTCGGACCCGTCGAAATCCATCGTCGGAGAGCGCGAATCGCTGGCTGCCACCGCTCGACGAACCCCAGAGCCAGCAGAGCTACGAGCGCTACTCCGACTCGCCGCGCGCCGGCGTGGGCCAGAGCGCCGGTCAGCGCGTCACGGTCACCCGGGCGGCCGCACAGCGCAGCCGCGAGATCGGATCCAAGGCGTACGGCCTATTCCATCGTGCGGCGACCGCCGACGGCGCTGACAAGTCCGGGCTGACCGCGCTGACATATCCCGTGATGGCCAACTTCGCGGCCGACTCCGCGATGGCTGTCGCGCTGGCCAACACCCTGTTCTTCGCCGCCGCCTCCGGGGAGAGCAAGGGCAAGGTCGCGCTCTACCTACTGATCACCATCGCCCCGTTCGCCATCATCGCCCCGCTGATCGGTCCCGCGCTGGACCGACTTCAGCACGGCCGTCGCGTCGCGCTGGCGTTGTCATTCGGATTGCGCACCGTGCTGGCCGTTGTGCTCATCGCCAACTACGACGGCGCCAACGGCAGCTTCCCGTCCTGGGTGCTCTACCCCTGTGCTCTCGGGGCCATGGTGTCGTCGAAGTCGTTCAGCGTGCTGCGCAGCGCGATGACGCCCCGCGTGCTGCCACCGAGCATCGACCTGGTTCGGGTGAACTCGCGGCTGACCGTGTTCGGGCTGCTGGGCGGCACCATCGTGGGCGGGGCCATCGCCGCGGGCGTGGAGTATCTGTTCAACATGTTCGGACTGCCCGGCGCCCTCTACGTCATGGTCGCGGTGACGGTGGCCGGCGCGGTGCTTTCGATGCGGATACCGAAGTGGGTGGAGGTCACCGAGGGTGAGGTGCCCACCACCTTCAGCTATCACGGCCCCACCGAGAAGCTCGGCCGGACCGTCGACGGCCACCCCGTCAAGCCCGGCAAGCCCGCCCGACAACCCATGGGCCGCAACATCATCACCTCGTTGTGGGGCAACGTCACCATCAAGGTCATGGTCGGGTTCCTGTTCCTCTATCCGGCCTTCGTCGCCAAGTCCCACGACGCCAGCGGGTGGGAGCAGTTGCGCATCCTGGGGCTGATCGGCGCGGCCGCGGCCATCGGAAACTTCGCGGGCAACTTCGCCAGCGCGCGCATGCGTCTCGGCCATCCCGCGAAGCTGGTGGTGCGTGCGGTGACCGCGGTGACCGCCGTGGCGCTGTTGACCGCGGTCACCGGCAACCTGTACGTCGCCGCGTTCGCCACGCTGGTCACGTCGGGAGCGAGCGCGGTGGCCAAGGCCTCGCTGGACGCCTCACTGCAGGATGACCTGCCCGAGGAGTCCCGTGCCTCGGCATTCGGCCGCTCGGAGTCCCTGCTGCAGTTGGGCTGGGTGTCCGGCGGCGCGATGGGCGTGCTGATCTACACCGACCTGTGGGTAGGGTTCACCGCGATAACCGCCGTGCTCATCCTCGGCCTGGCCCAGACGTTGGTGAGCTACAACGGCGACTCGCTAATCCCAGGCTTCGGCGGTAACCGCCCAGTACTGGCCAACCAGGAGGGCGGACGGATGAACTCGGCGCCGGTGTCCCGAAAGTGAAGAAGGTCATCGCGGTCCTGGGCGTAGTGGCGGTGCTGGCCACGGCGGCCACGGCGGTGTTGATCTGGCAGCTCAGCCGCGGTCACCACGCCGGGCATCCCGAGATCAGCGCGTACACGCACGGCCAGTTGGCGCGCGTCGGGCCGTACCGCTACTGCGACGTCTACGACCTCAACCGCTGCGATATCCCCGAGACCGTCGGCGAGCTCAACGTCTCGTCGGGTGATCCCGTGCAACTCTCGGTGCCCCCGGCCATCGCGCGTGCCCCGTGGGTGCTGCTGCGGTCCTACGAGGACGGGAAGTCCGAGGACACCCAGGAGTTCCGGCCGGACAGCAAGATCGCGGTGACCATCCCGACCGTCGACCCGCACCGCGGCAGGCTCACCGGCATCGCGGTGATGCTGCCCACCCTGGTGCGCGACGAGCAGGACAACCAGTTCCCGTGGCCGCACGCCGAGTGGTCCGTCCGGACCGTCTGGTCCTAGCCGGCCCCGTGCCCCTCGGGCACGCGCTCACCCTCGCGCGTCGGCCCAGGTGGGGTGCCGTCACCGAACGGCCTGCCGCCCAACGCCTCTCGGCCGTGCGGGTCGAGCCAGTCGGCCAGCTCGGGCCCCTTGGGCACGATGCGGGTCGGGTTGATGTCGGCGTGCACGATGTAGTAGTGCGCCTTGATCTGCACGAAGTCCACGGTGTCGCCGAACCCGGGCGTCTGGAACAGATCTCGCGCGTACGCCCACAACACCGGCATCTCGGCGAGCTTGGCCCGATTGCACTTGAAGTGGCCGTGATAGACGGGATCGAAGCGCGCCAGCGTGGTGAACAGCCGCACGTCGGCCTCGGTGATGGTGTCCCCCACCAGATATCGCTGATCACTCAGCCGCTCGGTGAGCCAGTCCAGAGCGGTGAACAGTCGGTCGTAGGCGGCGTCGTACGCCTCCTGTGAACCGGCGAAGCCACACCGATAGACACCGTTGTTGACCTCGGTGTAGACGCGCTTGGCGACCTCATCGATCTCGGCGCGCAGCGGTTCGGGGTAGAGCTTGGGCGCACCGTCGCGGTGATACGCCGTCCACTCCGTCGACAGGTCAAGCGTCATCTGGGCGAAGTCGTTGGTGACGACCGCTCCGGTGGGCACGTCGACGATCGCCGGCACCGTGATGCCCTTCGGGTACTGCGGATCACGCTTGAAGTAGGCGTCCTGCAGTCGCGGAATCCGCAGCACCGGGTCCACACCGCCGGGGTCCAGGTCGAATGTCCAGGACCGCTGGTCATGCGTCGGCCCGCAGAACCCAATGGACAGTACGTCTTCCAGCCCCAGCAGGCGCCGGACGATGATCGCGCGGTTCGCCCACGGGCAGGCCCTGGCGACCACCAGGCGGTATCTGCCCGGCTCGACGGGATAGCCGTCGCTGCCGTCGGCGGTGATGCGGGTGGAGATGTAGTTGGTGTCTCGGGAGAACTCGCCCTTGGGGTTCACGTAGCTCACCCGCCCAGTCTTGCGCGCCGAACGTGAACTCGTGTGTGAGAAATCAGCGCGAGTTCGCACATTTCTTCACGTTCGGCGGACAACAGACCTAGGCGTCGAGTTCCTGCGCGACGGCCTTGACCACCTCGGACACCCGGCGCGCGATCTTGCGGTCGGGGTAACGCCCCTTGCGCAGCTCGGGCTGCACCGCTCCCTCGAGCAGCGTGATCATGTCCTCGACCATTCCGTGCAGCTCATCGGGGGTGTGCTTGCGCTCGACGGCCGATGAGGCGGCCTCACGGCGCGTGCGGGTCAGGCTCGGTGGCGGATCGAGCACCTTGACGCTCAGCGCCTGGGGCCCGCGTCGTCCCGCGGCGATGCCGAACTCGACCTTTTGGCCGGGCTTGAGTTCCTCGACACCCGACGGCAGGGCCGACGAACCGACATAGACGTCCTCGCCCTCTTCTTGGGAAAGGAAGCCGTAACCCTTGTCGGCGTTGTACCACTTAACCTTGCCGGTCGGCACTGGAGTTCACCCGCTCGTCATCTCGCTGGACATCATCAATAACATCATTAACGCGTCCCGCCTAGGCAGGACGCGAATGCCGACGATCCTACTCGGACGCCGCCACGGCCAGCGACCCCTTTGGTCGGTAGCCTGAGAACCACCGCTGGAGGAAGACAATGCGCCTGATACTGAACGTCATCTGGTTGATCTTCGGCGGCCTGTGGCTAGCGCTGGGTTACTTCCTCGCGGGGATCATCTGCTTCATCCTCATCGTCACCATCCCCTTCGGCTTCGCCGCGTTCCGCATCGGCGTCTACGCGCTGTGGCCGTTCGGCTACAGCGTGGTCGACAAGCCCGGCCCCCGTCCCGGTGCGCTGATAGGCAACGTCATCTGGGTCATCGTGGCGGGTATCTGGCTGGCCATCGGCCACGTCCTGACCGCCATTGCAATGGCGATCACCATCATCGGAATCCCGCTGGCACTGGCGAATCTGAAACTGATCCCGGTCTCGCTGTTCCCGCTCGGCAAGGAGATCGTCCCCGCCGACGTCGCGTCGGGCCGCCTAGGAGCGTCAGCATGACTCCGACCAATCTCGGGCTGCCAACGGTGCAGCGCCCCCGCGGACCGGCGTCCGAGGCGCCGGCCGACGGCCCCCTGCTCGACACCTTTGGGCGCGCGGCCAAAGACCTGCGCGTCAGCCTCACCGACCGCTGCAACCTGCGCTGCACCTACTGCATGCCCGCCGAGGGGCTCGACTGGCTTCCCGGGGAGCAGCTGCTGACCGCGGCCGAACTGGCCAGGCTGCTGGGCATCGCCGTCACACGCCTCGGCATCACCAACGTGCGGTTCACCGGCGGTGAGCCCCTGGTGTCGAACCACCTGGAGGAAGTGATCGCCGCGGCGGCAGCACTGCAGCCCCGGCCCCAGATCGCGTTGACCACCAACGGCGTCGCGCTGGCCCGTCGGGCGGCGAGGCTCAAGGCGGCAGGCCTGGACCGGGTGAACGTCTCGCTGGACACCGTGGACGCCGCGCGGTTCACCCACATCACCCGGCGTGACCGGCTCACCGACGTCCTCGAGGGGCTCGCCGCCGCAGCGGCCGCGGGCCTCGCACCGGTGAAGGTCAACGCAGTGCTGGATCCCGTGACGGGACTCGATGACGCGGTGCAACTGTTGAGGTTCTGCCTGCTGCACGGCTATCAGTTGCGCATCATCGAGCAGATGCCGCTGGACGCCGAGCACCTGTGGCGCCGCGACGAGAACATCACCGGCGCCGACATCCTCGGCGCGCTGCGCCGCCACTTCGATCTGCAGCCCGACAGCGAGCCCCGAGGATCCGCCCCCGCGCAGCTGTGGCGGGTCGACGGTGGGCCAGCCACGGTCGGCGTCATCGCGTCGGTGTCGGAGTCCTTCTGTTCGGCATGCGACCGCACCCGCCTCACCGCCGACGGTCAGATCCGAAGCTGCCTGTTCTCCACCGAGGAGACCGATCTCAAGCGGCTACTGCGCTCCGGCGGATCAGACGATGCGATCGAGAGTGCCTGGCGGGCCGCGATGTGGGCCAAGCCCGCGGGGCACGGCATCAACGAGCCCGGCTTCGTCCAGCCGGATCGGCCCATGAGCGCGATCGGGGGCTGACGGTGCTTGAGGTGACCATTCGATACTTCGCCGCCGCACGCGCCGCTGCCGGCACGGAGTCGGAAACGCTCGGCCTGGCCCCCGGCACCACGATTGACGGCCTCGTGGGCGCGCTGCGGGGCCGGAGCGCCGACCTGGCCAGCGTGCTCGACCGATGCTCGTTCCTCTGCGACGGCGTCGCCGTGCGGGATCGCACCACGCGGCTCGTAACAAATCAGACGGTCGATGTCTTGCCACCGTTCGCCGGTGGATAATCGTGATTTGCGTCACATAACGAATTGGTCACGAACTGGCCACCACCAGTAGTTATGCGTCTGAACTCCAGGGGAAACGTCCGAGCGGCCTGCGCCTTTAAAGTCCTCATAATATTTGCCAGAACCGGAAACGCCGTGGGCGGCAAAAGGTGACGGGACTGGGCCCACCCGTTAGCGTCAGGCCCCAAGCCACTTGACCCCCATTGGGTGGCCCGCTGTGCCCGATTACGCCGAACTTCCATCCGTTGGGCACGGCTGACAACAACTTCGTGGATGGAGGCGGGGGACCCAACCGGTCCACCGAGCAATAAGGACCAGGGATCGCATGCGATCCCTTGGGGTGAAGCCGACACTCGTGCCGGCCGGGCAACCTCTTGAGCCCGAACCCGACAGCTGACCTCGTAGGCGTGGACGAGAGGACTTCTTGTACCTATGAGTGCACGGCACCGTAAGCCAACTGCATCCCCCACTGCGAAAAGCGTCGCCAAGATCGCCTTCACTGGCGCGGTGATCGGCGGCGGCAGCCTTGCCCTCGCCGGACAGGCAGGCGCTGCGACCGACGGAGAATGGGACACCGTCGCAAGTTGTGAATCCGGTGGCAACTGGGCCATCAACACCGGCAACGGCTACCAGGGTGGGCTGCAGTTCTCGCCCAGCACCTGGTCGGGCCACGGCGGTGGCGAGTACGCCCCCGCCGCGCACCTTGCCAGCAAGGACCAACAGATCGCCGTTGCTGAGCGCGTGCTGGCCTCGCAGGGCCGCGGCGCATGGCCCACCTGCGGCCGCGGGCTCTCCGCGTCGACACCGCGCAATGTCCTCGCCGATGCCCCGCAGCCTCTCGACAACCCCCAGATCAACGGCGAACTGCCGCCCCCGCCGGCTCCCGAGCTGTGGGCAGCACCCGTCCCCGCGGCCCCGCCGGCTCCCGAGCTGCCACCGCCGCCGGCTCCTGAGGGCTTCGTGCCGCTGGACGCCCCGCTGCCGGAGGCTCCGCCACCACCGCCGCCGGCACCCGACCTTCCCCCGCCGCCCCCCGAGGGCGCCGTGCCGCTGGACGCCCCGCTGCCCGTCGATCCGGCCCTCGCACCGCCGCCGGCACCCGACCTCCCGCCGCCGCCTCCCGAGGGCGCCGTGCCGCTGGACGCCCCGCTGCCCGTCGATCCGGCGGTCATGCCGCTCGACGCACCGATCGATCCCGCGCTGACCGTCGGCGCCCCCGCACCTGTCGACCCGATGCTTCCCCCGCCACCGGCACCGCCGGTGATCGAGGCAGCCAACTGGGACGTCGCACCGGAGGCACCGGCCCCCGTCGAGCAGCCTGAGGTCTGGGCACTGCACGCGGGTGACCTCGCACTCGACCCCGTGCTGCCCGCGCCGCCACTGCCTCCCGTCCCGCCGGCACCTGACGCAGCGCCGGCAGCCGCGGCCGATCCGCTCGCGCCGCTGAACGCCGTGGACAGCCCGGCACCTGCCGCCGAGGCGGCCAACCAGGCGGTGCCCGGGACCCTTCCCGCGCCGCCTGAGGGCACCCCGCACATCCCCAGCCCGGATGCGCTTCCCCCCGGGTCGACGATGGACCCCAGCGCCCAGGGCAACGAGCGCCCCAATGTCAGCTACCTCAAGGATCTGTGGCAGGCCGTGCAGAGCCAGGAGATCAGCGGCAAGGAAGCCCTGATCATGGGTATCGCTCAGCGGGGCATGAACACGCCGTACCCCGAGCAGGCCCCGGGCCCGAACGTTCCACTCGGCCCCATTGATCCGGCTGCCGGACCGCCGCCGCCTCCCGGGGCTCCCGTGCCGGCGCCTGCGCCCGCAGCGGTTCTTCCCGAAGCACCGCTGCCCCCGGCGTAGTCACGCAGGGGTGGGTCGGCGCGCGGTTAGGCCGAGCCGACCCACTCCTCGGTGCCGTCGGAGAAGTACTGGTGCTTCCACACCGGTAGCCGCTCCTTGACGGTGTCGACGAGCAGCGCGCACGTCTCGAATGCGGCCTTCCGGTGATCGGCGGACACAGCGGCGACCAACGCCGCATCACCGATGTGCAGGGTGCCGATGCGGTGGCTCACTGCGATCGCACGGACGCCCTGGCAGCCGCTGGCGATCTCCTGGGCCACCTCGGTCAGAGTCTGCAGCGCGGTCGGGTGTGCCGAGTACTCCAACCGGACGACGCTTCGTCCTCCATCGTGATCGCGCACCACACCGGAGAATCCGACCACGGCCCCTGCGGCCTCGTGGGAGACCAGTGCCTCGTACTCGGCAAGGTCGATCGTCTCCTCGGTGAGCGCGACGCGCAGCACTTCGGTCATCGTGGGTGGTCCCCTCCAGAGAGTTGGTCGAGGGCGTGCTCGAGCACATCGGCGAGGACGCCGAGCCCGTCCTTCACGCCGCCGGGAGAGCCCGGCAGGTTCACAATGAGCGTCCCGTCCCGCACTCCGCACACTCCGCGTGACAGCACGGAGGTGGGCACATGCGGCAGTCCGGAGCGCCGAATGGCATCGGCTAGCCCGGGAATCTCGTAGTCGACGATCACCGCGGTCGCATCGGCGGTCCCGTCGGTGGGCGAGATACCCGTGCCACCAGAGGTCAGGATCAGGTTGACCCGCTCGCTGACAGCACCGATCAGCGCCCGGCTGACCGCGACACCGTCGGACACTACGGTCGGGGGCGCCACATCGAAACCACGCTGGGTGAGCCAGTCGACGATGACGGGACCGGTGCGGTCCTCGTAGACGCCGGCAGCGGCGCGGGTCGAGGCGATGATGACCCGGGCGGTGCGAGGTGTCATCGACGGCTCTGCGCGCGAGCGGCCGTCACTGCCGCTCCCAGGCCCCGGTCTTGCCGCCGTCTTTGCGCACCACGGCGATGCCATCGATGATGGCGGCCGGGTCGACGGCCTTGAGCATGTCGTAGAGCGTCAGCGCGGCCACGCTCACCGCGGTGAGTGCCTCCATCTCGACGCCCGTGCGGTCGGTGGTGCGCACCGTCGCGGTGATGTCGACATCGGTTGTGCCGATGGAGAACTCGACGTCGACGCCGGTGAGTGCGAGCTGGTGGCACAGCGGGATGAGGTCGCTTGTGCGCTTGGCCGCGAGAATGCCGGCGATGCGCGCGGTTGCCAGCGCGTCGCCCTTGGGCAGTCCGCCGGATGCGATGAGTTCGACGACGTCGGCGCGGGTGCGCAGTGTTCCCGTCGCGACGGCGGTGCGTCGGGTCGCGTCCTTGCCGGTGACGTCGACCATGTGCGCCGCGCCCGATTCGTCCAGGTGCGAAAGCCGATGCGGTTGGGCGGCCACGGCTATCTGTTGACGACGGTGACCGGGTGCATATACGGCAGCTGCTCAGCGGGCAGCGGGAACGTCACCTCGCCGAAGGGCGACAGAGCGCCGGTGCGGTCGGTCGCGAGTTCGCTGACGGCGTGATCGCCGTCCTCGACGGCCGGCCAGCCGTTGTCGACGTAGTGCTTCTGGGCCTTGTCATTAGCCTTCTTGTCAGCCACGCCCCACATTGTGACAGGCGCATCGATGACAGGCGAGACCGGTCGGCTGGCTTAGGCTGGTGGTCAATGACCGAACCCAACTCCGCGATACCGTTGGGCGCCTGGTTGGCCGACCTGTCCGACGAACAGCTGATCCGACTGCTGGAGTTGCGACCCGACCTCACACAGCCGCCGCCCGGCTCGATCGCGGCCCTGGCCGCCAGGGCGCAGTCCCGACAGTCGGTGAAGGCCGCCACCGACGACCTCGACTTTCTGCACCTGGCCGTCTTGGACGCGCTATTGCTGCTGCAAGCCGACGCCGCGGCGGTGCCCGTGGCCAAGTTGCTCGCGACGTTCGGCGGGGGCAAACACACCGCCGCGCAGATCACGGCGGCCATCGATGGTCTGCGAAGCCGTGCCCTCGTGTGGGGCGATCCCGCCATCCGCGTCACGGCCGAGGCCACGTCGGGTCTGCCGTGGTACCCGGGCCAGGTCACCCTGGAGTCCGCCGACACTGACGCCGCCACCATCGCTGACCGCCTCTCGAGCCTGGGTGCCGCGGAACGCGATCTGCTGGAGCGCCTGGTCGACGGGTCCCCCGTCGGACGGACCAAGGACGCCGCGCCCGGCACACCACCCGAACGCCCCGTGCAGCGGCTGCTTGCGGCGGGCCTGCTGCGACAGGTTGACGACGACACCGTGATCCTGCCGCGCCTGGTCGGCCAGGTGATGCGTGGCCAGCAGATCGGCCCGAGCGGAATCGATCCGCCCGACCCCGTCGTGACCACGATGAAGCCCGCCGACGCCGACGCGACCGCCGCGGGTGCGGCCATCGACATGCTGCGCGAGGTCGAGGTGGTGCTGGAGGCGATGTCGGACGCACCGGTGCCCGAACTGCGCAACGGCGGTCTCGGGGTGCGCGAGGCCAAGCGACTCACCAAGGCGACCGGCATCGACGAGCAACGCCTCGGGCTGATCCTCGAGGTCACCGCGGCGGCGGGCCTGATCGCGGTGGGCCTGCCCGACCCCGAACCCGCCGACGGGGCGGGCAGCTTCTGGGCTCCCACGGTGGCGGCCGACCGGTTCATCGAGTCCTCGACGGCCACCCGCTGGTACCTGCTGGCCTCGACATGGCTTGACCTGGCGGCGCGCCCCAGCCTCATCGGTGAGCGCGGACCCGACGGCAAGCCGTATGTCGCGTTGTCCGACTCCCTGTACTCGACCGCCGCACCGCTGGATCGACGCTTGTTCCTTGAGGTTCTCGCGGACCTGGCGCCCGGTGCAGGCGTCGACGCCGCCAGTGCCGCCGCGGCGCTGGCGTGGCGACGGCCGCGGTGGTCGGCACGACTTCAGCTCGCACCCGTCGCGGCGCTGCTCACCGAGGCGCATGCCATGGGCGTCGTCGGCCGCGGCGCGATCGCCACGCCGATCCGACTGCTGCTCACCGACGCGTCCGAGGACGAGGTCACGGCGGCGATGACCAAAGTGCTGCCCAAGCCCATCGACCACTTCCTCCTCCAGGCCGACCTGACCGTCGTCGTGCCCGGCCCGCTGGAACGCGATCTGGCGGAGAAACTCTCAACGGTCGCCACCGTCGAGTCGGCTGGCGCGGCGATGGTGTACCGGATCAGCGAGACGACGATCCGGCGGGCACTCGACGGCGGGTCCACGGCGGCCGAATTGCACGCGTTGTTCGAGCGCCATTCCAAGACACCCGTGCCGCAGGGCCTGACCTACCTCATCGACGACGTCGCGCGACGCCACGGCCAGCTGCGGGTCGGAATGGCGTCGTCATTCGTCCGGTGCGAGGACCCCACCCTGTTGGCCCAGGCGGTCGCCGCGCCCGCGATGGCGGCCGTGGAGATGCGGACACTGGCTCCCACTGTGGCGGTATCGGCGGCCCCGATCGCCGACGTGCTCGCCGGCCTGCGCGCGGCAGGCTTCGCACCCGCCGCCGAGGACTGGTCGGGAACGATCGTCGATATCCGGGCCCGAGGCGCGCGGGTGGCGGCCCCGAGCCGCAGGCGCGGCTACCGGCCGCTGTCGACGCCGAACGCACAGACCCTCGGAGCGATCGTCGCGGTGCTGCGCAAGATGGCGTCCGCGCCGGTCGGTGGGTCGCGGCTGGACCCCGCGGAGGCGATGGCCCAGCTGCAGTCAGCTGCGCACCGGCAGGCGTCGGTGGTCATCGGTTACGTCGACGCGGCCGGTGTCGCGACGCAACGGGTGGTGGCCCCCGTCAACGTCCGGGGCGGCCAACTGACCGCGTATGACCCGGCGGCGGGCCGGGTGCGCGAGTTCGCGATTCACCGCGTGACGTCGGTGGTGTCGGCCGAGTCGGGATAATGGGTGAGATGACCGACCAGCGAGATCGCGCATGACCGACGGACCCCTGATCGTGCAGTCCGATAAGACGGTGCTGCTCGAAGTCGAGCACGAGCTGGCGGGTGACGCGCGGGCGGCCATCGCGCCGTTCGCCGAGTTGGAGCGCGCACCCGAGCACATCCACACCTACCGCATCACTCCCCTGGCGCTGTGGAACGCGCGCGCGGCCGGCCACGACGCCGAGCAGGTCGTCGACGCGCTCGTGTCGTTCTCGCGGTACGCCGTGCCCCAACCCCTACTGGTCGACATCGTCGACACCATGGCCCGTTACGGCCGCCTGCAGCTGGTGAAGAGCCCCGTGCACGGTCTGATGCTGGTCAGCCTGGACCGCGCCGTGCTCGAGGAGGTCCTCCGTCACAAGAAGATCGCCCCGATGCTCGGCGCCCGCATCGACGACGACACGGTGCTCGTCCATCCCAGCGAGCGCGGGCGCGTCAAGCAGATGCTGCTGAAGATCGGCTGGCCCGCCGAGGACCTAGCCGGATACGTCAACGGTGAGGCGCATCCGATAACCCTCGACCAGGACGGCTGGGATCTGCGCGACTACCAGCAGATGGCCACCGACTCGTTCTGGGCGGGCGGGTCCGGGGTGGTTGTGCTGCCGTGTGGCGCTGGCAAGACGATCGTCGGCGCCGCGGCGATGGCCAAGGCCGGGGCGACGACGTTGATCCTCGTGACCAACACGGTGGCCGGGCGGCAGTGGAAGCGCGAGCTGATCGCCCGCACCTCGCTCACCGAGGAGGAGATCGGCGAGTACTCCGGTGAACGCAAGGAGGTGCGGCCGGTGACCATCGCCACCTACCAGGTGATCACGCGCCGTACGAAGGGTGAGTACCGCCACCTGGAACTCTTCGACAGCCGCGACTGGGGCTTGATCATCTACGACGAGGTGCACCTGCTGCCCGCGCCGGTGTTCCGCATGACCGCCGACCTGCAGTCCCGGCGTCGGCTGGGCCTGACCGCGACGCTGATCCGGGAGGACGGCCGCGAGGGCGATGTCTTCAGCCTGATCGGGCCGAAGCGGTACGACGCCCCGTGGAAGGACATCGAGGCCCAGGGCTGGATCGCTCCCGCGGAGTGCATCGAGGTGCGGGTGACGATGACCGATAACGAGCGCATGCTCTACGCCGTCTCCGAGCCCGAGGAACGCTACAAGTTGTGCTCGACGGCGCACTCCAAGATCGCGGTGGTGAAGTCGATCCTGGCCCGCCACCCCGACGAGCCGACGCTGGTGATCGGCGCCTACCTCGACCAACTGGACGAGCTGGGCACCGAGCTGAATGCGCCCGTGATCCAGGGTTCCACCAAGAACGCGGAGCGCGAACTGCTGTTCGACCAGTTCCGCCGCGGTGAGATTCAGACCCTGGTCGTGTCCAAGGTGGCCAACTTCTCCATCGACCTCCCGGAGGCGTCCGTGGCGGTTCAGGTTTCGGGCACCTTCGGATCGCGGCAGGAGGAGGCGCAGCGGTTGGGCCGGTTGCTGCGGCCCAAGGCAGACGGCGGCGGAGCGATCTTCTACTCGGTGGTCTCGCGGGACAGCCTGGACGCCGAGTACGCCGCGCACCGACAGCGCTTCCTGGCCGAGCAGGGTTACGGCTACATCATCAAGGATGCCGACGACCTGCTCGGACCGGCGATCTGACCACGACATCACACAGACCCGCGTGAGGCGCTAACCTCGACACTCATGACTGGACGACAGCGCACCCGCGCCTCCTCGACCACGAACGCCGCCAGGATGACGCTGGCAGGCGTGGCCGTCAGCCTGGTCGCGCTGGTTCTGGCGGGGCCCGCCGCCGCAGAACCCGTGGACCCGGCGGTGCCGGTCCCGGTGCCGATGACGCCGGGGGCACCTCCCCCCGCACCCGGACAGCCTGTCATCGTGGCTGCCGACGACCCCGCGCCTCCGCCCGCGCCACCGCCGGTCGGTGAGCCGATGGTGCCGGAGGTTGCGAACCAGGTCTACGGGTCCGGCAAGTCGTCCGGCCCGCTTGGCTTCCTCAGGGATGCCTGGCATCAGGCTCAGGACCCCTACGGATTCCAGGGCATGGCTCCCGGTGAGATGCCCGCCGCCACCCCACCGCCGCCCGGTGCCGGCGCGGCACCGCCGCTGCCACCCGGATACCAGTCGTTGACCGACCCGGCGTCCAACGGTCCTGCGCCGACGGCCTCATACGAGGGCGGGCCGCCCCTGCCAGAGGGGTACTACTCGCTGAACGGTCCACCGCCGCCCGGATACTTCGATGGGCCTCCGCCCGCGCCGGCTCCCGTGCCGGGCGGGTACCAGCCGGTGGTGTCTCCCCCACCGCCGCCACTGCTGCCGACGCCATAGCTCGAACCCCGCTGTGAGGTAACGCCTTCCAGCTGCAAGCAAACATGTCGTGGCGACGCCGCGGCACAGTGCCGACGATGGCAGGATGTCCCGCCAGCACGCGCACGCACACATCGCCCGAGGAGCGGCCGGCCTGGCTGCAGCCATGGGCATCGGACGATTCGTCTACACACCAATCCTGCCGCTGATGACCGAACAAGCCGGTCTCAGCCCGGGGTCGGCGGGCGGCCTCGCCACGGCAAACTACGTCGGCTACCTGGCGGGCGCCCTGGCAGGCGTGGCCGCTCCTCGACTGGTCCGCACGACGGCCACCTGGCGAATGGCCCTTGCGGCAATCGTCGCCAGCCTCGCCGCCATGCCGTTGACGCACAACGTGATCGCCTGGCTGGCCATCCGAGTGGTCGCCGGATTCGCCAGCGCCGTCCTCTTCGTCATCGCCGTGGACTGGATGCTCGACCATGCCCGTGGACGGTCTGCGCAGCTGCCCGGGTGGGGCTTCGGTGGCGTCGGCGTCGGCATTGCCCTGTCCGGCGCACTGGTGCTGCTGCTGCCAGCCGCGGGCTGGCGCGCCGCGTGGTGGACATCGGCGGGTCTTGCTGCGCTCGTCGCAGCGGTGGCATGGCACATGCGGGGCGCGCCGGATGCACAGCCCGAGGAAGCGACTTCGCCGACGCGGCAGCCTGATTCACGTCGCTGGTTCGTCGCATTGTTCGCCTGTTACACACTCGAGGGCATCGGCTACATCATCGCGGGCACGTTCCTGGTCGCGGCCATCGGACAGAACTCAGCGGGATGGTTGGGCAATGGCGCCTGGATCGTCGTCGGCGTGGCCGCCGCACCGTCCGCGGCGCTGTGGGCCTGGGCGAGCACACGGTGGGCGCACCCGACGCTGCTCACAGCGGCCCTCGTCCTTCAGGGTGTCGGAATAGCGTTGCCCGCCTTGGCCGGTGGAGTGGCGGCCGCCCTGATCGGGGCCGTACTGTTCGGCGGCACCTTCATCGGCGTGAGCACCATCGCGTTGGCTGCGGGGCGGCTGCTCGCGTTTCCCCGGGCCGTTGCCGTGCTCACGAGCGGATACTCGGTCGGCCAGATCCTGGGCCCGCTGGTGGTGACTCCCCTTCTGCACCAAGGGGTTCTGGATGGCTTCCGGTACGCACTCGTCACCTCGGCCGTCGTGGTGTCGATGGCGGCGCTCGCCGCGATGTGGCTACGCGTGCGCTGTCCCGACCTCAGCTCGCGGCCGGCCGATGCGGGTCGAGCGCCGGGAGCCACACTCCTGGGCCGTCCAGCATCGATCGGTCCAAGTCGGCCGTGAACGCCTCGATGACGGCGCGCACCGCACCACTGTCCTCACCGCGTCGCCACACCAGTGACCACGTCCACATCGGCGTCGGGCCTACCACCGGCCGCCGTGTGAGATCACCCGGCGTTACATCGTTCTGCCCCTTGGGATTGTTCAGCACCGGTCGCCGCAGGCGCCGGACGTGGTCGAAGAATGTCGAACCGGTGACCCCGCCGTCCTCCACACGGACCACGTGCGCGCCCGTCTCGCGCGCGAACTGCTCGGCGTACCGATTCCACGACGACCAGCTGGCCTCGTCCGCATCCAGCAACACCGCCACATCACCGGCCTGCACCTGCGACGTGTCCGCTCCGGTACTGAGCGCATAGAGCCGATCGGCCCCGACCAGCCGCGCGTCGAGGGACAGCGCATCGAGATCGGAGCACTCCACCCAGCAGATCGCCAGATCCAGGCTTCCATCGGCGACCCGCGCGGCCTGCGCGTGCGATGGCATCACCCAGGTGTCGACCCGCACCTGCGCAACACCCGCGGCTCGCTCCGCCCAGTCCGTCGGACACCACTGCACACAACCGATCCTGACCGGCTCCGACGAGGACAGGCCCAACGCCTGTCGCCGGAGGTCGTCGGCCTGGTCGATCAGGGCACGCGCTTGCGGTAGCAGTGTGGAGCCGGCAGCGGTGAGAGCGACCGATCGACGGTCACGGTCGAACAGTTGCACCTTGAGATCGCGCTCGAGCGCCTTGATCTGCTGCGACAGCGACGGACCCGCGATACGCAGCCGCTGCGCGGCCCGCCCGAAGTTCAGCTCCTCGGCGACCGTGACGAAGTAGCGCAGCTGTCGCAGCTCCATCCGGCTCAGCGTAGTGGGCTGTGGAAGGTGATACCTACCAGCAGCGAGCTAACCGGTCATGGCGGCGGGGAGTGCACCTACCCGATGCTGCGTTGCGATGAGCAAGACCCACGAGAAGGGACCACCACCATGACTTCCACGACCACGACCTCCACCACGACCTCCACTCCCCGCGTCGCGATCATCACCGGCGCATCCCAGGGCATCGGCGCGGCCCTGGTGTCCGGCTACCGCAAGCTCGGCTACGCTGTCGCCGCCAACTCCCGGACCATCGGTGATGGCGATGACCCCATGGTGCTGGCGGTACCGGGCGACATCGCCCAACCCGGTGTCGGGCAACGGATCGTTGACGCGGCGCTCGAACAATTCGGGCGCGTCGACACCGTGGTCAACAACGCGGGGATCTTCATCCCCAAGGCGTTCGTCGACTACACCGACGACGAGTTCGACGCCATCACAGGCGTGAATCTTCGTGGCTTCTTCGAGGTTTCGCGAGCGGCGGTCGGGGCAATGTTGTCCCACGGCGAGGGCGGGCATCTGGTGACCATCTCGACGACGCTGGTGGAGCACGCCAACTCCGAGGTGCCTTCAGCACTGGCGTCGCTGACAAAGGGCGGCCTGAACGCTGCCACCCGCGCTCTGGCCATCGAATACGCCGGACGCGGTATCCGCTCCAATGCGGTGTCTCTCGGCGTGATCAGGACACCCATGCACGAGCCCTCGGCATATGACGCACTCGTCAAACTGCATCCGGTTGGCCGGGTCGGCGAGGTCTCCGACGTCGTCGACGCCGTCCTGTACCTGGAGAACGCCTCCTTCGTCACCGGCGAGATCCTGCACCTCGACGGCGGCCAGAGTGCAGGCCACTGATGTCACCCACGCAGAAGACCACCGACGAGATCGTTTCCAGTGTCATGGACGAGTGGACGGCCGGGATCGACGCACACGATCCCGCCCGCGTGGCGGCGGTGTTCGCCGAGGACGCGGTGTTCCAGGGGTTGCGGCCATATGGGGTGGGCCGCGGCGCCGTCACCGACTACTACGACTCCCAGCCCCGTGGCATGACGGTGGCGTACCGGATCCTCGAAAGCCGCAAGCCGGCAGACGATGTGGTGCTCGGCTACCTGTCCGCGACGTTCTCCTTCGCCGACAGCTCGGCACTCGAGTTGAACGTCGGCGTGACGCTGGTCCGAACCGTCGACCGGTGGGAGGTTGTCCAGTACCAGGCGTCGCGGGCGGACTAGGACGCAAGAGGACTCAGCGCAGGGCTGGAATCACTTCGCGCTCAAAGAGTTCGATGCCGGAGCGGTCGTACGCCGCCTCGGGGAAGTACAGAATTGCGTACTCGCACCCGAGGTCGCGCATCCGGGTCAGCCGCTCGATGATCTGCTCCGGCGTACCGCTGGCCGAGTCGGGTGAGGCGACGGTCGACAGCATGCCCTCGACGGCATCCGGATTGGCCTTGGCGCTCTGCCGCGCGCGGATCCGCCCGATGCGGTCCTTGAGGTCGGCCTCGGATGTGGCGACCACGGCATTGAAGTTGGCCGAGCGAACGATGGCGTCGTAGTTCGTCCCAACGTCGCGGCAGTGGCCCTGGAGGATCTCCGACTTGTGCCTGAACCCGTCGGGCTCGGATGTGAAGTTGGTGTACTGCGCGTACTTGGCGGCGATCCTCAACGTCACCTTCTCGCCGCCGCCGGCGATCCAGAGGGGGATGCCGTCGGCCTGCAGCGGCTGCGGCGCGACGATGGCCCCGTCCACCTGGTAGTGCTTGCCGTCGAAACTGACCTTCCCGTCCCGCCAGGCGTCGCGCATGATCTGCACGCCCTCATCCAGGCGCCCCAACCGCACACCCGCTGACGGGAAGCCGTAACCGTAGGCACGCCACTCGTGTTCGTACCACCCGCCGCCGATGCCCATCTGGACACGACCACCCGAGATGATGTCGGCCGTTGCAGCGACCTTCGCCAGATACACGGGGTTCCGGTAGCTCATGGCCGTACACATCTGCCCGAGCTTGATCCTCTTTGTCGTCGCCGCGTAGGCCGACATGAGTGACCACGCCTCGTGCGTGGCCTCCTCCGTCGGCACCGGCACGGTGTGGAAGTGGTCGTAGACCCAGAGCGAGTCCCACGGGCCGCCGTCGACGTACTGGGCGAGGTCACGCATCACCTCCCACTGATCTGCGGGGGGAATGTCAACGAGGTCGAGCCGCCAACCCTGAGGGATGAAGAGTCCGAAGCGCACGAGAGCCCACTCTAGGCCGCGGGGATCGGGTGAGTCGATGGCAAAGCCACGGTCAACCCAGGTGAGAAGCGTCATCCTGGCGCGGCTGGCAGTCCGCCGAGCAAATCATTCCTTATGACCGTTTTTTGGCTGGGCGGCCTACATGCCCGAGAATTGTCTACACTCGAACCCATTCACTCGTTGAGCACCGATTTCAAGGGATTCTCATGACCGCACGCGTAAAGCAGATGCTGCTGACGCTCGTTTCCGGGTCAGCGCTGGCCATCGCACCAATGGCATTCGCGACGGTGGTCACCCCGGCTGCCAGCAACGCGGACCAGTGCACCGAGGCGGGCGCGGCCGAAGGCGCCGAGTGTGGCCAACAAGACCGCGGGATCACCTGCCCCGACGGCACGGTCGTCGATGAAGAGAACGGCAAGTGTGTCGACCTGATGGCGGGCATCAGCAAGCAGCTGCAGGCCCTGCCGGCACCCCCCTCGCTCTCCGGCTTCGGCGGGGGCGGCGGCGGGGGCATCCCGGGGGTTGGAGGCTTCCCGTCACTGGGGACCATTAACGCGCCCGATTTGGTGCTGCCCAGCCTCGGCATCGGCCTCGTCCCCGATTTCCCGATCAACATTGGCGGACTCGGGGGCTCCGGCGGCCTGGGGAACCTTCCCACGCCGCAGATTGGCGCGCCGAAGCTTCCCTCGATCAACCCGCTGAATCCCCTTGGGCTTCCTCCGCCACCCGACTTGACGCCCGGCATTCCCTTCATCTGATCGGCGAGGGCCAACCAGCATCCAAGGAGTCAGCCCGCTCAGCGCACCAATGGCGCGGCGGGGTGGCACCGCGAAGTCACGGCGTGCATATGGGCATCGTGGACGGCGACCGCTATGAGCAGGCGCGGTTTGCCCTCCCAGCCGCAGCTGCATGACCCGCGCGATCGAATCCGACCCTTGCGGACGACCGTCGAACCGGCGCCGCTGGTGACGTCGGCTTGAAGACGACGCAGGTCAGCTGCCCCCTTCAACATGTTCGCCAAGCTAGCAGGACTGCCCCAACTCAGGCAGACCCTTCTCACATTCGCCCGGCCAAACCGGGCAGTGATCTTGGTCGTGGCAACTCGCCTATAAGTTGCTGAATCCACCGTTGAATAGACTTTTACTTGCCTTTTGGTAATCATCAGACTTGCCATTAGCTGATGCAGTTAGCCGTCGAAATAATCCACGCGGGCGCCAATTGGTGCACATCGCAACTTCCGCACCGCCCATCGGTAGGAATTTGCCGATAGCCGCCACCGCGTGCAGTTGTCGCGACGGACACGCGTCATCGGTAGCGTGCCCTGCTGTGCCACGCTCATTGAGTCTGACCGCGGAGTCGCCGAACAGCCTCCAACGAATTCGGTCGGCCTTCGACGACGAGCGGTACTGGCGGGCCAGACTGGCCAACTTCGAGGCGGCGGCGCCCACCCTGGACGACCTCACGACAGACGCGGCAGGCACGACGTCGGTCACCATGACCATGCGGTTCGGCGGCGACCAGCTGCCCGGGCCACTTCAACGGTTGCGGCTGGGGTCACTTCAAGTCGTTCAACGCGAGCGCTGGAATGCCCTCACGAACGGAACCGTCCGCGGCGAGATCACCATCGATGCACCACGCACTCCGATCTCTGGAGACGGCGCAGTGCACCTGTCCCCATCCTGCCGCGGGACGCAGCTGTCGGGCACCGCGAAGGTGAGGGTCGGCGTTCCGGTCATCGGCGGGTCCATCGCAGGCTTCATCGCAGGCCAACTCGCCAACGGAATAGTCGACATCGTCCGGATCACCGATTCGTGGCTGGCCCAGAACCCCTGACCGGGGGCGTTGTCACTGCTCGTCATTACCCTCGACGTCATGGCCCTCTCCAAAGAAGATCGCGAAGAATTTCTTGCCGAGCCGCATATCGGCGCGCTGTCCGTGTCCGCCGGAGTCGACCGCGGCCCGTTGACGGTGCCCATCTGGTACCAGTACTCCCCCGGCGGAGATCTCTGGGTGCTGACGGGGACGGCCTCCCGCAAGCATCGGCTGATCGAAGCCGCCGGCTTGTTCTCCCTGATGGTCGAGCGGACCGAGCCGACGACCCGATACGTCTCCGTCGACGGTGCCGTAAGCCACATCGAGACCGCCACGGACGCCCAGCTGGAGGAGGTCACCCGGCGCTACCTCGAGGGCGAGTCTGCCGACCGCTATCTGGAATTCGCCCGCGAGAACCTTGGCGAGAACGTGGCCATCTACATGAAGCCCCAGCACTGGCTGTCAGCGGACTTGGGCTCCTTCTAACGCCACGGAACCGCGTCGCATCTCACGATGTGGACGCGCGGAAATCTACGTTCACGTACGGGTTTTGAGCGCGCAGCAATCCCTGGATGACCGCGTTTTTGCCCGAATGCCAGCAGTTGGCGCGCCGCCACGCCGGTAACTCACAAGGCAGATGTATCAGCCATGTGACAAGTCGTCGATCGCGATGTGTTCCCCTGGCAATGCAATGAATTCGTTGTCTGTCAGGTTCTGAAAAGTGGCAGGGGCCACCACTTTCGAGATTTGCTGGCGGGCCCAACTTACTGGTGGGTAGGTTTCCGCCTGCCCGGGGGAATCCGGTGAACGAACACAGAGAACGGACATCAATCAGCTATGTCAATGCAGTTGGCTCTCAGGCCGTACGTCACGGCTGGAATCGCGCTCGTCGGTGCCAGCGTCATTGCGGTGACACCCATCGCCCCGCCCTCCACCGTGCACATGCCTGCGGTGAATCTCACCGCGTCGATCGACAACCCCATCCAGGTGTTCGCGCCGGTGGTCGACGCCGCGGGTAGCTGGATCACCAGGACGATCCAGAGCGAGATCGCCAACCCATTCCCCATCCTGCAGCAGATCGCCACGAACCAGATCACCACGGCGGCAGGGGTTCTCCAGGCCGTGCAGGCTGGAGCCAAGGGCGTGGGCGAGCTGGCAGCCGGCCTACCGGCGGCACTGCAGGCCGCAGGCGCGAAGCTCGCGGTCGGTGACGTCAACGGCGCGATCGACGCCATCATCTCGAGCGGCCTCAACCCGATTCTCGGCATGATCACCGGCGTCTGGACACCGATGCAGGCTGTGTTGCAGCGCCCGTTCCAGGTCGGCACCGCATTGGTGCCCGCCCTGTTCGATGCGGCGCTGAGCCTCACCCTGGCCGCGGTGCTCTCGACGGTCGGCATCGGGTTCGACACGGGAACCACACCGTTCATTCAGCAGATCGTGAAGAGCACCCAGTCCGTGCTGACCGCGGTGACGACACTCAACCCCATCAACGTCCTCAACGCCATCCAGCACGGCTTCGCGGATGTGACACTCAACCTGATCACGCAGCTGGACGCCTTCACGACCGGCACCATCCCCTTCATCCGCGACACGATCGTCAGGGCTCTGCAGGCGCCCAACCCCGTGACCGCCCTCAGCGTTGCGGTCGCCGCGGCGCCGGAGACAGCTGCGGCGGAGCTGACGGCACCGGCCACCGGCACCGAGTCACCGACGGCAACGACCGACGGCACTGCGGGCACGGTGACCGAGGTCGCGACTGAGACCGAGCCCACGCAGGCGTCGGTGCCCGGCACTGCCGCCGAGGAGACCACAGCCGTCGACACTCTCCCCGTGGCAGACACCATCGTCACCGCACCGGAAACCGAAACCGTCACCGCCGCAGTGACAACCACGGAGGCGCCGGTCAAGGAGACGACAGCTTCGGAGACCGACACCACCGTCACGAAGGGTTCCACCACCGTGACGCGCGACAGCCTGAAGGCCGAACCCGGCAAGAGCGGCCTCACGTCAGGCACCGATAGCGGGTCCGCGACGAAGACCGAGACGACGGACACGAAGCCCGTCTCCGAGACGAAGCCGGTCTCCGAGACGAAGGACACCGCAAGCGCAACGACCGGCGGCGCGAGCACGTCGGCGAGTTCGGACTCCGGCAGCGGCTCCGACTCGGGCAGCAGCGACAGCGACTGACAGATTGCACGCGAAAAGCCCCGAAACACTTGGTGTTTCGGGGCTTTTCCCGTTCGGTTAGAGCTAGCTGGTCAGCGAGGCGGGCGGGTTGAAGCGCTCACCGTACTTGGCGGCCAGTTCCTTGGCACGAGCCACGAAGGCCTCCTTGCCAACGCCTGCCGGCCCCTCGTAGCCGACGATGTACTGCGCCGAGCCACCGGTGTAGGGCGGGTAGCCGATGCCCATGATCGAGCCGATGTTGGCGTCGGCGGTCGAGGTGAGCACACCCTCGTCGAGGCACTTCTGCGTCTCGATCGCCTCGGCGAACAGCATGCGATCGATCATGTCCTGCAACGGAATATCGATCGAACTCGAGCTGAAGGCCTCCTTGAGTCCTGGCCACAGACCGACGCGCTTACCGTCGGCGTACTCGTAGAAGCCGGCACCGGCCAACCGCGACGGACGACCCAGTTCGATCATCTTCTCGACGACGGCCTCGGCCGGGTGCGGAATATGGACTCGTCCCGCATCTTCTTCACCCAAACGCGTAGCAACGGCGATCTTGTGCATGAGCTCGAGGTTGAGCTCGTCGGACAGCTGCAGCGGCGGCGCGGGGTAACCGGCCTGACTGCCGGCCTGCTCGATGCTGGCCGGTGCCACACCCTCGCCGAGCATCGCCAGCGCCTCGTTGACGAAGGTGCCGATGACGCGGCTGGTGAAGAACCCACGGCTGTCGTTGACGACGATCGGGGTCTTGCCGATGGCCAGGGTGTAGTCGAACACGCGGGCCAGCGCCTCGTCAGAGGTCTTCTCGCCCTTGATGATCTCCACCAGCGGCATCTTGTCGACCGGGGAGAAGAAGTGGATGCCGATGAAGTCCTCCTGGCGCTTCACACCGGCCGCCAGACCTGTGATCGGCAGCGTGGAGGTGTTCGAGCCCAGCACTGCGTTGGGGTCCACGATGTCCTCGATCTCGCCGAACACCTTGTGCTTGAGTTCCTGGCTCTCGAAGACGGCCTCGATGACGAAATCGACACCGGCGAAGTCGGCCGCGTCGGCGGTGGGGGTGATCCTCGCCAGCAGTGCGTCAGACTTCTCCTGCGTGGTGCGGCCACGCTCGAGGGCCTTGGCCTCGATCTTCTCCGAGTAGGCCTTGCCCTTCTGCGCCGCCTCGATGGAGACGTCCTTGAGCACGACGTCGAAGCCGGCCTTGGCCGACACGTAGGCGATACCTGCGCCCATCATGCCCGCGCCCAGCACACCGATCTTGGTGATCGGTGTCTTCCCGATGCCCTCAGGCCGGGAGCCGCCGGAGTTGATGTACTGCAGATCCAGGAAGAACGCCTGGATCATGTTCTTGGCGACCTGGCCGGTCACCAGCGACGTGAAGTACCGGCTCTCGATGCGGCTGGCGGTGTCGAAGTCGACCTGCGCGCCCTCCACTGCGGCGTCCAGGATGGCGCGCGGAGCGGGCATCGGGGCACCCTTGAGCTGCTTGCGCAGAAGCGCCGGGAACGACGGCAGGATCGCGGCGAGGCCGGGGCTGGACGGGGTGCCGCCGGGCATCTTGTAGCCCTTGACGTCCCACGGCTGGGTGTGGCTGTCGGGATTGGCCTTGATCCACGCCTTGGCGGCGGGAACCAGTTCCTCGACCGAGCCGACGAGCTCGTCGACCAAGCCGATCTCCTTGGCCTTGGCCGGCTTGAACCGAGTGCCCTGGCTCAGGATCTCCATGAACGCCTTCTGGATGCCGAACATCCGCACGGTGCGGGCCACGCCGCCGCCACCGGGCAGCAGACCGAGGGTGACCTCGGGCAGCCCGATCACCGAACCCTTGACGTCCGCGGCGATGCGGTGATGGGTGGCGAGTGCGATCTCGAGCCCACCGCCGAGGGCAGCGCCGTTGATGGCGGCCACCACCGGCTTGCCGAGCGTCTCGAGCGTGCGAAGGTCAGCCTTGATGTGCTCAACCTCGGCGAAGGCGCCCGCGGCGTCGTCGGGGCCGACGTTCATCATGCCCTTGAGGTCGCCGCCCGCGAAGAACGTCTTCTTCGCGCTGGTGATCACCACACCGGTGATGGACTCCTGCTCGGCGTAGAGACGCTCGACGGCAGTGTGCATCGACTCCTTGTAGTGCTCGTTCATCACGTTGGCCGAACCAGTTGGATCGTCCAGCGTCAGGGTGACGATGCCGTCGGCATCCTTGTCCCAAGCAATTGTGTTCTCGGCCATGTGCTTAAACCCTCTCGATGATGGTGGCCACGCCCATGCCGCCGCCCACACAGAGCGTGATCAGGGCACGACGAGCGCCGCGGCGCTCGAGTTCGTCGACCATGGTTCCGGTGATCATTGCGCCGGTGGCACCCAGCGGGTGCCCCATCGCGATCGCGCCACCGTTGACGTTGAGCTTCTCGTCGGGGATGTTCAGATCCTTCTGGAACTTGAGCACCACCGAGGCGAACGCCTCGTTCAGCTCGAACAGGTCGATATCGTCGACCGTCAAGCCCGCGCGGTCGAGCACCTTGCGCGTGGCCGGGGTCGGACCGGTCAGCATGATGACGGGATCCGCACCGCTGGTGGCGGTGGCCACGATCCGGGCCCGCGGGGTCAGTCCCTGAGACTTGCCTGCGGCCTCGGAGCCGATCAGCACCAGCGCCGCGCCGTCGACGATGCCCGAGCTGTTGCCACCGGTGTGGACGTGGTTGATCCGCTCGACGAAGTGGTACTTCTGCAGCGCCACGTCATCGAAACCGCCCATCGCGCCGATACCGTCGAACGCGGTCTTGAGCTTGCCGAGGCTCTCCACGGTGGAACCGGGCCGCATGTGCTCGTCGTGGTCGAGAACGATCAGGCCGTTCTGGTCACGAACCGGCACCACGGACTTGGCGAAGTAGCCACCCGACCATGCGTCGGCGGCCCGCTGCTGCGAACGCGCGGCGTAGGCGTCGACGTCCTCACGCGAGAAGCCCTCGATGGTGGCGATGAGGTCGGCGCCGATGCCCTGGGGCACGAAACCGATCCGGTAGTTGGTCTCGGGGTCAGAGGCCCAGGCGCCGCCGTCGGAACCCATGGGCACGCGGCTCATCGACTCGACACCGCCGGCCAGCACCAGGTCGTCCCACCCGGAGCGCACCTTCTGCGCGGCGGTGTTGACGGCCTCGAGGCCCGACGCGCAGAACCGGTTGAGCTGGAAGCCACCGGTGGTCTCGGGGAGCTTGGCCACGAGCGCGGCGGTACGGGCGATGTCTCCGCCCTGGTCACCCACCGGCGAGACGACGCCGAGGATGACGTCGCTGATCAGGTTCTCGTCCAGATCGGGGTGGCGGTGGCGGATCTCATCGATCAGACCGACGACGAGGTTGACCGGCTTGATCTCGTTGAGCGCGCCGCCGCGCTGCTTACCACGCGGCGTGCGGATCGCCTCGTAGATGAAGGCTTCTTCAGACATGTTCTGACTCTCCAGGCCTATGTATGGTTCGGTGCAATTGGGTAGAGCAGGCGCGTGCCCACGTAGGAGGCTAGTCCTCGCTTTGCCCAGCCTATCAGCCCCGCCCAACCCGTTGGTTGGGCAGCGTCCGAGCCTTCTGGAGCCTCCCCTGCGACGTCGTCTCGCGGGAGGGGTGGAGATGCGTCAGGCGGACTCGGGTTGCCGGAGATCGGCCAGCGTCGGGTAGTCGGTGTAGCCGACGGGACCGGGCGCGTAGAACGTGGCGACGTCCGGCTCGTTGAGTTCCGCGCCGACGCGGAGTCGATCGATGAGATCCGGATTGGCGAGGAATCCTCGGCCGACGGCCGCGGCGCCGATCACGCCCCACTCGGCGAGTTCCTCGAGCTGGCAGAACTTCGTGTCCACATTTCGGCCGGTGTTCAGCACCAGGGTCCCCGACCACAGTGCGCGAACCGTGCCGAACTCGGGTGCCGAGGGGTCGATCAGGACATGAAGATAGGCCATGTCGAGTGCGGAGATCCGATTCAGCAGCGCCTCGTACACGCCGACGGTGTCCACCTCAGCCATACCGCCCGCGGTGTTGCCCGGCGAGATGCGCAGCCCAACGCGGCCCGCGCCGATCTCCGCGGCGACGGCCTCGACGACCTCGGCTGCCAGGCGGGCCCGGTTCTCCGGCGAACCGCCGTAGGCGTCGGTGCGCCGATTGGTGACATCGGAGGCGAACTGGTGCAGCAGGTAGCCGTTCGCGGCGTGGATCTCGACGCCGTCCATGCCCGCGTCGACCGCACGGCGCGCCGCAGCCCTGAACTGCTCGACGATCGGTGCGAGTTCGGTGGTGCCCAGCGCACGGGGCACGGGCAGCGGCTTCTTGCCGGTCGGTGTGTGCGCCGACATGTCGGCCGCGACCGCCGAGGGTGCCACCGATTCGACGCCGCTGATCTCCGGGTGTGCCATCCGCCCGACGTGCCACAGCTGCATGAACATCCGGCCACCCGCGTCATGCACCGCGTCGGCGACCTCAGCCCACTTCTCCTGATGACGGTCGGTGTAATTGCCGGGGGTGTTGACGTACGCGCCATTGCCACCTTGGGACACCGCCGTGGCCTCGCTGATGATGATGCCCGCGGATGCGCGCTGCGCGTAGTACTGCGCCGCGAGTTCAGACGGGGTGCCGTCGGACTGCGCACGCGATCGCGTCAACGGCGCCATGAAAATTCGGTTCTCGGCGGTGGTGGCGCCGACCTGGATGGGCTTCAGCAGTGCGGCGTCGCCGTCGAGTTTGAAAGTCACGCAGCAATGAAGCGCGTCGACGGCACCATTCATTCCCTGGGCGTCAACCGACTCGAGGCCGCACCGGGCTCTTCAGGGCACGAATTGCCAGCCACGCCGCGGCCCGGTCGTCCGGACTGGACATCGACAGCCCGGTGAGTTCCTCGATGCGCTGTATCCGGGCCGCCAGGGTCTGACGATGGATCTGCAGCCGGCTGGCCGAGGATCCCCACGCTCCGTGTTCGGCCAGGTAGACCTCGAGCGTCCGCACCAGCTCGCCGTGACGACCGCCGTCGTCCCGCAGCGGGTCCAGCACCGCGGCGATGCGCGTCGTTGCGCTGTCGTCGAGATGATCCAGGACATAGGAGACCGTGGCCAACGTGCGGTACCAGACCACCGGGCGTGAGTCGACGACTGCGATCTCCAGCGCCTGCCGTGCCTCGGCGGCAGATCGGGCCAGCGCCTCGGGTTTCGCCGACGAACCCAGTCCCATCCGCAGTGGCATACCGGCGTCGGCACTCAGTCGTTCCACCATCGTGGCGAGTTCGGTCGCGCGATCGTCACCGATGAAACCGAGCACCCTCCCGCGCTCGGCCGACACGACGTGGACGGCGCCCAGCTCGTCGAGCCAGCGGATGGTCTGGCGTTCGGGGTCGATGGCACGCGACTGAGATGAGACCGCGAAGGCCGTCAGCGATGGGTCGTGAACTCCCCAGCGGCGCAACAGGGTTGCCGCCTCGGCGCCGCCACGCAGCAGAGTCGACAGCATCACGTCACGCCCCAGGCGTTCGGTGGCGGGGTGATTCGGGGTGTGCAACAGGAGGTCGAGCAGGGCGGCGACCTGAGAGGCAAGGTCACGGCTGCGGCTCGTGGACCCGCGCGCACCTATGACGAGATACGCGCTGACATCCTCACCCTGCCCCACTGGATGCACCTGCAGTCCCGGATGGCGGATGCGCACTCGCCGGCCGAACGCGACCGATCCCGCGTCCCGCACATGCAGACTGCCCGCGCCCGCCGTGGTGATCACCTCACCGTGCGCATCGAGGAGAACGGCCCACCCGTCGATTCGGTGCGCGAGTTCGGCGACGACGGCCACCACACCGCCGCGACGGGCCACCTGTGTGAGCACCTTGGTTCCCGTGGTGACCCGCCGGTCCTCGGCAGCGTGGTCAGCCGCGATCAGCGCGATCAGTTTCGGATGCACGACGTCGGCGGCCAGCTCAGCCACGACGACGGCGGTGAGGTCGCGGCCGCTCAGCGCAGCCCTGATGTCAGGATCGGCCGGCCCGCCGGCAATGACCGCCACACATCCGGTCAACCGGGGTTGCCGATCGTCTGTGTCCAGTGCCTGTGCCCACTCCTTCGCTGTGGCGATGGCGAGGGTGGCGTACCCCGGTGTACTCGCGACCACCAGGTCGGCAAGGGGGATCGCGCCCTCCACCGGCGTCGCCCCGTCCACCGCGCCGACGACGAGCTCGGCATCGAGGTACTCCGCGATCGACCGCACGTCGTAGGCCATGCAGCGAGTGTACGAAATGATGATTGCTGGCGGCCGAACCACACTTTTTGCGGCTGACAACTTGGTCGCCGACTTCTTACGATTCGTGGGATTCACGCCCCGCCAGGAGCCATAAGGAGCCCCGTGAAAGCCATCGTCTTCCGAGAACCCGCTCTGCCCATCGAGTACACCGATGTTGACCTCGCAGGCCCGAAGGCCGGTGAGGTGCGGGTGAAGATCGCCGCGGCCGGCGTGTGCCACTCCGATCTGCACGTCAAGCGTGGCGAGTGGGACGCGCCCGCACCGCTGGTCATGGGCCACGAGGGTTCGGGTGTGGTCACTGAGCTGGGTGAGGGCGTCACCACGCTCGCCGTCGGCGATCACGTGGTGCTGTCGTGGGTGCCGCCCTGCGGCGAGTGCCGCTACTGCCGCTCCGGTCACGAGGCGCGCTGCCAGAAGGTCGCCACCGTGGTCGCGCCCCTGGGGACGCTGTTCGACGGCACCTCGCGCCTGTCGTCGAACGGCGAGTCGATACATCACTATCTGGGCGTCTCGTCGTTCGCCGAAGAGGTCATCGTGCCCGCCTCGGGCGCGGTGAAGGTGCGAGAGGACGCCCCCTTGGACGTCATCGCGGTGGTGGGTTGTGCTGTGGCGACCGGTGTCGGCGCGGTCCTCAACACCGCCGCCGTCGAGCCCGGGGCGACGGTGGCCGTCATCGGCTGCGGCGGTGTCGGGCTCAACGTCATCCAGGGTGCGAAGCTCGCAGGTGCGGCACGCATCATCGCGATCGATGTTCGTGATGACAAGACGCAGATGGCCATCCAGTTCGGTGCCACCGATCGGATCAATGCCGCCCAGGGCGACGCCGAGGAACAGCTCCGCGCCCTGATCCCCGACGGCGTTGACTACGCGTTCGACGCCTTCGGGCACACCAGCACCACCGAACAGGCGATCCGGATGCTGGGCCTGGGTGGCGCGGCCGTGGTGGTCGGACTCCCCCCGACGGGAGCCAAGGCATCGTTCGAACCGCTGGTGCTCGCCGAGGCCGATCAGCGCATCCTCGGCTCGAACTACGGATCCGTTCGGCCGTCGATCGACATCCCCGCGCTCGTCGACCGCTACATGGACGGTCAGCTCAAGCTCGACGCACTG
This sequence comes from Mycolicibacterium sp. YH-1, assembly GCF_022557175.1. The sequence goes on along the minus strand of NZ_CP092915.1, from coordinate 1,040,150 downwards.
ATCTGGGCGCGCAGGCCTCTCGGTGAGGCCGCCGCAGCCTTCGCCGATCTCGAGTCCGGCGAGGCCCTGCGCACCCTCCTGGTGCCCTGAGAAACGTTGCCCACGAATGACTCCCAATCCCCGAGGACCACACATGACCGTGCCTACCAAAACCTCTGAGGACGCCGGGCTTCGGCACGGCGTGATGTCAGGACCTGAACTGGCTGCGCAGGCCATCGCGAACATCGCCCCAAGCGCTGTCATCGCGTTCACCGCGGCGGCCATCTACCTCACCGCGGGCAAGGGGACGATCATCTCGTTCGCCCTCGCGACGGTGGTGATTCTGTCCGTCGGTTACTGCGTCGTGGTGTTCGCACGACGTCACGCATCGGCGGGCTCCCTGTACACCTATGTGTCCAAGGGGCTTGGACCGTTCGGCGCCTACCTCGCGGGTGTCGCGCTCCTGATCGGGTGCTGGGGGATCACCGCTGGCTCCCTCGGCGGCGCCGTCTCGTACATGAACGACTTCCTGTTGGACCTCGGAGTTCCCGCCAACGGTGTGGGATGGCAGATCGCACTCACGATTGTGCTCGGCGGCCTGGCGACGCTGTTCACCATTCGCGGTATCCGGCTCTCGGCGCGAGTGTCGTTGACCTTGGAGCTGATATCGGTCTCCATCATCATCGTCCTGCTGGTGCTCGCGCTGGTGTGGGCGGGACCGGCTGCCTGGGACCCGTCGCAGTTCTCGCTGAAAGACGTTCCGATGCAGGGTGTCGCGACGGGCATGGTGCTCGGCATTCTCGGCTTCGTCGGATTCTCCTCAGCCGACGCGCTGGGCCGCGAAGCGCGCAATCCCTACACCGCGATACCCCGCGCGATCATGTGGAGTGCCCTGGTGGTCGGAGTTCTGTACGTGTTCGCTGCGTACACCCAGATCGCCGTGCTGAAGGACGGTCTGGCCGAGAGCGCGAATCCGTTGCAGGACATCTCCGTCATGATCGGCATGCCGTCGTGGTTCACTCCGATCCTGCTGTTCGGGGTCGGTGCGTCGTTCTTCGCCGTGGTGGTCGCCCCACTCAACGTGGTGGGACGCATCGTCTACGTGATGGGCAAGGAGGGTGTCGTGGCTGACCGGTTCGGTCGCACCCATGACAGCCATCTGACCCCGCACCGGGTACTGCTCATCGCGGGGCCCGCGGCCATCGTCCTGGACATCCTGTTGCTCGCAGCCAACGTGCACCCCATGGACATCGTGGTGTGGGTAGACACCTATGGCACCTACGGCTACATGGTCGCCTACTCGCTGGTCGCCGTCGCCTGCGTGATCTACACCCGGCGCACGGGCCAGCCGAACCGGCTTGTCTGGGCCGCAGCCGTCGTCGCGGTGCTCGCCATGGCGTACACGTTCTTCGCGAATGTCTATCCGGTCCCGGCATTCCCGCTCAACGTGATTCCGTACCTGTTCCTGGCAACCATCGCGGTCGCGCTGGCGTGGTACTTCCGGCTGGCACGTCAACGCCCGGATGTCATCGCCAGGATCGGTCAGACCGAGACCGATGCCCTCGAGGGAGTCGGCTAGCACCTAGGCTCGGCGACCATGACGGTCGAACGGCTCAGGCCCTACGCGGTGACGATCTTCGCGGAGACATCCGCATTGGCCGCGCGACTGGGCGCGGTCAACCTGGGCCAGGGCTTCCCCGATGAGGACGGGCCCGCGTCGATGCTCAAGACGGCGCAGGACGCCATCGCCAATGGCGTCAACCAGTACCCGCCCGGGCTCGGCATCGCATCGCTGCGGGAGGCCATCTCCGCACAGCGCAGGCGGCACTACGGCATCGACTACGACCCCGACACCGAGGTGCTCGTCACGGTCGGCGCAACCGAGGCCATCGCCGCCGCGGTCATCGGCCTGGTGGAGCCGGGCTCCGAGGTGCTGCTGATCGAACCGTTCTATGACTCCTACTCCCCCGTCATCGCGATGGCCGGCTGTCATCGGGTCAGCGTCCCGCTGATCTCCGACGCAGGCGGTTTCGCGATCGACATCGACCGGTTGCGGCGTGCCGTCACGCCTCGGACGCGGGCGCTGATCCTGAACTCACCGCACAATCCGACGGGCATGGTGGCCTCAGACGCGGAGTTGGCAGCCATCGCCGCCATCGCCGTGGAGCACGACCTGGTGGTCATCACCGACGAGGTCTACGAGCAACTGGTGTTCGACGGGCACAGCCACCTGCCCCTGGCCGGCTACCCCGGCATGGCTGAGCGCACCGTCACCATCTCAAGTGCGGGAAAGATGTTCAACGCCACCGGGTGGAAGATCGGATGGGCATGCGGGCCAAGGGACCTCATTGCCGGCCTGCGAGCGGCCAAGCAGTACATGTCCTACGTCGGCGGTGCCCCGTTCCAACCCGCCGTCGCCCTCGCCCTTGACACCGAGGATGCGTGGGTCGCCGAACTGCGGGCGTCCTTCCAGAACAGGCGCGATCGGCTGGCCACGGCGCTCACCGACATCGGCTTCAACGTGCACCCCAGTTTCGGCACCTACTTCCTGTGTGCCGACCCGCGCCCGCTCGGCTACACCGACAGCACCTCGTTCTGCGCGCAGCTGCCTGAACGCGCGGGGGTCGCCGCCATCCCCATGTCGGCGTTCTGCGATCCCGCGGCCGAACACGTCGGCGACTGGAATCACTTGGTGCGCTTCGCCTTCTGCAAGCGCGACGAGACGATGGACGAGGCGATCAGACGTCTGCAGGTGCTGGGGTAGCGGTCCTGGCCAGCACAGCGGCGCGTTCTCGCGCCGTCATCGCACCCCAGATGCCGTAGGGCTCGGGAGCGGTCATCGCGTGCTGCCGACACCGGTCGAGGACGGGACACTCGCGACAGATCCCCTTGGCCGTCTCCTCACGCCGCACCAGACGTCGACCCCGGATCTCATCCGGGAAGAAGACCTCCGCCGGATGGTCGCGGCAACTGCCGTGCAGCTGCCAGCTCCACTGATCGAGCGCTGGTGGCGGCAGGTTGCGCGGGCACCGACTCACTGGGATGGCCGGGCGCGCGGCGGCAATGACATCGTTGCACATCTGGTGCCTCCCTTAGGAATCGAATCCGAGTCCGGCAGCGTCCAAGGCCCGCAGCAGCACGTTGCGCTTGCCCTCGCGATGGTCGGCCCGGTCCAGCGACCACGTTGTCGCCGAGATCCCCAGCCAGGCCAACGGTTCCGGCGGAAAGGGCAGCGGCTTCGACGACACCATGGACAGCTCGGTGCGCTCGGTGCGCTGGGAGTTGATCTTGTCGAGCATGACGTTGGCGGCAAACCGCGTCGCCGCAACGCCGAGTCCGGTGAACCCGGCCGCATAGGCGATGCGCCCCTTGTTGGCGGCGCCGAAGAACGCGCAGAACCGGGTGGACGTATCGATGACGCCGGCCCAGCGGTGGGTGAACTTGATGCCTTCGAGCTGGGGAAACGTGGTGAAGAAGTGGCGTGCCAGCGTGGCGTAGGAGCTGGGCCGGTCCTCCAGGCTCGGGTCGATCCGTCGACCGTAGTGATACACCGCGTCGTATCCGCCCCACAGAATGCGGTTGTCGGCGGACAACCGGTAGTAGTGGAACTTGTTGGACATATCAGCGATGCCCTGCCGCCGCCACCACCCGATCGACTCGAGCTGTTCACCGGTGAGCGGCTCGGTCATCAGGACGTAGTCGTACACCGGCACGGTGTGATAGCGGTAGCGCTTGAGTAGCGACGGGAAGGCGTTGGTAGCCAGAATGACTCGGTCGGCCAGCAACGTCGTGGCGTCGGTGGCGATCTGAATCGGCGACAGCCCGCGCGCACCGGTCAGTCCCGTGACGGCGGTGTTCTCGTGGATCTTGACACCGTTTCGCTGGCACATCCGGGCGAGTTCTGAGGCCAGCTTCGCCGGCTGGACCGTCGCGGCGTCGCGGGTCGACCACGCGCCCGCCAGATAGGTCGGGGAGTTGACCTGCTCACGCACCTGGCGCTGGTCCAGCAGCGTCACATCCGGGCCGTGGGAGGACTGCCGCAACTCCTCAACCTGGTAGTCCTCGACCGCGACGTTGATCACGCCGTTGCGTTCGAAGTCGCAGTCCAGACCCAGCTCAACCACCGACTTCTCGATGTCGTCGAGGTTCTCGTAGCCAAGCCGCTGCAGCGTGTCGAACTCTGCGGGCCAGCGACTGCGGCCGTTGGCCTCACCGTGGGTGAGGCTGGCCTCGACGAACCCGCCGTTACGCCCCGAGGCGGCGTTCCCGATCGTCCCCGCCTCCAGCAGCGCCACCCGGATACCGGGATCCCGCTGTGTCGCGAGCAGCGCGCTCCACAATCCGGTGTAGCCACCACCAACGATGACCAAGTCGTAGTGGGCGGTTGCGGTCGCGCGCGGATACCGCGGTACCGCGCCGAGGTCTGCAGCCCAGAAACACCCCAGCTCGGTGTCGCGCAGCGCTTGGCGCACAACGTGTTCCGATGGTGGTTGGCGTTCGAAGATGGTGTCGGGCACGACTATCGACCTCAAGCAGGAGTTGTATGTGACACGTCACACTGCCAGGTACGGCAGCGGCCACCGCTTGCCACTGTGTAATGGATCGACTGAAGCTGTTGACACTGTGTAGGACCGTTCCGGCACGGAATCTGGTTTGGCGACATTTTCGGGCTCCACCGCTCAGCAGAGCGTGATCGTCATGTCCACCGAGCGTATTTGGCATGTTCGGGCCCACCGAGGCTGGCCTACATTTGCCCCCGACCATGCACGCCTACCGGGAGGTCCAGATGACAGACGACAGCCAGCCGGCATCGGGTGTCTCGCTCAAACGCGTCCTCACCCTGCGGTATCTGATCGTCTTCGGCCTGGCGTACCTCGCACCCACCGTGGTCTTCAACTACTACGGCATCATCACCAACCTCACCAGCGGCATGATGGCGCTGGCCTACGTGATCACCACGGTCGTCATGTGCTTCACCGCGTACAGCTACGCCGCGATGGTGAAGGCGTATCCGGTGGCGGGCTCGGCGTACACCTACGTCCGCAAAGCCGTCAATCCCTGGCTCGGGTTCCTCACCGGCTGGGTGATGCTGGTCGACTATCTGCTGTTGCCGATGATCTGCTACCTACTGGTCGGCATCTACATGAACGAGTTCGTGCCAGCGGTGCCGACGTGGTTGTGGGTGGTGGCGGCCGCCGTCATCGGCGCGTGGACCAATATCGTCGGCGTCAAGGCCACCGGTCGTATCAACACCGTCATCATCGCCGCGCAGATCCTGTTCTCCGTCGTGCTCATCGGGCTGATCGCCGGATATGTGGTGCGCGGCAACGGCAGCGGATCGTTGTTCGTCCCGTCCGCACTGCTCAACCCTGGCAACTTCGACTCGGGCAACGTTCTGCTGGCCGCCTCGATCCTGGCCGTCTCATTCCTGGGCTTCGACGCGGTGTCCACCATGGCCGAGGAGACCATCGACCCCGCCAAGACGGTCCCGCGAGCCATCATGATCGTGCCGATCGCCGCGGGGCTGGGCTTCGCGTTGATCTCGTACTTCACCCAGATCGCGTGGCCGCAGGGTTACACCGAGATCGCCGACCCCGATGCCGGCATCTTCGAACTGCTCGAACGCATCGGTGGCACCGCGCTGTCCACGACATTCCTGATCACCGACAATCTGGCCAGCCTGATCTGCGCGATGGCGGGACTCGCCGCCGCCTCCCGAATCCTCTACGGGATGGGCCGCGACGGGGCGCTGCCGCGGCGCTTCTTCGGCACCCTGAACCGCAGATTCCGCACACCGGTCAACAACATCGTGCTGACCTCGTTGATCGCACTCAGCGCGATCTTCTACGCCGACAACCTCTCCGGCGCAGCCTCGTTGATGAGTTTCGGCGCGCTCACCGGTTTCGTGTTGGTCAACTACTCGGTGATCAACCACTACTACATCCGCGGCAACCGACGTCACGGCTGGGACCTGGTTCGGTTCCTGATCGTCCCCGGTGTCGGCGTGCTGGTGAGCCTGGTGCTGTGGTTCAACGTCGACACCTCCGCCAAGGTGCTCGGCCTGATCTGGCTCGTGCTCGGCATCGGCTACCTGGCGTTCAGCACCAAGGGTTTCCGCGAGAAGCCGGTCGAACTGCGACTGGAAGAAGACGACCTACAGGAACAGGAGTCCAATCCCCGATGAAGGTGGCAGACAACTTCGCCCTCACCTCGGTCAGCGTCGTGGACGGCTACGGCGGACCGCCCGTCGACGGTCAGGCCGTCATCGTCCGGCGGGGACGCATCGATGCCGTGCTGCCGATGTCGCAGTATCGGCGCACCGGTGATGTACAGGAACTCGACCTGGACGGCCACTACGTCATGCCGGGCCTGATCGACGCGCACGTCCACCTGTCGGGTGGGCGGGCGCAGATCGACGACCAGGAGATCGGCGTTATCGCCGAGCCCAAGCTGATGCGGGCGGTGCGCTCGGTCTACGAGGCGCAGCAGCTGCTCAAACGCGGTGTCACCACCGCCCGCGATGTGTCCTGGAACGGCCTCTACCTCAAGCGGCTCTTCTTCGAGCAGCAGATACCCGGCCCGAAGGTCATTGCGTGCGGTCCGGGGCTGACCCGCACCGGTGGGCATGCCGATCTGCATCAGTTCACGCACGACTACGTCCAGGAGAACGGCGTCTGGGGCATCATGGCCGACGGCTGCGACGAGATCGTCAAGTCGGTGCGCCTGCTGTTGCGGGAGGGCGCCGACGCGATCAAGGTCTTCGCCAGCGGCGGCGACAACTGGCCGCACGACCGCAATGCCGACGTGCACTACTCATTCGAGGAACTGCGGGCCTGCGTCGAGGAGGCGCACCGGCAGAAGGGCACGATCGTGATGTGCCACGCCGAGAACCGCGAAGCCATCAACATGGCGGTCGATGCCGGGTGCGACACCATCGAGCACGGTGAGGACATCGACGAGGAGTTGGCGGCCAAGATGGCGCGCAACGGCACGATCCTGGTGCCGACCCTCCAGCTCATCGTCAACTGGTATCGCGACTTCGTTCCGGTCGGCGATGCCGCGCAACCCAAACCGCGCCCGGACGCGTTCCTCTACCGCGACCTGTACGACACACACGACGAGGCGTTCGGCCACCAGTACAGCAGCCAGGCCGTGCAGAGCTTCCAGACCGCCAAGGCGATGGGCGTGAAGATCGCACTCGGCTCCGACACCGTGTACGAGCCGCTCACCAAGTACGGCGAGTACAGCGCACTGGAGTTCCGCGCACTGGTCGAGTACGGCATGACAACCAGCGAGGCGATCACCGCCGCGACACACGTGGGATCGCAGGCCGTCGGCATGTCGCACCTGATCGGCACCGTCGAGCCGGGCAAGCTCGCCGACCTGTTGGTGCTGCGCCAGGACCCGACGCAGGATCCGATGGTCATCTACGACGTCAACAACATCTACCTCACGTTCTGCGATGGCAAGCTCACGGTTAAGGACGGTCTGTTCGCTTGGTAGCCCACCAACCGGCCCACTAGGCTGGGCGCCGCAGGCCGGGAGGCCTCCACACGGGCGGCGGGGTGATGTTTCAAGCGGCGGTCGAGTTCGAACCGGGATCCCCGATGCACGCCGACATGCTGGCGATCCGCGCCACGAACATGCACATGCACCCGAACGCAGTCGAGATCGTGTACGTGCTGCGTGGTCAGCTGCACGTACAGGTCAGTTGCGAGGCGTTCGACCTGGAGCCAGGCGATTACGCGGTGATCAACCGACGCGACCCGCACTACCTCGAGGGATCGTCCGACAACGTCACAGCCGTCCTGCACTTCGACCTGGCCGCGTTCGCCGACGTCGACCCGTTCGTGGAGCACATCGTCTTCGCATGTGAGTCGTTCGACCTCGCTCGCTGGCGCGGGCAGGAAGCCCTGCTGCGCGGCCTGCTTCTCGGCCTCATCGAGGACGCGGCGACCACGTCGGAGCGCGGCAGGACGCCCGCTTCACGCATCAGATGCGACGAGCTGATCCGCCTGCTGTGTGGCGGGTACTCACTGGAGCACTACTACAACCGTGACGCCCCCATCAACACCAGCCGTCGCGAGAAGTTCCTGACCATCTTCCGCCATCTCGTCGAGCACGCGAACCAGCGTGATGTTCTGGATCTCATTGCCGCGCAGCAGCATTACTCCAAGTCGTATGTGTCCCACCTGGTCAAGGAGGTGTCCTCGATCAGCTTGCGCGATCTGCTCGTGTTCTTGCGGGTCGCCGCGGCCGAACGCATGCTGCTGGCGACCGATGCCACCGTGCTGGAGATCTCGGCGGCCAGCGGCTTCTCCGATCTCAAGTACTTCACCCGCAGCTTCGTCGACTGGTTTCATCAGACACCGACGGAGTACCGCCGAAGTACCCGGCCGAAGCTGTTGCGCGACAACGAGACCTCCGCGGTGTCGGACTCCGACGTACTGCACCTGGCCGGAGAGCACCGGCGCAGAGTGGCCTCCCCCGCTGAACATCCGCGGCTGAGCATCACACCGCTGCTCCTGAAGAACCTCGGGTCACGAACGGACCCGTTCGATGCGGTGCGCGCAAACCCGCCCGAACATGACAAGCCGGCTGAAGCCGAACCGCGCCGGGCCATCTCCGGGACCAAGCACCTGGTTCCGATTCGGGTGGAACAGGCCGACCTGGACGGCGGCTACCTGATCGACGGGCTGGCATCGTTTGATCAGATCAACACGAAACCATGCCTGGTCCTGGAGTACAGCACCAAGGCCGCCACTGTCGCGCTCATCGAGGCACTCGCGGCACGACTCTCGGCAGCCTCGGTGCCGGATCCGGCATTCTGGCTGGCCTACCGGGCAATACACGATCGTGCCGGTGTCGACGACGTGGTCATGCACGCCAGCGCCGCACTGGGGCTGGACGTCACGCCCATCCTGATGCCGTGACCTCAGATCGCCGCGGCGGCTTCCCAGAGCGGGCGCGGATCCGCGTCGACACCACGCAGCGGGCTCAGCACGACATCGGTCGCGCCGGCGTCGAGGTAGCGACGTAACTGTCGCAGAACGGATTCCGCGTCACCCACCGCGGCCAAGTCGGCGACGGAGCCAACACCCTCGCGGGCGATGACCTTCTGGTAGGACGGGATCGTCCCGTAGAACGCCAGCTGCTCGGCCGCAACGTCACGACCCCCGTCGACGTCGTCGGTGACCAGAACCGGAACCATGGCGATGACCCTCGGCGCGGGACGTCCGGCCGCGGCCGCCGCCTCGGTGATCGTCGGCACAATGAGCTCCTCGATGGTGCGCGGGCCGGCAAGGAACGGCAGCGTGCCGTCGGCCAGCTCGCCGGTCACGCGTAAAGCCTTGGGCCCCATGGCTGCGACGTACACCGGGATTGGGTTTCCGCCCGGCACCGTGACGGGCCACTCCGGGCTTGCGGTGAACTCGTTCCCGTGGAAGTCGACGGCACCCGTGTCGAATATCGATCGCAGGATCTGCAGGTGTTCGCGCAGTCGGTCGATGGTGTTGGGCCACGCGGTACCGAAGGCGGTCTGCTCGGGGGCGTGCGCGCCGAGACCCAGCCCGAGGCTGAAGTTTCCGTGCGATGCCGCCTGCGCGGTCTGCGCCAGCGACGCCACGATCAGCGGGTGTCGCGGGTTGATCGGCACGACCGACGTCCCCACACCGAGGTCGGGTACGGCCGCGCCGACAAGCCCGGCCAGCGCGATGGCGTCGTGGTCGAACTGCTGGGCCAGCCAAATCTGCCGGACGCCTGTGTCGAAGGCCCCACGGGCCTGCTCGACGACGTCGTCGACATGGTTGTGGGCACGAGGATCTGGCAAGAGCACTACTCCGATGGGCATATCGCTCACAACCGCGCGCGGCTACGGACGCATTCCCTTCGGATCACCACGAGTCTGACCGGCAGCTACCCGTGATTGCGCGTCACGCGGCATCGCAGCCGGTCCACGGCAACGTCGAGAACCTGCTTCTTGGCGCGCTTGATGAGGAACTCCGGGATTGGCGCGGCCAGGTCGATGATGAGGTCGAACCGTACTCGCGTCTGATCGCCCTCGCGGGTCAGCTTGTACTCGCCGTGCTGACCCCGCTGCTGGAACGTGTCCTCGGCGTCCCACACCACCCAGTCGTCACCCCAGTGGTACTCGAGCACTTCCTTGTCGGTGATGCCCATGATCTTCAGCGTCGCCTTGACGTGGTGTGGCCGACCGTCTGGGTGCCGGTCGAGCACTTCGGCGTGCCGGTGCAGCGTCGACCACGACGGCACCTCCTCGATGTCCGCCAGCGCATCGAGGATGGCGTGGGGTGATGCGTCGAACACCACTTCCCGGCTGGCTCTGACTGCCATAGAGCAAATTTTAGTCCTTACTCCGGCGAGTCGCAGGCCGTACGCCCAGCTAACCGAGATTCACCAGCCGATCTGGTCAATCGGGGTGGTCACGTGCGGCGGCGCGCCAGCGGGGCCGGACGGCGTGCGGGAGAACCGGGGAGCGGGCGCGGCCTGCGTGACCCCGCCTTCCGTCACGATCGTGGAGCGAGCCGTCAGGTGCTCGCTGACCGCCGCCTCGGTCCAGGTGAGCACGGGCGTCACACACGCATCGGTACCGGCGAAGACCGCCGTCCACTCATCGCGCGTCCTGCTCGCGAATCGTTCGGCGAAGATCTTGTGCATCTCGTCGTAGCGGCCCAGCTCGGACTGGTTGGGCACCTCATCGGCGCTCAGGCCCAGCCCACTGACCAGTTGCGCGAAGAACTGCGGCTCAATGGACCCGACGGCCATGTACCCGCCGTCGGAGCACTCGTAGGTGCGGTAGAACGGGGCGCCGCCGTCGAGCAGGAACGACTCGCGTTGATCCCTCAGCGAGCCGGTCGCCTTCATGGTCCACATCATCTGTGCCAGGATGCTGACCCCGTCGACCATCGCGGCGTCGATCACCTGTCCCCTGCCGGAGCGTTCCCGCTCGTATAGGGCGGCGACGATGCCGAGCACCACCAACATCGACCCACCACCGAAGTCGGCGACGAGATTCAGCGGCGCGACGGGTGGTCGGTCGCGGTAGCCGATGGCACTCAGCGCCCCGGTCTGCGACAGGTAGTTGATGTCGTGGCCTGCCGTGGTGGCCATCGGCCCGTCCTGCCCCCATCCGGTGATGCGCGCGAAGATCAGTCGCGGGTTGACCGTCGCGCAGTCGTCGGGCCCGATGCCGAGCCGTTCGCACGTGCCCGGCCGGAAGCAGTCGAGCAGCACATCGGCCTTCGCCGCCAGGTCGAGCAACGCCTGCGGGTCGGCCTTCACGTCGAGGTCGACGATGCGCTTGCCGCGGTGCAGCAGGTCGAGGTTCTCGGCAGGCATCTTGAGCGGTCTCTTCGTCCCGTCGCTTCGCTCGCCCGGATCGGGTCGCCGCACGCGCACGACGTCGGCACCCATGTCGGCAAGGATCATGGCCGCGTGCGGGCCCGGTCCGATACCGCCGAGCTCGATGACCCGCACCCCCGCCAGGGGTCCCGTGCTCAACCCTTCTTGACCTTCAGGACCTGCTTGCGCAGACCGTCGGTTGCGGTCTCCATCCCACCCTTCAACGTGCGCTTCAGGATGAAGCCGGGCATCGGAATCGACAGGTCGATCTTCATGTCGAACTTGACCTTCGTCTTATCCCCGTCCGGGGTCAGTGTGTAGCCGGCGTCCTGCGCCTTCAGCTGCCCGGACGACACCAGGGTCCACGTCACGCCGTTGTCAGACCACGTGTACTCGATCACCATGACGTCGGTCAGGCCTGCGGCCTTCACCGTCATCTCGACCTGCTTCGGCCGCCCGTCGGGGTAGCGCTCGAGGATCTCCGCCTTCTGATACTGCGGTGACCACGTCGGCGTCGCTTCGACGTCGGCGATGACGTCCAGGATCTCCTCGGGCGTAGCTTCAATGACGACTTCACGCGAATCACTGGTTGCCATGCCGCGACATTAGCGGGGTCTGCGCAGTGTCGTGCGCAGTTCACCAGCGAGTGGAAGCATCAACTCCGTGGCAGCAGAGACGAGAGACCAGCCGGACAATCCGCAGACCATCGCCTACCCCGCACCGGGCGCACGCCCGCACCGCCACGACGAGGCAGCGCTGGCGCCGCACGTAATAGTCCTCTTCGGCGCGACCGGCGACTTGGCGAAGCGCAAGTTGCTGCCGGGTATGGCCTATCTCGTCCTGTCCTCCCTGGCCCCGAAGATCCGCGTCGTGGGCACATCGCTGGAGGACCTCACCGACGACGAGTTCCGCGCGCTGACCAAGGAGGCGGTCGACGCGTTCAGCACGCACAAGCTGACCGACGAGCAGTGGCAGAGCTTCGCCAGTCGCATCACCTACGTGCCGCAGGGCGCCGGGCCAGAGGCCCTTGCCGAGGCCGTCGCGGCCGCCGAGGCGCAGCTGGGACCGGACACGCAACGGCTGCACTATCTTTCGGTGCCACCCAAGGCTGCCCGTGCCGTCATAGCCATGCTGCGCGACGCCGGTCTGGTCGAACGTTCCCGGGTGGTGATGGAGAAGCCGTTCGGCACCGACCTGGCAAGTGCCATCGAACTGAACGACTTCGTGCACGACACGTTCCGCGAGCGGCAGATCTTCCGCATCGATCACTTCCTGGGCAAGGAGGCCGCGCAGAACATCCTGGCGTTCCGCTTCGCCAACGGGCTGTTCGAGCCGATCTGGAACCGCAACTTCATCGATCACATCCAGATCGACATCCCGGAGACCCTCGGCCTGGACCAGCGCGCCAACTTCTACGAGAGCACCGGCGCCTACAAGGACATGGTGGTCACGCACCTGCTGCAGGTGATGGCATTCGTGGTGATGGAGCCGCCGACTGCGCTGGAACCGCGCGCCATCAGCGAGGAGAAGAACAAGGTCTTCCGCTCGATGCTGCCGATCCGGTGCGCCGACGTCGTTCGCGGACAGTACACCGGGTACCGCGACGAGGACGGTGTCGCAAGGGATTCCGACACCGAGACCTTCATTGCGCTCAAGGTCGGAATCGACAACTGGCGGTGGGCGGGCGTGCCCATCTACCTGCGCACCGGCAAGAGGATGGCCGAGGGCATGCGGATCATCTCGATCGCCTTCAAGGAGGCACCGCGCACCATGTTCCCGGCCGGCTCGGGCGTCGGCGCCGAGGGTCCCGACCACCTGACATTCGACCTCGCCGACGCATCCAAGGTGTCATTGTCGTTCTACGGCAAGCGACCGGGGCCAGGCATGCGGCTCGACAAGATGTCGATGCAGTTCTCGACCCAGGAGACCGAGGAGCTCGGCGACGTGCTGGAGGCCTACGAGCGCCTGATCCTGGATGCGATGCGCGGTGACCACACGCTGTTCACCACCGCCGAGGGCATCGAATCCCTCTGGGAACGTTCAACACACCTCCTGGAGGACCCGCCCCCGGTCAAGCTCTACCAACCCGGCACGTGGGGACCCAATGCCATCCACCAGTTGATCGCGCCGAATGCGTGGCGCCTACCGTTCGAGCGGGCCTGGCGCGAGAGGAAGTAGCGCCCGCCTACCGTCCCGGCGGCACCAGCATCGACTGCCACGTCTCGTGTCCGGGGTGGGCGAGATCGCCCTGGGTGTGGGTCTGCCCGTCCGGTCCGATGTACGTTCCGGTTGCGGGGTCATACGGCACTGCGGAAACGGCCGGCGGCGCCTGGGGCACGGGTTGACCCGACAGCGTCGCGTTCGGGTCGCCCTTCCAGTTCCATCCGTCGTTCAGCGGAACGTAATGGTCGTCGCTCTCACACAGTTCGACCGTCGGCGCACGTTTGGCGGGATTTCCCTCGCATGGAATATTGCGCACACCACGCACATTCAGCGTGGAGTCCTGCGGCACCCGGCAGTACAGCTCGCCTGCAGGCCGTTCGGGGGCGTCGGTGACCGCCGCCGAGCGCTGCTGGGAGACCGGCAGGAATCCGGTGTTGCACGGCGGCGGCAGGTTGAGGTTCAGGTTGAAGTCGAGGTAGATGCCCCGGTAGTCCTGCTTGGTGCCGGAGTTCGCCAGCGCGATCGCCGACATCACCGCCGTCCCCTGCGGGAAGAGCACCAGGAGCTGCTCGATATCGGAGCGATAGGTGATCGCGATGTCACCCAGGCTGACCATGTTGGCCAGCAGCACCGGCAGGGCGGGGGCGACCCGGTCGAACAGGGCCCGGCCCTCGTTCAGCGCAGGGCCACCCTGGTCGAGCAGACCGGCGAATGCCGCGTCTCGGGCCTCGAGCTGACCGGTGATGGCGGCCATGCGCTGCGCCCAGGTCTGGATCGAGTCTGCGGTCTGCACCTGAGATCTCAGCACGGCGGGCGACTCGTCGATCAATGTCACGAGGGGATCGATGGTCGCCGCACCCTCGACCGCCAGCGATGTGGATCCGTCGACGATACGAGACAGCTCGGGCCCCAGACCGGCGACGGCCTTGCTCGCCTCCTCGACCACTGTTCGCAGATTCTCCTGCGGGATCGCCTGCAGTGCAGTGTTGGTGGCGTCGAGCAGGTTTCCGATATCGGCGGGAATCTGGACCCTGCCCGCGGGTATGACGTCGCCGTCGCTCAGATTCGGCGCTCCGGCGGGCGTGTCAGGGGCGGGGGTCAGCTCGAGAAACTGTTCGCCGACCGCCGAGCGGCTGTGCACCGCAGCGGTCACGTCAGAGGGCACCTTGATCGCAGAGTTGAGCAACAGGGCGGCCCGCACGCCGTCCCGCGCTACGTCGATCGAGGTGACCCTGCCGATCTCGGTGCCCCGGTAGGTCACGACGGACGTCGGGTACAGGCCTCCGGTTGCGGGCAGCTCGACCGTCACGTGGTAGCGGCCGATCCCGAGCAAGGCTGGCACGTTGACGAATCCGAATGCCATGATGCCGCAGGCGATGACGGTGACTGTCGCCAGGATCGCCAGCTGCGTCCACACCGCACGGGTCAGGCGCACCATCAGTACGAGCCCCAGTGGTAGGGGACGATCAGCGGGTTTCCCGCGGTGTAGGGGCTCGGCATCTGGCCGATCGTGCGGCCCCACTGCAACTCGAGTTCGGTGAGGTTGCCCTGCCACCTCGTCCCAGTGAACAGGCTGCTGTCGAGGCGGCTCAGGGTGAGGTCGACAACCAGGGTGATGTTGGCGAAGTCGCCGCGGAACCAGTTGGCGATGGTGCTCTTCACCCAGGGATAGGTCGATAGGAAGTCCAGCCCCCTGGTGAGTGCGGGCCCGGCGTCGGCCAGTTCCCGGAACACCGGCGCGATGCTGCGCAGGTTGGCGATCAGCGACTCCCTGGTCTGGTTGACCGTCGAGGTGGCGATGGCACTGAACTTGCCCAGCGAGTCGATGGCGTTCGCCAGCTTGGTACGCGAATCTGCCAGGACCTCAAGCGCCTTCGGGATCTCGGTCAGTGCCCGATCCACCGTCTCATCGTTCGCGGCGACCTGGCCTGCCAGCGAGTTGAGCCGTTCGGTGGCGGTGATGATGTCATCGGTCTGGACGTTGAGCGCTCCGATGAAGGTGTCCAGTTGGGTCAGCAGACTGCGCATATCGTTCTCACGGCCGCCCAGGGCCTTGGCGAAGGTCTGGTTGATCTCCTGAAGTTGGCCCAGGCCACCGCCGTTGAGCAGAATCGACACCGAGGCCAGCGTCTGCTCGGTGGTCGGATACGTGCCGGCCGACGCCAGCGGGATCACCGAGCCGTCGGCGAGTTCACCCCGGGGCGCCTCGTCGGTCGGTGGCGCCAGCTCGATGTGCATGGATCCCAGCAGGCTGGTCTGGCCGACCTTGGCGGTGCTGTTCGCGGGCAGGTGGACGCCACCGTCGATGCGCATCGTGACCAACGCGTGCCAGTCCTGCACCTCGATCTTGGTGACGTTGCCGACGTTGACGTCCGCGACACGAACGCGCGTGTTCCGTTCGATCACCACGACATCGGGCAGCTGCGCGGAGATGGTGTACGAACCGTCGCCGCCTCCCTCGGTGCCCGGCAGGCTCAGCGAGTTCAGCCCACGCCAGTCGCACCCGGTGATTGTCGTGAGGCTCACGGCGATCAGGAGTGCGGTGAGCACGCGCCTCACGGCGAGCCACCGGGGACCATCAGACCCTCCAGTCCCCTGCCGGGATCGGTGGGCACCCCCGCCGGAGGTGGCGGCGGGTTCGGGCTCAACCGGTCCTCGCTGTAGGTGATCTCGTTGGGCCGTGCCGATGCACCCACGAACGGGTTGACGCCCAGCGGCGGATAGTTGAACTGGCGGTTCTTGATGATCGGCGCGAGGTACTGAACGCACAGCTTGGAGGACTGCTCGAAACCCCGCCGCGAGGCGGCCTCGATGGCGCTGCAGATGAACTGGACGGTGTTGGCGAAGTTGACCGGCGCGAGTATTCCGCTGATCGCGCTCTGCGCCGGTTGGTAGATGTTGGTGAAGTTCTGAAACACCGTCGGTGTGATGTGCAGGACCTGCTTGACGTCACCGCGGCTGTCGTTGAGTGCGGTGGTGATGGCGCTGAGCCGGTCGAACGTGACCCCTAGCCCCTCCCTGTTGTCGGCGACGAAGGCCCGCAGGTCGGTCACCGCGGTGTCCAGCCCCTGGGTCGCGTCGGCCACCTCGTTGGGGGTGTTGGACAACACCGTGGTGATGTCGGCCAGGTTGGTGTTGAACGCGGCGAGTAGATCGCTGCTCGAGGACAGGGCCGATACCAGCAGCTGAAGGTTGCGGACTGTGCTGAAGATGTCGGTGCTGTGATCGCCGAGCGCCGAAACCGCCTGGGACAGCTCGATCACCGTGTCGCGGGCAGTGTCACCCTGACCGCGCAGGTTGGCCGCGGCGGTGTTGATGAACTCTCCCACTGCACTCGGCCCACCCGGCGTGGTCGGTTGCAGCGAGCCCGAGAGCTTCTCCAGTTGCTGACGGAAGTCATCCCACTCGACCGGGACCGCGGTGCGCTCGCGCGGAATCGTGGCGCCCGCCTCCAGTTTCGGCCCACCGGAGTATGCGGGAACGAGCTGGATGGCCCGCGCGCTGACCAGCGACGGTGACAGGACCGCCGCCTGGACGTCGGCTGGCACTGGGTACTGCGACTCGACCGAGAACGTGACCTTGGTGGCGTCGGGTTGCGGCTCGATCTCGTCGATGGTGCCAACGGCCACGCCGAGGATGCGGACCTCATCACCGGTGTAGAGACCGTTGGTGTTGTCGAAGTACGCGACGAAGGTGTCCCTGCTGACGCCCTTCCACCACGGGGTGCCCACCATGGTGATGCCGATGGCGAGGATCACGACCAGCGCCGAGGCCAGCGCGATCCGGGCTGTGCGTACCGACATGATCACTGCCCTCCGTCGGTGGGCGGCGCCACGGGAAGCGGCCCGACGAACGGGGTCGGGATCTGCGGCACCGCGGCGGGTGGACCCGGCGGCGGACCGCCCGGCGGGGGCGCGGGCAGCGGTCCCCGGTATGGGTAGCGGGGATCGCCGGGGTTACCCGTGATGGCGTCGGGCAGTGCCAGATTCGGCTCGCCGCCCTGGCCGGTGCGCGGGAACGGCACCGGTAATGCGGGGGTGCCGGGTTGGCCGACGGGTGGGTCGACCAGTTCGGACGGCAGTTTGACGCTGGGGTCCAGCCCCAGATCGGAGAACGCCGCGTCGATGAAGGGTTGCGCGAATTGCCCGGGTGCGAGGTTAACCACGGACGCCTTGAAGAACGGGCCGGATCCCAGCACCTCACCGAATGACATGGCGTACCGACGCAGCAGATAGAGGGTGCGTTGCAGTTCCTGCTTGCGGGTGTCCAGGATCGACAGCACACCGTTGAGCTTGTCGACGGCCGGCTTCAGCTGCGTGCGGTTGTCGTTGACGACGGCGGAGATCTGGTGTGACACGTCGGCGATGTTGGTCATCAATGCGTCGATCGAATCCCGCTGTGCGAGAACCTCGGCCAGCAGTGCGTTGGCGTTGACCACCAGTGCCGCGATCTGATCGCTGCGCTTGGCCAGCACCCCGGTGACCTTGTTGGCATCGGCGAGCAGATTGCGCAGTTGTGCGTCTCGGTTGTTGAGCGTTCCGGAGAACCGCGCCACCCCCTCCAGCGCGATCCTCAGATCCGGTGGGGTGTTCTGAAAGGTCTGCGCCAATGTGGTCAGCGCAGAGGACAACTGGGCGGTGTCCAGACCGCTGATGGTGGTGGTGAGGTCACCCAGAGCGGTCGGCAGGTCATACGGCGAGGTGGTTCGCTCGAGCGGGATGGTGCCGGTGAGCTCGCCGTCGCCTCGTGGGGTCAGCTCGAGCATCTTGGTGCCGAGCACGGTCTCGGTCTTGATCGCGGCCGCGGTCCGGTCGCCGAGTTCGACGCCGTCGTCGACCGTGAAGTCCACCCTCACCCGGGTGCCCTCCAACTGGATGTCGGAGACCCGCCCGACCGACAGCCCCGAGACCCGCACGTCGCTACCGGACTTGATGCCACCCGCCTCGGAGAAGTAGGCGGAGTGATCGGATGTGCCCTTGACGAACGGGATCTCGTCGTAGGAGAAGGACGCGACCACGATCCCGATGACGACGAGGATCCCGACCGCGCCGACGGCGATCCTGTTGCGCTCGGCAAGTGGCTTGATTCTGGGCCTGTTCATTTGGGTGCGCACCGTCCGGAATCCTGGCCAGCGACCTTGACGAACACAGGTTGACCGCCCTTGCCGTTGAGCTTGAGAATGGCGTCGCACAGGTAGAAGCCGAAGTAGTCGCCGTAGAGTCCCTGCCGGGCCAGCACCTGGTAGGCGTCGGGCAGCGTTCTGACCAGTTCGTCGACGTACTGATGGTCGGCCTCGATCTGGCCGGCGAACCGATCCGTCTCCGTCACGACGTCCTTGATCGGTTGACGGGCGTCGGCCAGCAGGTCCGCGACCGACCCCGCGGCGGCGTTGATGTAGGCGGTGCCGTTGGCGATGTCGGTCTTGCGTTCCGATAGGCCCGCAACGAGTTCGGACAGGTTGTCCAGCCCGTCGGCGAACTGGTTGTCGCGGGCGGCGAAGGTGCCAAGCACGGTGTTGAGATTGGTGATGACCTGGCCGATCAACTCGTCGCGGCCCGCCAGCGTCGTCGTCAGCGCGGAGGTCTGCGACAGCACCGACGCGATAGTGCCGCCCTGACCCTGGAACACCGTCAGCAGTTGTGCACTCAACGCGTTGACCTGGTCGGGATCCAGCGCGCGAAACAGCGGCCGGAAACCGCCGATGAGGGCGTCGACGTCCAGTGCGGGCGCGGTGCGCGCCAACGGGATCGTCTCGCCCGGCTGCAGCCTTCGCACCGAGCCCGGACCGTCATCGAGGGCCAGGTAGCGGTCACCGATGAGGTTCTCGTAGCGCACCGCCGCTCTGGTGCCCTCGGTCAGTGGCAGGTTCTGATCGACGTCGAACTCAACCGACACCGTGCCGTCCCGCTGCAGCGTCATCTCTCGGACCTTGCCGACCTCGACGCCTGCGATCCGCACGAAGTTGCCGCCCTTGAGCCCCGACACGTTCACGAACACCGCGTGGTAGGTGGCACGCGTGTCGAAGCGGAACTGGCCGAACACCGTCACCAGGACGAACGTGAAGGCCAGGCACATCGCGGTGAAGAGCACGACCCGCACCAGTGTGCGAATGGTTCTGCCTCTCATGGCTGTCCCCCGCCGGGCAACGGGCCGGGAGCAGGGCCGCCCGGGTAGCGGATCTTGGGCGGCTCAGGCACCCCCTTCGTCGCGGGGAAGTAGTTGGCGAAGCCCGGGAATCCGATACCGGGGTTGGGCCGCACATCAAGTCCCGTGCCGAATCCGGTGTCGGTGACGAGGTACTTCACCGGGAAGTTCTTGCTGACATCGGGCAGCGACCCGCAGCCCGGTCTGCCGCCCGGCCCGCCTCGCGCGTTGACGATGGGCAGGTTGTCCGGATAGCGGTACGGGTCATCGCCCATCAGCAGCCCGGCATCCATGATGACGGACTTTCCGTTGCCGCCCAGCGCATCACGACCGCCGTTCTCCAGAAACCATTGAGCACCTTGGAACAGGCAGGTGTAGCTGGGCGAGTACACGTTCAGCAGGTCGGTCGTCGGCGCGAGCGTGTCAATCGCACGCGCCAGGTTGGGCTGGTTTGCGCCGATGACGCTGATACCCGACTCGGAGAATCCGACGGCCGACAGCAGCACGTCGTTGAGTGCCGCCGCGTGGCCCGCGATGGTGTCGCTTGTGGTGGTGAACGACTTCAGGGCGGACAGGATGTCCTGGGCGGCAGTGGAATACGCCTGGGCGGTCTGACCGAACAGCTGCCAGTCCTGCTGCACCGTCGACATCCGGGGATTGACGGCGAGCAGTACGGCGTTCGCGTCGGTGATCGCCTGTCCGATGACCTCCCCCTTGCCCCGGAACGCCTCGGCGAGCGCCGACAGCACCGAGTTGAGTTTCGCCGGGTCGATCGCTGCCACGACCGACTGCAGGTTCTCGAACACGGTGTTGACCTCGACGGTCACATTGCGCGACTGCAGCACCGCGCCCGGCTGCAGGGGCTCGAACCCCGCCGTGTCATCGGGAACGATGAGGTCGACGTACTTCGCGCCGAACGCGGTGCTGGACTTGATCTCTGCCGCGACGTTGCTCGGAAGATACTGGAACTGACGCTTGTCGATCCTCAGGGTCAGCTTCGAGAAGGCGGGCTCGCCCGAGGCGCTCTCTGCGCCAATGGATCTGACCTCCCCGATCTGTACGCCGCGCAGCTTCACCTTGGCGCCGTTCTCCATCACCAGGCCGGATCTGTTGGCCACCAGGGTCAGCGGGACGGTCTCACGCAGCGCCCCCGTGAACAGCAGAGCGGTGACGGCGACCAGTCCGATGGCCAGGAGGAACAGCACGGGTGCCCACCAGATGGGGTCGATCCCCCCGCGTCGGGGTGAGTTGTCCATCGTCTAGCCCGACAGGTGAAAGTTGCCGGACTGCCCGTACACGGACAGTGTGATGGTCAACAGGATGAAGACGCCGGCGGTGATCGACGTCCGCACGGCCCGGCCGACGGCCTCGCCGACTCCTGCCGGTCCGCCAGTCGCGGTGAACCCGTAGTAGGTGTGCACCGCCATCACGGCGGCTGCCATCGCCAACGCCTCGGTGAATGACCACAGCAGATCCGTCGGCTGCAGGAAGGTCGAGAAGTAGTGGTCGTACACCCCGCGCGACTGCCCGTAGATGATCGTGGTGCCGAACCGGGTCGCCAGGAACGACATCAACACCGCGACGGTGTAGATCGGGATGACCGCGACGATGCCCGCCACGATGCGGGTCGACGCCAGGTAGGTGATGGCCCGGATGCCCATGACCTCGAGTGCGTCGATCTCCTCGTTGATGCGCATGGCGCCGATCTGCGCCGTGGCGCCCGCCCCGATGGTCGCGGCCAGCGCCACGCCCGCCGTCGCCGGGGCGATGAATCGGACATTGAGGAACGCCCCCAGAAAGCCCGTCAACGCCTCGATTCCGACGTTGGAGAGGGTGTTGTAGCCCTGCACGGCGATCAGCGCACCGGTGGACAGCGTGAGGAAGCCGACGATGACGACGGTGCCCCCGATGACGGCCAGCGCGCCGGTGCCCAGGCCCATGGTGGCGATCAGCCGCAACACCTCACCCGGGTAGCGGCGGACTGCTTCGCCGGTGGACGCAAACGCGCTTCCGTAGAACGCCGTCTGCTCCCCCAGTTTCCGCGTCGTACCGATGACCTCCGTGAAGGCGGCCCGTGCCGACGGTTCGCTCGCAAGCTCGCTCACGGAGCCACCTTGACGCCGAAGGCGGTGGCCAGGATGTTGATGAGGAACAGCGCCATGAACGCGAAGACCACCGTCTCGTTGACGGCGTTACCGACCGCTGTCGGCCCGCCGCCGACGGAGAGCCCCTTGTAGCAGGCGATCAGGCCAGCGGACAGACCGAACAGCAATGCCTTCACCAGGGAGACGATGACCTGCGGCAGGCCCGTGAGCAGGGTCAGTCCGGCGACGAACGCACCGGGCGTGACGCCCTGGACGAACACCACGAAGAAGTAGCTTCCGACC
The DNA here is from genome assembly GCF_022557175.1 of Mycolicibacterium sp. YH-1. The sequence goes on along the minus strand of NZ_CP092915.1, from coordinate 1,018,116 downwards.
AGGCCGACGACGGCGACCACCGAATAGAGCATCAGCGCGACGAACGTCGCCGCGACGACCCGCGGCACCACAAGAGCCTGAACCGGATTGACGCCGATGACCTGCATTGCGTCGATCTCCTCGCGGATGGTCCGCGCACCGAGGTCGGCGCACATCGCGGTGGCACCCGCGCCGGCCACAACGATGGCGGTGACCACCGGACCGACCTGAGTGACCGACGCCAACGCGGCGCCCGCACCGGACAGGTCGCCCGCCCCGACCTCGATCAGCACGATGTTCAGCGTGAAGACGATCAGCACGGTGTAGGGAATCGACAGCACGATCGTGGGAACGATCGACACCCTGGCGACGAACCAGATCTGATCGATGAGTTCCCGCCATGCGAACGGGTGGCGGAACAACGCGGCGCCCGTCTCACCGGCGAGCACGACGAAGTCGCCCACCGCAGCGGCGGGTTTGGTCCAGGCTGTCCCAGTCACCGTCGCCTCCCCAGGGATCGCAGCACGAGGTTGGGCGGGACATTAAGAGCGCGGGAGTTAGCCGTCAAAGGGTCGATTTCACCAAACATGCACGTCAATAAGCGAACAAGCTGGTATCCCGTCCGTCGCTACTTTGGTTCACTCTGATCCGATTTGCCCGACTGAAACGGTTGCGCACGCATTTGCGCTTTCGCAATTACGCTCAGACCTATGGGCGTCGAGGTGGATCCTGCAGTCCCGCCTAGCGGGATGGGTTGCGTCGAGTGCGATGCCGCAGGCGGATGGTGGTTTCACCTCCGCCGGTGTGCCGCGTGCGGCCACGTGGGCTGCTGCGACGATTCGCTGGCCCGGCATGCCTCGGCGCACTGGCGAGACACCGGCCATCCGATCATCCGGTCGTTCGAGCCCGGTGAGGACTGGTTCTGGGACTACCGGACCGCCGACTACTACGAGGGCCCCGAACTCGTTGGGCCACAGAATCATCCAGAGGATGACCCCGTGCCGGGTCCGCGTGGTCGGGTGCCGGCAGATTGGCTGGAGCAACTGCAGCGCCGAACCGACTGATCCGCCGTGGCCAAGTCCCAGGGTGACAGCACCCTCACGGTGGCGGTCGCGTTCGCCGCGAACCTGGTGATCGCCATCGCCAAGACCGTTGCCGCGACACTGACCGGTTCCGCGTCGATGAGTGCGGAGGCGACGCATTCGTGGGCCGACGCCGGCAACGAGGTCTTCCTGCTCATCGCGAACCGGCGAGGCGGCCGTGACGCCGATGCGCGGCGACCACTGGGCTACGGCCGCGAGGCGTACGTCTGGTCACTGCTCGCCGCGGTGGGCCTGTTCGTCGTCGGCGCGGCGGTGTCCATCTGGCGGGGTGTCACCGAACTGCTGCACGGCGGCGACAGCGCCGAGGACTACCGGATCGCGTACCTTGTCCTCGCGATCGCCTTCGTCCTGGAGGGCATATCGCTGCTGCAGGCTGTACGCCAACTGCGGCGCGACGCAAAGACTTTCGACAGCGATGTCCTCGAGTACGCGCTGCGGACATCGGACCCCACGGTGCGCGCCGTGTTCGCCGAGGACGCGGCGGCGTTGATCGGGATTGCCATCGCCTTCCTCGGCATCCTGCTCCATCAGCTCACAGGCGAGGTGGTGTGGGACGCCGCGGGTTCCATCCTGGTGGGTGTCCTCCTCGGCGTGGTGGCTGTGGTCCTGATCGACCGCAATCGGGTGTTCCTCACCGGCGAGTCGGGCTCACCGCGCATTCACGATGCGCTCGTCGCGCGACTCGCCGAGTTTCCCGAGGTCACCACGGTGCGCTTCCTAAGGCCCGAATTCATTGGGCCGAAACGCCTTTTCGTCATCGCCAGCGTGGACCTGGAGGGCGACCGGGTCGAGTCGTCCATCGCCCGCACACTGCGCGACCTGGAACACCGCTTGGAGCAGGATCCCTACGTCGCCGAGGCCGTGCTGACGGTTTCCGAACCCGACGAAACGGGTACTAGCGGGGGGTGAGTACTGCAGGTGACCCCGAGACCATCGAATCCGAGTCAGGGCCCGAGGGCGCCAAGGACGTCCAGAGCGACCCGGCGAAGGGCGGTGGTGAGAAGTCCGACTGGACCGACGAGGGTGGAGCCACGCCGACCGGACCCGCTGACGAGGGCGACGAGACTCAGTGACGCCTAACGCGCGTCCGCGAGTGCGGCCGTCGCGGCGTTGTAGCCCGGGATGAAGGTGATGCCGGGCCCGCCGTGGCAGCCGGCGCTGCCCAGGTACAGCCCGCCGATCGGAATCGGCTGATCGACGTAACCCCTGGGGCCCGGGCGATTGGGGCCCATCTGCTCCGGATGAATGAGGCCGTGACAGTAGTCGCCGCCCGGAGCCCCGAACATCGTGCCCATGTGCTTCGGCGTGAACGTCGTATGCCTGATGATCTTCGACTCGAAGTCGGGTGCCAGTCTGGTGATCTTCTCGATGACGCGGCGGCCCATCTCGACCTTCAGATCGCCGTAGCTGGCGTCGCCGGTCTCGACGGGGAACCACATTGAGAATGCCGAGATCGCGTGCTTGCCAGCGGGGGCCAGCGCCGGGTCGTGCACCGAGGGAAACTGCATCGCGATCGCCGGGTCGGCGGGAACGGTGCCGCGCCGAGAGTCCTCCCACTGCCGCTGGAGTTCCTCGGGGGTGCTGAAGAGCCCGATGCTCGCCTGCATCTCGGGATCGTTGAGCATCTCGTAGGGTGCGGCGAACGTCGGCATGCCGTCGAGCGCGAAGTGCATCTGCAGGTAGCTGCCCCGGTGATCGACCCGGGCGAACCGATCGCGCACATCACCCGGCAGGGCATTCGGGTCGATGAGCTTGGTGACGGTGAGGTCGGGTGCGAGACCGGATACGACGACGTTGGCGTCGACGGTCGAGCCGTCCTCCAGTCGCACGCCGGTGACCCGTCCATCGGCCACCAGGATCTCCTCGACCTTGCTGCGCAGCCGCAGCTCACCTCCACCGGAGACCAGGGTGTCAACCAGATGTGCTGTGAGCGCGCCGATTCCGCCGCGCAGCTTCTTCATCAACTTGGCGTTCTCATCGGGGACCGCCAGCCCGTACGCGAGCGCGGCGGCGCTGCCGGGGGTGGCGGGGCCGCGGTAGGTGGTGTTGATCGCCAGGAACGACAGCATGCCGCGCAGCGCCCCGTGCTTCTCGGCGTCGGGGAGGTACCGGTCGAGGACGTCGGTGACCGAGCCGAACAGCATGTCGGTGATCGCCGAGCGCTCGAATTCGTTGTTCGCGCAGGCATACATCTCGTCGATGGTCTTCGGTGGGGCCGCGGCGTCAAACCGGCCGAGCGCCCGGGTGGGGGCCATGCTCCACGCCATCAGCCCGGCCATGCCGTTGACGGCCTCGGCCCCGTGCACCTCGTTGAGATGAGTGAGCATCCGCATCGGGTCGGCGTAGTACACGACGGGGTCATCCCCGATGCCGCGCAGCGACACCGACATGACGTCGAGGTCCACGGTCGGCAGGTCGTCGAGACCGAGTTCCGCACTGACCTTGGCCGAGGTCGGGAACTGGAGCGACCCCGCGATCTCGAACTTGTACCCGTCGAAGAGTTCGACGGTCGAGGCCATACCGCCCGCGTACAGCTTGGATTCCAGACAGAGCGTGCGCAGGCCGTTGCGCTGCAGTAGCGCCGCCGCAGCGAGTCCGTTGTGTCCTGCGCCAATGACAATGGCGTCGAAGTCCGTCATGTTCCGAGGCTGGCACGACGTCTGATGTTTTGTCAATAATGACGAAACTTGGGATGTGCGTCAGCGGCGATCCGCGTCGAACCCCTCGGAAACCGACTCCAGCGCAGTGCGGCACAGCCGCGCGAGTTCGGGCACGGACCGGTTCTCGTCGAGCATCCACACCTCCATCGCGCCGAACACCGCGGCCGAGATGCAGCGCGCCGTGACGGTGATGCGCAGCCGTTCGTCGGTACCCGCCGCGGGTGGGTCGCTGCGCGTCAGATACTCCTCGACCGCCTCGGCGAAGTCGGCCTCCACCTGACGGATGTGCCGGACGATGCGCCCGGGGTCGAGTTCCCGCGCACGCAACTCGGCGATCTTGGCCACCGCGTCGACGTCATAGGGTGCCGACATCACCGCCGCGTGCACCGAGTCGATGATCGACTCCTCGCCGGACTGCTCGGCCAACGCGGCGCGAAACCACTGCAGCCCCGCGTCGTAGTCGGCGAACAACAAGTCGTGCTTCGACGTGTAGTGCCGGTAGAACGTCCGCAGCGACACCCCCGCGTCAGCGGCAATCTGCTCCGCGGAGGTCTCCTCGAGCCCCTGCCCCAGGAAGCGCACCAGCGCCGCCTTCTGCAGCGCGTCGCGAGTGCGCTCGCTGCGTGCGGTCTGCGCAGGTCGGACCATGGTGGGTAACGTACCGCGTCAACCTCGCGGGCTGACCAAAGCGATGGCCGCGTCGACCGCCTCATCGGTGATGTCACTCATCCGGCCGCCACTCTCGACGGTGACCGCGGTGAGTTCACGCAGGCCGCCAAGCAGCATCACGATCCGTTGCCGTGACACGGGGCCCGCCCCGCCTGCGAGGAACCCCTCGGACTGGGCGAGCGCCTGAACCATCGTGATGAAGTTCTCCATGGCGTCGCGCTGAAGGTCGCGGGCGGTCAGTCCCAGTGCGGGCACGTCGCGGATCCAGCTCAGCATGAGCGCGGGGCGGGAGTCCACCGATGCGATCCACGCCTCAATGGCCTGGCGCACCTGCGTGTCCCATGCGGCAGTCGGGTCGACGGCGCCGGTGATCCGGCGGATCTGGGTGGCGTTGGCCTCGGCGAGCAGCGCGACGAAGCATTCGTCCTTGCTGGAGAAGTGCTCGTAGAACGTCCTGCGCGACGTGCGCGCCCGGCGCACGATGTCGGCGATCGTGGTCTTCGGATATCCGTCCTCGGCGATCGACTCCTCGAGCGCGTCGAACAGGCGTTGGCGGAAATCGGCTTTCACTGAAGGGGAATCCTACCGCCGAGGATCAGACCCGAGCTGACAGGTGAGCCCCTCAGAAGACGATGGTCTGGTTGCCGTATCGAATGATGCGATCCTCACAGTGCCAGAGGACTGCCCGTGAGAGCACGGCACGCTCCACGTCGGCACCGAGGCGAACGAGGTCGCCGATGCCGTGACGGTGGTCAACCCTCACGACGTCCTGCTCGATTATCGGCCCCTCATCGAGATCGTCGGTCACGTAGTGGGCGGTCGCACCGACGAGCTTGACCCCGCGCTCCTTGGCCCGCCGGTACGGCGCCGCCCCGATGAAGGACGGCAGAAACGAGTGATGGATGTTGATAAGCGGGCAGCCGACGTCCGCCAGGAATTGCGGGCTGATTATCTGCATGTATCGGGCCAGCACCACCAGATCGACATTGCCGCGCAACATCTCGAGTTGCCGCCTTTCCGCCTCCGCCGGAGTGTCCTTGATTGCGGGCACGTGCAGGAACGGCACGCCGAAGGGGCGGACCTGGTCGGCCAGATCGGGATGGTTGGAGATCACCATCACCACCGACATGTCCAGTTCGCCGCGCCGGTTGCGCCAGAGCAGGTCCAACAGGCAGTGGTCGTCCTTTGAGGCCATGATCGCGACGCGCTTGGGCTTGGCCGCCTCGGTAAGCCGGAACTCCATGTTGAACCGCACGCTCAACTTGTCCCTGAAGTCACGCTCCAGGACGTCCCGCACCGCGGTCAACCCCGGTAGGTGAAAAATGGTGCGCTGCACGAACGTTCCGCCCGACTGCTCGGTCGAATGCTGATCGAGCGACACGATATTTGCGCCTGCCGCGGCCAGGAAGGCGCTGACGGCGGCAACCAGCCCCGGTTTGTCCGTGCAGCGCAACAACAACCGGCCCACATCCGCGACTGCCATCGCCGCCGAACCGACATCGGCGTATGGACCAGTGGTCGCCGGACCGACGTCATGTCGCACCGCCATGAAACTCACCCCTCTCCTAGATGACTGCTTTCCGACAAATCACTGTGTTCGCGCACCCACCGGGACCCCAGGCCGCCGTGACTGCGGCATGACATCGGGGACGCGGCACAGCCGACGCCCCCGATGCCCGATCAGCAGTGGCTGCTTGCGAAGCCCTGCGTGGTCGTTAGGACGACGCGCCGGTTGCCCCGGTGCCGCCAGCGGTACCGCCCGCACCCGCGCTGCCACTGGTGCCGGTGTTCCCTGTCGCGCCTGTCGCGCCGGTGTTCCCGGTCGCGCCTGTTGCGCCGGTCGCTCCGGTCCCGCCGGTGCTGCCGGCTGTGCCGGTGCTCCCGGTGTGACCGAGTAGTCCGCCGCTGCCGGGAGTTCCGGCTGCCGCACCGCTACCACCGGTGCCGCCCGTCCCACCTGCAGCGCCGGTCCCGCCGCTGCCTCCGGTCCCGCCTGACCCGCCGGTACCGCCTGCTCCGGCCGCACCGCCGGTTGCACCCGAACCGCCAGCGCCACCGATACCGCCGACGCCGAGCACGCCGCCGCCTGTGCCGGCACCTCCCGCGCCTCCGACTCCGCCGTTACCGCCAGCGGCGCCGTTACCACCCGTGCCACCCGTGCTTCCGGTTCCTCCGGCCCCTCCGGTGCCACCGGCCTGTCCTGTGCCGCCGGTGCCACCGGTGCCGCCGGTGCCACCGTTACCTGCCGCGCCGCCGCCACCGAAGAGGCCGCCGCTGCCGCCATTACCTCCGGCCCCTGCAGGTCCGCCTGGAGTGCCTGCGCTCCCGACGATTGTGCCGTTCTCGCCAGCTGTACCCGCGCCTCCTGCGTTCCCCGTGCCGCCAGCCTGGCCAGCAGCACCGATTCCGCCGTCGCCGCCGATGCCGCCGGTGCCGCCTGTAGCCGCTCCATTGGTGTTTACTGCGGCGCCGCCCGCGCCGCCAGCGCCGCCGTCGGTGGTGCCGGTTCCACCGTTACCACCGTTGCCGCCGTCACCGCCGACGGACACCACACCCGCGGTGCTCGATGCGCCGCCAGCGCCTCCTGCTGCGCCGTTGCCGCCGGCGGTACCACTGCCACCGAGCGCACCGTCACCGCCGGTGCCAGCAGCGCCCGCAGTGCCACCTGCACCACCGGCACCTGCGGGATCGCCCGCTGTGCCAGGAGCGCCGTTGCCGCCGGTACCCGCTACCCCGGCCGCGCCAGCGGTCCCCGCGACGCCGTCACCGACCGGGTTCACTCCGTTGGCGCCTTGGGTTCCCGTGCCGGTGCCGGCTACCCCGGTCGTGCCGTTGGCTGCAGCTGCCGGAGCTGTCACGCCGCTCGCGCCTGGCGTACCGGCGCCGCCGACGCCGCCGTCGCCGCCGTGACCAAGGAGCGCCAGGAGACCGGCGTTCCCACCGTTTCCACCCGCTGCGCTCACCCCACCGCCGCCGCCGTTGCCGCCGTTGCCGACGAACAACCCGCCGGTGCCGCCGGTGCCACCGGACTGTCCGATGCCACCTGTTCCACCGGTACCGCCGTAGCCGATGAACAGCCCGGCGTTCCCACCGTTGGCGCCGGTCCCCGGCGCTCCATTGACACCGTTGCTGACGAAGATGTTCACGATGGGGACCAGGCCGGCGATTCCAATGAGGTTGTACAGAGGATCGCTCGTCACCCAACCGTGGAAGGGCTCGATCGGGCCGATTCCGTTAATCGACGCTGCAGCCAATGCGTTTGGAGTCGGCATGAAGGTCAGAGTCTGCGCCCCAAGCCAGCCAGTGGAGCATCCGTCAGACAGCACGACGCACTGAGACGTGGGAGGTGCCAGCGGCGGCGAGAGCGCGGGCGCGGCCTGCGCCGTTCCGGGTGCGAGTGCCATCAGGGCACCTGCCCCTGCAATGGCGATTCCGGTTGCGTATGGGTATATGGATTGTTTCATTTCAAGCTCCTACTCAGGCCCTATGAGCCCGCAGATTTTTCGAGTTGCACGTCGTCCACGCCGATGGCCGTCGCGACGAGGTCGCGACCCATGTTCTCCCTCTGATTACTTGGCGTGATGCATATCACCATATCAGCTTGCATGCTTACATGCCATTTTCTATGATGACGCGCATAGTTCTGCAGTGGTGAGGCGATCGGGCGACGCCATAGGCGGCACCGCGCGCCGGAATCGCCGACAATTCCCAACCCGACGCCATCGTGGTTATGCCATACCCTGACCGGATGGATGCATCGTGGTGGCGGTACGTCATGACGGTGACCAGCAATGCCGCACAAAAGGACATCGCCAGCGCAACTGGCATCGATCAATCCAGCATCTCCCGCTGGCAACGGGGCACGACCAAACCGCGCGCCGAAGCGGTCGTCGCATTTGCACGGGCGTACGGCCGGTCTCCGGTCGAGGCGCTGGTAGCCGCGGGCTATCTGTCCAGTAGCGAAGTGGGCGTGGTGGAGTTGACGACGCTGACCGGTGATCTCACCGGGGCATCGATCGACTCATTGTTAAGCGAGATTCGACGACGCGTGCTGGCCGCGGACCCCGACGCACAGCAGCTCTGGCCGACTGGTTGGTCCACCGATCACCCGGGAGTGGGCCGGCCCCAAGATAGCGAGCAGAGCGGCGATCTCAACCACTGATAGGTCGACTGGCCGCACCCGTGCCATAACCTGTTCCAGCTCCCATCGAAGATGTGGAGACAAGGATGGTGCGTCGTCATGCTCGCGGAGACTTACCGCCCCATGCACCAATTCATAGTGAGGGCGGCGCGCTCGTACTGATTTGCAGATCAGGAAGAGAAGTGTGGCGATGCCAGCCGCAGCGACCGTCCACACACTGATATCGAGCAGAATTCCCCCCAACAGAAGTGTGACCAAGAACGGCCAGAGCAGGCAGCCAGCAGCACGTGCCGAAGGCGCCGGCTCTGGGGATCTCCGCAACACTCTCGCAGCGGCGATACTGACGCATCGCACGGCGCGCTTGCCGGAAGTCCGGTCGTTGAGTCGGTAGAACATTTGCAACTTTCCCGCACATCATGAATATGACCTGTGAAGCAACTATCACTGTACGGTTTGCTGGCGAAGGCGTATAGCCGGTAGCAGACCGCATGTATCCGTTTCGGGAACCGCACGGAACCAACACCCCTGGGAGGTTGCCGAGTTATTGCAGAACTACTTTCCCAAGTGGACTTAGCCTGCATAGTTCTTCCCGCCACTAGCCTCGCCATGTTTGCGGTGTTGCGTTCACTGGCGCGGCGTCAGTGGACTCGCACAAGCTGCATGACTCGTTGGCCACATCGGCCCCATAGATTGCCGAAGACCGAGTTCGGGAGGCTAGACGGCGCTCGTCCGTCGACGGCCGCCGAGAGTCGCGGAGGGTCGTTCGCCAAATGCTTGGTAGTACTGCTCAGCAAAACGACCGAGGTGTACGAACCCCCAGCGGCTGGCTACCGCCGAGACGGTGACCGACCGCGGATCTGCATCGAGAAGCGTCAACTGCACATGCTTGAGACGCAGTTGCCGTAGATACGTCATCGGTGGCTGCTCACCGGAGCGCGCGAAGGCTTTAGTGAGGGCCCTGGCGCCGATCCCGGTGTGCTGCGCCAGAAGTCCGGCGGTCCATGGTGCTTCCGGGTGTGTCCGCATCAGTTCGATGGCGCGCACCACCACTACCGGCGACGCTGGGCGGACGCCCTCGCTCAGGGCGTGAGTGTAGTTGTGCGGCTGCATCAAAAGCAGGCCATCGATGAGCAATCGCTGCAGGTTGGCCGCGGCGAGCGGATGGCTCAACAGTCCATCCGCTCGTCCGCCTTCGCGCCGGATAATCGTCACCAGCCCCAGCCAGCTGGCCGCCGAGGCAGCCGTCAGGTCCAGGTTGTGCTCGAATTCGACTGGTGCGTGGACGGTGTCGCCAAGCATCGACTCCAGTTGCAGGTGCATCTCGCGCGCGGAGATCATGATGCAGCTTTGTTCGCATCCTGCGGACCATTCGATCTCAGTCGACATGTCCGGCATGAATACTCCACCCGATATCGAGGCTGTTGCGATCTGATGTTGGCCGTCACCCCAAGAATTCATCGATCGCCCAGCCATCGGAATATTGACGTGGTAGGAGTGAACATGCGGTACGCGTACCGATACCTCGTCGCCGAAACGAACGAATCCGGCAGTAAGCAGAGGAAGCCGGACCGAGTCAATGCGCAGGTCCAACTGTCGAAGACCGGCCGGGTTCACAGCCAACGGTACGTATACCTCGCCTAGCACCTCGCGGGCCTCATCCACATCGTGGGTCTGAACCGACCTCGATTGCGACCCGGAATCACCAAACATCGGCTGCCCCTTCACTACACGTTGAGCGTCATCTGCGCTGATTCTGGGGCGAAGCGGGCCCGGCGGCCGATAACACGAGTCCAGCAAATGCCATGTAGGGGTGCATTGCCCAAACCATCCCACCCCAAACCTGACGCTGATCGAATTCACATAGCTACTCGAACAACCCATAATGCGGCGCAGTCGTCGCCCCCAGAACGAGGTTCACAGCCCCGCCCGATCGGGCAGCACCGACCACGATTCGCCCGCAACGCCCGACGACCCACCCCTGACCAGCATTATCTGTATCGCTTACCCGTCGTGGTGGATTCCGCACCAATCCGGCACAAGGCGTTCAGCTTTCACTGCAAAACTACCCAGTAAACGCTATTGCTCAATAGAGCAAATAGATTACCTTTCCGTCACCTCTTCCGGGTTGGATACTTTGCGCCTTCAATTAGATTCGCCGTCTTGCTATGTCGCAACCGTCAGAGTCGACGTCCCAGACCGTGGTTCAGCACGACACCGGCCGTGCGTGCGGCCAAGCGCAGAATCATGCATGCTCGACCGATCTATTTGAGTATGCAAATTAATCTGACACGAAGTTCGCCCCTTCGCCGTTCACCGCACCGGGCTCCTCGATTTCGAGAAACGCTTTCCAGAATGCAATTACGCCCGCATCAAATGGTCAGCAGATTTATGCTCGCGAAATTAGGGCCCTGGTGCCTGTCAATCGAAGAGAGGGAGGCAGCCGTGCGATCAACACAGCGCTACCTGATAACGGGATTGGCGGCGGCCGCCGTCCCCATCGCGATAGTCGTCGCGGCGCCCCCCGCGACAGCCGACTGCAACTACGCCGGCGGGGCAACCGTGTGCGCCCAGGGCGAGGTCCGCGGCGCGGACGGGGTGCCGAGGGCGGCGACTCCGGTCGTGCCGTATCCGTGCGAGAACGACTGGTACTGCGGCACCGACTGGGATCTCGACATCGGCTGGGATCCGGGCCGTCCCAACCGGCCCAACCGTCCCGGCGGCGGCGGAGGCGGCGGAGGCGGCATCATCGGAGGCCGTTGAGCGACTACCCACAACCACGTCAACCACTTGATGAAGGAGCCACCATGTTGCCCTCAATGCACTCCGCACGCCGCACGTCGGCGGTAGCCATCGGCACCGGCGCCATTGCCGGTGCCATGCTCTTCGCCGCCGCGACCGCGGCGGCCGAACCACCACCGCCTGCACCCGTTCCGCCGCCGTGCACGGCCGCCGAACTCGCGCGAGTGATGTCCGGGGTCACGTTCGACACGTCGAACTACCTGACTGAGAACCCCCCAGTCAACGACTTCTTCACGAGTCTCAAGGGCCAGCCCAAGGACCAGATCTCAGCTCAGGTGCAGACGTACCTGGATGCCAACCCGGGTGTGAGGGAGGAACTTCAACGCATCCGGCAACCCTCGAGGGACTTCCGGGATCGGTGTGGGGCCCCGGTGACCCCCTGAGGGCCTGCTAGGCGATCAACCTACGGCCGTGCCAGCCGCCGGGACCAAGCCGCGGCTGACTTCTTCAGGGACTCGGGTCGCTCGGCCTCGACACCGGGCTGGGTCACCGGCTGCCCGATGCCGGTGTCGAACGGAACGTAGCCGGTCCAGATGCCGGGCTCGGGGGCCTCGTCGGGATGTCCCTCTCTCGCCTTCACGCTGGCCGAGTCCAGCGACAGTCGCAGCACATAGGTGGCGGCCAGTTCGCGTTTGGTCGGTGGACGCACTTCGGTCCATCGCCCGGGCATGAGGTGCTCGGAGATCTTGCGCACGCAGTCCTCACGTTCCTCGGCAGGCACGGCGAGCGCGGTGCCGAAGACGACGGCGCAGCGGTAGTTCACAGTCGAGTCGAACAGGGATTGGGCGTAGACGAGTCCATCGAAGATCGAGATCGTTGCCACGAGATCCACACCTGCGTTCGCCGACTTGGTGAGCCCCGCCCCCGACGAACCGTGCATGAGCAGGAACTCGCCGTCTCGCACGTAGGCCATTGGGATCACCATCGGCTTGCCGTCTGGGCGGACGAATCCGATGTGCGCGATGGTGCCGGCATCAAGGATGGCGTGCAGATCAGAGCGGTTCCTTCGCTGCAGCTCCTTGTAGCGGTGCACGCGAAGCTCGGGGGTATCGGGCAGCTCATCGAGGCTCACTGTCATGCAGGCGATGGTGCCGCCCCGCCCAGCCGTGACAACAGTCCAAAACCACCGATTCCGACCAGTCCACTGCTCACGCGACCCGTTGCGTCGCTGCGGGGATGGGATGATCGTGCGGCTTGCCGACGGGCCGCACGCCCGGGCGAAAGGGGTGTTGGCACGGCCGTGGATATTCCGATGGACATCGACCGCGCCAGCGGTGAGGCCATCCGGTTGCAGATCGTGCGGCAGCTTCGGGCGGCGATCGAATCCGGGTTGCTGGGGCCGGGCTGCGCCGTGCCCTCGAGCCGCAGACTGGCCACGACACTCGGCGTCTCCAGGAGCACGGTGGTGTCAGCGCTGCTCGAACTCGAGGGCGAGGGCTGGATCGAGTCCGCCCAGGGCGCAGGCACTTACGTGTCGCATCGACCGGACGCCCCACGCTCGGGCGGCCTCGACGACCCGCGCACCGACACCTCTGCCGATGCACAGATCGAGATCGACATGCGCCCCGGGGATGTGAACTCCGCCGACGTCTCGATGGCGGGGTGGCGCGCGGCCTGGCGCACCGTCGAGCCCTCGAGCGCACCGCCGCCGTCGGCCGGTTGTCCCGCACTGCGTCAAGCGCTGTCGTCGTACCTGGGATCCTCGCGCGGCCTCCCCTGCGAACCCCGGCAGATCGTGGTGTGCGCGGGCACCGCCGAGGCTCTCACCCTGCTCGCACTCGCCTTCGACTGGCGCGGTGCGGCGGTAGCCGTCGAGGACCCCGGTTACCCCCAGGTGCGTGACGCATTCGCAGCGCTGGGCGTGCGGTGGGCTCCGCTGGATGTCACCGACCCGGGACGTCTGCTCAGCAATCTGCGGTCCATCGATGCGGGGATCGCCGCGGTGTACCTAACCCCCAGCCACCAATATCCACTGGGGCATCGGATCGATCCAGGCATGCGGCGCGACATCATCGAGTGGTCACGCACGTCCGGGGTGATCCTCCTGGAGGACGACTACGACAGCGAGTTCCGGTTCGGGGTCGCGCCGCTGCCCAGCCTCGCCGGCCTGGACCCCGACGCCAGCACCGTGTACCTGGGCACCATCTCGAAGGTGCTCGACCCGGGACTTCGGCTGAGCTATCTGCGGGTGCCGCCACACCTGCTCGACCGCGTCCTGCAGGTGCGCGACATGCTGGGGGCCACCGTCGCCGCACCCGTTCAACAGGCCGTCGCGCACCTCATCGGCAGCGGCGAGCTGGCCCGCCACATCGCCCGGGTGCGTCGGCTCTACCAAGACCGACGCCGGGTGTTGTTGCAGGAGCTTGCGATGGTCCCGGCGATCACTCATATCGCGGGAACCGAGGCCGGATTGCACGTGGTGGCACAGCTGCGCCGGGACATCTCGTCGGCCGCCGTTGTCGACCAAGCCCGGGATCACGGTGTGCTCGTCACTGATCTGGACGATTACCGGGCCCAGCCCGACGCCCAGAGTCCAGGTCTCGTGCTTGGGTACGGCCAGTTGCGGCCCGCCACGATCCGGCAGGCAGTGGGCCGACTTGCGGCGCTGCCCGCGCTGCGGTGTTAGCGGGCTCCAAAAGCAGAAGACCCGCTGTCGCCAGCGGGTCTTAAAAGTGGCCAGGGCCGGGATCGAACCGGCGACCTTCCGCTTTTCAGGCGGACGCTCGTACCAACTGAGCTACCTGGCCGGAAGGCTCTCGGCCTTTTACGACCGAGAATCCTCGCCGAACTGGCGACCCTGACGGGACTCGAACCCGCGACCTCCGCCGTGACAGGGCGGCGCGCTAACCAACTGCGCCACAGGGCCTTGCTTTCCTGCTGTACTGCTTTCCTGCTGTGCTCCGCGTTACCGCGTTGCGTACCCCCAACGGGATTCGAACCCGTGCTACCGCCGTGAAAGGGCGGCGTCCTAGGCCACTAGACGATGGGGGCCTAATCCGAATCTCTCCGGGGTACTCATCAACACTGTTCCGTTGGGAGCTTCGATAGCTTAGGTTACCGACACCCGAATCCTCAAACGGGGTCGCCAAGTAAGGTGATTCCCCGCGCCCCTATAGCTCAGTTGGTAGAGCTACGGACTTTTAATCCGCAGGTCCCAGGTTCGAGCCCTGGTGGGGGCACAACAGCGTCTACCGGCGCCCGCATGCTCGGAGTAACGACGCATCCTCGCTCCTCGATACTCAGCGGGAGGAACGCGAACGCGACCACTATCGTGTTCGTCACCAGCCCTACGATCTGGAGCCACGATGCATCGCCGCTTGATTACCCGGACCGCCGCCTCGGCGATCGCTGCCGCCACCCTCGGCTGCTCGGGGTTGATCGGTGCGGCGACGGCCGGTGCCACATCGCAGGACGACCAGTTCACCGAAGTCGTGTCGGCCCTCGGCATTACCGTCGAGTCCCCCGAGCAGGCCGTCAAACTCGGCCACGACGTCTGCACCCTGCTCACCCAGGGCGGCGCCCAGGGACCGAATCCGGTGCCCGTCGTGCGCGGAGTGGTGGGCCGCCTCACCAACGCCGGCATGACCAAGGGGCAGGCCGCCAACGTGATGCGCGCAGCCGTCAAGATCTACTGCCCCGAATTCGGCTCGATCGTCGGGCGCTAGTTCACCGAACCCCGGCGGGTGACGTCAGTCGTCGTGCTTGGGCTTCTTCGGCTTCTCGTTGCCGCGGCCCGGCGGTCCGTTGCCGTTGCCGTTGCCTGGCCGTTGCCGAGGCTCCATCGTCGTCGCCGAGGTCGTTGGCCAGGTGACCGACGTGGTGACGGGCACAGCCGACGACGTGGTGGAGCTTGTCGAAGATGAAGTCGTGGGCGGCACGGAGGTGCCGGGCCCCGAACTCGTCGCCTCGGCGATCACCAGGATCAGCGCCAGCACCACGGCCGCGGCACCCGCTGTGAGAGCCAACAACTTTCGTCGTCGTCCCGACGGAGGTGGCGGCATGAGGGCACCGGTGAGCGGCAACGGCGGCGCTGCCATGACCCGCGTCGGCGGGCGCACTCCGAGCAGGGCCGCGCGCATGGCCTCGGCACTGCCGAACCGCTGCGCGGGATCCGAGGACATAGCGCGGTCGATCACGCCCGCCAGTACGGGGTCGACGTCGGGACGTACCGTCGCCAGCGGCGGCAGGTCGTGCTCGGCGATCGCGCGCACCAGCGCGGCCGGCTCGTTCTGCGGGAAGGGCATGCGGCCTGTCAGCGCCTCGTAGCCGACCACTCCCGCCGCGTAGAGATCGTCGATTGGCGTCGCGGGCCGTCCGGCGATGCGTTCGGGGCTCAGATAGGCCATGGTGCCCACCATTTGGCCCACCCGAGTGAGGTCCGTGCCGCCGGACTTGGCGATGCCGAAGTCGGCGAGCTTGGCCTCCCCCGACGCCCCGAACAGAACGTTGGCGGGCTTCACGTCGCGGTGCAGGATGCCCGCCGCGTGCGCGGCACCCAGCCCGGCCAGAACGTCGATCAGAACCGCACGCACGGCGTCGGGCGGCATCGGCCCACGCGCGACGGCATCGGCGAGCGACGCCCCGGGCAGCCGCTCCATCACTAGATACGGCACGCCCCGGTGCTCCCCGCCGTCGTGCACCACGACGATGTTCGGATGGTTCAGGGCCGCGGCCGAGCGAGCCTCGAACTCGAACCGCGCCCGGTGCTCCGGATCCGTCAGCAGTGCGCGGTGGAGCAGCTTGACCGCCACGGGGCGTTTGAGGCGGACATCCCACCCGGCGCGCACCTCTGCCATGCCCCCGCGCCCGAGCAGACCACGGAGTTCGTATCGTCCGCCGACGAGTTGAGGGTCCGACACCGCCCCCACGCTAGCCGCGGCACCGAGTGCTGCCGAATCGTAGAATCGAAGCGATGCTGTATCCGGTCAACTCGAGGTTCTGGCGACGCCATCCGGCTCTGGTCGCCGGTTCAGTGGCACTCGCGGTCTGGCTGTCACTGCAGGGCTGGTACGCGACTCTGGCCGTGTTGGCCACGGCGGCAACGCTGATCGCGATCCGTCGAACGCGCCGTGCGCGGTCGATCGAGCGCGCCGGATTACGCGCACGCGCGGAGTACGAGAACCGCCTCACGGGTTACGGCGACCCCCGCGGTGTGTTCGGGCGATACCCTCCCGCGCGAGCCGGATGGTTCACCGACCCGGTGAGCCAATGGCGGCTGCGCTACTTCGACGGCTGGTCGTGGACGGGCCACACCGCCGTACGCCCTCAGACCTTCGGGCAGTAGAACTGCGGCTGACCGCGATACTCCACCGGCGGCAGGTTGCGCGCCGGCGTCTGCACCAGCGGGGCATCGGCGGGCAGCCGGCCCGTGGCCCGATCGACCGCGGAACGCTTCCGCGGGTGCATCAGCATCCGCTTGGGCAGCACCTTGGTGGCGAGTGTGATGACATCGCAGAGCCGCCTGTGCACGAACTCCTGACGGGGTGACCAGGTGTACCCCATCAGCTCCCGCACCGGCGGATCGTAAAGGGCCACAGTCATGAACGTCAGGAAGCGCTGCATGACCTTGAGGTTCAGCGCCCACAGCGGATCCGGAATCCAGCGCAGGGAGGGATGTTTGGGCATGGTGGACAGATCCATGACCTCAGTCGCCGCGTAGTGCTTCTCCAACACGTTGTTACACATGTGATCCCAGTACTCCTGGAACTCCTCCCAGGACTTGGGCACCGGCCGCATGCTCATCCCGTACATCCGGTACCAGGTGACGTGCTCGTCGAACAGCTGACGCTTGTCGGCCTCGCTGATCCCGCCGCCGAACTTCTCGGCCGCGAGCAGTGTCGACTTGAAGAACGTGGCGTGCGCCCAGTAGAAGACCTCCGGGTTCAGCGCGCTGTACCGCCGGCCCTGCTCGTCGACGCCCTTGATGCCGACGTGGTAATCCCGCACCTCGGCGCCGGTCATCGGCGCGCGGTCACCGTCGAAGACCACGCCGCCGATCGGATAGATCGATCGCAGCAGCCGCGGGATCCGCTCCATGAAGAAGATCGAGTGCTCCTGCACCGCCGCACCCAGCTGCGGATGCATGTTCTGCATCGAACCCGCCCAGGTGCCCTGGAACAGACCGGTCCACTGGCCGAAGTACTTCCATGTCAGCGAGTCCGGCCCAAGTGCCTCGGGAGGCCCGTCATAGCCGCCGGGAGCGACGGGGCAGCCACCGCTGATCGCCGCGTCGCTGGTGACCGGGCAGGCCGGGGACGTATCTTGAGTCACTGGCGGGTATCTCCTGACGGTCAGACGATATTCTGACTACGAGCGTTGTCACCCGCGAGCTTAGGAGGGATGTGGCGTCAGGTCAACGACGGAGCCAGTGGTCCGGTGTGCCACTGGAGGATCGTCAGACGATGCGCCGCGACAAGCTTGTCGCCGCGGGGGTGGATCTCCTGGGCGGCGAAGCCGGTCCGGCGCTGACAGTGCGCGCCGTGTGCCGCGAATCCGGCCTGACGGAGCGCTACTTCTACGAGAGCTTCGCCGACCGTGACGAATTCGTCCGTGCGGTCTACGACCACGTGTGCAGCACCGCGATGTCGGCGCTGACCTCGTCGACCACCCCACGCGACGCCGTCGAACGCTTCGTCGCCCTGATGGTCGACGACCCGGTTCGAGGCCGGGTGCTGTTGATCGCACCCGAGAGTGAACCCGTGTTGGCCCGGTCCGGCGCGGAATGGATGCCGACGTTCATCGACCTGCTTCAGCACAAGCTGACGCGGATCACCGATGCCGCCGTGCAGGCGATGGTCGCCACGGGCCTGGTCGGCGCGCTCACGGCGCTGTTCACGGCGTATCTCAACGGGCGCCTGACGACAACCCGCGAGCAGTTCATCGACTACTGCGTCGACATGCTGCTCAGCCGGGTGTCATCGCATTGACCAAACGGCGCTAGACGCGCCTCCCCTGACTACTCGTCGGGGGTGCTGACCTGTTCGAGTTCCTTCTGCTCGGCCGCCGCGGCCTCTTCTTCGGCCGCCTTGGCCTCGCGGCCGGCAGGGCTGGCCAGGGAGTTACCCGGCTTCGTCTCGGAGGCGACGCCACCATTGCAGTTCAAGTAGAACTGGATGCCGTCAACGGCGGAGCCATCGACGGCGCTGGTGAAGGGTGTGGGCTGCGAGCGGGTGACCAGGCACTCGTCCTGGCTGACCTTGTCGCCGACCCTGGCCGCGACCACTACCGACTGGCCGGCATCACTCGCCGCCGAGGAGGCATCCGCATACGTCTGGCCCGCGTAGTCATCGGCGGCCGCGACGCCCGTGCCGAGTGCCGCGGAGATCGCGAACGCGCACACTGCGCCGGACCCCATAACGATGAACTTCTTCACGTTCGACCTCTCTACCAATCCAATAGCTGCTCGGGGATGGTACCGCCGTCGAGCCCCGCGCGCAGTTCTAGTGTGACGGGTGAGAAATGGTCTGCAAGCTGGCGTTTACTCCGAGCTCACTCGGCGCCGGTCTGGGCACCGGCCTCCGCGAGCTGGTCGAGCTCGGCCTGAGCCGCGGCGGCGCGCTGCTTGGCTTCCCGCGCCTCTTTCTTGGCCATATCGGCCTCCCACATCTTGCGACCCGTGGGGCTTTGCAGGGAGTACCCGGGCCACAGCGCGGTGCCGTACTTCGCGTAGCAGTTGAGATGCACGTTCATCACACTGCGGCGCCCGTCGCCGTAGCCGTCGATCGACGCCGCCGGGGTCGCGCTCGAGACGATGCACTGATTCCAGTCCTTGCGGTCACCCACCGTTGTGGCGACCTGAGCGGACATCCCCTGCCTGCTCAGCGCGGCTTTCGCGTCGGAGAAAGTCTGGCCGACGACCCCGTCGTCAGCGCTGGCAATCCCCGCACCAAGTAACCCCACCGCCATCGCCGTAGTTCCGAATGCACTGGCACCGAGGACCAAGAACCTCTTCACGATTGGTGCGACCTTTCGTCACCGCCGGGGCGATTTTCTGTTTTGCTGGAGGGCAATGGAGTCAACGGATAGTACAACGCCGCCGTCGCGGGCGGTCACGGTTTGAATCCACTTCCGCAACACGCGTCACACAACATCATGGCAAGCTTGAATGTCACCGACATTCACAGATATATTGACTGCAACCAACAGGTACAGATAACTCGGAGGCGCCATGTCGAAGGAATTCACCGACCTGCAGCTTCTGCAGGAGCTAGAGCCGGTCGTCGAGCAGAACATCAATCGGCACATGTCGATGCGCAAGGACTGGAACCCCCACGACTACATCCCGTGGTCAGACGGCAAGAACTTCTACGCCCTCGGCGGCCAGGAGTGGTCGCCCGAGGAGTCCAAGCTGTCTGAAATCGCGCAGACCGCCATGGTGCAGAACCTGTTGACCGAGGACAACCTGCCCTCGTATCACCGCGAGATCGCCATGAACTTCACCATGGACGGCCCCTGGGGCTGGTGGGTCAACCGCTGGACCGCCGAGGAGAACCGGCACGGTATCGCGCTGCGCGACTACCTCCTGGTCACCCGGGCCATCGACCCCGTCGAGCTGGAGACCCTGCGCCTCGAGCAGGTCACCCGCGGATTCAGCCCCGGCCAGGGCCAGCAGGGCGAGATGTTCGCCGAGCGCCTGTTCGACTCGGTCATCTACGTGACGTTCCAGGAACTCGCCACTCGGGTCAGCCACCGCAACACCGGCAAGGCCTGCAACGAGACGGTTGCCGACCAGCTGCTCGGCCGAATCTCAGCCGACGAGAACCTGCACATGATCTTCTACCGGGACGTGTCGGCCGCCGGTATGGACATCGCCCCCAACCAGGCGATGAAGTCGCTGCACCGCGTGCTGCGCAACTTCAAGATGCCCGGATACACGGTGCCCGAGTTCCGTCGCAAGGCCGTGATCATCGCCGTCGGCGGCGTATACGACCCCCGGATCCACCTCGATGACGTCGTGATGCCGGTGCTGAAGAAGTGGCGCATCTTCGAGCGTGAGGACTTCACCGGCGAGGCCGCCGAGATGCGCGATGACCTCGGCAAGCTCATCGAGGAACTCGAGGAGACCTGCAAGAAGTTCGAGACCGCCAAGCAGCGCCGCCTAGAGCGTGAGCGGCAGGTGGCGGAGAAGAAGGCGATGAAGAACCTTCTGGTGACGTCATCGTCGTCCTAACCGACTCCCGGCCCCTGGCCGACGCACCGGCCCGGTCCGCACTGCGGATCGGGCCGATCGCGTTGCGCAGTCCCGTCGTGCTGGCCCCGATGGCCGGTGTCACCAACGTGGCGTTCCGCACCCTGTGCCGCGAGCTCGAACTCGCCCGCGAGGGCACGGTCAGCGGCCTCTACGTCTGCGAGATGGTCACCGCGCGCGCACTGGTCGAGCGTCACCCGGTGACGATGCACATGACGACGTTCGCCCCCGAGGAGACGCCGCGATCGTTGCAGCTGTACACCGTCGATCCGGCCAACACCTACGCGGCGGCCAGAATGATCGCCGACGAGGGCATGGCCGATCACATCGACATGAACTTCGGCTGCCCGGTTCCCAAGGTCACACGGCGTGGCGGCGGGGCGGCACTGCCCTACAAGCGCAAGTTGTTCGGCCAGATCGTGGCGGCGGCCGTACGGGCCGTCGACGGCACCGGCATCCCCGTCACGGTGAAATTCCGGATCGGCATCGACGACGCCCACCACACCCACCTGGACGCAGGCCGGATCGCCGCAGAGGAGGGTGCAGCCGCCGTCGCGCTTCACGCGCGGACGGCGTCGCAGCGCTACTCCGGCACCGCCGACTGGGATCAGATCGCGGCGCTCAAGCAGCACGTCACGAATATCCCGGTCCTCGGCAACGGCGATATCTTCGCCGCCAGCGACGCCCTGGAGATGATGGCCGCCACGGGGTGTGACGGAGTCGTCATCGGGCGCGGTTGCCTCGGTAGGCCGTGGTTGTTCGCTGAACTCTCCGCCGCGTTCGCCGGACGCGCTCCTGCCACCCCGCCGACCCTCGGTGAGGTGACCCACATCATCCGCCGCCACGGCGAACTCCTGGCCGATCACTTCGGCGAGGAGAAGGGTATGCGCGACATCCGCAAGCACGTCGCCTGGTACATGCACGGGTTCCCCGCCGGCGCTGACCTTCGTCGCGCATTGGCACTGGTCAAGACGCGGTCCGAACTCGACGACCTGCTGTCCAAACTCGATCCCGACGTCCCGTTCCCGCAGGCTGCCGAGGGGCCGCGCGGGCGCCAGGGATCGGCGGCATCGGTATCGCTGCCAGAGGGCTGGCTCACCGATCCCGACGACTGCACGGTGCCCGCCGGGGCTGACGTCATGCACTCTGGAGGATGATTCAGCCGAGCATTTAGCGCGATCTGAGACAGCATCGAGACGGCACTGACACGTCGCTGGACTAGCTGACGCTCAGTATTGCTCCGTACGATGTGGGTTCATCGCCACCGGTTCCGGTGGCGGAGCGCCACATCATGCTGCTACAAGACTAGAAGCACTTTTCAGGATTTCTGCGCCATGGGCGGAGTCGGAGGCCGGTAGGACATGAGTGACGGTGAGAACCACACTCCCGGCCGTCCACGCCCGGATGACGCCGCAGGCGACAATAAATGGCTTACCCGATCGCCGCGGTCAATGCGAGGCGCCGCGCCGTGGGAGCGCGCCGCGGCACAAGAATCCGACATCCAAGAACCCAACGCCGACCAGCCCGGCACACCGCCGACGGGGAATCACACCGACGGTGTGACCGTCGCCGATCTGATCGCCAAGGTGGCCGGCGCCTCACCACCTGAGCGGTCCACGCGCCGCCCGCGGCGCCACCGCTCGCGTGAGGAGTCCTCCGAACCACCGGCCGAGCCACCGACTGAGCTGCCGCCCGTTGATCCGGCGCCGGTGGCCGAGTACCTCGACTACCCGGAACGCGGCGACTACCCGGAACGCGGCGACCTCCCGGAACGCGGCGACCACCCCGACCGCGGCGACCACCCCGGCTTCGACCCCGCCACCGACATCCTCCCCGCGATATCCGCCCACTCCGATGAGCTGCCCGTGCTGTCCGAGGAGCCGCGACGGGCCGCGAGGCCAGCCCGCATCGGGAAGGCGCGGCAAGCCGGCGAGACCGGGCGACGGCGCGGTATGCACTCGGCGATGATCGTCGGTCGCGTTGCCGCCGCCCTGATAGCCGTTTTGGCGCTGGCCCTCACTGGCGCGGCGTGGCAGTGGCAGTCGGTGAAGAACGGAAACCTCAACAGGGTCTCGGCGCTGGATCCCAACTCGCGCGACATTCTCGACCCCAACGCTCAGTTCGGTGACGAGAACTTCCTCATCGTCGGAACCGACACTCGCATCGGCGAGAACAGCGAACTCGGCGCGGGCACCACCGACGACGCCGCGGGCGCGCGATCCGACACCATCATGCTGGTCAACATCCCGGCCGACCGCAAACGCGTTGTCGCCGTGTCGTTCCCGCGCGACCTGGCCATCACACCCATCCTGTGCGAACCGTGGGACCCGAAGACGGGCAAGTACGGGCCCATCACCGACCCCGACTCCCCCATGTACGGGCTCGAAGAGGCCTACACCGAGACGAAGCTGAACTCCGCCTACGCCGTCGGTGGACCCAAGTGTCTGGTGAAGGTGATTCAGAAGCTCTCGGGCCTGTCGGTCAACCGCTTCATGGCCGTCGACTTCGCCGGCTTCTCCAAGATGGTCGACGCCCTGGGCGGCGTCGAGGTCTGCACCACCACGCCGCTCGAGGACTACGAACTCGGCACCGTGCTGGCCAACGCCGGGCCTCAGCTCATCGACGGTCACACCGCGCTGCAGTACGTGCGCGCCCGCCAGGTCGTCACCGAGACCAACGGCGACTACGGCCGGATCAAACGCCAGCAGCTGTTCCTCTCCTCGCTGCTGCGCTCCCTGATCTCGAAGGACACGTTCTTCTCACTGAGCAAGCTCAACAACGTCGTGAACATGTTCATCAACGACAGCTACGTCGACAACATCGACACCAGGGACCTCGTCGACCTCGGCCAGTCCATCCAGGGTGTGAACGCCGGCCGAATCACGTTCGTGACGGTGCCGACGGTCGGATACGCCGACGAGTACGGCAACGAGACGCCGCGCACCGACGACATGCGTGCACTGTTCGACGCGATCATCGACGACGACCCGTTGCCCGAGGAGAAGAACGTGGACAACACCCCTGTTCCGGAGACGCCGGAGGCAACCCCCGGCTCGGGGTCGCAGCCGTCCACCTCCGAGTCCGCGCCGGCTGAGAAGAGCAACGGTCAGACCGTTGACGCGGTCACCACCGATCCCAGTGACGTCACTGTCCGGGTGTCCAACTCGACCGGTGAGAGCGGCCTCGCGGCCACCGCGGCCAGCGAACTGCAGCAGCACGGGTTCGTGGTCACCGATCCCGACGACTACCCGGGACCGCTCAGTTCGACCACGGTGTTCTACTCCTCAGGCAACGAACAGGCCGCCGCCACCGTGGCCTCCGCGTTCGCCAAGAACACCATCGAGCAGGTGCCCGGCATGGGCAGCGAGATCCAGGTGGTGCTCGGCGCCGACTTCTACTCGGTGGGCGCACCGTCCCCGAGCGGCTCACCGGTCCAGGTTCAGGTCGTCAAGGGCACCAACTCGAGCACACCGACCGAGTTGCCCGAGGACCTCACCGTGACCAACGCGGCGGACACCACCTGCGAGTGACTCACGGGGAATCGCCATTCACCGTTCGTTCACCTGGGACATCGTGACGATTGCGTGGCACAGAACGTAGGCTGACGGCATGCGAACCGCCTATCAAGAGCAGCTGGCTGCCCTGTCCGACCAACTCGGAGAGATGTGCCGACTTGCCGGCGCCGCGATGGAGCGATCGACTCAAGCCCTGCTGCAGGCCGACCTGGTGCTCGCCGAACAGGTCATCACCGACCACGAGCAGATCGTGGCACTGAGCGCGCGCGCCGAGGAGTCCGCGTTCGTGTTGCTGGCCCTTCAGGCGCCCGTCGCCGGCGACCTCCGGGCGATCGTCAGCTCGATCCAAATCGTCGCCGACATCGACCGCATGGGCGCGCTCGCACTGCACGTCGCCAAGATCGCCCGGCGTCGGCATCCCCAGCACGCACTGCCCGAGGAGGTCAACGGCTACTTCGCCGAGATGGGGCGAGTGGCGGTCGAACTCAGCGGCAGCGTCCAGGAGGTCCTCCTCACCCGCGACCCCGAGAAGGCCGCCCGCATCCGTGAGGAAGACGATGCGATGGATGACCTGCACCGGCACCTGTTCAACGTGCTGATGGACCGGGAGTGGAAGCACGGCGTGACCGCCGCCGTCGACGTGACGCTGCTGAGCCGCTTCTACGAGCGCTTCGCCGACCACGCCGTCGAGGTCGCACGCCGGGTCATCTTCCAGGTCACCGGACACTTCCCCGAGGAAGAGGAACTCTCCACGCCGCACTGACCGGGGTCTGCGTCACTCGCCGGGCACAATCCGGACCCCGACCTTGCGGGCGGCCAACACATCGCTCAGAACCGTCGCGATCACCTGCAGATCGGCGTTCGCGTAGCGCTGGAGGAACGCCTCCAGACCCCTTCGCATCTCGTCATGCAACTCGCGGTGAGCCTCGGCGATGGCCTCACCATCAGCCGTGAGGCTGAGCTGGACCTCCTTGCGATTGCCCGGGATGGGTTCGCGCACGACCAGGCCCGCCTCGACCAGTCGCTGTACGTGCTTGGAGACCGTGCCCTTCAACTGGGCGGTTCTAGCGGCCAGCCCGACCACGCTGACCGGTCCGTCAGCGATGCCGGCGAGCAGGTGCATCGAGAGCGTGGGCAGTGATCGCACATTGTCCAAAAGCTGTGGAGGGCACCGCTGCGCCATGAAATCGCGCTCGGCATCACCATCCTCATCACCGTCGAACTTGTCCCCCACGGCACCGAGCAGGTCGTTGATGGTCGCGATCAACGCCGACTTAGTTTTCACGGAAACAATCTTGACAGGGCACACGCACTCGGGCCATAGTTTCTGAAGAAACTATTTCTACCGAAACGATGGGAACTCCGATGAAGGCTGCAGTAGTCGACGAGTGGGGCCGGCCGCCGGTCTACACCGACTTCCCGGAACCACAACCAAGAGACGGGGCGATAGTCGCCGCCGTCGAGGCATCCGCGCTGACCAACCTCACCCGTGGCTTGGTGACGGGAGCCCACTACGCCAGCAAGGAGATCGAGCTACCGACGGTGCCGGGGGTTGACGGGGTCGTGCGGCTTCCTGACGGTCGCCGGTTCTACACCGGGGCGCTCGCCCCCCACGGAATGATGGCGCAGCGCACCCTGCTCAGCCAGCACGGTGCCTTCGAACTACCCGATGGCATCGACTCGGTCACTGCGGCCGCAATCCCCAATCCCGGTGTCTCGGCGTGGCTGGCACTCGAACTCGGCGCTGCGGTGAGGGCAGGCGATCACGTGCTCGTGCTCGGTGCCACCGGCGTCACCGGGTCGATGGCCGTGCAGTTGGCGAGTTCACTCTTCGACGCAGGGCGGGTGGTCGTCGCGGGCCGCGACACGACACGTCTCGACTGGCTGCGCACAGTCGGCGCCGATGACGCCATCGCGCTGGGGCACGACGACCTCGACGCTCGCGTCACCGCACTCCACGCTGAGCGACCCTTCGACGCCGTGCTCGACTACCTGTGGGGCGAACCTGCCGAACGGACGCTGAGCGCGCTGGCCGCCAGTCATTCCGCCGCGTACTACCACCGCACCCGGTGGGTGCAGATCGGCTCGATGGCCGGGCCCACGATGAGCCTGCAGGCAGGACTGCTGCGTGGGACGGGCATCGTCATGTCAGGGATCGGACTCGGTAGCGTTCCGCCCGATGACATGGCACGGGCGCGCACCGAGGCGCTGCCGCAACTGTTCGACATGGTCGCCGACGGCCGACTGCACCTACGCACACAGGCCCGCCCACTCGCCGATGTCGAGCACGTGTGGACGACGGTCGAGCCGTCCGGGACCAGAGTGGTGTTGGTTCCCTAACCGAAGCGGCCCGAGATGTAGTCCTCGGTGGCCTTCTGAGTCGGGTTGGAGAAGATCTTCTCGGTGTCGTCCAGCTCAACGAGACGACCCGGCTTGCCGGTGGCCTCCAGGTTGAAGAACGCCGTCTGATCGGACACCCGCGCCGCCTGCTGCATGTTGTGCGTGACGATCACGATGGTGAAGTCCTGCTTGAGCTCGGAGATCAGATCCTCGATGGCAAGCGTCGAGATCGGATCCAACGCGGAGCACGGCTCGTCCATCAGCAACACGTCGGGCTGCACCGCGATGGCGCGCGCGATGCACAGGCGCTGCTGCTGGCCGCCGGACAGGCTGCCGCCGGGCTTGTCGAGCCGGTCCTTGACCTCGTTCCACAGGTTGGCACCCTTGAGCGAGCGCTCGGCCACCTCGTCGAGTGACTTCTTGTTGCGCACGCCCTGCAGCTTCAGGCCCGCCACCACGTTGTCCCGAATCGACATGGTGGGGAACGGATTCGGCCGCTGGAACACCATGCCGATGGTCTTTCGAACACCGACCGGGTCGACACCGGCACCGTAGATGTTCTCACCGTCGAGCAGCACCGAGCCCTCGACGCGGGCGCCGGGGATGACCTCGTGCATGCGGTTGAGGGTTCGCAGCACCGTCGACTTCCCGCAGCCCGAGGGGCCGATGAATGCCGTGACACTGCGCGGTTGCACCGCCAGCGCCACGTCGGCCACCGCGTGGAATGACCCGTAGTAGATATTGACGTCTTTGAGATCCAGACGCTTGGCCATCGAGACTCCTAAGCCTGCTTGGGTGAAAAGAACTTGGCGATCAGTCGGGCACCGACATTGAGAAGGGCGATCAGCACGATCAGCGTGAGTGCCGCGCCCCACAGCCGGTCGGTCGGCACCGGGTTCGCCCCCGCGCCTGCCGAGATCTGGTCGTACATCATGCCGGGCAACGAGCCCATGAACCCGCCGAACATGTCGAAGTTCATCGCCTGGGCGTAACCGACCAGGATGAGCAGTGGCGCCGTCTCGCCCATGACGCGGGCGAGTGACAGCATGATGCCGGTGACGATGCCCGACAACGCCGTCGGGATCACGATGCGTGCGATGGTCTTCCACTTCGGCACGCCCAGTGCGTAACTCGCCTCGCGCAGATCCATCGGGACGATGCGCAGCATCTCCTCGGTGGCACGGACGATCACCGGGATCATGAGCAGCACCAGCGCCAGCGACACCGCAAAGCCCGACCGCTGGAAGCCCAGCGTGGCCACCCACAGCGCGTAGATGAACAGCGCTGCCACGATGGACGGCACACCGGTGAGGATGTCCACCATGAACGTGGTGACCTTGCCCAGCCGGGTGCCCCCGCCATATTCGACGAGATACACCGCGACGAAGACGCCGATCGGGATCGAGATCAGGGAGCACACCAAGCCCTGCAGCAGCGTGCCGACGATGGCGTGGTAGACGCCGCCGCCCGGGGAGAACGCCGTCATGCCCGCCTGGGAGTTGGTGAACCACGTCGGTGACGTCAGGGCCGCGATGCCCTTGGTGATGACGGAGTAGAGCACCCACACCAGCGGCACCAGCGCGACCACCACCGAACCGGTCACCAGCACCGTGGCCAGGTTGTTGGTGAACTTGCGGCGCGCACTGACGCCCTGGAAGGTGGGCGCCTTGACGGGCGCGTCCAATGTCGACGTCATTTTGCGCCCCTCCCGGCGACCGCGGCGCGAGCCAGCGAGTTCACCACGAACGTCAGGATGAACAGCACCAGGCCGGCCGCGATGTAGGCGCCCGCCTTGTACTGGTCGTTGAATTCGCTTGCCGTGGCGGCGATCTTGCTGGCGAAGGTGTAGCCCCCGTCGAACAGCGACCAACCGAACGCGGTCTGCGTGCCGCGCAGGATGATCAGCAGCGCGATGGTCTCACCGAGTGCGCGACCGAGGCCGAGCATCGCGCCGCTGATGTACCCCGACATACCGAACGGCAGCACGGTGGTCCGGACCACCTCCCAGCGTGTCGCTCCGAGTGCGAGCGCGGCCTCGATCTGACCGCGAGGAGTCTGCACGAACACCTCGCGCGTCACCGCGGTGATGATCGGCAGGATCATCACCGCCAGCACGATGCCCGCGGTGAAGATCGTGCCGCCTCCCGCCACCGATGCCGTGCCCGTCTTGAACAGGAACAGCCAGCCCAGGTTCTCGTTGAGGAACAGGGCGAACGGCTTGAGCACTGGTGCCAGCACATAGAGGCCCCACACGCCGTAGACGATCGACGGCACGGCAGCCAGCAGGTCGACCAGATACGCCAGCGGACCAGCCAACCGGCGTGGCGAGTACTGCGTCAGGAAGACGGCGATACCCAGCGCCACCGGCATGGCCAGAAGCAGCGCGAACACCGAGACGAAGACCGTCACCTGCAACAGGTCGAGGATGCCGAACTGCATCGCCGATGTGTCGGTGGTGACCCAGTTCCCGCCGTAGGTGAAGAAGTTCTCGGTGTTGCGGGTGAGCGCCGGTATGGCGCGCCACAACAGGAAGACCCCGATCGCCCCGATGAGGACGATGATCAGGATGCCGGAGCCCTCCGAGAGCCCGCGGAAGATCCGATCTCCCAGGCGCACCTTGCCGCCCCTGGATGGGTCGGTGGAGATCGGTTCCGGCGCGGGGAACGGTGAAGCGATGACTTCACCCGACCCCGCGTCGGCTGGATTCGGTGTTGTCACTGTTATCCCGTCGGTGACCCTATCGGTCATTACGTCCTGACCCCGTCCTCACGACATTCTCGCTGGCTTATGTGTCGCTAGGCAATTGCGTCGACGGACTTGAGCAGACGCTCCTTGAACGCGGCCGGAAGCGGGACGTAGCCAGCCGCCGACAGATTCGCCTGGCCCTCATTGGCCGCCACCGTCAGGAACGACTTCACGGCCGCGGCCGTGTCGGCGTCGTAGCCCTTGGAGCAGACGATCTCGTAGGTCGCCAGCATCAGCGGGTAGGACCCGGCTTCCTTGCTGGCGTACAACGCATCCAGATCCAACGTCAGGTCGTTGCCCTCGCCCTTGAACGTGGCGGTGTCAACGGCCTTCTGAGTGGTCTCGTCGGTGAGCTCGACCGCACCGGCTCCGCTGTCGATCTGGACATAGGGCAGCCCGGCCTGCTGGGCGAAGCCCTTCTCGACGTAGCCGATGGAGCCCGGGGTGGCCTGAATCGCCTGCACGACACCGGACGACTTCTGTGCACCCTCGCCCGCGCCGCCCTGGAATTCCTTACCCGCGCCCTTGGTCCACGCTCCAGGAGCGGCAGCGCCAAGGTACTTCTGGAAGTTATCGGTGGTACCCGAGGAATCCGAGCGGTAGATCGGCGTGATGCCGGCATCGGGAAGGTTGACGCCTTCGTTGAGCGCGGCGATGGCCGGGTCGTTCCACTTGGAGATCTGACCCTGGAAGATCTTGGCCAGCACGTCGCCGTTGACGACGAGCTTGTCGACACCCTCGACGTTGAAGGCCAACGCGACGGGGCCGAACACCAGCGGCAGGTTCCAGGCGTCGTTACCGCCGCAGCGCTCGGCGGCCTTCGCGACCTGATCGTCCTTCAGCGCCGAGTCGGACCCTGCGATGTCGACCTGCTTGGCGATGAACTGGTCGACGCCCGCACCAGAACCCGTGGGGTTGTACGCCAGGGTCTTGCCCGCGCAGACCTGACCCCACACCTTGTTGAACTCGCCGATCGCATTCTGCTGGGCCGTCGAACCCTCGGCCGTCAGCGAGTTCTTGCCGCCACACTCCGCGGAGGACGACGACGCGGCACCCGAGGCGCTCGTCGATGCCGTGCCCGCGTTGTTGTCACTGCCGCAAGCGGTCAGCATGAGAGCGGCGGCTGCGGTCATGGACAACGCAGTGCCAATGCGATTGAGCTTCACTGATCCCACTTTCAGTTGACGTCTTCGGACTCTCCGGCAACGTATGCGGCCGTCATGGACGGTTCGCGGATGAAAGGTGAACGTGAAGTGAACAGGCTCAGCGATTACACAGCTGAGGGGCTAACCGGCGGTGTACGCCACGTCAGCGCTGAAAACATCGAATCCCAAGCGCTCGTACGTCTTCACCGCGGCTGAGTTATCTGCCTCGACGTAAAGCATCACGGTGGCGGAGGGCCCCAGCCGGTCACTCAGATGGTGTAGGCCGACCAGTGTCAGCGTGGCTCCCAGACCACGGCCCTGGGCCGCGGGGTCGACGCCGACGATGTAGACCTCACCCAAGCCACTCCCCGGGTCCTGCCCACCGGGCCCGGGTTCATGAACCTTCGTCCAGTGAAAGCCCAGCAGCCCGCCGGTGCCAATCCCCCGGTCGCTTCGCTCCTGCCCGCCGGTCTCCTCGTCGAACGCCAGGAACAGCCCCTCCGCGTCGAACCAAGACTCCGCGCGCCGCTCAGCCACCTCAGCCTCGGTCCACCCGCCCTGCTCGGGATGCCAGGAGAACGCCGCGTTGTTGACGCGAAGCAGCTCGGCGTCATCGGCGGGTCCGGCGTACGTGCGCAGCCGCACGCCGGGCGCCACGGTCACCTCGGGTAGGTCGGCGAGCGACCGTCGCATCTGTAGCAGTTCACGAACGCTGTTCAGGCCCAACGACTTTGCCAACGCGCGGGCGGCCTCGAGATTGCCGTGTGCCCAGATCCTGGCACCGTCACCGCCCTCGGCGAGCCCGGCTCGGACCAGCGCCGAACCGATACCGCGCCTGCGCGCCGCGGGGTGCACGACGACCTCGGCCATTGCGGGTGCCTCTGCGGACCCCGGCACCAGGTTCAGATAGCCGACGATCCCAGAACCATCGGTGGCCTCAGCATCGACGGCCAGTAGGTGCCGGGTGCGGTCGTGGGGCAACTCTCGGAGCACCCCGTCCCCCACCGGGGCGACACCGTCAGCCGCCGTAGCGGCATCGACGATGTCGCGGATCCGACGCTGCTCGGCCTCGGACAGTGTTGGGTGCCAGGCGATCATCACTGCGTGCGGAGGGGGTCGAAGGCGTCCGACATGTTCTCGGGCGCTGTGTCGTAGTTCTCTGCGGCGTAGTCGTCCACATCGTCCACGTCGTCGGCAGGGTCGGGCTCCGGGGCGGCCGTGCGACCGCGGGCGGGCCGCACCGCCTTGTAGCCGACGTTGCGGACCGTGCCGATCAGCGCCTCGTACTCCGGGCCGAGCTTGGCGCGAAGCCGTCGCACGTGCACGTCGACTGTCCGGGTGCCGCCGAAGAAGTCGTACCCCCACACCTCCTGCAACAACTGCGCGCGGGTGAAGACCCGTCCGGCGTGCAGTGCGAGGTACTTCAGCAGCTCGAACTCCTTGTAGGTGAGGTCGAGTGGCCGGCCACGCAGGCGCGCGGTGTACGTGCCCTCGTCGATGACGAGTTCACCGAGGCTCACCTTGCCGAGGCTCTCCTGGTCGGCGACGCCACCTCGGCGGCCGACGAGCAGCCGCAGCCTGGCGTCGATCTCGGCGGGCCCGGTGCTGGGCAGCAGGATCTCATCGAGACCCCACTCGACGCTGACGGCCACCAGACCGCCCTCGTTGACCACGGCCACGACGGGAACCGACGTCCCCGTGGTGCCGAGCAGCCTGCACAACCCACGGGCAGCGGCCAGGTCGGTGCGTGCGTCGACTATCGCCACATCGGCGCTGCCCGCCTCGAGAAGTGAGGACACCTCGGTCGGCGCGGCACGCACGGTGTGCGCCAACAACGCCAGCGAGGGCAGGACCGACTCGGGATGCGGGTCGACGGTCAGAAGTAAAAGATCCAACGGGTCCTCCATCACGCTCCGGGACGCCGACCCGACCCGGCTACGCCGACGGTGTCTGGTCACAGCCCAGATTCATGGCTGACACGTGGCCGTTACCGACCAACGATCGCCTAACGATAGCGTGCCACCTGCGAATTAGCCGCGCTGAGCGGGTGCCCACCCACCAGTACGCCAGAATGTGGCAGTGCGCAGGATCCTGATCGGTCTCATCGCGGGCCTGACATCGCTCGTCGTCGCAGCCGTCGGTGTGGACTTCGGGGCCGCGATCTACGCCGAGTACCGCTGGGCCCGCAGCGTCAGGACCGCCAACGACCTGGGCTTTGACCCGTGGGTCAGCATCCTGGGCTTCCCCTTCATCACCCAGGCGCGCGAGCACCACTACGGCGAGGTGGAGATGCGCGCCTACGGTGTCGCGCACCCCCTGGTGGGGAAGGTCTCACTGGAGTCCACGCTGCACGACGTCGACCCGAGCGGGTCGTCCTGGCTGGTCGCGCCCGACACCACCCTGCAGGTCGGCAAGGTCGAGAGCCGCATCATCGTCGACTCGACTCACGTGGGCCGCTTCATGGGCGTCAAGGACCTTCTCGTCGAGGCGCCGACGCGGGAGACCAACGACGCCACCGGGGGCACCACCGAGTCGGGCATATCCGACAGCCACGGCCTGGTGTTCACCGGTACGCCCACCGCGGCCGGTTTGGACCTGCGGGTCAGCGTCTCGGTGGACCTGACGATCGTCGGCGAGGATCGGACGACGGTGGCACTGACACCCACCGGCGTACTCACGGGGCCCGGTACCGCCGACCAGGAGGTGCCCGACGAGCAGCTCGCCGCGGTGCTCGCCGCATTCACCACCCGCCTGCCGGGCATGCGGCTGCCCTTCGGCATCGCACCCACCAGCGGAGGCGCCCGCGGGTCCGACGTCATCGTCGAGGGCATCGCCGAGGGACTAACCCTGCCCCTGGATGGGTTCCGACAGTCATGAGCACTTCGGTCGTCGCGGTCATCGCGATCCTCGTCGGCGCGCTGGGCGTGGCCTACGTGATCGGACGACTGATGACGCTGCGGGCCGGCCTGATGCGCGCCCAGTCGGCCGAGGACTCCGTCGACACCAGCGACCTGGGCCTGTCGACGACCGGACCGACCATCGTCCACTTCACCGCCACGTGGTGCGGACCGTGCGCGGCCGTACGCCGTGTCGTCGACCAGGTATGCGCGGAGCTACCCGCCGTCGCTCACGTCGAGATCGATATGGACGCCAATCCAGACGCGGCACGGCGCCTTTCAGTGCTGTCGTTGCCGACGACCTTCGTCTTCGACGTCGACGGCCGCAGGCGATATCGCGCCACCGGTGTGCCCAGGGTCGCTGACCTGCGGTCGGCCGTCGAACCGCTATTGGCCCAATGACGCGGTCTTTGGGTAAGCTGTCGGTCGTGTCCGCCCGCCTTGAGCCCATGCTCACCAAGCGCCGCGCAGTCGATCTGTGCCGCGTCGCGGGTTGTTGCTGTTGTTGTTGTAGCTGCTGAGTCCCGCGCCCTTTTCGCGTCGCACTCGGAGCAGCCCCTCGTGGTGTGCCCACCAACAACTGTCCAACAGCAGGAGCAATTCGTGTCGAACCAGAACTTTGATCAGGTTGACGTTCGCGGTCCGCGTTTTTCCGCGTGGGTGACCACGGCCGTCATCGTGGCGGCCCTGCTCACCTCTGCCGTCAGCCACACCACAGCGGCGCTACTTCTCGCCGCCCAGGGCGTGGTCTTCGCCGTGGGCGCACTCGGTGGCCCCCGCAGGCAGCCCTACGGTCAGATCTTCGCCAGGCTCATCTCGCCCCGGCTCGGTCCGGTGACCAAGCGCGAGCCCGTACCGCCCCTGAAGTTCGCGCAGTTCGTCGGCCTCATCTTCGCGGTGGCAGGCACAGTCGGCTTCGCGCTCGGCTGGACAGCGCTGGGGTGGACGGCAACCGCCCTCGCGTTGATCGCCGCATTCCTCAACGCCGCCTTCGACATCTGTCTGGGCTGTCAGCTGTACCCGCTCGTCGCTCGTCTGCGTCGAGTGAGGGAAACACCTCACGTCCCCGCCTGAACCCCAACACCCCACTGAACCCCACAGCAATCGAAAGGAATCCCTACATGGCTCGCAGTGACGTGCTCGTCAGCACCGAATGGGCTGAGAACAACCTCGAGGCCCCCAACACCGTGTTCGTCGAGGTCGACGAGGACGCGTCGGCCTACGACGTCGGTCATATCGCCGGGGCGGTGAAGCTGGACTGGAAGAAGGACCTGCAGGACCCCGTCAAGCGTGACTTCATCGACCAGCAGCAGTTCTCGAAGCTCCTGTCGGATAAGGGCATCGGCAACGACGACACCGTGATCCTGTACGGCGGCAACAACAACTGGTTCGCGGCCTACGCCTACTGGTACTTCAAGCTGTACGGCCACGACGACGTCAAGCTCATCGACGGCGGGCGCAAGAAGTGGGAACTCGACGGGCGTGCGCTCTCCAGCGACACCGTCGACCGGCCATCCACCTCATATGTGGCCAAGGCCCCGAACAATGACATCCGTGCGTTCCGCGACGAGGTGATCGCGTCGATCGGCGAGAAGAATCTGGTGGACGTCCGCTCCCCCGACGAGTTCTCGGGCAAGATCCTGGCGCCGGCGCATCTGCCGCAGGAGCAGAGCCAGCGTCCGGGCCACGTACCCGGTGCCATCAACGTGCCGTGGAGCAAGGCAGCCAATGAGGACGGCACTTTCAAGTCCGACGAGGCCCTGGCCAAGCTGTACGCGGAGGCCGGCCTGGATGGCGAGAGGAAGATCATCGCGTACTGCCGAATCGGTGAGCGCTCGTCGCACACCTGGTTCGTGCTGCAGGAATTGTTGGGCCACAAGAACGTCAAGAACTATGACGGCAGTTGGTGCGAATACGGCTCCCTGGTGGGTGCCCCGATTGAGTTGGGAAGTTAAATATGTGCTCTGCACCTAAGCAAGGCGTGACGTTGCCCTCGGGCGTCGACCTCGAGAAGGAGACGGTCATCACCGGCCGCGTCGTTGATGGCGCCGGCCAGACCGTCGGTGGGGCATTCGTGCGCCTTCTCGACGGCTCTGACGAGTTCACCGCAGAGGTCGTCGCGTCGGCGACCGGTGACTTCCGGTTCTTCGCGGCACCGGGTTCGTGGACGCTGCGCGCACTGTCGCCCTCCGGCAACGGCGATGCCAGCATCGCCCCGTCCGGCGCCGGTATCCACGAGATCGACGTCAAGGTCGCCTGACCCAGTGCGGAGGCGGGGCATCGGCAAGCGGGGGCACCCCCCGAGCCGAGGCCCCGCCGAAGAACTAGGATGACATCGTGGTTCTGATTTTCGAGTTGCTGCTAGTCGTGGCCGTCGTGGTCATCACGTGGTTCGCGGTCTATGCGCTGTACCGGCTCGTCACTGACGAGTTGTGAGTTCTGACGACGCGTCGACGAGCGGTCTGACCCCGGGATCCGGCGACCGCGCCGTTGCTGCGGCCGCCGAACGCGCCAGGGAGACCGCGGGCCGAAACATCCCCGGGTTCGACGATCTGCCGGTTCCCGCGGACACCGCAAACCTCCGGCTTGGCGTCGGGCTCAATGACGCACTGCTGGCCCTGCTGCCGATGGTCGGTGTCTGGCGCGGCGAGGGCGAGGGCCGCGACTCCGACGGCGACTACCGATTCGGCCAGCAGATCGTGGTCTCGCACGATGGCCGCGACTACCTCAACTGGGATTCCCGGTCGTGGCGGCTGTCCGAGACCGGCGAGTTCGAGGTCGCCTGGCTGCGCGAGACCGGGTTCTGGCGGTTCGTCGATGATCCGGCCGACCCGGGCGAGTCCCAGGCCATCGAGCTACTGCTGGCCCACTCCGCCGGCTATGTCGAGCTGTTCTACGGCAGTCCCATCACGCAGTCGTCCTGGGAATTGGCCACCGACGCGCTGGCACGCAGCAAGTCGGGTGCGCTGGTCGGCGGCGCCAAGCGGCTGTACGGCATCGTCGAGGGTGGTGATCTCGCCTACGTCGAGGAACGCGTCGATGCCGACGGCGGACTGGTGCCCCACCTCTCGGCCCGACTGACTCGATTCGTCGGCTAGTGCGACCCACACACCTGCTCGGCGCGCTCGCCGCGGCCGTAGCGCTCACGTCGTGTGGTGCTGCGGCCGAACCCGCCCAATCACCGTCACCGTCGGCGCCGGCCACCCCGATCGGCCACGGCGGCTACGCCGAATGCCTTGCCGAGCACGGGATCTCCACACCACCCGCCGGTCCTGCCGCACCGCCTGGAGTCGACCCGCAAACCTGGGTTGACGCGCAGCGGGCGTGCGCGGGCAAGGCTCCCGGCCCCGCATCCTGACGCGGCGGACACATCCTCGTTCGTCACCGCCCGCGGTCATGTAGCAGAAGCAGGGCGGCGACCCGCTTACCTGGCGTATCCAGGTCCGCACCCATGATTCGCTCGGCCTTCTTCATCCGCAGTCGCACGGTGTTCGGATGGACATTCAACATGGCCGCGGCGGCGTTGACGTCCCCCCAGTGCTCGAGCCAGGCACGCACGGTGCTGGCGAGCTCGGTGCCCTCGAGGCGATCGGCATCGCGCAAGCGCTGCAATTCGCTCTGCGCCACGGTGTGAACCGCGGTGACAGCGCGGCTCAAAACGATGGTGTCCCAAACCTGTTCGTGTGTCGCAGAGCGATGCCTCAAGTCGCGCGCCGCGGCCAGCGTATCGACCGCTTCCACACGGGCCGCCGCCAACCCGGAGCTACCTGCGGTGACTCTGCTCGCTCCGAGCGCCCCGGGGGCCGACTCAGCGATATCGTTCAGCCATGGCCAGCCGCCCGGGCCGGGTCGCTCGCCGACCACGGCGAACACCTGTGCGTCGACATCGACGAGCACAGGATCCTCCCAGGACTTCTTCCGCAGGAACGTCCGCCACAGGGTCAGATCCTCGCGCGGGCCGACGCTCGAGAGTCGTTGCAGAGCCACAACTCTGACTGGCTCAGCAACCAGTGACGCGTCCTGCTGGTCGGCGGCGACCTCACCGGCGAGCGCCGCGCGGAGCCGACCTATCGAGTACCTTCCTGCCACCTCGAGTTCGGCGCAGAACCGCACGAGATGCAACGTGACCGCGGTGCACGCCGCAAACAGGCGCGCCTCGAGATCCGGATCGAGGTCGTCATCTGAGATTGCCCAGATCGAACCGATCAGCTGGCCGCCCACGCGTAGCGGGATGACGAGACGCTGCGCAAAGCCCGGCTCCTCGGCCGGCACCAGAAACGGGCTGCTCTCCCGGGCCAACCTCTTGAGAACCCCACTGGCCCGCAATCGCTTCAGGACATCCGACGGAACTGCGCGGCCCATGATGGTTGACGTCCGGGTGACGTCGGCACGGTGTGTGGTCGCCGAGTAGGCGACCACACGGCTGCGGGCGTCTTCGATCGTGACCGGCGAGTCCAGAATCTTGGCCACCACCTCGGCCAACGCGAACAACCGCTGCTGCGCCGATGCGGGACGCGTCACGTCCGCCTGACCGTCCAGCAACAGTCCGCGCGCCAACCAGATGAACTGCGACCAGTCCATCTGTGGGTTCAACGCCGCCAACGTGACGCCCCGCTCGGCGCCGCAGGCTCGGACGGCATCTGAGACTGGTTGCGGCAGAACGACTACGGCAGCGGCGACACTGGCGGCCAGCTCGACGACCTGCCTCTGCATCTGTTCCTCGGTGGCACCGACGGCAGCTATCAGCGAACCGGCGCCTGCTGCCAAGTGGTCACCCCACAGGTGTACCGCTGTCACAACACGTGGGCTGCCCTCGACCAGGGTCGTTACAACCCCGGTACCCAACGCCTCGCAGAAATCCACGCCTTGAAGCATGAACAGACTGTAGATCCCGAACAGCCGCGAGCTGCCATGGTGTCCAGTTCTGACATCGCCCCTAATGGATTGCAGGGCACAGTATGTAGTGCGTGAACACAAACAGTGCGCCACTGAAGCGAGTCGCGGTGATCGGTGCCGGCATGGTCGGCCTGTGCACCGCCTGGTACCTGCAGGAGCACGACGTCGATGTCACTGTGTTTGATCGCGAGGACGTCGCCGCCGGATCGAGTTGGGGTAACGCCGGCTGGCTGACGCCCAGCATCGCCACTCCCCTGCCGGAGCCCGCGGTGCTGAAGTACGGACTGCGGGCCCTGCTGAGCCCCTCCTCACCGGTCTACGTCCCGCCCAGCCTCAACCCGAAGCTGCTTCGCTTTCTTGCGCAGTTCGCGCGCAACAGCACCGCCACCCGGTGGGAGAAGGCCATGAAGGCACTGATCCCGCTCAACAACGAAGCGCTTGCCGCGTTCGAGGAAATGGAACTGAGCCTCGCGGAGAAGTCGCTTCCCGCAGTTCCTTTCATCGCCGCCTATCGCAACGCAACCGATCGCAAGGTGCTGCTCGAGGAGTTCGAACAGATCCGTGCAGCGGGCCAGTCGGTCAACTTCGAGCTACTCGACGGAGAGCGGGC
Organism: Mycolicibacterium sp. YH-1; assembly: GCF_022557175.1. The sequence goes on along the minus strand of NZ_CP092915.1, from coordinate 979,430 downwards.
GCGCGCGGAGGAGCCCGCACTGTCCTCCGAGGTCAACGCCGCGATCCGCATTCTCGACGAGCGGTTCCTCAATCCTGCGGCCTTCGTCCACTCGGTCGCCGATTCAGTTCAGGCCAGGGGCGGCACCATCGTGCGCGACACGGCCGTTGACCGCATCGACGATGACGGCGCCGGCGTACGGGTCGCAGGCCGGCACTTCGACGCCGTGGTGATCGCGACCGGGGCCCGGCTCAACAACCTCGTCAAGCCCTACGGCGTCAAACGGCTGGTGCAGGCCGGACGCGGCTACAGCTTCACCGTGAAGGTCGACCACCTCCCGCGCGGACCCGTGTACTTCCCCGCCCAGCGAGTGGCCTGCACGCCTGTCGGCGATCGCCTCCGCGTCGCAGGCATGATGGAGTTTCGCGATGTCGAAGCGCCCGCGGACCCTCGGCGCATAAGCGTGCTGCGTGACGCGGCCTCGGAACTGCTGTCCGGTGCTCACCTGGACGAGCGCGAGGACGAGTGGGTGGGTGCGCGGCCATGCACTGCCGATGGCCTCCCTCTAATCGGGCGATCGACCAACCCTGCGGTCTTCATCGCGGGCGGCCATGGCATGTGGGGTATCACCCTGGGCCCGATCACCGGAAAACTGCTCGCGCAGCAGATGACAACACGCCAGACACCGGCTGCGCTGCGCGCCGTCGACCCCCTTCGATGAACGGAAACAAAGCCTCATGAGTGAACTCCGAACGATCGCCTCAGCCTCAGCCCCCGCCGCAGTGGGCCCATACGTGCAAGCCGTCGCCCATGCCGGCGTCCTGTACTGCTCGGGCTCATTGCCGCTGAACCCCGCCACCGGCACGATCGAGGCCACCGACATCGCCGGCGAGGTGCGTCAGAGCCTGACCAACCTGGCCGCAGTGTGCGCAGAGGCCGGTACCGATCTCAGCCGCATCCTGCGGGCCACGATCTACACCACCCGCCTGGGTTCGTTCGCCGATATCAACGCCGCCTACGCGGAGTTCTTCGACACAGCCTTCCCGGCGCGCACCACCATCGAGGTTGCGGCACTGCCCCTGGGCGCCACCGTCGAGATCGACGCCATCGTCGCTCTGAACTGACTCGCTCCGCGACCCCCAGACATGGAGCGGCCCCCGAGCCGTGGTTCTCCTTGGTGGACGACCGAGGGGCTCGGGGGCCGGGTGGCTGCAGGGAATTCGCTAGCGCGCGCAGGTGTCTCGTTTGCGCGTAGAGCAACGACTCCCCGGCGCTGCTAGCGGGCAGCCACCTCACATGTCCATATGCCAATCAATTTGTCGGACCACCTCCCTTCACGTGTACGAGCGACCGTACTCCCGAACCGGCAGGCCGACAACCAATTTTCGGGCCCGATTCAGCCGCCCGCCTGGACCGCCGCGTCAACGAGTTCGACCACCTCGGCCGCCATGGGCGCGACCGGCAGGACGGTGCCGTCAAGCACCCCAACCCGGGCTGCCAGCGTCACGCTGGAGAGCAGCCAAAGCCCTTGTGCGGCATGAAGATCCTCGACACGGAGCTGCCGGGCATCGCATCGCCAGCCACCGCGGCGCGCCACGGCGAACAATGCCTGCGCGGTGGTGCCCGGTAGCAACGGCGACGACGGCGGCGGCGTCAGCAGCACGCCAGGTTCCGGTGCGATCACGACAGTCGACCGCGCCCCCTCCAGCACGAATCCATCGGCGGACACGAGGATGACGTCGGTGGCACCCAGCCGCTCGGCATGCCGCTGCGCCGCGGCGAACATGGCGTAGGACAGCGACTTGACCCGAGCCAGCGACCACGGCGCAGCGTCGACGTCGTACGCCGGTAGCCCGCGGTCGACCGTCACTGCAGTCACACCGTCACGTCGCGCCACGAGGGCGCGCTCGGGTAGCGCCGACACCGTCACGAACCCGTTCGCCCCGCCCTCGCGGCCACGTCCGTGCAGCAGTCGCAGCACCGCCTCACCCCCAGACCACCGCGACACAGCGACATCGACCGCCGCCCGAAAGCGACCGAGGTCGGGCGCGGGCAGCCCGACGGTCTCGGCCGACGCGGCCAGCCGGGCCAGGTGCGCGGTCAACAGACACGGCACGCCGTCTCGTACCAGGAGGGTCTCGAAGATGCCGTCACCGCGCGCGATCATGGGGTCGTCGGCGTGGAGCGCCGGCGTACGGGCATCGATGACCTCGGGGCCCCATCCGACACCGTCCGAGCCGACACCCAATCGGACGACGACAACGTCGGCGTCGATGCGGGGTGTCATGGGACTGAGGTTATCCGTGCAGTTCTCCGTAGAGTTGAGACATGTCCGCAGTTCCCGCACCAGATACGTCCCCCGACGCAGGCGCCACGTGGCACCACGGCGATCCGTTCGGGGAGCAACGCGCAGCGTCCGAGTCCGTCGTGATCGTCGACCGTTCGCACCGCGCCGTGCTCGCACTGACCGGAAAGGACCGACTCACCTGGCTGCACACCATCTCCAGCCAACACGTCAGCGACCTGCCCGACGGTGTGGTGGCCGAGAATCTGAGCCTTGACGGGCAGGGCCGTGTCGAAGATCACTGGTTCCAGGTCGACCTCGACGGTGTCACCTTCTTGGACACCGAATCGTGGCGCGGTGAACCGCTTCTGGCCTTCCTGCGCCGGATGATCTTCTGGGCCGACGTCGTCGTGGAACCCGCTGACCTGGCCGTTCTGTCGCTGCTCGGGCCCGCTGTGACGGGAGCCCCGGTTCTGGACGCGCTGGGGCTTGCCGAACTGCCCGCCGTGGGGACGGCGACTGCGCTTCCCGACGGCGGATTCGTCCGACGCCTCGGTGCGACCGACGTGGACGTCCTGGTGCCACGCGATCAGGCCGAGCAAGTGCAGAGCCGGCTGGTTGCCGCCGGAGCCCGGCCCGCGGGCATCTGGGCCTATGAGGCGCACCGCGTGGCGGCGCTGCGGCCGCGCCTCGGCGTGGACACCGACGAACGCACCATCCCGCACGAGGTGGGCTGGATCGGCGGCCCGGGTGAGGGTGCGGTGCATCTCGACAAGGGCTGCTACCGGGGCCAGGAGACCGTGGCGCGGGTGCACAACCTGGGCAAACCGCCCCGCATGCTGGCTCTACTGCACCTCGACGGATCCGGAGACCGGCCCACCACCGGCGATCCCGTATTGGCCGGCGGACGCCCGGTCGGGCGGTTGGGCACCGTCATCGACCACGTCGACGAGGGCCCCATTGCACTGGCCCTGCTCAAGCGCGGGCTGCCTGCCGACACCGAGTTGACCACCGGCGGCGAGGTCGAGGTGGCCGCTGTCATCGACGCCGATTCGCTGCCTGCGACCGAAGGGGTGGGGGCGGGACGGCTGGCCGTGGAACGTCTGCGCGGCCGTTCGCGTTGATACCGCATGCCCGGCGCTCTCACAGAGCCGGGCCTGACAGCACGGAGCCAGAGGGCACGGTAAGGTGTTGCCAGGACGAAAACACACTCAGATCGGAGCCGCCTGTACATCGGGCCGCTCCGTTATTGCGCGAGGGGGTCCCTCATGGGCCGTGGCCGAGCAAAGGCAAAGCAGACAAAGGTCGCTCGTGAGCTGAAGTACAGCTCTCCGCAGACCGATCTCAGCCAGCTACAGCGCGAGCTGTCGCACGCTCCCGACGATCTCAACAGTCGGGCTGTCCCCGACGTACCTGACGAGTGGGTAGAAGAGGACGACTGGCGCCGCTAAGGCCGCGCCCGTCCCCGGGCCAATCATTTGATCGGAATCGCGGGTACTGTCCCACGCTCTTGATGTCCTCAACGGCAGGGGCGTTCCTGACGTACCCGAAGAGCGGGTAGAACAGGAGGACCGGCGCCGCCAAGGCCGCGCCCGTCCCCCAGGCCAATCAACCAATCAGAACCGCGGGTGCTGTCCCACCAGCTGTGCGCGCGCTTCGTCCTTGGCGCCCTTCTTGACCGTGCCAAGGGTCCAGCAGTCCAGGTGTCGGGCGGTCAGGATCGCCAACGCTCGGTCGGTGTCCTCCGGCGCGACGATGGCGACCATGCCGATGCCCATGTTGAACGTCTTGTCCATCTCGGCGCGGTCGATGCGCCCGCGCTGCGCGATCATGCCGAACACCGGTGCGGGCGTCCAGGTGCCACGATCCAGCTCGGCGGTCAATCCGTTGGGGATGACGCGCTCGAGGTTGCCTGCCAACCCGCCACCGGTGATATGGCAGAAGGTGCGGACCTGCGACTCGGCGGCCAGGGCCAGGCAGTCCTTGGCATAGATGCGCGTCGGCTCGAGCAATTCCTCGCCCAGCGTGCGGCCGAACTCCTCGACGTGGCCGGCCAGGTTCATCCGGTCGATCTCCAGCAGCACCTTGCGTGCCAACGAGTATCCGTTGGAGTGCAGGCCGGTGGATGCCATCGCGATGATGACGTCGCCGGGCTTGACGCGATCCGGGCCCAGCACGTTGTCGGCCTCGACCACGCCGATGCCGGTCGCGGAGATGTCGTAGTGGTCGGGTGCCATCAGCCCCGGGTGCTCGGCCGTCTCACCGCCCATCAGTGCGCATCCCGCCAGGACACAACCATCGGCGATGCCCGACACGATCTCGGCGACACGCTCGGGAATGGTGCGGCCGACGGCGATGTAGTCCTGCAGGAAGAGCGGTTCGGCACCGCACACCACGAGGTCGTCGACAACCATCGCGACCAGGTCGAGCCCGACGGTGTCGTGCTTGTCCATGGCCTGCGCGATCGCGAGCTTGGTGCCTACGCCGTCGGTCGACGAAGCGAGCAGTGGCTCCCGGTAGTCCCCGCGAAGTGCGAAGAGTCCGGCGAAACCGCCGAGCCCACCGCGCACCTCGGGACGGGTCGCCTTCTTGGCCAGGGGCTTGAACAACTCAACGGCACGATCTCCCGCTTCGATGTCCACCCCAGCTGACGCATACGAGGTGCCGCGCCCTTCGGCCGGCGTGCCCTTGTTCGTCATCGCTGATTCGCTTGCTGAACCTCGCTCATCGCGCCCAAGATTACCGGTACCCGAACCCAGCGGTGCACGCACGCCGGTCGGGCCGATCCAACCGGTCCCCCTCGGCGCCCTCATACGTGTGCCACGCTGGGCCATCATGAACAGACATCGCTGGTTGACGGCCACTGTGGCGGCTGCACTACCGCTCCCGATCGGGGTCGCGAGCCCCGCGTCGGCGACGCCCGGCATCGACATAGAAGCGAAGACGCTGTCACAGGCGACCGTCGACGGAGTGGACTACCTGACCAAGGAGATCACCATCGCGCCGGGCGGCAGCACGGGCTGGCACTGGCACCCCGGACAGGTCTACGGCGTGATCCGGGAGGGCACGCTGACGCACTATGCCTCGGACTGCTCGATCGACGGCGTCTACCCCACGGGCGCCACCATCACCGAGGAGAGCGGGCCCGGCTACGTGCACGTCGGCCGCAACCTCGGTCCCGACCCCCTGGTGATGTGGGTGGGCTACATCGAGCCGGCCGGCGCGCCACAGGCCAATGCGGTGCCCAACCCCGGCTGCTCGTTTGAGTGATGCCGTAAGCGGTCATCCGGACATCCACCGGCTCCGAATACCTACCGAGCCAGCTGGACGATCGGAGAACTGGTGTCGGAGGCGAACACGCGGTGCCTGGTAACCGGAGCAACGGGATACATCGGCGGGCATCTGGTCCCGGTGCTGTTGAGTCGGGGACACCCCGTGCGCGCGTTGGCGCGCAGTCCCGACAAGCTGCGTGATCGAGTCTGGCGTGATGACGTTGAGGTGGCGCGCGGCGATCTGGGTGATCCCGAGTCGCTGACCCTGGCATTCGAGGGTGTCGACGTCGTCTACTACCTCGTCCACTCGATGGGCTCGTCATCCGACTTCGTCAGCGAGGAGGAGCGCTCAGCCCGCAACGTCGTCGCCGCGGCCAGGCACGCCGGGGTGAAGCGGTTCGTCTATCTGAGCGGCCTTCACCCCGACGGCGACCTGTCACCGCACCTGCGGTCACGCGCCGCCGTCGGCGACATCCTGATCGAGTCGGGCATCGAGACCGTCGTGCTGCAGGCGGGCATCGTGATTGGGTCGGGTTCGGCGTCGTTCGAGATGATCCGCCACCTCACCGACAGGCTGCCGGTGATGACCACCCCGAAGTGGGTGCACAACCGGATCCAGCCGATCGCCGTCGACGACGTCTTGCACTACCTGGCCGCGGCCGCCGAGGTGCCGGTGCCCGAGTCGCGCACGTGGGACGTCGGCGGACCGGACGTGATGGAGTACGGCGAGGCGATGCAGGGCTACGCCGACGTCGCCGGGCTCCGCAAGCGCGTGATCGTGGCGCTGCCGCTGCTGACGCCGTCGATCGCAAGCTGGTGGGTGGGCCTGGTGACGCCGATACCCTCGGGCCTGGCGCGCCCGCTGGTCGAGTCCCTGCACTGCGACGCCGTCGCGCTAGAGCGCGACGTCGACTCGGTGATTGGCCCGCCGCCAGACGGCCTGACCCCCTACCGGGAGTCGGTCAGGGCGGCGCTCGACCACGATGGAACGGCGTCAGGCGGTGGGCGTCGTCACCTGTTCCGGTTCAGTTCTGCCCAGCCGCAGTGATTTACGGCCTACGGACGGCGCTGGCGTTGTCGTTGTCGGCTTGCAGCGGAATACCGGTACGGGCCGCGGTCTCGAGCATGTGCTCGATCACGTTCTTGCCCAACGCGGTCTCACCGGGCAACTCGATCGGGTAGTTGCCGTCGAAGCATGCCGAGCACAGTCGCGTCGCGGGCTGCTCGGTGGCCGCGATCATCCCTTGGGTACTGATGTAGCCCAGGGTGTCGGCACCGATCGCGCGGCGGACGCCGTCGACCATCTCGTCCTCGTCGGCCGAGTTGCTCGACGCGTTGGCGATCAGCTCGGCCGGGGTGGCGAAGTCGATGCCGTAGAAGCAGGGCCACCTCACCGGGGGCGAGGCGATCCGGACGTGCACCTCGAGGGCGCCCGCCTCGCGGAGCATGCGGATCAGTGCGCGCTGAGTGTTTCCGCGCACTATCGAATCGTCGACGACGATCAGCCGCTTACCGCGGATGACTTCCTTCAGCGGGTTGAGCTTGAGCCGGATGCCGAGCTGGCGGATGGTCTGCGACGGCTGAATGAAGGTGCGGCCCACGTAGGCGTTCTTCATGAGGCCCTGGCCGTAGGGGATACCCGAACCCTGGGCGTAGCCGACCGCGGCGGGTGTGCCCGATTCCGGCACACCGATCACCAGGTCGGCATCCACGGGCATCTCGGCGGCGAGCCTGCGGCCTATCTCCACGCGGGTGGCGTGCACCGAACGGCCCGCCAGAATGCTGTCCGGGCGCGCGAGGTACACGTACTCGAAAACGCACGCCTTGGGCGTCGGGTTGGCGAAGCGCGTGGAGCGCACGCCGTCGGCGTCGATGGCCAACAGCTCGCCGGGCTCGATGTCGCGGACGAATGACGCGCCGACGATGTCGAGCGCCGCGGTCTCCGAGGCCACTACCCAACCGCGGTCCAACCGGCCGAGCGACAGCGGTCGCACACCATGCGGGTCACGCGCCGCATACAGGGTGTTCTCGTCCATGAAGGTGAGGCAGAACGCACCGCGCACCGTCGGCAGCAGTTCCAGAGCAGCCTGTTCCAGCGTCGAGTCGGCCGCGCCGTGCGCCAGCAACGCGCCAAGGATGTCGGAGTCGGTGGTCGCGGACGCCGGGGCGCGGGTGTTGATCAGGCCTGCGTCTCTCGCGCGCGCCGCCAGTTCGGCGGTGTTGACCAGATTGCCGTTGTGTCCCAAGGCGACACCGGTACCTGCCGCGGTGTTGCGGAACACCGGCTGCGCGTTCTCCCACGTGGTGGAGCCGGTCGTGGAGTAGCGACAGTGTCCGACCGCGACGTGGCCGTCCATCGCGGCAAGCGTCTGCTCATCGAACACCTGGCTGACCAGGCCGAGATCCTTGAACACCAGCACCTGCGAGCCGTCGGCGACGGCGATACCCGCCGCCTCCTGGCCACGGTGTTGCAGTGCATAAAGGCCGTAATAAGTGAGCTTGGCCACGTCCTCGCCAGGGGCCCAGACGCCGAAGACGCCGCACTCTTCCTTCGGCTCGTTATCTACCTGTACGGGCTCTTCGGCGGTCACAATCAGGCTGCTCCCTGGGGGCTGGGGGTGACGTCTCTGAGTCTACGGTGAACGACGGTCAAAGACGGAATCGCACGACGATGTCGCAGTTCATTTCAACCACGAAGACACCGTGCGCGATTCCCGGCCGCACATTCGCACTCAAGGGAGATACATGCACTGGCGTTTGCCGACCCGCATCGCGTTCCGTTTCTGCGTCGTCTACTTCGGTCTGTTCTGCCTGGCGTTCGCCCAGATCACCTTCGTGTTCACCGGTGTGCTGTCGCAGTGGCTCCCCGACCGCGCCGTGCTGTGGCAGATGCTCGCGCTGGAACCCGTCACCGGATGGGTCGGTCGCACGGTGTTCGGTGTCGACTCGCCGCTGACGGAATCCGGCAGCGGCGATCAGGCCGCCATCTGGGTGCTGATCTTCTGGCTTCTCGCCGTCGCCGTCGTCGCCACGGCCATCTGGTCGGTGCTCGACCGGCGGCGCGCCGCCTACCCGCGCCTGGCCGCGTGGTTCACCACGTTCCTTCGCCTCTGCCTCGGCGGTCAGATGCTGTTCTACGGCTTCGCGAAGGTGATTCCGACGCAGATGCCGACGCCGCCGCTGTCGAGCCTGCTCGAACCCTTCGGGAACCTAAGCCCCATGGCGGTGCTGTGGTTGCAGGTCGGCAGCTCGCACCCGTACGAGATCGCACTGGGCGCCGTCGAGGTGGTGGCCGGGCTGCTGCTGTTCTGGCCGAGGACCGCACTGCTGGGCGCGCTGCTCAGCGTCGTGGGCACCGGCCAGATCTTCCTGCTCAACATGACCTACGACGTGCCGGTGAAGATCCTGTCGTTCCACCTGCTGGTGATCAGCGTGATTCTGGTGGCGCCGCATGTCCGGCGACTGGCCGACGTGCTGGTGTTGCAGCGACAGGCCGACCCCTTCATCCCAGCCGACCTGTTCTCCTCCGCCAGGCGCAACCGGATCGCGGTGGCGGTGCAGCTGGCGCTGGGCGTGTGGGTTGCCGCGGGGTGCGTGGCGATCAACGTCGCAGGCTGGTACGAGTACGGCGACGGCAGAACCAAACCCGAGTTGTACGGCATCTGGTCGGTGACCGAGTTCACAGTCGGCGGTGATGTGCGGCCCCCGCTGACCACCGACGAGATGCGTTGGCAGCGGGTCGTCTTCGACCACCCGGGCGTGGTGACCCACCAGCGCATGGACGGTGAGCTCGTCGACGAGCCCGCGACGCAGACGGGCGATGTCCTGACGGTGGGCACCACCACCCTGGCCATCGACCGGCAGGGCCCGGACCGATTGCGCCTCGACGGAAAAATGGACGGCAAGCCCGTCACGATTGAACTGCAACGGCAGCCGCTGGACGACTTCACCCTGCGCAGTCGCGGTTTCCACTGGGTACAGGAGACGCCCTACTTCGGCTGAGCGCCTCAATTCGAAAGCGGGACCACCGGCAGCCATTCGGCGATCTCCTGCGCCCGCGACCCCGACATCTGCAACGCCCCACCGGCGGCAGCGTCGGGTACCGAGAGCAGTCCGGTGGCCAGCAGGAGCCACGTCCTCGGATCGGTCTCGACCACGTTCGGCGGCGTGCCCCGGGTGTGGCGAGGTCCCGAGATGCATTGCACCGCAACGAATGGGGGGACGCGGACTTCGACGCTTGCACCGGGAGCCATCGCCGCCAGTGTTCGGGCCGTGAGCCGGACGGCATCGGCCAGCACGGTTCGGTCCGGCGCCTCAACACCGTCGTCGCGCAGCCAGTCGGCAATTGCGGTCACCGCTTGCCGAGTCTTCGCCGGATCCGCGGTGCGACGGGCAGCCATACCCTAGTGTCGCAAAATGGCTATCGACCGCCACGCGCCGCCGTACAAAGTGGCCGGTGCGGTCTTCCTCATCGTGATCGCCCTGGTCGCGACGCTGATCTACAAGCAGTTCCGTGGCGACTTCGATCCGCGCACGCCGTTGGTCGTCGTATCGCCGCGTGCCGGCCTCGTCGTGGAACCCGGCGCCAAGGTCACGCTCAACGGGGTCGAGATCGGCAAGTTGAAGTCGGTCACCACGACCACGGTCGACGGCGCCGAGGGAGCCCATCTGAATCTCGAGGTCGACTCGCGGCAGCTGTCCCGGATACCCGCCAACGTCGAGGCTCACATCAATGCCAGCACGGTGTTCGGCAACAAGTACATCGCGCTGAGTTCACCGGGTGACCCATCTGCCCAACGCATCTCATCCGGTGGGGTGATCAGGGCATCATCGGTGACCACGGAGTTCAACAGCCTGTTCGAGACGGTGACGGCGATCGCCGAGCAGGTGGACCCAATCAAGCTGAACGCCACCCTAACGGCGACCGCCGAGGCGCTCACCGGCCTCGGCGACCGGTTCGGCGCATCCCTCGAGCACGCCAACGTGATCCTCGACGACGTCAATGCCCGGATGCCGCGTCTGACCGAGGACATCGTCGCGACTGCCGACCTCACCGAGATCTACGCGGACTCCGCGCCCGGCCTCGCCGACGGGCTGGACGCGGCACTGACGACGGCGGCGTCACTCAACGAGCGACGCAAGGACGTCGACGCGGCACTGATGGCGTCGATCGGATTCGCCACCACCGCAGCCGAGACGTTCGAGGAGGCGGCGCCGTTCCTCGTCCGAGGTGCCGCCGACCTCGTGCCGAGCGCCAAGTTGCTCGACGACTACCGGGGAATGCTCTTCTGCACCATTCGCAACTACCACGATGTCGCGCCGCGGATTCAGCGCTCGCTCGGCGGCGACAACGGGTATTCGCTGTCGGCGTACGGCACGGTGATGGGCGCGGGAAACCCGTTCATCTATCCCGACAATCTGCCGCGCGTCAACGCCAGGGGAGGCCCCGAGGGCAGGCCGGGCTGCTGGCAGAAGGTGACCCGCGACTTGTGGCCACACCCCTACCTCGTGATGGACACCGGTTACAGCATCGCGCCCTACAACCACATGGAGATCGGCCAGCCAGTCGCCATCGACTACGTCTGGGGCCGCCAGATCGGTCAGCTGACCATCAACCCTTGACGTCAACCTCGCTTGAGGTTCTACCGTGGTTGCCATGGCTCCTAAGACGTTTCGGGAACACGAGATCGAGTACATGTCGGCGACCGACCTGGGTCGCCTCGCCACCATGGCGCCGGACGGCACGCTGCAGAACAGTCCCGTCGGCTTCAGCTATAACGACGAACTCGGGACCATCGACATCGTCGGATACGGCATGTCCTCGAGCCGGAAGTTCCGCAACATCGCCACCAACTCGACCGTCGCGTTCGTCGTGGACGATATCACCTCACGCGATCCGTGGCGGGTGCGTTGCCTGGAGATCCGCGGCACCGCGGTGCAGGCCGAAATCGACACGGTGCCAACCGAACCCAACGGGGACAGGCTGGACCGATCCATCATCCGCATCACACCACGACGCATCATCAGCTTCGGGATCGACGACACCGAAACCGAGCCGCACCTGCTCACCGCGGACGCCCGCGACGTCTGACTGCGCTGGGGGCTAGCCCTACCTTCCGGGTCAGGCCAGCGGCATTGTTCGCTCGCCCCTGCACGGACACGCTTGTGACGTCCAAACACGCAAGCGCAGGGAGCTATCGATGCGTACCGAAGTTCACGAGGATCTGGTCCTCTCACACGCAGTTGTCACCGCCGACGTGGAGGCGCCCATCGATCGAGTCGATATCGCCCAGTGGCTGAGAAGTCTTCCGACGCATGAGTATCAACGTTGCGCGCCAGGGGATCACAAGGCGGCCGGCTACACCGTGGACGACGACGGGACGCCGATGTCGATCAACGTCGAGATGATCGGCACCGGCCTGGTGGTCCAGCAATACCGCTACGAGGTCGCCGAGCCGCACTACTGCAGGATGGTGTCGCTGTCGGACATTCTGACCCCGTCGGGATGGACCACCACGCAGGTCATTTGGGAACTTCGCATGGAGCATCTCGACGGGGATCTGTGCCGCTACACCAACACGGTGACCTCGCACCCCACCGACGACTTCCTGAAGTTCATCGCTGAACAGGGACAGACATTCGAAGAGGCAGCGAACGCCCGGCAGGAGGCCTCGGGACGGCATTGCCGGATCGAGACACCGCTGTACGCGCAGAGCATCGCACGCTGGGCGACTGCGCGATGAGTTCAGCGGTGTTGTTCGACCATCCCGGCCCCCCGGAAGTCCTGCATTGGCGGTCTGTGAACCCAATCCATCCCCGACCCGATGAGGTGGTGATCAGGGTGGCGGCGGCCGGCGTGAACAACGCCGATCTCCTACAGCGCCGAGGGCACTACCCGGTGCCCGATTGGGCGTCACGCACGTTGGGCTTGGAGTGCGCGGGAACGATCACCGAGGTCGGAGCCGATGTGATGGCCTGGGGGCCCGGCGATCTGGTCTGCGCCCTGCTCGACGGCGGCGGCTATTCCGACGAGGTGGCAGTCCCGGCCACCCAGGTCATGCCCATCCCCGCGGATCTCACGGTGATCGAGGCGGCCGCCATTCCCGAAGTCGCCGCCACCGTCTACTCCAACCTCGCCATGATCGCGCGACTCGAACGGGGTCAGACGGTGCTGGTCCACGGCGCAGGCGGCGGTATCGGCACCTTCGCCATCCAGTGGGCGACCGCGATCGGCGCACATGTCATCACCACCGCAGGCAGCGATGCCAAAGTACGGGCTGGCCTGGAACTGGGGGCCCAGACCGCGATCAACTATCGCGACCAGGATTTCGTCACCGCCACGCTGGCAGCCACCGAGGGCCGCGGAGTCGATGCGATTCTGGATGTGGTGGGTTCGGACTATCTCGCACGAAACGTCGAATGCCTTGCACCGGACGGACATCTGGTGATCATCGGCGGAACCACCGCTCCGGCCCCGCTTGATATCGGGTTTTTGATGGCCAAGCGCGCCAGCGTCACCGCAACAATGCTCCGTGCCCGTCCAGCCCACCAGAAGGCCGACATCATCGCGGGAGTGATCCGCGACGTCCTTCCCCTGTTCGAAACCGGCACTCTCCGCGTCGTCGTCGACACCGTCGTTCCCATGGCGGAGGCGGCCCGCGCCCACGAACTCTTGGAATCCAGGAGCACCCTCGGCAAGGTCATTCTCGACAACCGCAACGCCTAGGCCCTGCGCTGCACCGTGAGCGCGGCGATCGCGCCCGCCTCGTTGACCGCCAGGTGAGCCAGCATCGGCGCGAGAAGGCTTCCCGACCGGGCGTAGAGCCACGCGAATGCCCAGCCGGCAGCACCGGTGACGAGCACCGTGCCGACCACGGGTTCACCGACGCGGCGTGCGTCGGCGATATGCGATAGCCCGAATGCGGTGGCCTGCAGCAGTCGGCCCCACCGCGGCCCGAACGCGGCCTCGGCGGCGGCGCCCAGCGCGCCACGATAGGCGGCCTCCTCGCTCCACACCGTGCCGAGCGGGATACGTGCCAGCAGCCACTCCCCCGTCGATCCGGGCAGTTCCCGATCGGCCATCTCGGTTCGCACCGGTGGCAGCGCGGTCGACGTTCCGACGGCAGCCGACAACAGGGCGGCGACCGGAAGGCCCCACCGCAGGCCGCGCCAGATCGCCGGCGGGGTCAGCCCGAGTGCGGCCCCGGAGCGACGGACCAGCACACCGGCCAACACGCCCTGGACCGCCATCTGGGCGCGGGGCGCCATCCTGGGGCCGACCGCGCCACTCCAGGTCACCAGCCCCGTGGCCAACGCGAGGGCGTCACGCATCAGGACGCGGGTCCGTCTTTGGCTGCCGACTTCTGCAGCGAGGCCCGGACGCGTTCGGTGTCGGCGGCGGTCCAACCGTCCGGTGGCACCACGGCGGCCCAGCCGTCCAGCACTGAGTCGCCGTAGTTGTGGCCATGCCCGCCCGGCACCGCGGACGCGTTGGTCATGTCCGCGCTGACCTGCCAGAAGGTGACGATCGGATACCACCGCATTGACGCCGTGCGATCAACACCGGGGGGCTCGACCAGCCACTGCGGCCGGGAGAACACCAGATCCGGTGACCACCAGATGATGGGGTCGGACGCATGTTGCAGGAACAGCACGCGGGTGCCGTTCCATGGGGGTTCGGCGATCCGGGCGATGTCCTCCGCGTCGGCGGCCTGCGAGAAGCGGACCGTGCGCCCGTTGTCGTAGCGCGGTTGCACCTCCGGGGTACCCGGGTCGCGGCGCGCGACGAGATCACTCCAGAGCGAACTCTCGTGCGGTGGACCAACCCAGAGCACGGCCGAGAAGTCCATCCGCGCGATATCGGGCAGCCAGGGAAAGGCGCCCTGGCCCGCCATCGAGCCGAGACTCTCGCCGTAGAGCACCAGTTTGGGCCGCCCCTGCGGCGGCAACGCCGTCCAGCGATCGTGGATCGCGTCGATCAGCATGCGGCCCGACTCGGTGGACTTCTCGCGGTCGGCGAGAAACGAGATCCAACTGGGCAGATAGGAGTACTGCACCGCGACCATGGCGGTGTCGCCGTTGTACATGGTCTCCAGTGCGCGGGCGGCGACGGGATTGACCCAGCCGGTTCCCGTGGTCGGCACGATGACGAGCAACTTGCGGTCGAATGCGCCGGTGCGCTCGAGTTCGCGAATCACGACGTCCATGCGCGCGGCATCGCTGTCGGCGGTCTGCAGCCCGGCATAGACCCTGATCGGCTCCTTGGCCGGTCTGCCGTTGACCCGCACCAGGTCGTCGATGTCGGGGCCGGTCGCCACGAAGTTGCGGCCCTGATAGCCCAACGTGTCCCACGGCGCGAATGATGTTGGGCTACCTGATCTCTGTGGCGCCGTGGGTTGGGTGACACCGTCGCGGGTGGCGGAGTTCTGCGGCTGGAACACCATGCTCGCGCCGGCCAGAAAGCCCCGGTACAGCACGCCGTTGATGAGCATGATGAGCACCACGACCATGATCGACGCACCGATGAACAACGCCACCTCGTGATGCAGGTGCCACCGCCGGATGAACAGACGCGCCCACAGCTTGGCGGCATCCAGGAATACCCGCGACATCCCCACGCACAGTCCGCCGACGAGCACCGAGATTCCCAGCGTGCGTAGGTAGGCCGGCGTGTCGGGACCCTCGATGCCCATCAGCGTCGACACCTGGCGCTGCCACGCCGAGGCGGGCACGAGCATCAGCAGGGACGCGGCGATCGATGCCGCGACGGTCACGCCCTTCAACCAGTACAGGACTCGCGGTGCGGGCGGCCACCAGCTGCGGCCGCGGAGAATGAAGCGGCGCACCGCCTTTCCGATCAGCACGCCGATGGCGTAGCCGATCGACGCGTTGAGACCCCCGATGAGCCCCTGGAACAGCCAGTCGCGGGGCAGCAGCGATGGGGTCAGCGACAGGCAGAAGAACAGCGCGCCGAACGGAACGCCGACGAAGTCGAGCCGGAGCAGGCTCCAGGCCCAAAGCAGTAGCGGGTGTTGTATGTGGGCTGGCGCCCTCACCCGAACAGTCCGGGCAGAACGCCCTCCGACGTGCTCCGCAGTTCCTCGAGACTGATGGTGAACTGCCCTTGGACCTCGACGGAGTCACTGCCCTCGTCGACGACGCCGATGCGGACCGCCGGAAGTCCGCGCGCCTCGCACATGGCGCGGAACCGACTCTCCTCGGTACGTGGAACGGCGACCAGCACCCGACCCGTGGACTCCGAGAACAGCGTGACGAAGGGGTCGGCATCCTCCGGAAGCAGGATGCGGCAACCGGTTTCACCGGCCATGGCGGCCTCCACAACCGCCTGGATCAGCCCACCCTCGCTGAGGTCGTGAGCCGCCGAGATCAGTCCGTCGCGCGACCCGGCGGTCAGCACGTCGGCGATGAGCTTCTCGCGCTCCAGGTCGACCGTCGGCGGCATGCCGCCGAGGTGGTCGGCGGTGACCTGCGCCCAGATCGAGCCGTCGAACTCGTCGCGGGTGTCGCCGAGCAGCATGAGCGTCTCACCGGGTTCGGTGCCGAAGCCGGTGGGGATGCGTCGCTTGACGTCGTCGATGACACCGAGCACACCCACCACCGGGGTCGGGTGAATCGCCGTCGTCCCGGTCTGGTTGTAGAAGCTGACGTTGCCACCACACACCGGAATGCCAAGCGTCACACAGCCATCCGCGAGACCGCGAACGGCCTCGGAGAACTGCCACATGACGCCGGGGTCCTCGGGTGAGCCGAAGTTCAGGCAGTTGGTCACGGCGGCGGGGGTGGCTCCCGTGACGGCGACGTTGCGGTACGCCTCCGCCAGCGCCAGCTGCGCGCCGGTGTAGGGGTCCAGGGCGGTGTAGCGGCCCGATGCGTCGGTGGACAGCGCCACGCCGCGGCCGGTCTCCTCGTCGATGCGCAGCACACCACCGTCGGCGTGCTCGGCCAGCACGGTGTTACCGCGCACGTAGCGGTCGTACTGCTCGGTGATGAACGCACGGCTGCACAGATGCGGACTGCCCAGCAGCGCGAGCAGCGTCGCGCGCAGCTCGTCCCCCGTGGCCGGGCGGGGCAGCTTCGCCGAGGTGTCGGCGTTGAGCGCGTCCTGGGTGTCGGGGCGCTGCACGGGGCGCTCGTAGACGGGGCCCTCGTGCGCGACGGTGCGCGGCGGCACGTCGACGACGGTCTCGCCGTTCCAGGTGATCTGTAGCCGATCGCCCTCGGTGACCTCACCGATGACGGTCGCGAGGACCTCCCACTTACGGCACACCGCCATGAACTTCTCGACGTTGTCCGGCGTGACCACCGCGCACATGCGCTCCTGCGACTCGCTGGAGAGCACCTCGGCGGGCGTCATGAACTTGGCCCGCAGCGGCACCTTGTCCAATTCGATGGACATGCCGCCGTCACCGGCGGAGGCGAGTTCAGATGTGGCACACGATAATCCAGCACCGCCGAGGTCCTGGATGCCGACCACGAGGCCGGCCGCGTAGAGGTCGAGGCAGCACTCGATGAGCACCTTCTCCATGAACGGGTCGCCGACCTGGACGCTGGGCAGCTTCTTGCGGCCCGCGCCGTCCTCGTCGCCACCGAACGTCTCCGAGGCCAGCACCGAGACACCGCCGATACCGTCGAGGCCGGTGCGGGCGCCGAACAAGATGATCTTGTTGCCCGTGCCCGACGCGAAGGCCAGGTGCAGGTCCTCCTTGCGCAGCACGCCCACGCACAGGGCGTTGACCAACGGGTTGCCCGCGTAGCAGGGGTCGAACACCGTCTCGCCGCCGATGTTCGGCAGACCCAGCGAGTTGCCGTATCCGCCGACGCCGCGCACGACACCGTCGAGAACTCGCCGTGTGTCGGGGGCGTCGGCCGCGCCGAAGCGCAGTTGGTCCATGACGGCCACCGGGCGGGCGCCCATCGCCATGATGTCGCGCACGATGCCACCGACACCGGTCGCCGCACCCTGGTACGGCTCGACGTAGGACGGGTGGTTGTGTGACTCGACCTTGAACGTCACGGCCCAGCCGTCACCGATGTCGACCACGCCGGCGTTCTCACCGATGCCCGCGAGCATGGTGGACCGCATGGCCTCGGTGGTCGTCTCACCGAAGTAGCGCAGGTGCACCTTGGAGGACTTGTAGGAGCAGTGCTCGCTCCACATCACCGAGTACATCGCGAGCTCGGCGTCGGTGGGGCGACGGCCGAGGATCTCACGGATCCGCTCGTACTCGTCATCCTTCAGCCCCAGCTCACGGAAGGGCTGAGGCTGATCGGGGGTGGTGGCGGCGTGCTGGACGGTGTCTACAGATGGGGAGGACCCGGATGTCACCCCGGTAGTTTATTCGCTTTGCGTGCGGGCGAACGCGCGCGCTGCCGCTGGCGCCCCAAAACCGTGCAGGAAGACGCTGCCCAACACCACCGCGACCATGACGAGCAGGACCGTGTGTTCGTCGCCTCCCTCGAGCACATTGAAGGCCAGCAGGCCGAAAACGATCGATGCGGCGCCCCGTGGACCCAGCCAGCCCAGCATCAGCCGTTCCGGCCAGGAGAACTTCGACCCGAGCATCGCCACCGCCACCGGCAGCATCCGCACCAGCGTCAACGCCAGCAGACAGAACACCACCACACCGACTGTCAGGCCGGCTCGCCAGTAGGCGATCAACGCGACGCCGCCGAAGACGAACCACATCGCCGCCGTCAGTAGAAAGCTGAGGTCGTCCAGCAGCTCCAGCTCGCGCACGGCATCCTGGGAACGCCGGAAATAGTGATACGCGACACCACACACGAAGGCCGCGACGAAACCGTTGCCCGCCACCCCGAGACTCAGCGTGTACGCCAGGGCGGGCGCGCACACCACGATGATGCGTTTCGACTGCGCGGTCATCCGGCCGCGTCGCTCGGCGGCGTTGGCCGCCAGTGCCAGGCCCGCACCAACCGCCAGGCCAAGGACAAGGGCCTTGAGGGTGTGCGGGACCGCGTCGGCAAGCGCCGCCAGCGGGGTGTCGGCCGGATCGCGATCGCCGCCGGCGAGTGCCAGCGCAAAGATGAAGATCGGCGAGATGATGCCGTCGTTGTAACCGGCCTCCGCGTTGAGCAGATCGCGGACCCGGCGGGGCACCTGCCTATCCCGCACAATCGATGGGACCGGGGAGAAGTCGACCAGCGCCACGATGCACGCGATGACGAGCAGGGTCCCCCACGAGGTGCTGGGCAACAGCCAAAAGCCAAGCAGCACCGACAGTCCCAGGCTCAGCGGCAGGGCGATGAAGAGCAGTCGCATGGTCGAGCGCGGGTCACCACCGAACAGGCGCCCACGGACTGCGGTCGCGTCGACGAAGAGCAGAACCGCCAGGATGATTCCCGCGATGTGCTCGGCAAGCTCGGAATCGAGGGTGTCGGCCAGCGAGCCGTGCGTGGTGTATTCGACTACCGCGCCGGCGATGACCAGGAACAGCGGTGATGTGATGAGCCACCGTTTGAGCCATCGGGCCGAGAGCGCCCACCCCGCCAAGACGACCGAGACCGCGATGAGCGACAGCAACACCGGCGCGATCTTGCCACGTCCACCGGCATTCTCAGCGGTGTGTCAGGCCTCGCCCGCCACGCAGAAGGCGTTGCCCTCGGGGTCTGCCAGCACCACCCAGTCGAACCCCGGCCCGAAGCTGTTCCGGCCGACCTCTGTCGCCCCGGCGGCGACCAGTCGGGCCACCTCGGGCTCCTTGTCGGCACTGTGGAAGTCCAGGTGGACCTTGTTCTTGCCCGGGGTCGGATCGGGCACCCTCTGGAACCCCAGCATCGGCCCCTTCTCCAGGGCCACCATGACGAACTCCCCCGGTGCCACGGCATTCACCGTGCCGCCGACAGCCTCACTCCACCACGCCGCGAGCGCGTCGGGATCTGTGCAGTCGAAGGTCACCATCGCAATATCGAGAGACATGCGACTCACGCTAGATCACGCCGGTGACAGAAACGCCTGCAATGCCGACGAGTAGGACGCGACATCGTGAGCCCCCATCAGCTCACGCGCCGAGTGCATCGCGAGCTGGGCCGCGCCGACGTCGACGGTCGGTATTCCCGTGCGCGCAGCCGTCATCGGACCGATGGTCGACCCGCAGGGCAGATCGGCGCGGTGCTCGTAGCGCTGCAACGGGACACCCGCCTGCTCACATGCCAGCGCGAACGCAGCCGCCGTACGACCGTCGGTGGCATAGCGCAGGTTCGGCTGCACCTTCAGCACCGGCCCGCCGTTCACCGCGATCAGATGGCCCGGTTCGTGGCGATCCGGGTAGTTGGGATGCGTCGCGTGCGCCATGTCGCCGGAGGCCACCATGGACCCGGGGATGCGGCGCAGGAAGTCCTCGCGTCCCCCGCCGGCGGCGAGCGTGATGCGTTCGAGCACCGTCAGCAGCAGATCGGACTGCGCGCCGTGGTCGGACGTCGAGCCGACCTCCTCGTGGTCGAACAGCGCAAGCACTGGCAGGTGCTCACCCGGTTCGGCGGCCAGGAACGCCTCCAACCCGGCGTAGCAGGTGCCCTGATTGTCGAGCCGGGGCGCACTGACCATGTCGCGGTCGACGCCGATGACCGTCGACGGGGCCAGGTCGTGGGTCATGAGGTCCGCAGCGAGCACCTCACCGGGGTCGAGGTCCACACTCGCGGCGACGTAGGAGACGAAGTCGCGTGCGGAATCGCCGACGCCCCATACGGCGTTGACGTGGCGCTGCGGATCCAGCGTCACACCCTTGCGGTCCTCGGAGAGGTGTATCGCCAGCTGCGGCACACGCAGCACCGGGTCGTCGACGCGGACCAGCACGTGCTCGACGGTGTTGCCGCGGCGCAGCGACAACCGGCCGCTGACCCCGAGGTCGCGGTCGAGCCAGGAGTTCAGCCAGGCTCCGCCGTAAGGCTGCAGTGCCACGACGCGCCAGCCGGCGACGACCCGGTCGGGGTGCTGTTTGACCCGCAGGTTCGGACTGTCGGTGTGACCGCCGACGATGCGGAACGGCGTTGCGGCGCCGTTCGTCCGCCACGCCACGAGTGAGCCCGCGCGGACCGTGAAGTAGCCGCCGGGCGTGTTCGGCCAGTGCTCGCTCTCGGACAGTTCGGTCAGGCCCGCGTCACGCAACCGCCGCGCTGCGGTCTCGCACACGTGATAGGGCGACGGGGATGCGTCGATGAACTCGCAGAGGCTCTGGGGGCTGGCTGCCATCTTTGTATCTTGACGGGTGATTTCCCCCGCGTTGGCGCTAGGGTCCAGATGTGCCCGATGCCGTTCCGCAGCCAGTGCTGGCGCCGCTGACGCCTGCTGCGATCTTCCTGATCGCCACGATCGACGACGGCGGCGAGTCCGTGGTGCACGACGCGCTCGGCGAGATCTCGGGCCTAGTGCGCGCCATCGGCTTTCGTGATCCGACGAAGAATCTGTCGGTGGTCGCCTCGATCGGCTCCGACGCGTGGGACCGGTTGTTCGCCGGACCGCGACCCGTCGAGTTGCATCCCTTCATCGCGTTGGAGGGCCCGCGCCACCGTGCGCCGTCCACTCCGGGCGATCTGCTCTTCCACATCCGCGCGGAGTCCCTGGACGTCTGTTTCGAGTTGGCTGGCAAGCTCGTGGAGGCGATGGCCGGTGCCGTGACCGTCGTCGACGAGGTGCACGGCTTCAAGTTCTTCGACAACCGGGACCTGATGGGTTTCGTCGACGGCACGGAGAACCCCAGCGGTCAGATCGCTGCGAGCGCCACGCAGATCGGCGACGAGGATCCCGACTTCGCCGGCGGTTGCTACGTGCACGTCCAGCGCTACCTGCACGACATGAGTGCGTGGAACTCGATCTCGGTCGCGGAGCAGGAGGCGGCGATAGGCCGCACGAAGCTCGACGACATCGAACTCGATGACACCGTCAAGCCCGCCAACTCGCACGTCGCGCTCAACGTCATCGAGGACGACGACGGCAACGAGCTGAAGATCGTGCGGCACAACATGCCGTTCGGCGAGGTCGGTAAGGCGGAGTTCGGCACGTACTTCATCGGCTACTCCCGTGCGGCCGCGGTCACCGAGCGGATGCTGACCAACATGTTCATCGGGGATCCGCCCGGTAACACCGATCGGATCCTGGACTTCTCGACCGCGGTCAGCGGCTGCCTGTTCTTCACGCCCACCGCCGATTTCCTCGATGATCCACCGCCATTGCCCACCGACGCGGATGTCGACCTCCCCGTGGCCACCGCACCCGCTCCCTCGTATTCCGGTTCGCTCTCGATCGGCAGTCTGAAAGGACATCCCTGATGAACAACCTGCACCGCGAACTCGCGCCGATCACCAACGAGGCGTGGGCCGAGATCGAACTTGAGGCGACCCGAACCTTCAAGCGGCACATCGCAGGTCGTCGTGTGATCGACGTCAGCGGGCCCAGCGGGTCGACGACGGCGGCGATCAGCACCGGTCACCTGCTGGATGTGGAGTCACCCGGTGACGGCGTGGTCGCACACCTGCGTGACAGCCGTCCGCTGGTGCGCCTGCGGGTGCCGTTCACCGTGGGCCGCACGGATGTTGACGATGTCGAGCGCGGCTCGCAGGACTCCGACTGGGATCCGGTGAAGGAGGCCGCCAAACAACTGGCATTCGCCGAGGACCGGGCCATCTTCGAGGGATACCCGGCGGCGTCGATCAGCGGCATTCGCAAGACGAGTTCCAACCCGGCTCTCGCGCTGCCAGAGGATGTCCGCGAGATCCCCGACGTCATCGCCCAAGCCCTGTCCGAGCTGCGTCTCGCCGGTGTCGACGGACCGTACAGCGTCCTGCTGTCGGCCGATGTGTACACCGCGGTCAGCGAGACCACCGCGCACGGCTATCCGATCCGCGAGCACCTCGGCCGACTGGTCGACGGCGACATCATCTGGGCACCCGCGATCGACGGCGCGTTCGTGCTGTCCACCCGGGGTGGGGACTTCGACCTGCAGCTCGGCACCGACGTGTCGATCGGCTACCTGTCTCACGACGCGGAGACGATCTCGCTCTACCTCGAGGAGACCCTGACGTTCCTCAACTACACCGCCGAGGCGTCCGTCGCCCTGACTCGCTAGTCGCCTGTGCGATTTCCGGAATAAACGATCCGGAATTGGCGCTTGTGCGGTTCATGACCGACACACTCACAGGCAAGACCGCACTCGTCACCGGCGCCACCGCGGGCATCGGCTATGCCATCGCACGACAACTCGCATCCGAGGGCGCCGAGGTGATCGTGCACGGCCGCAACGCCGAGCGCGGCGCCAAGGTGGTTCAGGAGATCCAGAACACTGGCGGCACAGCCCGTTTCATCGCCGCCGATGTGTCCGATGTCACTGACGTGCGTCGCCTGGCCGATGAGGCGGGTGCCGTCGACATCCTGGTGAACAACGCGGGCATCTACCGCTTCGCCCCGACGTTCGACACCACCGACGCCGACTTCGACGATCAGATCAACACCAACCTGCGCGCCCCCTACGTGCTGGTGCAGAGGCTGGTACCGGGCATGGTGGCGCGTGGCCACGGAACCGTCATCAACGTGACGACCGTCGCCGCGACGGTCCCCGCTGAGGGCGCGGGCATCTACGGCGCGAGCAAGGCCGCGCTCGAACTGCTCAACGCGCTGTGGGCCGACGAGTTCGGCGGCCAGGGCGTGCGGGTCAACGCCGTCGCCCCCGGCCCCACCCAGACGCCCGGCACCCTGGTGTTCGAGGACGGGCTCATCGAGGGCCTGGGCAAGACCACCGCACTGGGCCGCACCGGCGAGGCCGACGAGATCGCCAACGTCGTGACGTTCCTGGCCTCACCGGCGGCGAGCTACGTCAACGGAACGGTCGTCACCGTCGGCGGCGGCTACCGGGCCATCCATCCGGCCGCCTGACCCCACTGCGATTTCGGCGCGGTCTGGAGCGGTGGGCGCTCCTTAGCGCGCCGAAGTCACGCAGGCTAGGCGGCGAGGACGGCGTCGAGCGCCGAGAAGAACATGCCGAGCCCGTCATCGGACGGCCCGGTCAGCGCCTCGGTGGCGTGCTCGGGATGCGGCATCAGGCCGACGACGCGGCCGTTGGCCGAGCTGATGCCGGCGATACCGCGCATCGAGCCGTTGAGGTTCTCGCGGTAACGGAAGACCACACGGCCCTCGCCCTCGAGTTCGTCGAGCACCGACTCGGAGGCGACGTAACGGCCCTCCCCTGACTTCAGCGGGATCAGCAGGTCGGCGTCCTGCTCGTAGCGCGTGGTCCACGCCGTCGAGGTCGACGTGACCTGCAGCCAGACGTCGCGGCAGATGAAGTGCAGTCCGGCGTTGCGGGTCAGGGCGCCGGGCAGCAGGCCCGCCTCACACAGCACCTGGAAACCGTTGCAGATCCCCAGCACCGGCATACCCTTGGCGGCCGCGGCGACGACCTCGCCCATCACGGGCGCGAATTTCGCGATGGCACCGCAGCGCAGATAGTCGCCGTAGGAGAACCCACCCGGGACGATGACGGCGTCGACACCCTTGAGATCGGCGTCGGCGTGCCAGAGGTTCACCGACTCGGCGCCCACGGCACGCGCGGCGCGGGCCGCGTCGACGTCATCGAGCGTCCCGGGGAACGTGATCACCCCGACGCGCGTGGTCACTGATCGTCCCTGGTGATGACCCAGTCCTCGATGACGGTGTTGGCCAGCAGCGACTCGGCGATCTCGGCGAGCGCGTCATCGCTGACGCTGTCGTCGACCTCGAGTTCGAACCGCTTGCCTTGCCGAACATCCGACACTCCGGCATGGCCGAGGCGGCCAAGGGCACCGACGATCGCCTGACCTTGCGGATCGAGGATCTCAGCCTTCGGCATGACGTGCACTACGACCCGGGCCACGGGCGGCTCCTTCTGGTGGAGAACGGTCGGCGATCACTCTACCGGCGGCACAATGGAGCCATGCAGCTGACGCATTTCGGCCACTCCTGCCTGCTGGCGACGTTCCCCGACGGCGGGGGCGCCGACACCACGGTCCTCTTCGACCCGGGCACCTTCTCGCACGGCTTCGAGGGCATCACCGGCCTGTCCGCGATCCTGATCACCCACCAACACCCCGACCACGCCGACGTCTCGCGTCTGCCCGCACTGCTGGACGCGAACCCGCAGGCCGCGCTGTACGCCGACCCGATGACCGCCGCCCAGCTCGGCGCGCCGTGGACGGCTGTGCACGCCGGTGACGCGTTCGCCGTGGGCCACCTCGCCGTCCGCGGCGTCGGCGGCATCCACGCGGTGATCCACCCCGAGATCCCGGTTATCGACAACATCTCCTACCTCGTCGGTGACGGTGATCACCCGGCGCGCCTGATGCACCCGGGCGATGCGCTGTTCACCCCCGGCGAACCCGTCGACGTGCTGGCCACCCCGGCGGCGGCACCGTGGATGAAGATCTCCGAGGCCGTCGACTACCTGCGGGCCGTCGCTCCGACGCGCGCCGTGCCGATCCACCAGGGCATCGTCGAACCGAGTGCGCGGGGCATCTACTACGGCCGGCTCTCGGAGATGACCGACACCGACTTCCAGGTCCTCACCGAGGAGAACGGCACGTCGTTCTAGGCGTGCCCGTTCTAGGCGTGCCCGTTCTAGGCGTCGCGCGCGGCGGCGCGGCCCGCGGCACGACCGGAGAACACACAGCCCCCCAGGAACGTGCCCTCGAGTGACCGGTAGCCGTGCACGCCGCCACCACCGAAACCGGCGGCCTCACCGGCGGCGTACAACCCATCGAGCACCTCACCGTCGGCCTTGAGGACCCGCGCATCCAGGTCGGTCTCCATGCCGCCCAACGACTTCCGGGTCAGAATGTGCAGCTTCACCGCGATCAGCGGGCCCGCCTTCTCATCGGTGAGCCGGTGCGGTGCGACGACGCGACTGATCCGGTCGGCCAGGTAATTGCGCGCCCCGCGGATCGCGGTGATCTGACTGTCCTTGGTGTACTTGTTGACCACCTCACGGTCGCGCGCGGTGACCTCGTCGGCCACCACGGCGTAGTCCAGCGGCTCGACGTCGGGGATGGCGTTCATCTTGGACACCAACTCCTGCAACGAATTCGCCGTGACGAAGTCGACGCCACGATCAACGAATCGCTGGACGGGCGCCGGCGCCCCTGGCTTCACGCGGGCCAGCACCTGGCGCACGCTGGCGCCCGTCAGGTCAGGATTCTGCTCCTGACCGGACAGCCCGAACTCCTTGGCGATGATGCGGGCGTTCAGCACGAACCAGGTGTAGTCGTAGCCCGTCTTGGCGATGTACTCCAGCGTGCCCAGCGTGTCGAACCCCGGGTACAGCGGCGCGGGCAGGCGTCGACCGGTCGCGTCGAGCCACAGCGATGACGGGCCAGGCAGGATGCGAATGCCGTGATCGGGCCAGATCGGGTCGTAGTTGGTGATGCCCTCGGTGTAGTGCCACATCCGGTCGCCGTTGATCAGGTGTGCGCCCGCGGCCTCGCTGATGCCGAGCATCCTGCCGTCGACGTGCGCGGGTACCCCGGACAGCAACTGCTCGGGCACCCGGCCCATGCGGGCGGGCCAGTTGGCGCGCACCAGGTCGTGGTTTCCGCCGATGCCACCGCTGGCCACGATCACCGCGGAGGACCGGAACTCGAACTCGCCCTGGATGTTCCGAGATGACGCCACACCGCGCGCGGCCGATGACGGCTCGAGCACCGCGCCACGAACACCTGTCACCGCACCGGCCTCGACGATGAGTTCATCGACGCGGTGCCGGTGGGCGAACCGCACCCGCGGATTGTTGGTCAGCCGGCGCGCGAACACGTCAACGATCGCCGGCCCGGTGCCCCACGTGATGTGGAAGCGCGGCACCGAGTTGCCGTGCCCTCGGGCGTCGTACCCGCCGCGCTCGGCCCACCCGACGAGCGCGAACGTCTGCAGACCGCGCTCGCGCAGCCAGCTGCGCTTCTCGCCCGCCGCGAAGTCGACGTAGGCGTTGGCCCACTGCCGCGGCCAGTGGTCCTCGGCGCGGTCGAATCCGGCGGTGCCCATCCAGTCCTGCAGCGCCAGCTCGTAGCTGTCGCGGATGCCGAGCCTGCGCTGCTCGGGGCTGTCGACGAAGAACAGTCCACCGAACGACCAGAAGGCCTGACCACCGAGGTTGGCGGCGTTCTCCTGGTCGACGATCAGCACCGACCGTCCCCGGTCGACCACTTCACATGCGGCCACCAGGCCCGCGAGTCCGGCACCCACCACGATCACGTCAGCGTCAGCCATGACGCCAACTTAGCTTCGAACGCTCAGGCGGCGTCCGTCATTGCCGGCATGGGCGCCCACCGATACACCGCGGGGGTGCACCCGTGCATGAGCGCCAGGTCGATGGCGTCGAGCGCGGCCTGCCGCGGCCCGGACTGCGCCAGCTGACCGGCCGCGACCGCGATCCGGACGGTCCCGGATCGCCGTGCCGTTCGGTCGGCGGACAAGACCAGCGTCCGGCACCACCACGTCTCGGCGCGGAATCCCCCGCCGATGCCGAGGACGCGCGCTCGAAGCGTCGTCTGACGGACCAGGTCGGTGATACCGCCGATCCCTACCAGCAGCCGAAAGCCGTTGCGGGGCAGCACGGTAACCGTGCCTTGTGAGACAGTCCAGCCCGGTGCGGCGAACAGCCGGGTGCGCAGCCCGAGATGTTCGAGCACCCGGTCGGCGCCCATCAGTCGCAGGTTCGCCTCGTGCGCGGGCAGCGTCGCGAACTCGCCGCGGCGCTTCTTGGTCGCCGCTTCGTCGTAGCCGTGCAGCACGACGGCGTCGCCGTCGGCGCGGCGCTGTGTCAGCCAGTCGACGGTGCCCGGATCGGCGTCGAGACGGTAGCCACCCTTGAGCCGCGGCGCCACGAGCAGCGATGCCGGAACCCGGCGCCGTTCGAGTTCGGCGCGGAACGCCACGGCGTCGGCCAGTGTGCGGTCCCTGATCCCGGAGACCGAGACGATCAGCTGTCCAGCCACGCCCGCAGTATGGCAACGCAAGGTGTCCCGATGGTGACGGACACGTGGGCGGGAGTTGACGATCCGGTGCGGTCAGGCAGGCATGCGATCAGCGAGGCAGGACGGCCTCGATGGCGCCGATCACCTCGGGGGCGTCAGGCTCGGTGCGCGGCCGGAACCTGTTGACGACCTCGCCGCCGGGTGCCAGCAGGAACTTCTCGAAGTTCCACTGCACGTCACCGGATTCGCCCTCGGCGTCGGCGGCCTTGGCGAGTTCGGCGTACAGCGGGTGCCGGTCGTCACCGTTGACGTCGACCTTGGCCAGCAGCGGGAACGTCACGCCGTAGGACGTCGAACAGAACGTGGCGATCTCCTCGGGCGTCCCGGGTTCCTGACCCATGAACTGGTTGCACGGCACGCCGACGACCGTGAGGCCGCGGTCGCCGTACTCCTTGGCCAGCTTCTCCAGCGCGGTGTACTGCGGGGTCAGGCCGCACTTGGAGGCGACGTTGACGACCAGCGTTGCGCCGTCCGACAATTCGGCCAACGTGGTGGGTTTGCCGTCGAGCGTGGTCAGGGCGATCTCTTTGAGGCTCACGTCCTCGACGCTAACACCGTCATCCGTCGAACATGATGGCACCGAGTCGTTCGACGGTGTCGATGGGGTCGCCCGCGGTGTCGATTGCGCCGTTGAGCCACAGCAGTGCGAACCCGTGCACCATCGACCACGCGGCGAGCGCGGCACCCTCGGGGTCGGCCTTGGCCTTGGCGTCGCCCAGCGTGCCGACACCGCGATTGAGTTCATCCGCCGCGGCGGCCTCCGCCTCGACGAGTGCGTGATCGGTGTCGTCATAGAGCGATCTGTCGAACATCACGGCGTAGTGGCCGGGGTGGTCGAGCGCGAACCGGACGTAGGCCCTGGCGGCGTCGATGAAATCCGGTGCCGCCGCGGCCAGTGCGGCGGCAAGCAGCCGGTAGCCCTCGGCGGCCAGCGCGGTGAACAGGCCGCGGCGGTCGCCGAAGTGGTGCGCCGGTGCCGCGTGCGAGACACCGGCCGCGCGGGCGAGTTCGCGGAGCGAGATGCCGTCCGCTCCGCGTTGGGCCACCAGTACGGCCGCCTCGGCCAGGATGGCGGCCCGCAGATCGCCGTGGTGGTAGGTCTCCTTGCTCACATCCAGGATCGTAGCCGGGAATCTTGACAGCGGATAGATCGCTGATACGGTTATCTTGCCACTGTCTAGATTAGGAGTGCCACCATGGCCGTGTTGCTCGCACTGGTCCTCGGAAGCCTCGCGGCTCGCGTCGTCGGATGGCTGGGGGTCGACTACGTCGACGGGTGGCCACAGGCCATCGCCGTCGGCCTCGCCGTGATGTTCGCGATGACCGGCGGCGCGCACTTCGCGCCGGGGATGCGACGCGACATGATCGCCATCGTCCCGCCACGAATGCCGGCACCCGCCTTGTTGGTGAGCATCACCGGCGTGCTCGAACTGCTCGGCGCCGCAGGGTTGCTCTACCCGCCCACACGAGTGGCCGCGGCAGCGTGCCTGTTCGTCCTGATGCTCGTCATGTTCCCCGCCAACGTCTATGCGGCCCGGATGCCCAACCCGCCCAAGTCGATGAAGTCTCGACTAGACGTGAGAACCGCGGAAGAGGTGGTCTATCTCGCCGCCGCCGTGGTGGTCGCCGTCGGCAGTGGCTAGCAACCAGGCGTACTGGAACGCCGCCTCCCGCCACCGTTCGTAGCGTCCGCTGATCCCACCGTGCCCGGCGGTCATCTCGGTCTTCAGCAGGACACGGGGTGCATCCTTGGCCGGGTCGAGCTGCGCGTGCCGCAGTGCCGCAACCCATTTCGCCGGCTCGGTGTAGTACACCCTGGTGTCGTTGAGTGACGTCATCGCCAGAATGGCCGGGTACTGCTTGGCCTCGACGTTCTCATACGGCGTGTAGGACTTCATGTACCGATAGACGTCCTCGTTCGCGAGCGGGTTGCCCCACTCGTCCCACTCGGTCACGGTCAACGGCAGCGAGGGATCCAGGATCGTGGTCAGGGCGTCCACAAACGGCACCTGCGCCAGGATTCCGGCGAACATCTCGGGTGCCATGTTCGCCACCGCGCCCATCAACAGACCGCCCGCGCTGCCACCGAGCGCGACCAGGTTCTCCTGGCGCGTCACCCCGGTGTCGACGAGATGCCTTGCCACCGCGATGAAGTCGGTGAAGGTGTTCTTCTTCTCCAGCAGCTTGCCGTGCTCGTACCACGGCCTGCCCAGTTCGCCACCCCCGCGCACGTGCGCGATGACGAAGGCCATACCGCGATCCAGCAGCGACAGCCGCGCGATGGAGAACCGGGGATCCTCGCAGGACTCGTAGGCGCCGTAGCCGTAGATCAGTGTCGGTGCCGGGAACTGCAGCCCGGCGCGGTGAATGATCGAGACCGGGATGCGCGCCCCGTCGGGGGCGATCGCCCAGTCCCGCCGCTCGACGTACTCGTCGGGGCGGTAGTCGCCCAGCACGGGCTGCTCGCGCAGCAGGATCCGCTCGCCCGACGCCAGGTCGATGTCGTACACGCGCAGCGGCACCACGAACGAGGTGGTGGCCACTCGCAGGCGCGGTGCCGACCAGTTCGGGTTGCCCGCCAACCCCGACGAGGTCAACTCCGTGTCGAACTCGATCTCCGCGGGGTGACCGTAGTTACCGTCGGCATAGATGGGCCACAACTGGGTCCGCGGCAGCGCCTCGCTGCGGTAGCTCACCACGAGGAGGCCGTCGAAGGCGTCGACCCCGTCGAGCCTGACGTCCTCACGGTGCTCGATGAGGGTGCGGAACGCGGTCGGATCGCTGACCGGCGCCTCGACCAGGGTGAAGTTCTCGGCACCGTCGTTGTGCAGGATGAGGAAGCGGTCCTCGCCACCGACCACGGCGTGCTCGACGGAGTACTCCACCAGCTCGCGCCGCGGCAGCACCGACGTGAACGTGGCCTCCGGATCGGCGGCATCACCGTAGAACACCTCGGTGGTGACCGAGCTACCCGCGGCGATGAAGAGGTACTTGTCGCTGCGCGTGCGGCCGACGCCCACCCAGAACCGCTCGTCGGGTTCGTGGTAGACCTTCTCGGCCGGTAGGCCAGCGCCGATACGGTGGCGCCAGATGGTGTCGGGCCGCCATGCATCGTCGACCGTGACGTAGTAGATCGTGCGATGGTCCGCGGCCCAGGTGGCACCGGCTCCGATGCCCACGATGGAGTCCTCGTAGAGCTCACCGGTCCGTAAGTCCTTGAACTTCAACGTGTAGCGCTCGTCGCCAACCACGTCGACCGAGTACGCCAGGGTGTGCCCGTCGACGCTCACCGTCGCCGCACCCATGGAGAAGAAGGAGTGCCCCTCGGCTTCGACGTTCTCGTCGAGCAATATCACCTCACCCGGAACCTCGGTGTGCTCGTCGAACTGCGGCGGCGTCCAGTCGTCGGGATCGGTTAGCGGGCAACGGCAGTGCACGCTGTACTGCTTGCCCTCGAAGGAGCGCCCGTAGTACCACCAGTCGCCGCGACGGGTTGGCACGGAGAGGTCGGTCTCCTTGGTGCGGGCCTTGATCTCGTCGAAGATCTGTTGCCGCAACGGCTCGAGATGATCGGTCTGCGTCTCGGTGTAGGCGTTCTCCGCCTCGAGGTAGGCGATGACATCGGGGTTCGACTTGTCCCGCAGCCACTCGTAGGGGTCGATGAAGACGTCGCCGTGGTGCTCGCGTCGGTGGTCGACACGCTTGGCTGTCGGCGGTGTACTCGTCATTCGTTTCCGATCCAATCCGCGAACTTGAGCCCCGAAATACGTTCGTAGGCTTCGATGTAACGATCTCTGGTGGCGGCCACGACGTGTGCCGGCAGAGGTGGCGGCGGCACGTCTGCGCCGCGATCCCACCCGGAGTCTCCGCTGGTGAGCCAGTTCCGGACGAACTGCTTGTCGAAGCTGGGCTGCACGACACCCGCCTGATAGGTGTCGGCCGGCCAGTAGCGGGACGAGTCGGGGGTGAAGACCTCGTCGGCCAGCACCAGATTTCCGTCGGCATCGACGCCGAACTCGAACTTGGTGTCGGCGAGGATGATTCCCCGACTCAGCGCGTGCTCGGCCGCCTTGCTGTAGATCGCCAGGGTGGCGTCGCGCAGCTGCTCGGCGCGTTCGGCACCGACCAGCGCGATGACGTCGCCGAACGTGATGTTCTCGTCGTGCAGTCCCAGCTCGGCCTTGGACGCCGGAGTGAACAGGGGCTCGGCGAACTTGCTGGCCTCGGTGAGCCCCTCGGGCAGCTGGATACCGCACACCGAGCCGGTCTTGCGGTAGTCGATGAGCCCCGACCCGGTCAGGTAGCCGCGGGCCACGCACTCCACCTGGATCATGTCGAGCTGGCGCACCACCAGCGCGCGGCCGAGTACCTCGGCGGGGATCCGCGGGTCATCGGGTGGGCCGGCCAGGTGGTTGGGCACGTCGAGGAGGTCGAAGAAGAAGACGCTCATCGCGGTCAGGACGCGGCCCTTGTCGGGAATCGCGCTGTCCAGGACGTAGTCGAATGCCGAGATGCGGTCCGATGCGACGAACAGCAGATGCTGGTCGTCGATGCGATACAACTCGCGAACCTTGCCACTGGCCAAATGCTGGTAGTCCGACAGAGCTGGGCGCATTGGGCAAGCCTATCGGCCCGGCTGTGTTGGGATCGATCCATGAGTTCCAAGTACGTCCCCTACGCCACCACACCCGCCCGGCTGCTGCGCCAACTGGTCAGCGATCTGGTGGTGCTCGTCTGGACCGTCATATGGATCACCGTCGGCCTGGCGGTGCACACCGCGGTGGCGACGATCGCCGAGGTCGGCAGGCAGGTCGAGGACGGCGCCACCGGTGTGGCGGGCAACCTCAACTCGGCGGGCGACAACGCCGACAGCTTCCCGCTGGTGGGCGACTCCCTGGCCAAACCGCTGCGCGCCGCCAGTGAGGCCGCGCTCGACATCGCCGGGGCCGGGCAGAACCTCGACACCACGGCGACCTGGCTGGCCGTGGTGCTGGCGCTGGCCGTCGCGGCGCCACCGATCCTGTTCATCGCGATGCCCTGGCTGTTCCTGCGGATCAGGTTCTTCCGTCGCAAGTGGACGGCGATCACCCTGGCCTCCACCCCGGCCGGTGAGCAGTTGTTGGCGCTGCGGGCACTGGCGAATCGGCCGCTGGCCAGGCTCGCCGAGGTCAGCATCGACCCGGTGGGCGCCTGGCGGCGCGATGACGCTGTCGCCGTCCGCGGCCTGGCCAACCTGGAGCTGCGCTCGGCAGGCATCGCCCGCCGCCACTAACCCCCCAACCCCAACCCCCTCGCGATTTCGGCGCGCTTTCCGTCGAGTAGCGAACGAAATCGCGCCGAAGTCACACCGGAGGGAGCCGTTCGGCCATCGCGTCCGTCTAAACGTTCGTGCTGGATGACCTACTACGCCGCCATGACGGTGTGATCACACTCGCGCAGGCACGTTGCGTCGGCCTCAGCGAGCAGTCAGTCAATCGGCGCGTCCGATCCGGCCATTGGCGCCGCTGCTCGGCGGGTGTGTTCTTCGTCGACGATCGCGCATTCACCGATGCGGCACGCATTCGCGCGGCGGTGTGGGGCTACGGACGGCGCTCGGCCGCCAGCGGCCTGGCCGCGGCATGGTGGCTCGGCCTTACGAAGTTCGCGCCAGAGACCGTCGAAGTCACGGTTCCCAGGGACAGCCACGGTCGCAATCGGCCGGGGTGTCGCGTCCGCCGCCGCGATCTCGCCGAGAAGGATCTGATCGAGCACAACGACCTGCGGGTGACGGCTCTACCGCTGACAGTCCTCGAGGCGGCAGTGCGGCGAGGCGGTGGGTCACAGCTGATGGATACGGCGCTGCAACGGCACCTCGAACTCCCGCCGCTGTGGACCGCTCACCTGCGGAACAAGGGCCGATACGGCTCGCCCGCGGCACGAAGACTTCTCCAAGCGGCCGACGGCGGCGCGCGGTCACAAGCCGAGCGACTCTTCGCACAGCTGTTGAGGCAGGCCGGCATCACCGGGTGGAAGGCCAATCAGCGGGTCGCCGGCTACGAGGTCGACTATGTGTTCGCGGCGACCAAGGTAGCCATCGAGATCGACGGTCTGGCCTTCCACAGCGACTCCGACGACTTTCACCGCGACCGCATCAAACAGAACGCCATAGCGCTGGCCGGCTATCAGGTACTTCGATTCACGTGGTTGGACCTCGTCGAGTACCCGGACCGGGTCATCGCGACTGTCCTACGCGCGACTTCGGCGCGCTAACCGTCGGCAGGCGAACGGAAACGCGCCCAAATCGCAGAGGGTTAGGCGAGTTCGACCACCATGTGCCGGATTCCGGTGTGCCGGTTGCTGCGCGTCCACTCGACGGGCGCCACCAACTCCGCCGACGAGAACCGGGTCAACAGCTCCTCGAACAGCACCCGCAGCTCCAGGCGAGCAAGGTTGGCACCCAGGCAGTAGTGCACGCCCTGACCGAATCCCAGATGCGGGTTGGGCTTTCGCGTCATGTCGAACACGTCGGCGTCGACGAACACCGCGGAGTCGCGGTTCGCCGATCCCTCCCAGATCTGCACCTTCTGCCCGGCCTTGATCGCACAGCCACCCAGCTGCACATCCCGCGTGGCGGTGCGGCGCTTGGACGGTGACGGTGACGTCCACCGCACCATCTCCTCGATGGCCCCGGGCAGCAGCTCCACGTCGTCGCGTAGAAGCGCCATCTGCGAGGGGTTCTCGATCAATGCCAGCAGCCCGCCGGCCACCGCGTTGCGGGTGGTCTCCGCGCCCGCGCTGAACAGCAGGCTGAAGAACAGGTACAGCTCCAGATCCGACAGTCCGCCGCCGTCGTCCACGGCCGCGTTGGCCACGATCGACAGCATGTCGTCGGTCGGTGCCGCGCGCTTGGCCGCAATCAGCTCCTGACCGTAGGAGTACATCCGCGAACCGGCCTCCTCGACCGACAGCCGGGACACCTCCGCGGTGCGCGAACCACCGAAGTCGAACTGCGGCTCGATGGCCTCGAAGAGCCAATGCCGTTCGGACTCCGGCACTCCCAGCAGGATGCAGATCATCTGCATCGGCAGTTCTGCGGCGACATCGACCAGGAAGTCGAACGGCACACCGGGTTCCACGGCATCCAGCAGCCGCCGGGCGCGCGAGCGCAGATCATCGGACACCCGCTGGATCATCCGCGGGGTCAGACCCGAGCTGACCAGCCGACGGATCTGCGAGTGCCGCGGATCGTCCATCATGTTGAGCACCTGGCCCGCTATGGACAGGTCCTGCAGCAGCGTCCCGCCGAACGGCCGGGCCCCGCCCGTCACCGACGAGTACGTCTCCGGGTCCCGCAACACCGCAAGGGTTTCGGCGTGGGTGGCCACCGACCAGAAGCCCTCGCCGTCGGGGGTGTGCTCGGTGGGCTCGTGCCAGTACACGGGCGCCTCGCTGCGGTGCCGTGCGAACAGATCGTGCGGGAATCCCGACGCGAAGTTGTCCAGATCGGTGAAGTCGACCTCAGCCAGCGCGGCGCCCATCGTCACAAGATGTCGCCGGAGGTGTAGCTGGCCGCCTCCGGATACTGGCGGACCAGATCGTCGACGGCGTCGACCACGGCGTCGACCTGTGCGCCGGCGGCGCCGCTGAACGCCGCCTTGTCGGCCAGCGCGGCGTCGAGCGCCGCGCGGTCCAGCGGCAGCCGCGGGTCGGCTGCCAGGCGGTCGAGCAGGTCCGGCTCAGACCCCTTCTCGCGCATCGCCAACGCCACGGCGACGGCGTGTTCCTTGATCACCTCGTGGGCGGTCTCACGCCCGACCCCGGCGCGCACCGCGGCGATGAGGATCCGGGTGGTGGCCAGGAACGGCAGGTACCGGTCGAGTTCACGCTGGATCACCGCCGGATAGGCGCCGAACTCGTCGAGCACCGTCAGGAAGGTCTCGATCTGCCCGTCGACGGCGAAGAAC
Organism: Mycolicibacterium sp. YH-1; assembly: GCF_022557175.1. Next base: position 943,926 of record NZ_CP092915.1, on the reverse strand, counting down.
GCGTCGGGTAGCGCGACGCGACGCACCACCGAGCAGAAGACGTCACCCTCGTTCCACTGCGCGCCAGCGAGTTCGGCCGCCATCGAGCCGTAGCCGCGCAGAATCACCTGCAGACCGTTCACGCGCTCGCATGAGCGGGTGTTCATCTTGTGCGGCATCGCCGAGGAACCGACCTGCCCGGCCGCGAATCCCTCGGTGACCAGTTCGTGGCCGGCCATCAGCCGGATGGTGTGAGCCATCGATGACAGCCCCGCACCGAACTGCACCAGCGCGGACACCACGTCGTGGTCGAGTGAACGCGGGTAGATCTGGCCGACGCTGGTGAAAACCACGTTGAAGCCCAGGAATTCGGCGATGCGGCGCTCTAGCTCGGCAAGCCGCTCGGTGTCGCCGTCGAACAGGTCGAGCATGTCCTGCGCGGTGCCCATCGGGCCCTTGATACCGCGCAGCGGGTAGCGGTTGATCAGCTCAGAGAGCCGGATCAGCGCCAGCATCGTCTCCTCGGCCGCCGAGGCGAACCGCTTGCCCAGCGTGGTGGCCTGCGCGGCGACGTTGTGGCTGCGGCCGGCCATGACGACGTCGCGGTAGAGCACCGCCCGTTCGGCGAGCCGGGCGACCACCGCGACGCCGTGGGCGTGCACGAGTTCCAGCGAGCGCCGGATCTGCAGCTGCTCGACGTTCTCGGTCAGGTCGCGGCTCGTCATGCCCTTGTGCACGTGCTCGTGGCCGGCCAGCGCGTTGAACTCCTCGATGCGCGCCTTCACGTCGTGCCTGGTCACCCGCTCACGGGCGGCGATGGAGCCCAGGTCGACGTCGTCGATGACCCGCTCGTAGTCCTCGATCACACCTTCGGGCACCGAGACGCCCAGCTCAGCCTGCGCGCGCAGCACGGCCAGCCAGAGGCGCCGCTCGGCCACGATCTTGGCCTCAGGCGACCAGATTGCCGTCATCTGATCGCTGGCGTACCTGTTCGCCAAGACATTCGGAATCGTCACGGAAGCACAGCTTACGTTCCGAGTGGGGCAAGCTGACCCCATGTACTTCGTGGGTCTCGACCTTGCGTGGGGGGAACGCAAGCCGACCGGTGTCGCCGTGATCGACGCCGACGGCGCGCTCCTGCACGTCTCCGCACAGACTGATGACAAGAGCATCACCAAGGCGATCAAGCCCTACGTCGGCGGCGATGTCGTCGTCGGGATCGATGCGCCGCTCATCGTGACGAACCCGACCGGCAACAGGCCGTGCGAGGCGGCGCTGAACCGCGACTTCCGCGCCTTCCAGTCCGGCGCGCACCCGTCCAACACCGGCAAGCCCGAGTTCGCCGACGGTACGCGCGGTGGGCGCCTCGCCGCGGCTCTGGACCTCGACCTCGACCCGCGGTCGGCACATCCGCGCCGCGCGCTCGAGGTCTACCCGCACGCCGCCTCGGTGGCGTTGTTCCGGCTCGGCCGGACGCTGAAGTACAAGGCCAAACCCGGCCGCGACGTCGACCAGCTGCGTTCGGAGCTGCTGAAGTTGATGGACCTCATCGAGGGCCTGGCCGACGCCGACGTCACGCTGCGCGTCGAGCCCAACGAGGACTGGCAGCGGCTGCGTCGCGCGGCCGAGGGGGCCACCACCAAGAGCGAGCTCCGTCGCGTCGAGGATCCCGTGGACGCGGTTCTGTGTGCGTACATCGCGCTCCACTCCGTGCGCCGGCCCGATGACGTCACCATCTACGGCGACGCCGACACCGGTTACATCCTCACGCCGACGCTGCCGGTGGGGCTGCTGCCGCAGAAGTCGGAACCGGCCTCTGCCGCCACACGCGCCGCCGTCGCCGAATACGTGGCGCGCCGCCCCGCCCTCGTCATCTCCACCGATCACTACCTTCAGCTGGTGACGGCGCTGCTCGACGACGCAGGCATCAACTACCTCAGCATCACCGCGCGCACCAAGAGCGTCGAGTCGTTCGCGGCCAAGGCCGCCCGGATGGTTGACGACCAGCCCATGTTCAGCGACCCGCTGGTGGAGATCACCGACCAGATCGGGTTGCGCGTCATCACCTACCTGCGTGACGACGTCGCTACGGTCGCCACGCTGCTCGCCCAGGAGCTGCGGCTGCTCGAGGATCGGGACTGGGGTGTCGAGACCGCACGCGAGGGCCGTTGGGGCTACGCCAGCAGGCACCTGCTGGTCGGGGTGGAGGGCGAGCAGCAGCCGGCCTCGATCCAGCTCCGCACGGTTCTGCAGCACGCGTGGGCGGAGTTCGAGCACGACGTCCGCTACAAGGGTTCGATCCCCGCCGAGCACGCGCCCGATCTGGATCGCCGGTTCGCACTCGCCGCGGGTCTTCTCGAATTGGCCGACGGCGAGTTCACCGCCATCCGCGAACGCTTGCGCTCCACCGTGGTGGACGAGGAGACGACGGACGAGGAACCGTCCACGGATCCGCGTGTCGCCACCCCGGTGCTCGCCACCTACCTGGGCAACCGCTACGCCGACGCGGGCTGGTCGCGCACCGACCACTACGGCTGGATCTCGGGTCTGCTGCTGGAACTCGGCATCACCTCACTCGACGAGCTGACGGCAGTCCTCGATCGGGTCGACGAGGAGGCGATCAACAAGGCGATGGGATACCGCTACCCGGCGGGTGCGGTACGGCGCCTCGACGACGCGCTGCTGGCCGTGTTCGGCGACGACTATCTCGCACTGCACGGGAACGCGCACCGAAAAGAGCTGTTGCAGAACAGGTTAGAACGCCTACGTGCCGGCCTGGCTAATCAGGCGCCTCGCCGAGATGAACCGGGTCGGTGATGCCCGCGCCACGGATGCCGAGCTGGCGGTTGATTCCCATCGTGATGAAGAACAGGACGATGCCGATCACGATGAGGATCCCGGCGAGCACGTACTGCTGAACGGGTCTGCCCGAGAACGGCAGCACCAGGTACGCCGACGCGAGGAAGCCAACGACGGGTAGCGCTGTGGGCGTCCTGAAGTGGCCGCCGACCGCACGCACGTCGCGGCGCAGCACCAGCACGGCGACGTTGACCATCGCGAAGACGGCCAGCAGGAGCAGTGACGTGGTGCCACCGAGTACGGCTATCGCAGTGCTGTTCGCGAACGCGGTCACATAGAAGATGAGGCCGAACGCGATCAGCGTGGTGAACACGATGGCCACCCACGGCGCACGACTCCTGGGGTGCACCGTTCCGAGCACCGGCGGAAGGACGTGCTGGCGGGACATGCCGTAGATGAGCCTGCTGGCCATCAGCATGTTGATCAGCGCCGTGTTGGACACCGCGAACATGGAGATGAACGGCAGGATGGTCTCGATCGGAAGCCCTGGTGCGCCGGCCTTGACGACCTCGACCAGCGGGGTGTCGCTGGCCTCGAGCACCCCGACGGGCACCAGCGCCACCGCGACGATGGCCACCACCACGTAGACGACGCCCGCGATGCCGAGACCGGTCAGCAGCACCTTGGGAAAGATCCGGACTGGGTCCTTGGTCTCCTCGGCCATGTTCACCGAGTCCTCGAAGCCCACCATCGCGAAGAACGCGAGCGACGTCGCCGTGGTGACGACCAGGAAGACGTTCTTGTCCTGAGCGGTCTCGAAGGCCACCACGCGGGCGAAGTCGACGTCGGCGCCACCGCCGCCGAAGGCCCAGAATCCGACGCCGACCACGAGTAGCAGACCGGTGATCTCGATGACGGTCAGGACGACGTTGAGCTTGACGCTCTCGCCGACGCCGCGCAGGTTCACCGCCGCGATGAGGGCCATGAACAGCAGTGCGACGACGACGATTCCGGCCTTGCCCCAGTCGAAGTCGAAGGCAGTGAAGAAGTTCGCGGCGAAGAAGCGGGATGCGGTGGACGCCGACGTGATGCCCGAGCACATCACGATGAACGCCACCAGAAAGGTGACGAACTGGATCCCGAATGCCTTGTGCGCGTACAGCGCAGCGCCCGCGGCCTGGGGGTACTTGGTGACGAGTTCGAGGTAGCTGAACGCCGTGACGGTGGCAACCAGGAAGGCCACCAGGAACGGAACCCAGGCCGCGCCACCGACTTCGGCGGCAACGTCGCCGACCAGCGCGTAGACGCCGGTGCCGAGAATGTCACCGACGACGAACAACAGCAGCAGTCCAGGCCCCATCACCCGCTTGAGTTGAGGCTGCTCCTCGACCGTGTCTGGTTGAGTCATGACACCTCCTGGCACATCGCCGGTTTAGTCCATCATCAGCCAGAGTCGCGTGCTTCGCTGGTCAATTCGCCGATCCTGACCAGACGTTGGCGGTGTCGGTCATCGCCGTGATCTGGCCGAGGAACAAGCTGACCGCGGCTGGATCCTGCTCGCGTTGCCACCCGAATGTGGTGGGACGCTGCGCCCTGTCGTGCCAGAAGTGGTGCGGTGTGGACTCCGGCCTGGTGGCCACCAGCCACACCGCGGTGTCGGCGCCGTCCGCGGCGTCTCGCAGCAGCGGGCGGGTGATGGTGCGGAACGTCGGCAGCGCGTCGGCGACACCTGGTGTCTCGACCCAGCCCGGGTGCATGCTCTCGACTCGGACGTCGGTGCCCGCCAGTCGACAGCCCACGCCTCGGCGAGGACGACCTGCATCCGTTTGGTGCGCGCATAGACCCGGACGCCGTCGTAGTCACCTCCGGTCGACTCGATATCGTCGACGCGCAGTGGGGCACTGTACATCCCGCCCGAGGACATGAAGACCACCGACGACCCCTTGGCCGCGTTCAGCAGTGGCAGCAGACGCTCCGTGATGAGGTGTGGCCCGAGGACATGACAGGCGAGTTGCGTCTCGTGGCCCTGCGGGGTCTCGGTGCGTTCCCTGGGCATCGCCCCGGCGTTGTGCACGAGACCGGCCAGGGCGTCGACTCGCCCGGACAGGTCGTCGGTCCATGCCCGCACGGCCGCGAGATCGCCGATGTCACAGATCTCGTCGATGACGACTGAACCCGGAGCCTCGCGGCGCACGACGCCAGCCGACTGCCTGACCTTGTCGGGGTTGCGGCCGAGCAGGTGCACGGTGGCACCGAGTCGGGCGAAGGACGTGGCCATCGCCTCACCTATGCCGGCCGTGGCGCCGGTGACCACGACACGCTTGCCGGCCAGCGCCCGCGCGGGCGGGTCGGCGGGCCACCAGAGTCGTCGGATTCCGGAGCCGAGTTTCGTGTAGCCGATCAGTGATCGGTCCAGAACGGCGTCAACGACGCCAGTCAGCACACTGGTGGTGTTCATTGCCCTAGGCAGTAGCCCGCAGCGGCGCTCGTCAAACCCCGTTGGTGTCGTAGGGAGCCAGGACGTCGATGACCTCCACGAGGGTTGCGCGCGCGGTGGCCCGCGGCCCCTCCCCGACGCCCACCAACGACGCGACCACGGCCCCGTCGACAGCACACACCAGTGCGGTGAGCAGTTCCTCGCGCACGGCGCGGCCCGAACGCTCGACCACCTCGAGCACCGCATCGGAGCGTTGTTGCATCATCCGGCGCTGCACATCGCGCAGGCCGGGCTGGCGCGCGCATGCGATGTAGCGCTCATACCGGGAGATCAGTTCCTCGGACTCGCGTGTTCCGGGCCCGTCGCCGACGAGAAGGTCGACGAGGACATCGGCGGTGGACTCGGCACCCCGCTTGCGGCGCGAGAGCCCGGCGACGCGCAGGTTCAGCTTCTCGGACTCGCGCGAGCCGACGTGTTCGACCGCCTTGGTGATCAGGTCGTCGAGCGAGGAGAAGTAGTACGTGGTGGACGCCAGCGGCAGACCGGCCCGGCGGGCGACGGCGCGGTGCCGGACGGCATCGAAGCCGCCCTCGCACAACAAGTCGGCGGCCGCGCTGACAAGCGCGTACCGTCGCCTCTCACCCTTGGGGGTGACTGCTGCCGTCACGCTTTGCATGCTGCCAGTCGCGAGGTCGCGGCATAGCGGTTTCGATCAATCATCGGGTGTTGCTCATAATTTGAGTTCCCTTGCCTTCCTGCCTCGGTCAGATCGGTCCAGACGCCGGTGGCATGATGGCCCGCATGCCAGACCTGAACCGTCGCGCAGTCCTGCGTCTCGGTGCCGGCGCCGCGCTCGGTGCGGCGGGCGCTTACGCACTATCGACGACGCTCGGGCAAACTCCGGCCACCGCGACGCCCGTGCCAACCTACGTCACGGGATCGTTCGTCTCCGCGGCGCGCGGTGGGGTTTCGACGAATTGGGCGATCGCGCGGCCACCCGGTCAGACCGGACCACTGCGCCCCGTCATCGCGCTGCACGGTAAGGGTAGTGATGCCGCCGCTGTGATGGCCGGCGGTGTCGAACACGGTCTCGCACAAGCGGTCGCCGCCGGTCTCCCGCCGTTCGCGGTGGTGGCGGTCGACGGAGGTGGCAGCTACTGGCACCGACGCGCCTCGGGCGAGGACTCGGGCGCCATGGTGCTCGACGAGTTGATCCCGACGCTGGCGGACCAGGGGCTCGACACGTCCCGCGTCGGATTCCTGGGCTGGTCGATGGGCGGTTACGGGGCGCTACTCCTCGGTGGGCGACTCGGGCCGGTGCGCACCGCGGCGATATGCGCGGTCAGCCCCGCCCTGTGGACGTCGTCGGGAGCAACGGCTCCCGGCGCCTTCGACGGCGCCGAGGACTATGCGGCGAACAGCGTCTGGGACCTACCCGCCCTTGACTCGATCCCGATCCGCATCGACTGCGGGAACGGAGATCCCTTCGCGTCGGCGACCAGGCAGTTCATCGCCGGGTTGCCCACTCCGCCCGCGGGCGGGTTCTCCCCCGGCGGTCACGACAGCGCGTTCTGGAATGCGCAGCTTCCCGCCGAGATCACCTGGATGGCACCGCTACTCGTCGCCTGAGGCGTTTCTGGGGCTACAGACTGATTCGCCCCTCGGCCGCGGCCAGGCCGATATCGCTGCGAAAGTGTCCCCCCGGCAACCGGATCGAGCCCATGAGTTCGTAGGCGGCGGCACGTGCCGCGTCGAGGTCGGCTCCGGTACCCACCACCGAGAGCACCCGCCCGCCCGATGACACGACGGCACCGTCGTCTCGCCGGGACGTACCCGCGTGCAGGACACCCTCGGCCTCGGACCCGCCGATGGCGTCCCCGACGCGCGGGCGCCCCGGGTAGTTCTCGGCGGCAAGCACAACGGCCACCGCGGCGCCGTCACGCCAGGTAAGCGGCGGGTGCTCGGCGAGTTCACCGACGGCCGCGGCACGCAGGAGCTGCCCCAGGGGCGACTCGAGAAGGGCAAGCACGGCCTGTGTCTCGGGGTCGCCGAAGCGGCAGTTGAACTCCACCACCGCGGGTCCTCGTGACGTCATCGCCAGGCCGACGTAGAGCAGCCCGGAAAACGGGCATCCACGCGTAACCAACTCTGATGCAACCGGTCTGACGATGTCGTCGACGATGGCGGCGACGGTCTCCTCGGGCAGCCAGGGCAACGGCGAGTACGCGCCCATACCGCCGGTGTTGGGCCCCGTGTCGCCGTCGCCAACGCGCTTGAAGTCCTGGGCGGGCAGCAGCGGGACGACGGTCTCGCCGTCGACGACGCAGAACAGGCTGACCTCGGGGCCGTCGAGGAAGGACTCCAGCAGCACGGGGTGCCCGGAGTCGAGCAGGCTGGCAGCGTGTGCGCGGGCGAGGTCCCGATCGGGCGTGACAACGACGCCCTTGCCCGCGGCCAGTCCGTCGTCCTTGACCACCCACGCCTGATCGCCGGCCGACGGCCCGAACCGGTCCAGTGCCGCATCGAGATGCGCTGGGTTGTCGACGATCTCGCTGGTTGCGGTACGTACCCCTGCGGCGTTCATGACGTCCTTGGCGAAGGCCTTGGAACCCTCGATGCGAGAGGCCGCCTTGGTCGGCCCGAAGCAGGCGATACCCGCAGCGCGGACGGCGTCGGCGACGCCGAGCACCAGGGGGACCTCGGGTCCGATGATCACGAGGTCGGAGCCGAGCGACTGGGCGAGTTTCACCACGGCCTCGCCGGAGGTGATGTCGACGTCATGCTGGCCGGCGAGGTTCGCCGTGCCGGCGTTACCGGGCGCGACGGACAGCTCGGTCACCTCGGGGTCCCGGCGCAGCGCCAGCAGCAGCGCATGTTCACGGGCACCGGATCCAATTACGAGGACGCGCACGGTTGTCAACCTTATCCCGAGGACTTCGGGCATACACACTACGAATCGGTGTATGGTCTATCTCAACGGTGCCGTACGTCACACGATGAGGTGGTGGATATGACGACCATGCAGAACACCAGCCCGCTCCTACCCCCGGGGTATGACTTCACCGACCCCGATGTCCTGCTCAGGGGCATCCCGGTGACGGAGTTCGCGGAACTGCGCAAGACCGCGCCGGTGTGGTGGAACGAGCAGAGCGAGTCGATCTTCAACGACGGCGGCTACTGGGTGATCAGCCGTCACGAGGACATCAAGTCCATCTCGCGTAACGGCGACCTCTGGTCGACCAACGCCAAGGGCGCGGTGATGCGGCTGCCCGACGGGGTCACCAGCGAGCAGCTCGACCTGACCAAGGCACTGCTGATCAACCACGACGCCCCCGAGCACACCCGCCTGCGCAAGATCGTGTCGCGGCTGTTCACCCCGCGGGCCGTGGCGACGCTGGAGCAGACGCTCGCCACCGCGGCCAGGGAGATCGTCCGCACGGCCGCCGAGAAGGACAGCGGCAACTTCGTCGACGACATCGCGACGAACCTGCCGCTGCAGGCGATCGCCGACCTCATCGGCGTGCCCGAGCAGGATCGGCAGAAGCTCTTCGGATGGACCAACGCCATCATGAACACCGACGATCCCGACTTCGACTCCGATCCGACGGTGGCCAACGCCGAGTTGATGGGCTACGCCTACACGATGGCCGAGGAGCGCAGGCGGCATCCGGCCGATGACATCGTCACGCGCCTCATCCAGGCCGACGTCGACGGCGAGTCGCTGGGTGACGTCGAGTTCGCGTTCTTCGTGATCCTGCTGGCCGTCGCGGGCAACGAGACAACCCGCAACGCGATGACGCACGGTATGAACGCCTTCTTCGACAACCCCGACCAGTGGGAGTTGTTCAAGCGGGAGCGCCCCTCCACCGCGGTCGACGAGATCATCCGGTGGGCGACGCCCGTGCACTGCTTCCAGCGCACCGCGCTGAGCGATGTCGAACTCGGCGGCGTGACCGTCAAGGAGGGCCAGCGGGTCGGCCTCTTCTACAGCTCGGCGAACTTCGACGAGTCGGTGTTCGAGTCGCCGTTCAACTTCGACATCCTGCGCGACCCCAACCCGCACCTGGCGTTCGGTGGCAACGGCGCCCACTTCTGTATCGGCGCCAACCTCGCGCGCATGGAGATCAAGCTGATCTTCGACGAGATCGCCGACCAGATTCCCGACATCGCCAAACTCGCTGAACCTCAACGACTGCGGTCGGGCTGGATCAACGGCGTCAAGGAACTATCGGTCTCTTACCGGGGCTGATCCTCGCGGCGCTACGATTCCGACGTGCGCACCCACGGCTGGTCGGGATCGGCTCCCGCGAGCGATGACGAGGCCGTGGCGCGCATTCTCGCCGCGGCAGGCCAGGCCATCGACGCCCGCGGCGCCGAGATCTCCATCGCCGACGTGGCCCGCACGCTCGGCGTCACGCGCCAGACGGTGTACCGCTACTTCCCCAGCACCGACGCCCTGCTGATCGCCGCCGCGGTGCACGCGGCCGACGACTTCCTGGAGCGCCTGGCCACCCATCTGCACGGCCTGCACGATCCGGTCGACGCGGTCACCGAGGCCATCGCAACGGCACTGGAGTGGCTCCCCAAGGACAAGCACATCGGCCTGCTCGTCGTGCCCGGCCGGGCCGACGCGCACACCGAGTCGGTGACGTCGGACGTGGCGCAGCGCTTCGCCAACTCGATGCTGCGCCGGTTCGACGTCGACTGGGCGGCTCAGGGGTTCACCGACGCAGACCTCGACGAACTCGCCGAGCACCTGCTGCGCATCATCCAGTCCTTCGTCATCGACCCGGGCCGGCCGCCGCGCACGGGCCAGGACCTGCGCGACTACCTGCGCCGCTGGGTGGGCGCGGCGGTGGGCACACGGCCGTCGCCGGAGGCGACCATCAGACAACCGTGAGCGGCAGCGACTTCCGTTCCTCGAACACCCAGCTGGCACCACCACTGAACTTGCACACCTCGACCTCGGGCAGCTCCTTGGCCGCGGTGTCGGTCTCGATGACGCGGACCGTCCAGTCGGACTCCGTCCCCGAGACCTCGGCACGCAGGTGCGGGTCCACGGCAGCGACGATCGCCTGCAGCGGCTTGTCGGACACCGGCGAGCACAGCGATATCCAGGAGCCGTCCTCGTAGGCGGGTGACCTGCGCACGTGGACGAAGCCCGGGTCGACGTCGGCCGACACGTAGGCCGCCGGGTTCAGCAGCGGGTGCAGTTCGAGCACCCGCAGCGCGCCCTTGACCCCACCCGGCAGCTTCAGCGCCTTGTGTATCCGCTCGGCGGCGACGCCGGCGATGCCGATCAGCTGCTTCGTGCGGATCGACTCCTCCAGTGCCGCATCACCTTTCGTGCGAGCGCGGACCGCCAGGGTGAATGACAACACCAACAGGTGCATCTGCAGACAGACCTCGTCGGCAATTCGGACCAGGGCCGAGTGCGAGAACGCACCGAAGTCGACATCGGACAGCAGCGGGCCCGAGTAGTCCGCCATTCCCTCGTCGTTCGGATCGATGGCATCGAGTTCGCACGAGTAGGCCCGGCTGGCGCCAACGATGTCCATCGCGGGGATGAACGGCACCTCCGGGTAGGACTCGTCGATGATCACGGTCCACCTGCAGTGGGGGTGTTGGTCGGACGGCGTCCTGGGCGGCCGGTGGATGGGCCGGACCTGAGCCTTGCGGTTGGTGGCCAGTGCGGTCGCATCGAAGGTCGGGTCCTCGATGTCGTGGCACATGCCCTTGACGTAGTCCTCGCCCATGGGCTCGACGTCGAGCAGCGCGCCGCAGTGGTCGAGGTGGAACTCGCCGTGCCAGCGGTCGCGCACGGTGTAGCGGAAGTCCATGAACTGGGGCGGCGCGCCGATATCGAGCTGCAGCCCCTTGAAGAGGGTGAAGATGTCGACACCCTCGTACTTGAGCGCCTTCTGCATCCGCTTGGTGTAGAGCGGGCTGGACGCCGCCCACTCCTCGATCGCGATCTGCAGCATCTCCTCGCGGCCGAATGACGATATGCACCACGCCATTCCGGAGCGATCGATGAGCTGACCGATCAGCAGCAGCTCGGGAACCAGCGTGGCCAGTTCCTCGCGTGACAGCGCCGCGTACCTACTCATCATCGAGGGTCTTGCCCGTGCTCATCTTGACGGCCGCGTTGACGTTCGCCTTCTTGTCCTCGCTGGCCCCCGCGTCCGCTGCCTTCTTGCGTTTGGCGGCAACCTTTCCCACCACACCGTTGAGCCCGGAGCCTCGGGGGAAGCCCACGTAGTGGGTGAGGAAGATCGCCATCTCCTTCAGTTCGTCCTCGGTGAGTTCGCCGTTGGCCAGCGCGGCATTCACCTGAACCTCGGCCAATCCCTGCTCGCCGAGCGCGGTCACGACGGCGAGCGTCATCAGGCGCTTGTCGCGCATCGAGAGGCCGGGGCGGGTCCAGATGGTGCCGAAGAGGTGATCGACGGTCAGGTCGAAGTACGGGTCCCCCTCCATGTTCGGCATCTCCCACGAGTAGACCTCGTTCATCTTCTCGAGGCCCTTGCGGCGTGCTTCGTCCATAGGAGCTACTCCCTCGTGCTCGACGTGTGCGGCACACCGAGTCCGGCGGCCAGATTCTGCAGCGCCAACTCCGCGAGCGGCAGGTCAACACCCTTCGCCTCGCCGAGTGCCAGCGCCAGGCTGAGGTCCTTCTCCCCCAGCCCGCGGGTGTGGGTGAACGCGTCGTGTAGCCAGTGGTCGGGGGCCAACGTCGTCATGTCCTCGCGGACCATGATCGCGCCGGGACCGCCGGTGAGCGCGTCGGTGTGGCGGACCACCCGGCCGAGCTGACCGAGATCGATACCCGCGGCCTCGGCGAGCTTCATCGCCTCACACGCCGCGGCGTAGGAGGTGAACGTCAGCATGTTGCGCGCCAACTTCATTCGCGTTCCCGCGCCGGGCTCCCCGGCGTGGATGACCATCGACGCGAACTGCTTGAACGCTGGCTTGATGCGCTCGTACACCTCACGGTCGGCGCCCACCATGACGGCCAGCTCGCCGTTGGCAGCCGCGCCACCGCCACCGGATACCGGGGCATCGATGACGTGAATGTCGCGCGGCCGCAGCGCGTCGGCCAGTTCGATCGCCGTCTCCGGGCTGATGGTCGAGTGGATCGCGATGACGGTGCCCGGCTTGGCGTGCTCGGCCAGCTCGGCCACCACCTCGCGCACCTGAGCGTCGTTGAGCACGGTCACGCTGATGATGTCGGCGGCGGCGACATCGGCCACGCTATCGGCCAGCGTCGCACCGACTTCGGCCAGCGGCGTCATCGCCTCGGTCCGCAGGTCGAACACCGTGACCCCACCGGGCCACTCGACGAGCCGCTTGGCCATCGGCGCGCCCATGTTGCCCAGGCCGATGTAGCCCAGCTTCAGGTCCTCAGTCATGTGTTGCGTCCTCTCACGAACGGAAGATCTGTCCGCCGTCGACGTTGAAGATCTGCCCTGTGATCCACTTTGCCTGATCCGACAGCAGGAACAGGCACATGCCAACCAGATCCTCCGGTTCGCCCATGCGCGACAACGGAATGCCCTTGACGATATCGGCCACCATCTCCTGCGGCGTGGTCGTGCGGTTGGCCTCGGTGTTGATGGGGCCGGGCGCGATCGCGTTGATGCGGATGTTCTGGCCACCCAGTTCGGTGGCGAGTTGCTGCGTCAGACCGTTGATGCCGACCTTGGCCAGACCGTAGAAGTTCGAGTACATCCACGCCGCCGTTGAGGACTGGTTGATGATCGCCCCGCCACCACGCTTGGCCATCTTGCGATACACCGCGCGGGTGCACAGCAGCGCACCGTCCATGTTCACGCTCATGAACTTCTTGTAGTAGTCCCAGTCCACGCTGACGAGGAAGTCCAGCTTCATCCCGCCGAAGATCGCGGCGTTGTTGACCAGGTAGTCGATACCGCCGAACTCGGACAGCGTCTGCGCGGCCATCTCCTTGGCGGAGTCTGGATCCGACACGTCGACGCGCACGGCGAGCGCGTTACCGCCCTCGCCCTTGATACCGTCGGCGACCTTCTGCGCGCCCTCGACGTTGATATCGGCCACGACGACGGCCGCACCCTCACGCGCCAGCGCCTCCGCGTACGCCTGCCCGATGCCGCCACCGGCTCCGGTGACGATCGCGACCTTCTCCTTGAACTGATCCCCGTACAAGCCCACTGCTTCTCCTTAGTTCGCTTCTCGCTCGTCAGACCGAAGTGGCAATCGCCTTGGTCTCGAGGTACTCCTCGAAACCCGCGAGCCCCATCTCCCGGCCGATGCCGGACTGCTTGTAGCCGCCGAAGGGCATGTCGGCCGAATACCAGACACCACCGTTGACGTTGACCGTGCCGACCCGCATCCGCGCGGCGACACCCTGCGCGCGCTCGTCGTCGCCGGAGAACACCGTCCCCGACAGGCCGTAGGGCGAGTCGTTGGCGATGCGCACCGCGTCGTCGTCACCGTCGTGCGCGATGACCGTGAGCACGGGACCGAAGATCTCCTCGCGGGCGACCTTGGCGTTGTTGTCCAGGCCCGCGATGACGGTCGGCTCGATGAAGAATCCGGTGTCGCGGTCGGCGGGACGCCCGCCGCCGCACGCGAACCGGCCGCCCTCGGCGATCGCCGAGTCCAGGTACCCCTGGATGCGGTCGCGTTGCAGTGCGGAAATCACGGGCCCGCAGATGGTGCCCGGCTTGTTGGGGTCACCGGGCTTGAGGCCCCCCATCGTGCCCGCCGCAGCCTCGACGGCCTCGTCGTAGCGGGCGCGTGGCACCACCAGACGTGTCGTGATGGCGCATCCCTGCCCGGCGTGCATCGATGCGGTGAATGCGGCCATGGCGCATGCGCCTGCCAGATCGGCGTCGTCGAGCACCAGGAACGCCGACTTTCCGCCGAGTTCCAGGAAGACCTTCTTCAGCGTGGCAGCGCCGTCGGCCATCACCGCACGGCCGGTGTTGGTCGACCCGGTGAACGACACCATGTCGACGCGCGCGTCCCTCGACAGCAGCGCACCCACGCCGTGATCACTGGAGGTGATGATGTTGATGACGCCCGCGGGGAAGTCGGTGTGCTCGGTGATCAGCTCACCGAGCACCGCCGCGGCCCACGGGGTGTCGGGTGCCGGCTTGAGCACCAACGTGTTTCCGGCCGCCAGCGCGGGTCCGATCTTCGCCAGGTTGATCTGGTGCGGGAAGTTCCACGGCGTGATCGCGCCGACGACCCCAACGGCCTCGCGGGCGATGGTGCGGTGAGACTTGATGCCCATCGGCGACGCGATACCGAGGTCGGTTGTCCACTCATAGGACTCCGCGGTGTCGGCGCAGAAGCTCAGATCCTCGACGGGACCCTCGAGCTGCGCCGCCGCCGTCAGCATCCGCGGTGCACCCACCTCGGCGATCGTGAGATCGCGCAGATCCTCGACGTGATCACGCATCGCCTGCTGCAGTTGCCGAATGCACCGCACCCGGAGTTCGTGGTTGGTGGACCAGTCGGTGTCGTCGAATGCGTCGCGCGCCGCGCCGATCGCCGAACTCATGTCATCGGCAGTCGCATCGGCCGCGACGCCGATGACCTCCTCGGTCGCGGGGTTCAGCGTCGGGAACGTGCCCGAACCGCCGGTGACCAGCTTGCCTCCGATGAGCAGTCGACTCTCGCGATCGCTCAGTAGCGCCATCCGAACTCCCATGTGCAGAATTTCCGGCCCAAACGCCTGGACAACTGTCCAGCCGTACTGCGTCGAACCTTAGCCCCAGACGCGCGACGGAAGCAAGGGTCAACACCGGCCGGAGGGGCGACGGCCTCGAGATACACCAGGTGTAATGGCATTTCGCGGCGATCGCTTGCCTTCGCGGCACACCGTCCGATAACTTGGACATGTGTCCAGCGATTCGGTGTTCGCGATCACAGGGACGTCCGAGACGGACCCTGGCGAGCCAACGCGCAACCGCAGGCAGGAGGAGACCTTCCGCAAGGTGCTCGCCGCCGGTGTGGAGATGCTGCGCGAATCCAGCTACGCCGACCTGACCGTGCGCGCTGTGGCCGCCAGGGCGAAGGTCGCGCCGGCCACGGCCTACACCTACTTCTCCTCGAAGAACCACCTGATCGCCGAGGTGTATCTCGACCTCATGAAGCAGGTGCCCTTCTTCACCGACGTCAACGAGCCGATGACGGCGCGCGTCGAGCAGGCGCTGCGCAGCATGGCGCTGATGGTGGCCGACGAGCCCGAGGTCGCCGCGGCCTGCACCACAGCACTGCTGACCGGCACCGACCCGACAGTGCGGCGCGTCCGCGATCGCATCGGCGCCGAGATCCACCGCCGGATCCGCTCGGCTGTCGGCCCCGATGCCGATCCGCGTGTGGTCTCTGCCCTGGAGATGACGTACTTCGGCGCGCTCGTCAACGCGGGCAGCGGCGCCTTCACCTACCACCAGATCGCCGACCGACTCAGCTACGTCGTCGGCCTCATCTTGGGAGAAGAGCAGTGACATCTCAGACCGGAACGGGCCCAGACGTATTGCTCGACCCGTACGACTACGACTTCCACGAGGATCCGTACCCGTACTACAGGCGGCTCCGTGACGAGGCTCCGCTCTACCACAACCCCGACCTCGGCTTCTGGGCGTTGTCACGGCACGCCGATGTCCTGACGGGTTTCCGCAACAGCACCACGCTGTCCAACCGGGAGGGCGTGTCGCTGGACCCGATCTCCCGCGGGCCGCACGCATCGAAGACCATGTCGTTTCTGGCCATGGATGATCCCGATCACCTCAGGCTGCGGACGCTGGTCTCGAAGGGCTTCACACCGCGTCGCATTCGCGAATTGGAGCCCCGGGTAACCGAACTCGCTGTCAAGCACCTCGACACCATGATGGAGCGGGCGCAAGACGGCACCGTTGACTACGTCGCCGAGTTCGCGGGCAAGCTGCCGATGGACGTCATCTCCGAGCTCATGGGTGTCCCCGAGGAGGACCGGGACCGCATTCGAGCCTGGGCTGATGGCGTCATGCACCGCGAGGACGGTGTCAAAGACGTGCCCGCCGAGGCGATCGAGGCATCGATCAACCTGATCGTCTACTACCAGGACATGGTCGCCGAGCGCCGCAAGAAGCCAGCCGACGATCTGACCACCGCACTGTTGGAAGCCGAGATCGACGGTGATCGCCTCACTGACGAGGAGGTGCTCGGCTTCCTGTTCCTGATGGTGATCGCGGGCAATGAGACCACCACGAAACTCCTTGCCAATGCCGCGTTCTGGGGCCACCGGAACCCCGACCAGATCACCCCGATCTACGACGACGAGTCGCGGATCCCGCTGTGGGTCGAGGAGACACTGCGCTACGACACGTCCAGCCAGATCCTGGCTCGCCTGGTGTCAGGGGACCTGACTCTGTACGACACCAAGATCCCCGACGGCGACGTGCTGTTGCTGCTGCCCGGATCGGCACACCGTGACGAGCGCGCGTTCGAGAGGCCGGACGACTTCATCATCGGCCGCGATATCGGCGCCAAACTCCAGAGCTTCGGCAGCGGCGCGCACTTCTGCCTCGGGGCACACCTGGCCCGCATGGAGGCCCGCGTCGCGCTTGCCGAGCTCTTCAAACGCATCCGCGGATACGAGGTCGACGAGGCCAACTCGGTTCGCGTCCACTCCAGCAATGTCCGCGGTTTCGCCCACCTTCCGATCACAATCCAATCCCGCTGAAGGGACCGCCACAATGCCACGTTTCGCACCGCTTCCCGACCGCCGACCTGCAATCGTCGCGGGCGCGTCAGCCGGTATCGGGGAGGCCACCGCCCTGAAACTCGCCGCCCACGGCTTCCCCGTTGCGCTCGGCGCCCGCCGGGTCGAGAAGCTCGACGCCCTGGTCGCCAAGATCCGCGCCGACGGTGGTGAGGCGGTCGGGTTCCACCTCGACGTCACCGACACCGACTCGGTGAAGTCGTTCGTGACCCAGTCCGTCGAGGCGCTCGGCGAGATCGAGCTGCTGGTGGCGGGAGCCGGTGACACCTACTTCGGCAAGTTGGCCGAAATCAGCACCGACGACTTCAACTCACAGTTGCAGATTCACCTGGTGGGGGCCAACCGTCTGGCCGGCGCGGTGCTGCCCGGCATGATCGAGCGCCAGCGCGGCGACCTGATCTTCGTCGGGTCCGATGTCGCGCTGCGCCAGCGTCCGCACATGGGCGCCTACGGCGCAGCCAAGGCCGCACTCGTGGCGATGGTGACCAACTACCAGATGGAACTCGAGGGCACCGGGGTGCGCGCCTCGATAGTGCACCCCGGCCCGACCAAGACCTCGATGGGCTGGAGCCTGCCCGCCGAGCTGATCGGGCCCGCACTGGAGGACTGGGCCAAGTGGGGCCAGGCCCGGCATGACTACTTCCTGCGTGCAGCAGATCTCGCACGCGCCATCACGTTCGTCGCCGAGACCCCGCGCGGCGGGTACATCGCGAATATGGAACTTCAGCCCGAGGCTCCACTGACCGACACCAAGGACCGTCAGAAGCTGGCCCTGGGGGATGAGGGGATGCCGTCATGACCGTCACCAAAGAGGTGCAACGGGTTTCAGGTGGCGAGGACGAGCACGGCCACCTCGAGGAGTTCCGCACCGATCCGATAGGCCTGATGTGGCGGATTCGGCAGGAGTGCGGGGATGCCGGCTGGTTCCAGCTGGCGGACAAGCAGGTCGTCATGCTGTCCGGGGCGGAGGCAAACGAGTTCTTCTTCCGGTCCTCCGACAGCGAGCTCAACCAGGCCGAGGCATACCCCTTCATGACGCCGATCTTCGGTGAGGGCGTGGTGTTCGACGCCGACCCCGAGCGGCGCGCGGAGATGTTGCACAACACCGCGTTGCGTGGCGAGCAGATGAAGGGCCACGCCGCCACCATCGAGAACGAGGTCAAGAAGATCATCGCCGACTGGGGCGACGAGGGCGAGATCGAGCTGCTCGACTTCTTCTCCGAGCTGACGATCTACACGTCGACGGCGTGCCTCATCGGGCTGAAGTTCCGAGAGCAGCTCGACAGTCGGTTCGCGCACTACTACCACCAACTGGAGCGCGGGACCGATCCGCTCTGCTACGTCGACCCCTACCTCGACATCGAGAGCTTCCGCATCCGTGACGAGTCGCGCGTCAAACTCGTTGCGCTGGTGCAGGAGATCATGGACGGCCGCATCGCCAACCCGCCCAAGGGCAAGGAGGATCGCGACCTGCTCGACGTGCTGGTCTCGATCAAGGACGACGACGGCAATCCCCGCTTCACGGCCAACGAGGTCACCGGCATGTTCATCTCACTGATGTTCGCGGGTCACCACACCAGCTCGGGCACCTCGTCGTGGACGCTGATCGAGTTGCTGCGGCACCCTGACGTCTACGCCCAGGTCCAGGCCGAGCTCGACGACCTCTACGCCGACGGCCAGGAGGTGAGTTTTCATGCGCTGCGCCAGATCCCGAAACTCGACAACTCGCTCAAGGAGACCCTGCGCCTGCATCCGCCGCTCATCATCCTGATGCGCGTCGCGCAGGATGAGTTCGAGGTGGCGGGCTTCCCGATCCACAAGGGTCAGATGGTGGCCGCATCGCCTGCGATCTCGAACCGGATTCCCGAGGACTTCCCCGACCCGGACGACTTCAACCCCGACCGCTACGACAAGCCGCGGCAGGAGGATCTGGCCAATCGTTGGACGTGGATACCCTTCGGCGCGGGCAAGCACCGCTGCGTCGGGGCGGCGTTCGCTCAGATGCAGATCAAGGCGATCTTCTCGGTTCTGCTGCGCGAGTACGAGTTCGAGATGTCACAGCCGTCGGAGAGCTACCGCAACGATCACTCCAAGATGGTCGTGCAGCTGGCTCAGCCCGCCAAGGTGCGCTACCGCAAGCGAGTCGCCGGAGGGCAGCAGCGCAGCGACTCGGGAATCGTCAAGGGATAGTCCAGTGGGGTGCTACCGCGTCGAACTCGACGACGACCTGTGCCAGGGCCACGCCATGTGCGAGCTGGAGGCCCCTGACGTGTTCAAGGTGCCCAAGCGCGGCGTCGTGGAGATCCTCGACTCCGAACCGCCCGACGAACTCCGCGAGGACGTCGAACGGGCCGTCGAAATGTGTCCAACCCGAGCACTATCCATCACAGAGAAAGAGGCTTGACAATGGCGTCACGTGAGCAGCTGGAGGATTGGGTCAACCGTTGGCTGAAGGCCAACCGAGACGCCGAGAAGGCCGGTGACTGGAAGCCGTTGGCCGACTTCTACACCGAGGACGCCACCTACGGCTGGAACATCGGCCCCAAGGAAGACGTGATGTGCGTCAACCGGGACGAGATCCGGGATGTGGCGCTCGGTTTGGAGATGGAGGGCTTGGAGAACTGGGTCTACGAGTACCAGAAGACGCTGATCGACGAGAAGCAGAACGAGATCGTCGGATTCTGGAAGCAGATCGCCAACAAGTCCGACGGCACGAAGGACGAGATCTACGGCATCGGCGGAAGCTGGTTCCGCTTGAATGACGACCTGCTCATCGAGTGGCAGCGCGACTTCTTCGACTTCGGGCATGTCCAGAAGGCCTTCATGAAGCTCATCGAGTCCGGCGACCTCACCCCCACCATGCAGAAGCGCATCGAACGCAGCCTCGCCGGCGAGAAGCTGCCGGGCTACTACCCGATCGGGACCAGCCCCGTTCCGATCTGGTGAGGTCCCGGCCAAGCAGTTGCTTGGGGGTGGGTGTGACGCATCTAACTAATGGCTCTAGTCTGGCCTGACTGGGTCTAGCGGAAGGCATGTACTGATGAAGACAAAGGGTGCTCTCATCTGGGAGTTCAACCAGCCGTGGTCGATCGAGGAGATCGAGATCGGCGACCCCGTCAAGGACGAGGTCAAGATCCAGATGGAGGCATCGGGCATGTGCCACTCCGATCACCATCTGGTGACCGGAGACATCCCGATGGCCGGTTTCCCGGTGCTCGGCGGCCACGAGGGCGCGGGCATCGTCACCGAAGTCGGCCCCGGCGTCGAGGACATCGCACCCGGCGATCACGTCGTGCTGTCGTTCATCCCGTCGTGTGGCGCATGTCCGTCATGTCAGGCCGGCCTGCGCAACCTCTGCGACCTGGGCGCGGGACTGCTCGGCGGCCAGGCCGTATCCGACGGCACACACCGCATCACGGCCAAGGGCCAGCCGGTCTTCCCGATGACGCTGCTGGGCACGTTCAGCCCGTACATGGTGGTGCACAAGAGCTCGGTCGTGAAGATCGACAAGTCGATCCCCTTCGAGGTCGCCTGCCTGGTCGGTTGTGGTGTGACCACAGGCTACGGCTCGGCCGTGAAGGCCGGCGACATCCGCCCCGGCGATGACGTCCTCGTGATCGGTGTCGGCGGCGTCGGCATGTCGGCGGTCCAGGGCGCGGTCAACGCCGGTGCCCGCCACATCTTCGTCATCGAGCCGGTGGAGTGGAAGCGCGACGCCGCACTGAAGTTCGGTGCCACGCACGCCTATCCCGACACTGACGCGGCCTTCGCGGGTATCGCCGAGGCCACCTACGGTCTGATGGCCAAGCAGGTCATCGTGACGGTCGGTGAGCTGAAGGGCGCGGACGTCGACACCTACGTCAACCTCACCTCAAAGGGCGGCACCACCGTGCTGACCGCCATCGGCAGCCTGATGGACACCAATGTGTCCTTGAACCTGGCGATGCTGACCCTGATGCAGAAGCGCCTGCAGGGCACCATCTTCGGTGGCGGCAACCCGCACTTCGACATCCCGCAGCTGCTGTCGATGTACAAGGCGGGCAAGCTCAACCTCGATGACATGATTACCCGGCAGTACAAGCTGGAGCAGATCAACGACGGCTACAAGGACATGTTGGAGGGCCGCAACATCCGCGGCGTCATCCGCTACACCGACACAGACCGGTAGGAGCAACGGTGTCACAGGAAACCGCCGAGAAGTCCCCCGTGCTCGCCGCGTCGGAGGCGTCATGGCGTTGCGTGCAGTCGGGTGACCGCGAGGGCTGGCTGGCGCTCATGGCCGACGACATCGTCGTCGAGGATCCGATCGGCGAGTCCGTCACCAACCCCGACGGCACCGGCGTGAAGGGCAAGGAGGCGCTCGCGGCGTTCTACGACGCGAACATCGGGCCCAACACCCTGACCGTCACCCGCGAGGAGACGTTCCCGTCGAGTTCACGTGAGGAGATCGCCTACATCCTGGTGCTGCACACCGTGTTTCCGAACGGCTTCACCGCAACGGTGCGTGGTGTCTTCACCTATCGCGTGAACGACGAGGGTCTCATCACCAACCTGCGCGGCTACTGGAACATGGATGCGATGAAGTTCGGCCAGGAGGACGCGAGCTGAGCGCTCGGGGTGCCGTCGTCGTCGGCGGCTCCCGGGGCGTCGGGCTCGCGGTCGCCGAACTCCTGGCCAGCCAGGGGTTCGGCGTCGTCGTCAATGGACGTGACCCCGACGCCGTCGCCAGCGCCGTCGGCGGCATCGGAGGTCGCACCGTGGGTTACGCGGGCTCCCCCGCGGATCCAGTGGTTGCCGACGCGTTGATCGAGCGGTGCATCGACAAGTTCGGGCGCATCGATGCACTGATCAACTGCGCCGGAACCGCCGAGCCGGCCGGGTCATCGATTCTCAATGTGTCCTCGGCCCAGTTTCGGGATCTGCTCGACGCTCATCTCGGCACGGTGTTCGAGACCTGCCGCGCGGCAGCACCACGGATGGTCGCCGCTGGTGGCGGCGCCATCGTCAACACCAGCTCGTTCGCATTTCTCGGCGACTACGGCGGCACGGGATACCCCGCGGGCAAGGGTGCGGTCAACGGCCTCACCCTCGCCATCGCCGCCGAACTTCGCGCGTACGGCGTCCGCGCGAATGTGGTGTGCCCCGGCGCGCGGACCAGATTGTCGACCGGTTCGGATTACGAGGCCCACATCGCCGACCTGAACCGGCGCGGGCTGCTCGACGAGATCAGCATGCAGGGCGCACTCGACGCCGCGCCGCCGGAGTACGTCGCGCCGACGTATGCCTACCTCGTCAGTGACCTCGCCAGGGACGTGACGGGGCAGATCTTCATTGCCGCAGGCGGTTTCGTCGGCCGCTTCGACCGCCAGACACCCGCGATCGTCGCCTACCGCGACCACCACGACTCGCCGCCGTGGTCGCTCGACGAGCTGGACGGGTTCATCCGGCGGTAAGCCGCTGATGCAGTTCCCACGACGCACGCTCGACCCAGTTCGTCAGCAGCTTGCCGTCTTCACGCACCGCCCAGACGGCGGTGCCGGTCATCGCGACGTTCTGCTTGTCGGGCACCGTTCCGAGGATGCCGTTGTTGCGCCCGGTCATCAGCCAGCGCGATGCCACACGGCTGCCGTCGGCTTTCTGGAAGGACTCGACGACCTCGAGGTGTAGGTCGTCGACCTTGGCCAGAAAGCCCTCGATCCATCGCTTGAAGTTGTCGCGACCCGTGATGGTCTCACCGCCGGTGACGATGACGAAGTCCTCGACGACGAACCGATCCACCGCCGACGGGTCGTGGGCGTTCCACACGTCGTTCCAGAATGAGTGCACGATTGCTACGGAGTCCTGCGCGGTCATACCTGTGTAACGCCCGTGCTGTCCGGACCATGCCCTGTCGAAACGTTCCCTAGACGCCGGAGGAGGTGAATGCTACGGTCGTGCCGAATCGTTTCGGCAAGCATCGTCGTGAAGGCGATGGCTCTCCAAGACGATCTACCAGTGGAGTTGCGAGCCTCTGCTCGCGCAGAAAACAAGTGAGGAAACCATGACTGAAGTGGCGGCCGGCTCATTCGACGAGACGATGTGGACCGGGCTCCTGCACGGAGGCGTCGGCGGAAACTTTATGGGCGTGCCGAGCATTGAACTCGACCGCGAGGCGATCAGGGCGTCTGGAACGAAGGCGGTCGTGTACGGCTTCCCGTTCGACGCGACGACGATCAGCCGAAGCGGCGCCAACTACGGTCCTCGCGCGATCCGTGAGACCTCGGTGCAGTTCACGAACTTCCAGGCGACCTACGACTTCGACCTCTTCGAACGGCTTCCGCTGGCCGACGGCGGCGACTGCAATGTCGCTCTCGGCAACACCGTGAAGACCTTCGCGCGAGTGGAGGCCGATATCACCGAGATCGTCGCGGGCGGAGCGATTCCCGTGGTCTTCGGTGGTGACCACTCGGTGAGCATTCCGGTCGGCAAGGCCGCGAAGAAGCCGGGGACGAGCCCGGGCTGGGTGCAGTTCGACACGCACCTCGATGCCGCGCCGCATGTCGGCGGCGAGGAGCTGAATCACTGCTGCACCATCACGCGCGCGGTCGACAACGGCTACGATCCGTCGAAGATCGTGCTCGTCGGCATCAACGGATGGTTGAACCCGAAGACAGAGCTGAAGTACTGCCGGGACAATGACATTCGGGTGATCTGGCTGGAGGAGATCTGGGAGCACGGCGCCGCTTGGGTCGTCGAACAGATTCTCGAGCGCGTCGGCGAGGAGGGGTTCTACCTGACGTTCGACGTCGATGCACTCGACGCGGCCTACGCGCCCGGAACCTGCGCTCCGACACCGGGTGGAATGACCATGCGCGAGGCGCTGCAGATCGTTCGGGGCATCTCGCCCGCGGGATTGATCGGTGTCGATATCGCGGAGACAGCCCCCGCGCATGACCACTCGACCCGGACTCAGCTGATCGCTGCCCGTATCGCGCTGGAGGCGCTGGCATTCCACGCGGGATCACCCAACACGCCGGTAAGAGTCGGCTGACTCGAAGTCAACATGGGCGGGCCCGGGCCGAACAGGTCCGGGCCCGCACACGTCTGTGCGCAGCGAGCCGATCGGCACTCCCCTGCGCGGACTGCTCCTACGATTCGTAGAGTTCGGGGCGGCGCTGAGCGATCATGTCGATCGCCCCCGCACTGCGCACACCGAACTGCACATCCGCAGTCGCGCTGCCGGTCTCAACGGAGTCAAGCGCGGCGAGCACCGAGCCGTCCCGGTCGACGATCCGGCTCGATCCGCAGAAGTGGTGTCCCGACTCGTTACCGACCCTGTTCGCGTAAGCCACCGGGACGCGATTCTCCAGAGCGCGAGCGCTGCTGGCGATGACATGATCACGCTCATAGGGATGCATGTTGGCCGACCCCGCGACGAGAAGCGCCGCCCCGCGGAGCACGAGCGTGCGGGACACCTCGGGAAACTCGAGCTCGAAGCAGTTCAGAACGCCAATCCTAGTGTCGCAGAGGGTGACCGGTTCGAGCACATCGCCGCGCAGGAATGCCTCGCGCTCGGTCCCGAACAGGTGCGTCTTGCGTATGGGTTTCCCGATGGTGCCGTCTCGGTCGATCGCGAGATACGCGTCGAAATAGCCACCGGGGCCGGGTTCGACGAAGCCCGCCAGGAGGGCTGTGCCCGCGGCACGACAGCGGTCCGCCAGTGCCGCGATGCGGGGATCGTCGGGTGATAGCGCGATCTCGTCGAGAGCCGTCGTCTGGTACCCCGAGAGGAAGAGTTCGGGGAAGACGATCAGGTCGACTCCGCTCGTCGCGGCCAGACGGTCTCCGACGTGGGAAATGTTGCGCTCGAGGTCCCGGGGCCGGGGCGCGTCCTGAACCACCGTGAGGCGCAGAGTGGTCGGCGGTGTCATGTTACTCCCGGTTTCCCTGGGTCACGAGGTGAGCGTGAGACCCGAGTTAAATCGTTTCGATCCCCAATAGTACCTCCACCGGGTACTTCAGGAGGGTTGTTAAAACGTTTCGGCTTACGTAGTGTGAGCGCGGTTACATGCCCTCACCGAGTGAATCAAGGGAGTCCAATGGCCGAGACGCCGATGGTGATGAAGCGAGAGTTCACCACGTTTTCCGCGCTATCCGTCGCGTTCGCGTTCGTCTCACCGATCGTTGCGCTGTACAGCGTTCTCGGTGTCGGACTGGCCACCTCGGGGCCGGCGTTCATCTGGGGCGGCCTCATCCTCTACGCGGGGCAGTTCGTCGTGGTGCTCACATTGGGCGTGCTGGCTTCGAAGTGGGCGGATTCGGGCGGTATCTATCAGTGGTCGCGTCGCCTCCTGGGATCTCGGTACGGCTGGTTCGCCTCGTGGACCTACATCTGGACACTCCTGATCACACTTCCCGCGGTCGCGTACGCCGGGGCCGTGCTGCTCCCGCCCATCTTCGATGTCTCGGGCGCCGATCACGGCCTTGTCACGTGGTTGGCGGTCGCCCTCCTCGCGTTCAGCACGCTGGTGAATCTCGCCGGACGGGTCTTCATCAAGATCCTCATGGTCGCAGTGATCGTCGCCGAGGGGGTGGGGTCGGTCGGAGTTGCCATCTGGCTGCTCGTGTTCGAGCGCCATCAGGATCTCGACTACCTGTCACCGGCCGCACTCGTCGACTACCAAGGGGTGCTCTTCTCTGCCCCGCTCGTGATGGCCATCGCGTTCTCGAGCTACTTCGCGATCGGCTTCGAGAGCGCGAGTTCGATCGCCGAGGAGGTCAAGCGACCGAAGCGGGCCGTGCCCCGCGCGATGGTGATCTCGTTCTTCGCCATCATGAGCATCGTCTTGCTCAGCACGCTCGCGTTCACCCTCGCGGTGCCGAACGAGGCCTTCCTGCAAAACCCCGACAACGCTGCCGATCCGGCCGTTGCCATCATGGCTGCCGCGCTTCCTGAACCGGTGTTCCGCGGCGTCCTCGCCCTCTTCGTCATCGCCTTCGCCGCGAGTCTCATGACCATTCAGATCACGGTCTCCCGAATCGTCTGGGCCACCGCACGAAACGGAGAGCTGCCATTCGCGCGTCTCCTCACGCGCCTTTCCGGAGAGACGGGGCTGCCACGGCGGGCGGTCATCGTCACAGCGATCATCGCGGTGCTGCTCTTCATCCCGTTTCAGAGCGAGGGCATTCAGATGGCCCTGATCTCCTTCTCCTCAGTGGGCTTCTTCATCTCCTTCCTCTTTCCGATCCTCGGCTTGGCCATCGCGCGCGTTCGCGGGCAGTGGAAAGACGAGCCCGGCCTCTTCCTGGGACGCGCAGGGCGCGCGACAGGGTGGATTGCGCTGGTGTGGCTCGTATTCCAGATCGTCAACGTCGCGTGGCCGCGGGAGACCGGCGGTGGCTGGGCCAGCGACTGGTCGACGATCATCGGAGCCGTCACCGTCGGCCTGCTCGGCGTCGTGGTGGAGGCGTGGGTGCATCGAAGGAGACTGCACGCGGCTTCCACGGGGCGCACGATCGTGATCTTCGAGCGTGACGAGTCGGCTGACGACGATACGGAGCACGAGCCTCGTCGCGACAGCCTGGGAGACCGCCTCACCACCTCGGAGACCGTGTGAGGACGGATGACACGTCAGTCCGCGAGCGTCGACTCCCGCACGGTCAGCGATGCGTTCACGAGTTCGCGTCGCCGACCGGCCTCACCGTCCAGCGCGGAGAGAAGTAGATCAACCGCGACCTGGCCCAGCCGTACCGGGTGCAGATCGAGCGCGGTGATCGGTTTCTGAAGGCCGTAGTCGAGGTAGCGGCTATCCGTGAGACTGACCACCTGAAGGTCCTCGGGGACGGCCATCCCCAGCAGGTGCGCACCTCGCTCAGCGGCGAAGGCAAGGGTGTCGAGAGTGGCGAGCACGGCATCGAAACGGCGGTCGGGCGATGCGAGCGCGGCCCGGATCACGGGCTCGGCCTCATCCACACGCGGACCGGGCGAGCGGATGATGATGGGCTCAAGCGAGACTGTCGAGCACCAATCGAGATACGCGGAGAGTTCGTCGCGCACATAGGAGGAACTGGTCTCGCTCAGAAACAGCGCCGTTCGCGAACTGCGGACCGCATTGAGATGAGCGAGAGCCGTCGTCGTGCCCGTGGAGAAGTCGTTGTCCACCCAGCTGAACTCGCCGGAGTTCCGGCCGATGGTGACGCAGGCCAAGCCGGCGTGCGCGGCTTCGGCGAGCAGCGGATCGTCATCGCTCGGGTCAACGACGATGAGGCCGTCGGCCGCAGAGAGGAACGCCTGTGAGGATGAGTGGGAGGGGAGCATCGAGACAAGGAACCCGCGCTGGAAGGCTTCGGCGGTCGCCCCGTTCAGGACCCGGAAATAGTATTCGATGTCCCACTCGGGCTGCAGATCTGCGGACGAGGACTGCACCGCCATCGGGGAGACTGTCAGCACGAGCGAGCCGGTCCTGCCTGCGTTCAAATTCTTGGCGATCCGGTTCGCCGTGTACCCCAGGCGATTCGCGACGTCGATCACGTTCTGACGGGTAGCGGGAGCGACGCGCCCCTTGCCGTTCAGCGACTCCGACGCCGTGGCGATGGAGACGCCGGCTTCATGCGCGACGTCCTTGATGGTGATGCGGCGGGATCTCACGGAACCTCGGGCTCGGGATCCGTGCTCGAGAACTGTTCGAGACTGCCCAGGACTGTGCGCACGGTGAGGTCGAGTGCCTCGGACTGCGTCGCCGGGGGCAGCAACGCCCGCGACTCCTCGACCAGAGCGCGGATCCGCTCCGTCGTGGAATGAAGTGTGCGATCCGAACCCGCTTCTTCGGTCAGAGCGTCGCGCAGCGATGGGTCTGCGGCCGAACGGGTCTCACCGCGATCGACGAGACGGCGATAAGCGCTCCAGAGAGGAAGCGTGGGAACTCCGTTGCGGAGATCGGCGCCGCGATCCTTGCCGAGGTTCAGCGCGTCGTCTCTGACATCAAGAAGGTCGTCGGAGAGCTGAAATGCGAGACCGAGCCGTTCGCCCGCCTTGCACATGCGGTCCTGGAACGCCGTGTCGCAGGAGGCAGCCATGGTGCCGAGTTCGAAGGCCGCTCCGAAGAGCGCGCCGGTCTTGAGCGTCGCGTAGTCCTCGATCGCGGGCCGGGCCTCGTCGCTCCACACAAGCGCCGGTTCCAGCAGCTGCCCCCTGCAGAGCTGCCCGAAGGCGCGGGCGAGCGGAGTCACGGCACGCTCTCCGAGGAGTGCCGCGGTCTCGAACGACATGGCGATGAGCAGATCCGCGATGAGGATCGCGGTGGCCTCGTCCGCGGCGGAGTGCAGTGATGGCTGCCCGCGGCGGAATCGAGATCCGTCGATGATGTCGTCGTGAACGAGCGAGGCGGTGTGCAGCAACTCAAGAGCGACGGCGGCGTCGGTGGCGAATCTCAGATCAGGCGCACCGAACGCGTGAGCAATCAGGAACACAGTCCGCCCGCGCAGGTGCTTCCCGCCCGACAGGGCATCGACGATCGTCGATGGATCATCAACTGGGAGCGGGATATCCGCGAGGCGCTCGGATATCCGGGCCCTGAGACTGGCGGCCACGGCGGCCACCTGAGCGTCGATGGTCTCCGGGCGGAACGATTCCGCGTCTCGAGGGAGAGCGATGGGAGTCGTCACACGGCTCCCTTCTCCGGTGAGTGCGAGGAATCCAACCAGGATACGGCCGGACGTGACCAGTGCCAAATCGGTTCAGCAACGTCAGGGCGACCACTGTTCTGAACGACGGTGTGACGGTCTGGCATGCTCGGGTCATGGCGTCCGTATTCACCATGATCATCAACGGGGATCTGCCCGGCCGCTTCGTCTACGAGGACGACGACGTGGTGGCGTTCCTGACCATCGAGCCGATGACACAGGGCCACACGCTGGTCGTGCCGCGGGCCGAGATCGACAATTGGCAGGACGTCGATCCTGCGGCGTTCCAGCATGTGATGAGCGTGGCGCAACGAATCGGAAAGGCCGTCTGCAAGGCCTTCGGAACGGAGCGGTCCGGTGTGATCATCGCCGGCCTCGAGGTGCCACACCTGCACGTCCACGTGTTCCCCGCTCGCAACCTGTCCGACTTCGGCTTCGCGAACGTCGACCGCAACCCGTCGCCGGAATCCCTGGACGAGGCACAGGCCAAGATCAAAGCCGCTCTGGCCGAACTGGATTGACGTTCAACCGACCGGCACTGCCACCTCGGCGATGCGCGGCAGGCTGACCCTGAACCGACAGCCCTCGCCGGGCGCGGTGATGACGCTGACCCGGCCACCGTGCGCGTAGACGAGCGAGTCGACGATCGAGAGCCCAAGACCTGTGCCGCCGCTGGTGCGCGCCCGCGATGAGTCGGTCCGGTAGAACCGCTCGAACACTCGATGCGCATCCTCGCGGCTCATGCCGGGGCCCTCGTCGCACACCTCCAGCACGGCGGCGTCCCCGTCGGTGCCCACCCGAATCGCGACCCGCGCCGTCTCCGGCGTGTGCTGCAGGGCGTTGGCCACGAGGTTGCCCAGAACCTGGCGCAGTCTGGCCTCGTCACCGAGCACCTCGGGTGTGCCAGGGCCGTCGAAGACCTCCATCGCGATATCCCGTTTGGGTGCCACCGACCGTGCATCGTGCACCGCGTCGCTGGCCAGGGACAGCAGGTCCACCCGGCGACGCTCCAACGGTCGCTGCGCGTCGAGCCGGGCCAACAGCAGCAGATCCTCGACGAGTAGGCCCATCCGCTGAGCCTCACTCTCGATGCGGTTCATCAGCAGTTCGATGTCACGGGCGGCGCCCTGGCGGTACAGCTCGGCGAACCCGCGAATGGTGGTCAAGGGGGTGCGCAGCTCGTGGCTGGCGTCGGTGATGAACCGACGCATCCGGTCCTCGGAGGTGCGTGCCTGTTCGGCCGACAGCTCCGATGCCGCGACCGCGTGCTGGATCTGAGCGAGCATGCCGTTGAGCGCCAATGACAATCGGCCCACCTCGGTGCGGGGGTCGCGCTGTGGGATGCGTCGGTCGAGTTCACCGTTCGCGATCGCGGCCGCGGTCTGCTCCACCTCGACGAGCGGTCGCAGGCTGCGGTGCACCACGGCGAAACCGGCGATGCCGATCACCAGCAGCACCGCGACACCGATGCCGACCTGCGACCAGGTCAGCGCGCGCATCGTGGACTGCACCTCGGACAGGTCGATGGCCACCGTGGTGAGTTCGCCGCGTATGCCGCGCACGGTCATCGCCCGCCACTCCACCCCCGAGTGGTTGACCGAGCCCACCGTCACGGGCACCGGCCCGACGTCGTTGTCGTCGGGCAGCACGGGTTCGGCATCGCGGTCGTTGACCGCAATCCAGCTGTCTCCCTCGGGATCTATCCCCCGCACGTAGAAGTCCGATGGTGGCCGTGCCGGGTTCGGGCCCTCGATGGGGGCAGCCGGGGCGCGCCGGGGCGCCTGCGCCCAGCCACGGGATGCGTCGAGCAAGGACTGGTCGACGCGACTGATCAGGCTGTGTCGCATGATCGACGTGACGGCAACACCTGAGGCCAACAGTCCGCAGGCGACCAGAACCAGGGTCGCGGCCACCAGCCCGACCCGGAGTGGAATCCCTCGCCCGCGCAGTGTCGCCATTCCCTCGATCAGGGCGCGCTACCGCGGCTCGCGCAGCACGTAGCCGACGCCGCGCAACGTGTGCAGTAGCCGCTTCTCGCCGGTGTCAACCTTGCGTCGCAGGTAGGACACGTAGGACTCGACGACGTTGACGTCGCCACCGAAGTCGTAGCGCCAGACGTGGTCGAGGATCTTCGGCTTCGACAGCACGGTGCCTGCGTTGATGATGAAGTAGCGCAGCAGGGTGAACTCGGTCGGCGACAGCGAGACCGGCTCACCGGCCTTCCACACCTCGTGGGTGTCCTCGTCGAGTTCGATGTCGGCGAACGAGAGTCGGGCGCTGCGGGTCTCCTCGACACCGCGTCCCGTCCGCCGCAGGATCACACGAAGGCGCGCCACCACCTCCTCGAGGCTGAATGGCTTGGTCACGTAGTCGTCGCCGCCGAGCGTCAGTCCCGCGATCTTGTCCTGCAGGGTGTCCCGCGCGGTCAGGAACAGTGCCGGGGAGTCGATGCCATCGGCTCGCAGCCTGCGCAGCACGCCGAACCCGTCCATCCCCGGCATCATCACGTCGAGGATCACGGCATCCGGTCGCACTTCGCGTGCCTTGTCGAGGGCTGCGGGTCCGCTGCACGCGGTGTGCACCTCGAAGCCCTGGAACTTCAGGCTCACAGAGAGCAGTTCGACGATGTTGGTCTCGTCGTCGACAACGAGCACCCGCGCCTCTGGAACATTCTCGGTAATTGCTGGCATGGCCATGCGATCAATCTCCACCCTTTAGCTGCGATAGGAACTGCGCAGGCGCTGTGAGCTTCCTGTGAATTCTCTCAGCTTGCCACGACACCCCTCACCCTGGCGAACTGTGACGCCGGTCATAGACTCGATGTCATGAACCTCGGCAAAACGCTGGTGGACCTGGCCATGGCCCCGGCGCGCGTCGGGCTCGCGGTCGCCGACGTCGGCATCGGCATGGCCACCGGAGCACTGGGCATGGCCAGGGCAACGCTCGGCGAGCCCGGTGCGGGCGCGGCCGGACCGGGCTCGGTCGCGAAGATGATGGGCCTCGACGACGCCGTGGCGCGGGCCAACCGCATCGCCCATCTGATCGACGACGACCAGCCTCTTGGCCGTGCGCTGGCGCCCGACGGCCCACTTGACCGGCTACTGCGGCCAGGAGGCGTCGTCGACAAGCTGACCGCACCCGGCGGAGCGCTGGACCGGCTCACCCAGGAGGACGGCGGGCTGATGCGCGCGATCGAGCCCGGCGGCCTCGTCGATCAACTGCTCGACGAGGAGGGGCTCATCGAGCGGGTGCTCGCCGAGGACGGTCTGGCGGATCGCCTGCTGGCCGAGGGCGGCCTGATCGACAAGCTCACGGCGCGCAACGGACCGCTGGAGCAGCTGGCCGATGTCGCCGACACCTTGAACCGACTGGCACCGGGCCTTGAGGCCCTTGCGCCCACCATTGATGCGCTGCACGATGCCGTCGTCACGCTCAGCCAGGTGGTCAACCCGCTGAGCAATATCGCTGATCGGATCCCATTCCCTGGCCGCCGGCCGGGGCGCCGCCCCGCACCGCAACCCGTCACCTCGCAGCGGGTCATCGACCAAGAGGACTGACGCCGAGCGCCATGCCGATTGATGGAGCCCCCGGTCAGGATTGAACTGACGACCTACGCTTTACAAGAGCGTTGCTCTACCACTGAGCTACGGAGGCGGGTCCACCTCGATGGATCATCGGGGATCTTACTGGGCGACCCTACGACATTGATTCCGGCCGCTGCTTGGGCAGTCGATGCCGGCGATCGGCCCGGTGGCACCGCCGCCCGTCGCAGATAGCGCGCTCGATCGAGGCATCGCCGATATGGATATAGATAGCCTCGCAGTTGTCCAGTTCGGCCATAGGGCCGGGCGGTCGACGTTCCTACGCTGACCACACATCGACGTGAAGGGACGATCGGGATGACGATGATCGACACTGTGGTGGGTGGCCCCGGCCTCCGCCAGGAACGCAGGCTCATAACTGAGGTGCCCGGGCCGCGATCCCGCGAGCTGGCCGCACGGCGTACCGCCGCACTGCCCGCCGGCCTGGCCAGCGGCGCAGGCGTGTACGCCGCGGCTGCCGGCGGTGGTGTCGTCGTCGACGTCGACGGGAACTCATTCATCGACCTCGGCAGCGGAATCGCCGTGACGACGGTCGGCAACGCCGCCCCCGCGGTCGTGTCACGCGCCGCCGCACAGCTGGCCCGCTACACCCACACGTGCTTCCTGGCGACGCCGTACGAGCCGTACATCGAGGTGGCCGAGGTCCTCAACCGAATCACCCCGGGCGACCACAAGAAGCGCACGGCATTGTTCAACACCGGCAGCGAGGCGCTCGAGAACGCCGTGAAGTACGCCCGCGCGTTCACCAAGCGGCCCGCCGTGGTGGTCTTCGACCACGCCTTCCACGGCCGCTCGCTGCTCACGATGACGATGACCGCCAAGAACCAGCCGTACAAGCACAGCTTCGGCCCGTTCGCTCCCGAGGTGTACCGAGCGCCGATGGCCTACCCCTACCGCTGGCCCTCGGGCCCGGACAACTGCGCGGCCGAGGCGTTCAGCCAGTTCGCACAACTCATCGACGCCCAGATCGGCGCCGATGCGGTCGCGTGCGTCGTGATCGAACCCATCCAGGGCGAGGGCGGTTTCATCGTGCCCGCCGACGGGTTCCTGCGCTCGGTCGCCGACTTCTGCCGCGACCGCGGCATAGTGCTCGTCGCCGACGAGGTGCAGACCGGGATCGCGCGCACCGGAACGTGGTTCGCCAGCGAGCACGACGGGATCGTGCCCGATCTGATCACCACCGCCAAGGGGTTGGCCGGCGGTATGCCGTTGGCCGCGGTCACCGGCCGCGCGGACATCATGGACGCCGCGCACGCCGGCGGCATCGGCGGCACCTACAGCGGCAACCCCGTCGCGTGCGCGGCCGCCCTCGGAGTGTTCGACGAGATCGACACCCACCACCTGCTCGACCGCGCCAAGGCCGTTGGCAAGATCCTGGTGCGCGAACTGCGCGCTATCGCCGCCACCACCGAGGTGATCGGCGAGATCCGCGGCCGCGGCGCGATGATCGCCGCCGAACTCGTCGTGCCCGGCGGAACATCCCCCAACCGGGACGCCGTCGCCGCGGTCACCCGGCACTGCCAGGACAACGGCGTATTGACCTTGACGGCAGGCACATTCGGCAACGTGCTGCGATTCCTGCCGCCACTGTCGATCACCGATGAGCTGCTCACCGAGGGCCTCGACGTCGTCCGCGACGCCTTCGCGCAACTCTGACCGCACCCCACCCGTACGCAGTACCTCGCACCCACCTGGAGCCACCCATGACCATCACCTCCGCCTCCCGTGCCGAGAAGACCTACACGCCGCTGGGGCTCTTCGACACCAACCGTCTGCTCGACGACGACGAACGCGACATCGCCGCCACCGTGCGCAAGTTCGTGGATTCGCGGCTGAAGCCCAATGTTGAGGGCTGGTTCGAATCCGCCACCCTGCCCAGGGAGTTGGCCAAGGAGTTCGGCGACCTCGGCGTTCTGGGCATGCACCTCGACGGCTACGGCTGCGCCGGAACCAATGCCGTCAGCTACGGCCTGGCGTGTCTGGAACTCGAAGCCGGCGACAGTGGCTTCCGCAGCTTCGTCTCGGTGCAGGGCTCGCTGTCGATGTTCTCCATCCACCGTTACGGCTCGGAGGAGCAGAAGAGCGAGTGGCTGCCCAAGCTGGCCGCAGGCGACGCGATCGGCTGCTTCGGCCTCACCGAGCCCGACTTCGGCTCCAACCCGGCCGGTATGCGCACCCGCGCCCGCCGCGACGGCAGCGACTGGGTGCTCAACGGCACCAAGATGTGGATCACCAACGGCAACCTCGCCGACGTGGCGACCGTGTGGGCCCAGACCGACGACGGTGTCCGGGGCTTCCTGGTACCCACGGACACACCCGGTTTCACCGCCAACGAGATCCACAAGAAGCTGTCGCTGCGCGCATCGGTGACCTCCGAGCTGGTGCTCGACAACGTCCGTCTGCCCGCCTCGGCCCAGCTGCCTCACGCGACCGGTCTGAGCGCACCGCTGTCGTGCCTCAACGAGGCCCGTTTCGGCATCGTGTTCGGTGCGCTGGGCGCGGCCCGCGACAGCCTGGAGACCACGATCGCCTACACCGGCACCCGCGACGTGTTCGACCGGCCTCTTTCCAGCTTTCAGCTGACCCAGGAGAAGCTCGCCAACATGACACTGGAACTGGGCAAGGGCATGCTGCTGGCGCTGCACCTGGGCCGCATCAAGGACGCCGAGGGCGTGCGCCCCGAGCAGGTCTCACTGGGCAAGCTCAACAACGTCCGCGAAGCGATCGCCATCGCCCGGGAATGCCGAACCCTGCTGGGCGGCAGCGGAATCACTTTGGAGTACTCTCCGCTTCGCCACGCCAACAACCTCGAATCTGTGCTGACCTACGAGGGCACCTCTGAGATGCACATGCTGTCCATCGGAAAGGCCCTCACCGGTCAAGCCGCCTTCCGCTGATCACCCTCTGCCGCAACCTGAATGGGAAAAACCATGACTGTCTACACCCCCGTGGAACTGCAGCACCTGGTGGCCGGTGAGTGGATTTCGGGCACCGGCCAACCACTGCGAAGCCTCAACCCCGCCCGGCCTGAGATCATCGTGGCCCACGGGGGCGCGGCCACCGCGACCGACCTGGACACGGCGGTCACTGCCGCCACCGATGCCCTGCCCGGGTGGAGCGCGACACCGATCCACGAGCGTGGGGCGGTGCTGCTGGCGGCCGCCGACGTCATCGACAGCCACGCCGAGGACTGGGGGCTGGACCTGGCCACCGAGGAGGGCAAGACCAGGGCCGAGGGTGTCGGGGAAGTACGCCGCGCCGCCCAGATCCTGCGCTACTACGGCAACGAGGGCGATCGTCAGTCTGGCGAGATCTACTCCTCACCGCGACGCGGCGAGCAGATCCTGGTGACCCGCAAACCCGTCGGCGTGGTCGGTGTCATCACCCCGTTCAACTTTCCGATCGCGATCCCGGCCTGGAAGATCGCACCCGCCCTGGTCTACGGCAACACCGTGGTGTGGAAGCCGGCCAGCACGGTGCCCCTGCTGGCGACGCACCTCGCGCGTGCGCTCAGCGCCGCGGGACTGCCCGCGGGTGTGCTCAACCTGCTGATCGGCGGTTCGGATCTCGGCGACGGTATCGTCAATCACTCTGGCGTCGATGCCATCACCTTCACCGGCTCCACCGGGATCGGCCGGCGCATCGCCGCCGCGGCGGCCGCGCGCGGGGTGCCGGCGCAGTGCGAGATGGGCGGCAAGAACGCCGCCATCGTCCTCGACGACGCCGACGCTGATCTCGCCCTCGAACAGGTGATGCTCGGCGCGTTCCGTTCCACTGGCCAAAAGTGCACCGCCACATCGCGATTGATCCTCACCGACGGCATCGCGGATCGCTTCCTGGACGCACTGACCAGCAAGACCCGCGCACTCATCGTGGGTGACCCGACAGACGATTCCACCCAGATGGGACCGGTGGTCAACGATTCGGCGCACAAGTCCATCAGCACCGGCATCGCCACCGCGACCAGCCAGGGTGCCTCGCTGCTGACCGGCGGGTCAGTGGATCTGGACGGGCAGCTGGCCGGCGGCTACTTCATCTCCCCCACTGTTGTGGAACTCACCGGACCGCCAGCCGACATATGGACAGACGAACTGTTCGGCCCCGTCTTGGCCGTGCGACGCGCCGCCGACGATGACGAGGCGTTCGCGTTGGCCAACGACAGCGAGTTCGGCCTGTCGGCAGCCGTGTTCACCCAGGACCTGACTCGCGCCATGCGAGCCATCGACACCATCGACGTCGGGGTGCTGCACGTCAACTCCGAATCCGCCGGTGCCGACCCCCATGTGCCGTTCGGCGGCGCTAAGAAGAGCGGTCTGGGCCCCAAGGAGCAGGGCGGCGCCGCACGCGAGTTCTTCACCCACACCACCACGGTGTACCTGCGCGGCGGAATGGCACGTCCATGAGTGCCGCACTCGACGGGATTGTCGTCGTCGACTTCAGCCGCGTGCTCGCGGGACCGTACGCCACCATGATGCTGGGCGACTTCGGCGCCGATGTCATCAAGATCGAACGCCCTGGGGTCGGCGACGACACCCGCGAGTGGGGACCACCGTATGACTCCGACGGGGTGGCCACCTACTTCAATGCCGTCAACCGCAACAAGCGTTCAGTGGTGCTCGACCTCACCGACCCCGAAGACGTCGCCCGCGCCCGCGACCTGGTGGCCGGCGCCGACATCGTCGTGGAGAACTTCCGTCCCGGCACCATGGAGAGGCTCGGCCTGGGCTACGACACCCTGAGCGCTCTGCGCCCAGACCTGATCTACTGCGCCATAACTGGTTTCGGCCGCGATGGCGGTGCCGACCTACCCGGCTACGACCTGCTCGTTCAAGCGGTCGGCGGGCTGATGAGCATGACCGGCCCCGGTCCGGGCGAACCCACCAAGGTGGGTGTCGCTCTCGTCGACGTGCTCGCCGGCGTGCACGCACTGAGCGGCATCCTGCTCGCCCTGGCACACCGCGACCGCACCGGCGAAGGACAGCGAATCGACACCGATCTGCTGTCAGTACTGCTGTCCTCCTTGGTCAATCAGGCCTCGGGCTACCTCGGCGCGGCTGCCACGCCCGCCATCATGGGCAATCGGCACCCCAGTATCGCGCCGTACCAGACGTTCTCAACGGCGGACAGGCCCATCGCGTTGGCCGTCGGCAACGACAAGCAGTTCGCGCTGCTGGCCCGCGCCCTAGAGCTGGACTGGCTCATCGAGGATGATCGGTTCAGCTCCAACGCGCTGCGCGTGCGCCACCGCGACGCGCTCATCGACATCCTCACCACCACGCTGAAAAGCCAAGGCGCCGACCACTGGTACGCGCTACTGTCCGGTGTCGGCGTGCCGGCGGGCCCCATCAACGACATCGCCGAGGCATTCGCCTTCGCCGAGAAGCTCGGGCTGGCCCCCACCGTGGCCGTGCCCGGCAGTCACACACCACAGGTCGCCAACCCAATCTCGATGTCCCGCACACCGCCCACCTACCGCAGCGCCCCACCCAGACTGGGTGGTGACGCCCAGAGATGACAGCACCGATCACCGCATGCGATTAGCATCAGAACGGTGTTGGTGAATCTCACGCGACTCGTCTCCTCGCATCGCCTCTAGGCTGTGCCGTGACGATGACCGTGCGCCGCCTGGTGCAACACCCCGATCTTGGGCTGACACTGGTCGCTGGCCGAGAGAACACCGACCGCACCATCGTCTGGGCACATGCCATCGAACTCGCCGACCCCACGCCCTATCTCTCGGGTGGCGAACTCGTCATGACGACGGGCATGAACGTCGGCACGACAGATCTCGAGCAGCACGACTACCTCGCCCGCCTCTCGGCGGCCGGTGTCGCGGCGCTGGCCTTCGACACCGGGACGAGCTTCGCCGAGGTGCCGGCAGGGATCATCGTCGCGGGTGACGCGCTCGGAATGCCCGTGATCGCAGTGCCCGCACGCACTCCGTTCATCGCCATCACACGGGCGGTCATCGACGAGGTCACCGCCGATCAACTCCGATCCGTCCAACGCATCGTTGACCAGCAGGAGGTGATGGCACGCGAGGCCCTCAAGAACGGGATACCGGGGGTGGTCAGCGCGCTCAGCACATCCCTGTCGGCCACCGTCATAGTCCTGGCCACTGATGCCAGCACCCTCGCGGCCGCAGGGCCCGACAGCAGCCGTGTGGCGCATCTCTGCAGCCAGCACCTGCAGCACCCCCCGACACGCACCACTCGCGATCAGGCCAGCCGCGTGTTCGCCGATGACGTCGGATACTGCACGCTGCAGGCCCTCCGGGCGACACCGACGCTGCGCGGTCACCTCGCAGTCAGACGCGACGCCGCGCTGTCGCCGCTCGACAGATTGCTCGTCGCGCACGCCGTGTCCCTGATCTCGATCGAAATGGACAAACCCGCAAAGGTTCTCGACGCCGAGCACCGGCTCCGAGCCGCCGTGGCCCAAGCGGTGCTCGCACAGGATGCCATCATCGACCCGGGGCTCCTGCGATACTTCGGGTTCGACCCGGAAAACTCGGCCGTTGTCGTCGCGCTGAGCAACACCGGGCCGGCACTCGCCGCCGAGAGACACACCCAGGACGTCCTTGGCACCCTCGCCACCCCCTACCTGATGGCCTCGCGGGCTGACGAGATCAACCTCGTCCTGCCCGCCGATAACAGCACTGCCGTCAACGACATTCATCAGGCCCTGGGCACCCGGCTGCAGAGGCGGCTCGGCGGGGGTGTGAGCCTGCCAGGCACGTTCGGCAATCTGGGCCAGGGCCTGCGCCAGGCACAGGCGGCGATGCGTAGCGGCCCCGACGAGGATCGGGTCAGAAGCTTCGCAGAACTCGGCGTCTTCAGCGTCATCCTCGGCAATAGGACCAGTGCCGAACTCGAACTCATGGCCCGACAACTCGAACCGCTCGACGAGCACGACCGAGCCGAGAACTCACCCGAGATCGGTCTGATCGCCACGCTCGAGGCATACCTGCACGCAAACGGGCACATCGAAAGCGCTGCCGCCGCAATAGGTATCCATCGCCACACCATGCGCAATCGCCTCGCGAGGATCCGCGAGATCACCAACTGCTCCCTGGAGTCCGCAGACTCCCGCGCCGAGATGTGGTTGGCGATCAAGGCACGAGAACTGCTGTCGATGGGTGCGCCGAACGAGCGCTAGATCTGACTGACGCTAGGTCTCGTCGGCGATACCGTGTCGATCCTGGTGCCGAGCCGGCGCGTCCGGGTCGTCATTCTGGTGTTCCAGCTGATCCTGAAGCTCGCGCTGCTCGTCGGTCGCCTTGGTGGCGTCCCTTGGCGTCGGCGGCGGAGTGCGCTGTTGTTCCACCGTCGCAGAGTGGCCGCAAACGAGCCCCGCCAAACCCCGGCTCAGAACAACTCGTCGTAGCGCTGCATCAGCTCGTTGATATCGCCGTCGATCTCGACCTCCAACGAGGCGAAGACGCGGGCCAGCGTCTCGTAGGTGCCGACGGTGCAGATCAGGTCCAGCACCTGCTTGACGTCGAGTTCGGCGGTCAGCGTCTCCCACGTCGATGCGCTGATGCCGCCGTCGGCGATGAGCTCGTCGACGGCACGCAGCATCGCGGCGTCCAACTCACTCCAGAACGGCGCGTCCGGACCGTAGGCGATGCGGCCGATCTCCTCATCGGTGAGTCCGACGTCGCGGCCCACGAAGACGTGCTGCGCCCACTCGTAGCCCGACTTGCGCACCGCGGCCACCCGAAGGACGAGGAGTTCACGCTGCCGCTCGGACAGCGTGGTCGCCATCAAGACGTGTCCGTTGAGGGTGAAGTACGCCTGCGCCAGCTCGGGGTGATGAGCCCAGGTGCCCAGCACATTGAGGCCCTTGGGGCGATTCTCGGTGGACATCGGGGCGTACCGCGCGTTGGTCGGACGCAGTGCCGCCAGGGCCGTGCGGAACTCCTTGGGCCATTCCTTCGGTGACAGGGGCGAGATGCGTGGCATCTGAACAGTGTCGTCTACAGCCTGCACACCAGCGCGGCCGCCTTCACGACCCCGCTCGCGAGGAACCACATGTGCAGCGCGTCACCGCGACGCTCGTGCGCGATGACGACCGTCTCGTCGAGTTTGATCGGCTTGCGGTACTCCACGACGGCGCGGT
Organism: Mycolicibacterium sp. YH-1; assembly: GCF_022557175.1. The sequence goes on along the minus strand of NZ_CP092915.1, from coordinate 903,575 downwards.
AGGGCGTGGTCGCCAGGTCGGGCTCGCGGGCGAGCACTTCGTGAACGCCATGCCAGTACGCGGCGTTGGTGACGTGTTCGAAGAGGTCGATATCGGTGTAGCGCAACGGAAACGGGGTTGTCTGGGCGTCGTCGGGCACGGCCCCCGGCAACCAGGGGCGCCACTGCAGCCGGTGCACGTCGGTGGTGCTGGCGAACAGGTCGAAGACCTCGTCGCTGACCCGCGATGGCGTCAGGGTGTCCTTGTTCATGAGGATCCAGAACCCCTCGGTCTCGATGCGGCCGCCGTCGGAGCCGTCGAGGCGCACGCGCATCGTGCACCAGCGCGGGGACAGTGCCGAACACCAGCGTCGGAACGTGATGTCGCTGGGCAGGCCGATCGGTGCGATGACGTCGATGACCGTGCGCTGCACGATCCAGTGCGGGTGGGCCTCGGCGGCGCCCGCATCGGCGAGGTGTTCGGCGCCCACCTCCTGGATGTAGCGCGCCACGCCGTCGAGCCGGGCGTTGAGGTGGCTGTCGATATCGCTGGTCAGCAGCTTCCACGCCGTCGAGTAGACGTAGCCGCTGTCGGGCAGATCGCGCAGCGGCGCCCGCAGGTCCACGGGGGGCTTCGTCGGTGACACGCGAATGACGGTACCGAGCCCTCCCATTTGACGAAGGGTGGTCGCTGTCACACAATGGCAGTCATAAACGGTCATTAATCCACACAGAGAGGCACGCGAGTGCTCCCAGCAGCCCGGCACGACGCCATCGTCGACCTGGTCAACGGTGCTCAGACGGTGAGCACCGATGAGCTGGTCACCCGGCTCGGGGTGTCGGCCGAGACCGTGCGCCGTGATCTCGCGCTACTCGAGGAACGCGGCGCGATCAGGCGAGTGCACGGCGGTGCGGCGACCGTGCTGAGACGCCGCAGCGGCGAGGAGGCGTCGTTCTCCGAACGCACCCTGACCCGCCATCAGGCCAAAACCGATCTCGCCCGCGTCGCGGCCGGGCTGATCGAACCGGGCCAGACCGTCATCATCGACATCGGAACCACGGCGGTGGAGGTGGCCCGCGCCATCCCGGCCTCATTCCGCGGCACCGTCGCAACCCCGTCACTGCGGGTCGCGATCGAACTCGCCGGGCGGCCCGGCGTCGACGTCCTGGTCTCCGGCGGAAGGGTGCGGGCCGGGGATCTCGCCTGTGCGAACGCCCATGCGGCAGCGCTGTTCTCCGATATCTACGCCGATATCGCGTTCATCGGATCCGGTGGGGTCGACGCCGATGCCGGCCTCACCGACTATCACCTCGACGAGGTCGCCGTGCGGCACATCATCATCGCCAACAGCGCCACCACCTACGTGCTGGCCGATTCGTCAAAGCTCGACCGCATCGCCCCGCACCGCGTGTGCGATCTGGGTTCGATCAGCGGCGTCATCACCGAAGTTAGCAGTTCCGCGGCCGTTGCAGCGGCCGTACAGGAAGCGGGAGGTGTCGTCCTGTCAGCGTGACCGGAAACGCCGATATGCAAAGCGAACTCGCACAGTCAACACCAGTCAGAAAGCACGATCCATGAAACCTGATTCCACATCGGGCGCCGCGCCGTCCGTCTCTCAATTCGGCTACACCGAGACCCTCGAGCGATCCACCGGCCGGTTCGCATCGTTCGCCGTCGCGTTCGCGTTCGTGTCGATCGCGACGGGCATCTTCACCACCTACGGCAGCGTGCTCAACACGTCGGGCCCGATGGGCATCTGGACCTGGCCGATCGTGGTCATCGGCCAGCTGGCGGTCGCACTGCTGCTCGGCGCACTCGCGGCACGTATCCCCGTCACCGGCTACGCCTACCAGTGGGTGTCGCGGCTGGCCAACCCGGTCCTGGGCTGGATCACCGGCTGGATCTCGTTCACCTTCCTGGCCATCGTGGTGAGCGCCGTCGACTACACCGTCGCCTCCACGGTGCTGCCCGCACTGTTCTCCTTCGAGGGCACACCGGCCACCGCGTTCCTCATCACGGCCGGCGTCATCGTGCTGCAGGCGCTGCTGATCGGGCTGTCCACCAAGTGGACCGAGCGGGTCAACAACTTCGCGGTCACCGCCGAGCTCATCGGCATGGTGGCACTCGTCGCGCTGCTGCTCATCGTCGGCGTGATCGCCCGCAAGCTCAGTGTCGACAACCTCTTCTCGACAGGCGCAGTCCCCACCGAGAACTACTGGAGCTTCGGCGAGGCGACCGCGGCAGGCCCGTGGATGCTCGCATTCCTGTTGGGCGCCTTCACCATCGTGGGCTTCGAGTCCGCGGCCAACCTCGCCGAGGAGACCAAGCGTCCCGAGATCGTGGTGCCGCGCGCCATGTGGCAGGCCGTGCTGGCATCCGGCGTGCTGGGCTTCCTGTTCCTGCTGGCGGTCACCGCAGCCGTGAACGATCCCATCGCGCTCGCCCAGTCGGGCACGCCCGTCGCCGACGTCATTCAGGACGTGCTCGGCTCGTTCGTCGGCACCGCCCTGCTGGTTCTGGTGTCCATCGCGATCTTCGCCTGCGGTCTCGTGATCCTGCTGACCGGTGTCCGGCTGGTCTGGGCCATGTCCCGCGACGAACGGTTCCCCGGTTGGCAAGCCCTGCACAAGGTCTCGCCGCGCACCAAGACGCCGCTCAACGCGACCATCGTGATGACGCTGATCGCCCTCGTCATCCTCGGCCTGTTCTCCACCAGCACCGATGCGCTGTTCAAGTTGTTCGGTGCGGCCACGCTGCTGCCGGCGATCATCTACACCATCACCGTCACGCTCTACATCACCAAGCGGCGCAAGCTGCCGACCAGCGCGGGATTCAACCTCGGCCGCTGGGAGCTGCCGATCATCGTCGTCGCGGTGGTCTGGCTGGTGTTCGAACTCTCGTTGTTCCGTGACGCCTCATTCCGGGACGCGTGGATCTACGTGGCGATCATGGTCTCCATCGGTGCGTGCTATCTGGCCTACCTGCTGGCGACCCGCGGCCGTGACGGGCTGCGGATGCCGGCGATGACGTCCATCGACGCCGAACTCGACCACGTTGCGGAGACCGACGGGAAAGCTCCCACCCCATGACCGTGCTGGCCATCGATCAGGGCACATCCGGCACCAAGGCCATCGTCGTGGACCCCGAACACGGGGTCTGCGGCGTGGCCGAGGTGCCGGTCCACCCGCGCTACCTCGAAGGCGGTGGAGTCGAACAGGACCCGGCTGAGCTGCTCGACTCCGTCCTGACCGCTGGCCGCGACGCCGTTGCCCGCGCGGGCCGTCGGATCGATGCGGTGTCACTGGCCAACCAGGGCGAGACCGTCCTGGCGTGGGACCGCGCCACCGGGCAACCGCTGACGCAGGCCATCGTGTGGCAGGACCGCCGCGCCGAGGCTCTGTGCACCGAGATGGCCGAACACGCCGAGGAATTCGCGGCCCGCACCGGACTGGTTCTCGACCCGTACTTCTCGGCGCCCAAGATGGCGTGGCTGCGCCGCAACGTCGAGACCGCGGGCGTGGTCACCACGTCCGACACCTGGCTACTGCACCAGCTCACGGGCGAGTTCGTCACCGACGCCACCACCGCCAGCCGATCGCTGGTGACCGATCTCGGTGCGACCGGGTGGAGCCGGGAACTGCTGGCGCTCTTCGGCCTCGAGGACGAGGTCATGCCCGACATCGTCGCCAACGACGTCCTCATCGGCACGACATCGGCCTTCGGTGCCGAGGTGCCCGTCGGTGGCCTGGTCGTCGATCAGCAGGCCGCGCTGCTCGCCGAGTCCTGCTTCGAGGCCGGAATGGCCAAGTGCACCTTCGGCACCGGCGCGTTCCTGCTGGCCAATACCGGGTCGACGGCCGTGCGGTCCCGGTCCGGGCTGACCACGTCGGTGGCCTGGCGGATCGCGGGCCAGGACACGTTCTGCGTCGACGGCCAGGTGTACACCGCGGCCTCGGCCGTGCGCTGGCTGGCCAGCCTGGGCGTCATCAGCGGCGCCGAGGAACTCGACGTCGTCGCCGCGTCCGACGCCAAGGGTGTGTTGTGTGTGCCGGCCCTCGCGGGTCTGGCAGCGCCGTGGTGGGAATCCAGTGCGACGGCAACGATCTCCGGGATGACACTGTCCACCGACCGTGGGCACCTGGCGCTGGCCCTGCTGCAGGGCATCGCGGCGCAGATCGGCGAGCTGGTCTCGGCGATCCAGGCCGACACCACCACCCAGCTCAACCGACTCCGCGCCGACGGCGGACTCACCCAGTCCAGGGTGCTGATGCAGGCCGTCGCCGACGTCCTGCAGGTGCCCGTCGACGTCTACCCGTCACCCCACGCGACAGCCCTCGGCGCCGCCGCGCTGGCCGACCTCAGCCTGAATCCGGCCAAGGGCATCCGCGGTGTCGTACCGGACTGGACGCCCGCGTCCAGCTACGAACCCACGTGGTCCGCCACCCGCGCAGCCGAATTCCGTTCGGCCTGGCGCGAACTGGCCGACACCACATACGCGTCCGGGACGGACGTCGCATTTGAAAGGAAATCGTGACAACCCCCTATGACGTTGCCGTCATCGGCGCGGGCATCGTCGGATCGGCGATCGCCCGCGAACTGAGCGGCCACGACCTGTCGGTCGCACTTCTCGAGGCGCGTGACGACGTCGGAGACGGCACCAGCAAGGCCAACACCGCGATCCTGCACACCGGCTTCGACGCCAAACCAGGCACGCTGGAGTCGGCGATGGTCAGCCGCGGCTATCGACTGCTGTCCGAGTACGCACGACACACCGGGATCCCCGTCGAACGCACAGGTGCCGTCCTCGTCGCATGGGACGCCGAACAGCTCGACGCGCTGCCGTCACTGCAGCAGAAGGCGCAGGACAACGGCTACGCCGAATGCGAGATCATCGACGCCGCCGCGGTTTACGCGCAGGTGCCCGATCTCGGCGAGGGCGTCCTGGGCGGTCTCACCGTGCCCGATGAGTCGATCATCTGCACCTGGACGGTCAACCTGGCCCTGGCCACCGACGCGGTCAACCGCGGCACGACGTTGCTGAGGAACCATCGGGTGGAGCGCGTCGACACCGGCGCCGACACGACCACGCTGCACACCAATGCGGGCGACGTCACCGCGCGGTGGGTTATCAACGCCGCGGGCCTGGGTGCCGATGTCATCGACGCCCTGTTCGGCCACGCCCGGTTCACGGTGACCCCGCGCCGCGGCGAACTCATCGTGTACGACAAGCTCGCCCGACCTCTGGTGAACAAGATCGTGCTGCCCGTGCCGAGCGCACGCGGCAAGGGTGTGCTGGTGAGCCCCACCATCTACGGCAACGTCATGCTCGGCCCCACATCGGAGGATCTGCAGGATCGCTCGGCGACGGGAACCTCGGAGGCCGGGCTCGACTTCCTGCTGGAGAAGGGTCGGGCCCTGATGCCGCGTCTGCTCGACGAGGAGGTCACCGCCACCTACGCGGGGCTGCGCGCGGCCATCGACCACGGCGACTACCTGATCGAAACCGATGCCGCACAACGCTATCTACTCGTCGGCGGTATCCGCTCGACGGGTCTGACAGCCGGTATGGCGATCGCCGAGCACGTTCGCGACATGGTCCGCGACGCCGGTGTCACCCTCGTCGCGAGGAAATCCCTGCCACCACCGCCTCGGATGCCCAACCTCGGCGAGGCCTTCACCCGGCCGTACGAGGACACCGAACGCATCGCCGAGGATCCCGAGTACGGGACCATCGTGTGCTTCTGCGAACGCGTCACCGCGGGCGAACTGCGCGACGCGTGCTGCTCGACCATCCCGCCGGCGGGCCTCGACGGTCTGCGCCGGCGCACCCGCGTGATGAACGGCCGATGCCAGGGCTTCTTCTGCGGCGCGGAGGTCCAGACCTACCTCGACGCGATCGAGCTCGTGCAGGGGGTGCACCGATGAACGTCATCACCACGGACGTCGCCATTGTCGGCGGTGGTCCCGCGGGCCTGACGGCCGCCGCGGAACTCGCGTCCGCCGGAGATCTGAACGTCACCGTCCTGGAACGGGAGTCGGCCGCCGGGGGCATCCCCCGCCACAGCGACCACCCGGGCTATGGCATGCGCGACATGAGGACGTTCATCTCCGGACCGACCTATGCCCGCCGCCTTGTCGAGAGGGCTGTGGCCGCCGGTGTCGACATCCACACCAGATCGATGGTCACAGGCTGGAACGGCGACACGTCGTTGGAGGTCACGGCACCCGAGGGTCGTCGGCGCATCGACGCGCGTGCCGTCATCCTCGCCACCGGCGCGCGTGAGCGGCCGCGACCCGCACGCATGATCCCGGGCGATCGGTGTGCGGGTGTCTACACCACCGGACACCTGCAGAACCTCGTCCACCTGCAACACCGCACGGTCGGAAGACGCGCCGTGGTGGTCGGAGCCGAGCTGGTCAGCTACTCCGCGGTTCTCACGCTCAAGCACGTCGGCTGCGAGACGGTCCTGATGACGACGCCGTATCCGTCACCGGAGTCCTACGCCGTGTTCAACGTCGCCGGCCGAACCCCGTTGCTCGGCGCCCACGTCGCCACCCGCACGCGGGTGACACGCATCATCGGCAAGCCCACGTTGGCCGCCGTCGAGGTGGAGAACATCGACACCGGGCAGCGTCGCATCGTCGAGTGCGACACCCTGGTACTGACTGGGGACTGGATTCCCGACCATGAGCTCGCCCGCAGCGCCGGGCTGGATATGGATACGGGAACCCTTGGCCCCCTGACCGATCCAGCGATGCGGACCAGCCGGCCCGGCGTCTTCGCGGTCGGCAACCTACTGCACCCGGTCGACACCGCCGATATCGCCGCACTCGACGGACGGCACGTCGCCGGGCCCGTCCGCGACTACCTGCGCGGTGCCCGTGGGCCCGCGGACGGTGTGCGGCTTCGGGTCGACGCGCCGCTGCGGTGGATCTCGCCCGGCATCATCTGTCCGGGTGACGGTCCTCCACCGCGCCATCGGCTGCTGACCTGGACCGACACCCTGGTGCGCGTGCCACGGGTGGTCGCGCGTCAGGACGGCCGGGTCGTCGGGCGGCGGACGCTGCCCTGGCCGGCCTCGCCGGGACGGGTGTTCCGGGTGCCCTCAAGCATTCTCGATGGTGTCGATCCCCGCGGAGGCGAGGTCACCGTGTCATTGCGGTGAAAAGTCACTGCGGTGATTCCGTTGACACTTTACGTTACGGCATGTAACGCTATGGCCCATGACGGCGGAACCGGTGCGGGGCAGGCCTCGCGATCCCCGCACGCAGAGGGCGATCCTGACGGCTGCCCGAAAGCTGTTGAGCACCAACGGCTACGACCAGATATCGATCGAATCGATCGCACGCGAGGCCGACGTCAGCCGCCCCACCGTCTACCGGCGTTGGCCGTCGAAGGCCCACGTCGTGTTCGACGCGGTGTTCGGCTGGGCCGATAACGCCGACGTGCTGGAGGGCTCCGGCGACTTCGACACCGACCTTCGGCGCTTCGTGCACGGCGTGTGCGAGTTCTGGCGTGAGCCGATAGTCGCCAGCGCCACGATGGGCATCCTCGCCGACCGTCACAGCGACCCGGCGCTTTTCATCCGCACCCAGAAACTCCTCGATGAACAGACGCAGCACAAGTTCGCCGAGTTGGTCGGCGCCGGTATCGAGCAGGGCACGGTGCGACCCGATGTCGACATCAAGATGCTCTACGACCTGCTCATCGGCACGTCGTTCTACACCATGCAAGTTCAGCACTGCGATGACGTAGACGACGTCGTCGAGAGACTCTGTGCCCTGGTGATGCAGGGGGCGGAGATGAGAGCCGAGGAGAGTCCATGACCACTGACCAGCAGGCCGGAACCGAACTGTCAGAGGCCTTTTCGGGCCTTCTGGACGAGGTTCGAGAGGTCGAGAGGAAGCTGCTGGCGGCGGACCCGCCGCTGCCCGAGGCCGACCTCCTCGACGGCTACCGCCTGGCTTTCAGCCTGCTCCGGGTGGCAACCGACGCGTTCGTGTGGAACGACAAGGACCGTCCGCGTCTTGTCGACGTCATCGGGCCGTTCCTCAAGTGGGGCGGGGACAACTCCGATGCCTTCTATCAACTCTCGCCACTGGACCCTGCCCGCACCTATCGCGTGCGAGGAAACCGCGGCGACGCCGCGTACCTGTCGATGACGGTATACGGCGGGCCCGATGACGGCCGCTACAGCGAGCGGATCGTCGGCACCCTCAATGACCACGCCATGGAGTTCGACGCCGACGGGAACTTCGAGTTCATCATGAGCCCAACACATGCGGACGGGCCGGGGATCACGTTGGAACCCGACTCGGTGTTCGCACTGACGCGGGACTACGTGTCCTCCCGCGAGACCGATCGGCGCCCGGTGTGGACCATCGAGGCCCTCGACGCGCCCCAACGCCGCACCGAGGACCGCGCCGATATGGCACGGCGCTTGAAGGCCGCGCGGACCTGGCTTGCCGCGCAACTCGCGTTCATCCCCACGAAGGTGGAGCCGGCCAACGAGATTCACGAGCCGTACCCCGTGCCCACCGTCACGTACGGCTGGGCGGCCGGCGACGCCGCGTACGCCATGGGCGCCTACGAGTTGGGTCACGACGAGGCACTGATCGTCGACGGCACGTCTCCGGAGTGCGTGTTCTGGAACCTGTGCCTGTGGAATCCCTTCCTGCACACCTACGACTTCTCCAGTGAGCGCGTCACCATCAACGGCACGGAGGTGACCTACGAGCCGGACGGTTCCTGGCGGGTCGTGATCAGCGAACGCGACCCAGGACACCCGAACTGGGTGTCGACCGCGGGGCGGTCCAAAGGGCTGATCTGGCTGCGCTGGTTCCTGCCCGAGCAGACCCCGGCACGGCCGGTCTGTCGTGTCGTCAACATCGCCGACGTCGCGTCATGACCGCCGTACGCCCAGCCGCTGTCAGGCTCACAGATCTGGCCATGCCGGTCTTCCCTGAGGCGTCGCTGCCGATACGTGACGGCCTCGCCGCCTACGGGGCGGCGCTGACCCTGACACCGGAGTCGTTGCTGCAGACGGCAACCGAGCGCACCGGGCTGAACGAGTGGGGCGATCCGGCGTTCCGTGAGCGCCTCGAGATCCTGTGCGGTTCGCTGCGCGATCATGCCGGGCTCTCGGGTGTGGGTACGGCGATGGCGTTCGAGCAGCTGGTTGGCCACCTGGTCAACCGACTTCGGCTGGAGGCACTCGTCGCGGCGCATCCCGAGATCGAGGATGTCGCGATCGAGCGTCCCATCATCATCTGCGGACTCCCCCGAACCGGAACGACCCACCTGCACAACCTCATTGCCGCGGATCCCGCGATCCGGTACATGCCCTACTGGGAGAGCCTCGAGCCGTTCCCCGGCCCCGATGATGCCGACGAGCAGCCGCGCCGGGACCGTTGTGCGGCCGGGCTCGAGATCATCGACGGGTCCATGCCCGAGTTCAAACGGATGCACGAGATGACCGTCGACCACGCGCATGAGGAGATCCAGCTCCTGGGCAACGACATCTCAGGCATGTTGTTCGAGACCATGCACTACCTGCCCGACTACGCCGCGCACTACAAGTCGCACGATCAGAGCGCGTCGTATGCCTACCTGAAGCGGTCGCTGCAGGCCATGCAGTGGCTTCGGGGTGGGCAGCGGTGGGTGCTGAAGTCTCCGCAGCACCTCGAGCAGTTTCCCATCCTGTTCGCGACCTTCCCTGACGCGACGTTCGTGGTGACCCACCGGGATCCCGTCGAGGTCACGATGTCGATGTCGACCATGATCAGCTACGCGCAGCGAATGGCCAGTGATCGTCCCCAGCCCGAGCGCACCGCGCGGTACTGGCTCGACCGCGCCGACGACCTGCTCAACGGCTGCCTTCGCGATCGCGACGTGCTGCCCGCCGCACAGTCGATCGATGTGCGGTTCGAGGACTTCATGGCCGACGAGGAGGGCATCGTCACCGCGATCTATGACCTGGCCGGCCAGCCATACGACGATCGCGCCCGCTCGGCGATGACCCAGTTCCGCGACGACCATCCGCGCGGCAGGCACGGCGGGGTCGTCTACGAGCCCTCCGATCTGGGTCTCGACCCCGACGAGGTGGCGAGCAGGCTGCGCGCCTACCGAGAGCGCTTCGTCGACGCCTGAGGCGCCGCTCGGCACGCCTCACCGAATACCGGGCTCGACGCCGATATGTTCGTCGCGAAGGAGGACGTCGTGGCTGAGGCTGGGTTCTGGGTGGTGTGGGGTCTTCCGAGTACCGGGCGCGAGCGCCAGGCACTGGATCTCCTCAAGGAGACCACGACGGGGTATCTCGAGGGTCTGCGAACATCGGAGCGCATCGAGCGCTTCGACACCGCGATCCTGCGTCCACAAAGCGCTGAACTGGGCGGATTCTTCCTGATCCAGGGCAGCCGTGAGCAGCTCGAGGCATTGCGGGCCGACCACGACTTCCAGACCTGGGTCACCCAGGTCCAGCTGGTCGCCGACCGGGTGGGCATCGTCGACGCCTGGGTCAACGACGGCCTGGGCGAGGCCATCGCTCTCTACGACGAGGCGCTTCAAAAGCTCGACCAGTAACACCCGCGACCTCTGCGACGACAGATAACGCGAGTGAAAACTGGGGCAATCGGTGAGTTTGCCCCTGCCCCCGCGTCAACTGCGCTTCAATCGCTGATGGCGGGGAAGGGTTTGCTGGTCGAGCGATAGGACTGCCATGGGTGCCGCAACGTACATCGGCCGGGTCGGCGGGTTAGCCGTCGCGTTGGGCGTCGGAACGGCCCTCATCGCGGGGCATGGCACGGCCCTGGCCGACGACGGCAGCGCCAGCTCCACGTCATCCGCGTCGGACTCCGCGGCGGCCTCGCCCAGCGACTCGACCGCCAGCCAGTCGACGGCCAAGGACACCACGCCCAAGGACTCGACGCCTGCGGCCTCGGACGGCAAGGACTCGAATCCCAAGGACCCGAAGGCCTCGGATCCCGACGACAGGACCCCCGGCCCCGCCGCGTCCGGACAGGTGAGCGCACAGACCAACACCGGGTCGTCGAGCACCAAGAGCACCAGCACCAAGGACCCCGAGGCCGAGCCCGAACCGAAGACGGCGCCCGAACCGAAGACGGCGCCCGACCCAAAGATCGAGCCCGAGGTGCCCGTCGAGGAGGAACCGGCGCAGGAAACGGCACCGGTGCCGGCCGCGAAGCCCACCCCGTCGGCACCCAAGAACGATTCGGCCACCGCCTCACCCGCGACTGCCGCACCCAAGGCAGCGCCGAAGACCGACCCCCTCGCGGCCGCCAAGACCATCGCCATCAAGACCGCTGCTGCCAAGACTGCCGCAGCCAAGACGGCGGCCGCCACGATCGACACCGTCGCATCAGCGACTGCCGCGACGGAACAGGCGGACACCGAGCAGACGGCGACGCCCGTCGCCACGGCGGCGCGCACCATGACGGCCGAGCAGCCCGCACCCACCCCGCCGCAGAATCCGCTCGACATCGTCCACAACCTGGTGTCCACCGTCGTGAACTGGGTACTGGGACCGGTCGCAGGCACCACACCCACCGCGCCGGCGCAGGCGCCCATCGGGTGGGCGTTGCTCGCCTTCGCCCGGCGCGAGATCGACAACTTCGTCGCCGCGGCGACGGGACACGCACCCGGGACCCCGGCGGTGTCGGCGCAGACCACCAGCCTCCCCATGGCCGACCCGTTCGCCACCGCCGCCGTGGCGCCGGTACCACCACGTCCTGGCACCCCGGTCCCCGGACAGCAGTTCAGCCCGTCGACGAGCTTCGTCGACTGGGTGACCGGAAACTTCCAGCCCAACAACACGTTCCAGCGCTACGGCATCTGGGGCACCGACGTCGGAGTGATGTGGGACAACGGCATCGCCGACGATCCGACGACGCCCATCAACGAACACCAGGTGCTCATCGCCTTCGGTGACACGTTCGGCGGACCCAATATGACGGGCACCTGGCGGCTGAACACGCTGTTCCGCAGCTCGGACCTGAACCTCGCCGACGGCCTGAGCATCCCCAACGGTGAATGGTTCAACGGCAACATGTTCGGCGGCTCGCCGCTGTGGGAGCCGACCTACGCACGTCAGATCATCCTGCCCGAGCGGCTGCCCGCGGGCCTGCCGGCCGGCGTGACGCTGATCCCGACGGCGGGCATATCGGTACCGACGCCGGGCACCGAGTTCGGCGCCACGCAGTACCTGAGTTTCATGTCGGTCAAGCAGTGGGGTTCCGCGGGCCAGTGGACCACCAACTACTCGGCCATGGCCTACTCCACCGACAATGGCGAGAACTGGTACATCGCACCAACTTCGGTGCGCATGAATGATCCGTACAGCGGTAATGCGAAGTTCCAGCAGGCCGCGTTGGTCCGTCCGGGAGACGGCTACGTCTACGCCTACGGCACGCCGAACGGGCGTCAGGGCGCCGCGTATGTCTCGCGGGTCCTGGAGCAGGACATCCTCGACGTGTCCAAGTACGAGTACTACAGCAAGGGCAGCGCAGGCTTCTTCGGCTTTGGCGCCACGAAGGCCGGCTGGTATCGCAACCCGGCGGCCGCCACTGCCGTGTTCGGTCAGGACAAGGGTGCCTGCGGTGTCGCCAAACCCGGCAATCAGGTCAGCGAGATGTCGGTCCAGTACAACAAGCAACTGGGCAAGTACGTCGTGATGCACGCGGATCAGTTCAACAACATCGTGATTCGGACCTCGGACACGCCACAGGGCACCTGGTCCTCGGCGAAGGTTCTGATGCAGCAGCAGCCCGGCGGCATCTACGCGCCGATGATGCACCCGTGGTCGCCGTCGACGCAGGGCACCGGGACGGAGCTGTACTGGAACATGTCGCTGTGGTCGGAGTACAACGTCATGCTGATGAAGACCGATCTCAGCAAGATCTAGCGGGGTGTCTGATGTGGCGTTGGGCGGCAATCGGTTTCATCGCGGTCACACTGACCGCATCGGCGCCTGCCGCCCTCGCTGATCCAGCGGATCCCGCTGCCCCCACCGAACCACGATCCGGCACGCCCTGCGCCGCCGCGGCCGACGGCGCGATGACGTGGCTGCCCGGCGAGAAGGCACCACTGGTGTGCGCGGGCGATCAGTGGCAGACCGTCACCACGCCCTACCCGTCGAGTGACCGCTGGGTGAGCTACGGACCGGCACTGACGCTGCACGGCGGCGCCCGGCAGAACCCCGCGCTGGAGCCGGGCCGGTGGACCGCCACTCCCCTGGACCCCGACAGCCGTTGCCGCGCCGAACAGGTGTCGGTCACCTACGGAAAGGTCGACGGGCAGGCGCGAGTCGACGAGGGCGAACCCGGCCGCCCGCTGGCACTCGAGGTGATCCCACGGCTACTGACCATCGAGATGAGCGGCGACTGCCTGTGGCAGCGGTCGACCGACTGATTCCTCAGCCCATCCGGGCCCGCGCCGAGTCCAGGGCGTCCTCGATCTCGGCCCAGGTGCGCTTGACGATCTCCGAGACCGGCAGCAGATCGACGATCCGCGACGACACCTGACCGGTGTTGGCGACGCTGGCCTCGAGGTCACCCTCGAAGTACAGATCGGTGACCGCGCCAAGCAGCGAGGCGCCAGGCCCGTCGGCGAACACCCTGGCGGCCAGACCCGTGTGCAGCACCCGCATCGTCGGGTTCCCTGGCAGGTCCAGGAGGATGGTGCCCGCGTCGTCGGCAGCCACGATCGCGCTCTTGAAGTTGTTGTGCACCGCGGATTCCAGGCTCGCCAGCATCCGCGTGCCCATCTGCACGCCCTCAGCTCCCAGGACCAGCGCGGCCGCGGCCGAACGCGCGTCGCACATACCGCCCGCGGACGGTGAGGTGACCCACGATGTGGTGAGCGACATGGTGGCGGTGCTGACCGCATTCTGCGCCCGGTTCTAGGCATCGGTCGGCACAAAATCGGGCAGTCAGGGCTCGGGGTCGTGCCAGCGTGATGTCGCACCGGTCGGGTTTGTCGGTGCCGCCGGTCAGGATGATGTTCATGGGGCAACGTCGCGCGCTACGCCGGATCGGCGATCCGGTGGTGGCGGCCGCACCGGCGGGGGTGCGGGTGCGGACCCGCCTTCACCTGACCGACGCTGAGATCGCAGCGCTGACGGCGATCGGATCGTTTCTGGGATCGGTGTACCGGGCGGAGTTAGCCGCACGGGTCGAGTTGGGCCGTTTGAGCCAAACTGAGCATGCGCGGTGGCGGGCACAGCGTAAACAGGCGGTGACCACTTTGTCGTCGTCGCGGTGGGCGGGGGCGGTCACCCGGGCAGTCGAGGACCAGTACCAGTTAGGCATGCGGGGCTTGAGTGCGCATGTAACCGATTTGGGCTCCGCGGTGGAGGTACTGGAGCATCGGTGCGCCCTGCGGCCCGGTGAGCGGGACGGCGGTCAGCGTGGTTACCGCACGGCCGGTGAGCGGTTCGCCAAGTCTCGGCGGCTGGCAGGGCTGCGGGCGCGCCTGGCGGGCGCGCAGGAGGCACTGGAGGCTGGTCGGCCCTCGCTCGTGGTGGGAGGGAAGCGGTTGTGGCGCAACCGCCACCATCTCGACGAGGCGGGAATGACCAAACAGAAGTGGCGTGCCCGCTGGGACGCGGCGCGAATGTTCTTGACCGTTGACGGGGAATCGGGCAAACCGGGTGGCAATGAGACCATCCGGGTCGATTCGATGGGCAGGTTGCGGATCAAGGTTCCCGCCGCACTGGCCGCCCGGTACGGCAGCCATCTCGACATTGCGGTACCGCTGGTGTTCAACCACCGCCGCGAACAGTGGGCCCAGCGGGTGGCTGCCCGGCGTTCCGTGCGCTACGACATCAGCCATGACCCGGCGAAGGGCCGTTGGTATCTGGACGCGTCCTGGAAAAAGGACACAGCCACACCCGCACCGGCGATCGAGGATCTGCGCTGTGGCCCGGTATTGGGTGTCGATCTGAACGCCGATCACCTAGCGGTCTGCGTGCTCGACGGATCAGGCAACCCTGTCGGAAAACCGATCACGATCCCCGTCGACACTGCCGGACTACGCGCGTCGCGGCGCGACGGGCGGGTCCGCGCAGCAATCACCGCGCTGCTCGATCACGCCCAGGTCACTAACTGCTCGGCGGTAGTCATCGAGAACCTCGACTTCTCCGATGCCCGCACCACCGGACGCGAGACCATGGGTCGAGGCAAGCGTGGCAAACGGTTCCGGCGCACCGTGGCCGGAATGCCCACCGCGAGATTCCGGACCCGCCTCACGTCCATGGCGGCCAGGCGTCGCATCGCGATCATCGGCGTGGATCCGGCCTACACCAGCCGATGGGGTGCTCAGCATTGGGCCAAACCGCTTCAACAACAGACTTCCGAACCGGTCACCGGCCACCACGGTGCGGCGACCGCGATCGGCAGACGTGGCCTCGGACAGGCGATCAGGCGACGGCCGGCAGGACCCCGCAACGGACAGAGGACCGTTGCGGGCACACCACCGGACAGGCCCGAACATCAACCGAACCACGTTGGCAGGCACGGCAGTTCCGGCCCACCGCCACGCACACGATGCGCGCCGGTCCACCGGAGAACACCCGCCGCCAGCGGCCAACACCGTTCGGGTCGCAACCGAGCAACACTCACTGCTGCTCGTTTGTAAGGAACGGTACTGCACGCCCAGCAGGGACTGAATTCGATTCGGCACGCTCCCGATTGTGTCCTGCGGGTGTGGTCAACACCACGCCTCCCCAGCGCAACGTCACACCACGTGGAGCGGACAACCGGCCCCGACCAGCGGTAGGAAGAAATGGAGATGACCACTTCACTCGACCTCCCCACGCTCGACTACCTCGGCGCCGCCGACCCGGAAGTCGCGCACCGACGCATCGCCGACGCACGCCGGCGGGCCCCGTTCGCCAGGGGCCCGTTCGGTCTCGAGCTGATCGGCCACGAGGTCGTCCACAGCGCGCTGGCCGATCCACGCTTCCGGGCGCCGACCGGTCTGGGCGTTCCCCACCCGCGACTGCGCGCCATCCTCGACAAGACCTTCACACCGCACGCCGCGGACCGCCTCCGCGCCGCAGTGTCCGATATCGTCGGCCGCCTCGTCGATCCGCTCGCCGACACCGGCCGGTGCGACGTCGTCGCCGACGTGGCGGCCCCCTATGCGGCGCACGCGGTCTGCGCTGCGCTCGGAGTGAAGCGCGCGGACTGGGATCGCCTCGCCCGCTGGGCTGATGACGTGACCGATATGGAGGCGCTGTACCACTACGTCGATGTGATGGTCGCGCAGCGGTGCGCCCACCTCAGTGACGATCTGCTGTCTGACCTCATCGTCGCCGACATCGACCACGACGGCCTGACGACGGATGAGTTGCGGCGTCTGGTCGCAACGCTGTTGACGTCGGAGGCGAACAGGATGCGCAGTCAGTTGGCCGCATCGGTCGAGGCTTTGTGCGACCGACCTGAGCTGTGGGCGCTGCTCGCCGAGAACGCCGACCTCGCTCCGCAGGCTGTCGAGGAGACGATGCGGCACTCACCGGTCGTGTTCAGTGTGCTGCGGGTGGCCACCGAGGACGTCGACGTCGACGGTATCCACATTCCCGCCGACACCGTGGTGACGGTGAACATCGCTGCTGCCCACCGTGATCCCGATGCGTATGCCGATCCCGGACGGCTCGACATCACCCGTGTGTTCCCACCGTCGACACCGGACCCGGGCCGCACCGCGCTCGCCGAGGCACTGCGAGTGATGGCCCAGCGGATGCCCGCTATCCGGCGGACCGCGACGGCGCCGTGGAAACCGGTCTTCGGAATCTCAGGCCCCACCGCGCTTCACGTCGAGTTTGGCACCGTCCGGTGAATGCGAGGCCACCGGATGGCTACGGCGCAAACGAGATCGACGCCGCCGAACAGCCGATGACCTCGCGACCGACGGGGAACGACGCCGGCTCGGCGCCGACGATGGGATCGTCCCGGTAGTACGCCCGGGTCGCGTCGGCCGAACACTCGAAGTCGACGTTGAGCACCCGGAAGCTCGCCGGGGCGGCACCGTCGATGGGCTCGCCCATCCAGTAGACATGTCGGTCGTCGATCGCATATGGCCCATCCAGGACACGGAACGTCGCGACGTCGGCCTCCGGT
Organism: Mycolicibacterium sp. YH-1; assembly: GCF_022557175.1. The sequence continues at coordinate 886,460 of NZ_CP092915.1, read as the reverse complement.
ACGGCGTCGGTGTAGAAGTAGACCCGCTCACCGTCGCTTGAGTGGGCGCCCCGCAGCACGCGGAAGGTGGCGGGATCGGCACCCACGATTGGGGTGCCGTTGACGTGCACGTTGCGTGTGTCCCTGCTGAACAGGTAGTCGTCGTCATCGGCGATGACCTCGAAGTTCTGCGGGTCCTCAGACAGCACGCTGCCATCGGTCCAATACACCGATGCGCCGTCGCGCGACATTCCGTCTGGCAGGAATTCGAAGTTCACCGGATCATCGCTGAGAACGCGGTCACGCACGTAGACGTGTGCGGCGTCCCTGGCCATCTGCGGGCGGCCGATCAGTTCGAACGTCTCCGCGTCAGCGCCCGCAAGGACGCCACCGTCGACGTAGACGGTCGACTGGTCGCGGGCGTAGGTGCTGTCAAACACCTCAAAAGTTGCGACGTCGGCACCGTCGATCTGAAAAGCCTTGCCCGGAAACGCGTTCAGGTAGTACACCGTGTCGCCGGCGACGTGGTAGCCGGCGGTGTCGAACAGCGAGTTCGGGGGCCCGTCGCGGCTACAGGCGGCCGTTAACGCCAGAGCGGCGACACACAGCCCGGCGATCACACGGCGCATGCGTCAACCGTACTGGGGAAACCCAGCCGGTTTGTTGGCGCGCCGATATTGCCGAGACTAGCGCCGCAACATGCTCGGGAAGGGCAGCGTCACCTCGGCGCGCTCGAGACGCCGAGCGTCGAACACGAAGCAGGCCAGGCTGGCGATGAAGCTCGTCAGGGCCATCACGAGGACGACCGTGGCGAGAACTATCGCCCCGCCGCTGAACACTGCGAGACCCAAGACGGCACCGATGACCGACACGAACATGAGCAACAGACCCGCCGTTGCGGCGACCTCGGTCATCGGATCGTGGACATCAGAGCTGCTGCGCTTCGTGATCACCGAACCCTGATACCCCACCGTTCGACGGACGAAACCGACGGGATCTACAGGGGCAACCTGCGATTGATCACCAGCGCCGAGATGGCCGCAATCGCGAGCACCAACGCTCCCAGCCGAAGCCAGCCCGTGCTGGCGTCACCGCGGACGGTTTCGTAACCGATCTGGTCCTGCAGGGTCTTGTAGATCTGGTCGAGCTGCGGTGCGTCCTGCGCCAGGTAGGAGGTACCGCCGGACAGCTGCGCGACCTGCTTCATCGTGGTGTCGTCGACCGGCACCGGTACATCGGCATTGTCGACCTTCACGGTGCCGTCCGGAGTTCCGAACGCGATGGTCGAAATGGGGATGCCCTGATCCTTGGCCGCGCGCGCGGCAGTGAACGCGCCTCGCGGATTGTCGGGGTTTCCCGGGCTGGTCTCCTTGCCGTCGGAGAACAGCACGATGCGGGCGGGGGGCGGCTCGTCACCACCTCCGATGACGGCACCGACGGTCGAGATCGCCTGCAGCGCAGCGAAGATCGCCTCGCCGGTGGCGGTGCGCTCGGCGACCTGCATCTTGTCGATGGCGACCTTGGTCGCCTCGTGGTTGGTGGTCGGCGAGCTGAGCATGGTGGGGTTGGCGGCGAACGAGATCAGGCCGAGGTTCACCCCTGGCGTCAGTTCGTCGGCGAACTTCTTGGCGGCCGCCTGCGCGGCCTTCATCCGGCTCGGCGAGACGTCGGTGGCGTCCATCGAGGTCGACACGTCCATCACCAGCATCACCACGGCGCGGTTGCGGGGAATCTTGCGGTCCAGCGCCGGGCCCGCCATCGCGATGGTGAACATCACGAGGGCGACGGCAACCAGTGCCGGGGGTAGATGGTGCCACCGACTCTGCGGCTTGGGGGCGACACTTCCGATCATCTCGCTGTCGGCGAACCGCGCGAGGCGGGCCTTCCTGCTGCGCTGAATCCAGAAGTACAGAAAGACCAGACCGGCGACCACGAACAGGAACAGAAAGAACCAGATGTGCGTGAAGCCCGACAGCGGCAATGGCCCCAACACGGGCAGATTCACGGGCAGTTCCCTTCGATAACGACACAATCCCAACCCGAGAGTACAAAGGTTCGCCGGACACGCCCGGCACGCGGGACCGTGGGCGCGTGCTGAGCAGTCGCTCAGGCCATCAGGCGCCGGCGTCGCCCCCGGACATACACTTCTGCTGTGCGCGACGTGATGGACGAAGTGCTGGCGGTCTGGCGAAACGGCGGCACGGCGGGCGTGGCCACCGTTGTGCGCACCATCAAGTCCGCCCCCCGGACGGCCGGCGCGGCGATGGTGGTCGCGCCCGACGGCACCGTGGCGGGCTCGGTCTCGGGCGGTTGCGTCGAGGCCGCCGTCTACGAACTGGCCGGCGAAGTGGCCCGGAACGGGTATCCGCAGTTCCAGCGCTACGGCATCACCGACGATGACGCGTTCGCCGTGGGACTGACGTGCGGCGGCATCATCGACATCTTCGCCGAGCCGGTCTCACGCTCGACGTTCCCCCAACTCGAGGCGATCGCCGACGATATCGCGGCACACCGGCCCACGGCCGTGGCCACCGTGATCACCCACCCGGACCCGCAGCGGGTCGGCCGCAGGCTGGTGATCGGCGAGAGCACGGTCGACGGCACGCTCGGGTCTGCGCGTGCTGACGCCGCTGTCGCCGACGATGCCCGCGGCCTCCTCGGCGCTGGCCGCACCGACGTGCTGACCTACGGTCCCGACGGAGAGCGTCAGGGCGAGGGCATGGAGGTGTTCGTCGCCAGCCATGCCCCGCGGCCCCGGATGCTGGTGTTCGGGGCGATTGACTTCGCGGCGGCACTGACCCGACAGGCGGCGCTGCTCGGCTACCGGATCACGGTGTGTGACGCCCGGCCGGTCTTCGCCACACCTGCGCGCTTCCCCGCCGCCGACGAGGTCGTCGTCGACTGGCCGGACCGCTACCTGCGTGGCCAGGTCGCCGCGGGGACACTCGACGAACGCACCGCCATCTGCGTACTTACCCACGATCCGAAGTTCGACGTCCCCGTGCTTGAGGTGGCGCTGCGGTTGTCGAAGGTCGGCTATGTGGGCGCCATGGGTTCGCGGCCGACGCATCTCGACCGGCTCGCGCGCCTACGGGAGGCGGGCCTGACCGAGTCCCAGTTGGACCGGCTGTCCAGCCCCATCGGCCTGGATTTGGGCGCGCGCACGCCCGAGGAGACCGCGGTGTCGATCATCGGCGAGATCATCGCGCGCCGATGGGGCGGTGGTGGCCGGCCGCTTACCGAGATCGATGGCCGGATTCACCACGAGGCATCCAGAACTGCCACAAGCACCGGGCTCGACGTGCGGTAACGCCACTCTCTCTTTTTGGAATCATCCTTCTCTTGTACGATAATCAAACTTGCCGGGAATGTGACGGCCGACACTTACACGCGAAAGCTCGAGGGAGTGCAGACGTGACTTCAACCGCCTCTTCATCAGCTACTTCAACAGCTGAGGGGCCTGTCGCGACCCGCTACTCGGGGACCCGGGTACCGCGGGTCGAGGACACCCGCCTGCTGACCGGCAAGGGCACCTTCGTCGACGACGTCTCGCGGCCGGGGATGCTGCACGCCTGCTTCGTGCGCAGCCCCTTCGCACGAGCCACCATCAGGGGTATCGACGCGGCGGCGGCGCTGGCCCTGCCGGGCGTGCACGCCGTGTTCACCGCGCAGGACATCAACCCCGCGGTGAAGGAGGCCTGGCACGCCGTCGCAGGCAAGGACGTCCCCGACACACCCCGGCCGCCCCTGGCTGAGGGCGAGGTGAAGTTCGTCGGCGACCCGGTCGCCCTCGTCATCGCCGACAGCCGCTACGTCGCCGAGGACGCCGTCGACCTCGTCGACGTCGACTACGAGCCGCTGCCTGCGATCGCTGACTTCCGCAAAGCCGTGGGGGGCGCCGAGGCGGGTATCCCCGTCGTGCACGACGCCTACCCCGACAACGTCGCGGGAGGTATGGCGGGTATGCCGCCCGACGAGGAGGTCTTCGCCAACGCCGCGCACGTCGTCACCGAGCACATCTATCAGCAGATGTACGTCCCGGTGCCCATGGAGACCCGCGGCATGGTGGCCGAATGGACCTCGGCCACAGATGAACTCACCATCTGGGCATCCACCCAGACACCGCATGAGTTGCGTGCGTTCTCGGCCCGCCTGCTGGGCATCCCCGCCCAGGGCGTGCGGGTCATCATGCGTGACACCGGCGGCGCGTTCGGCCAGAAGGTCGTGCCGATGCGCGAGGACATGTGCATTCTGCTGGCCGCACGCAAGGTTTGCGCCGCGACGTCGAACGCGCGATCAGGCACCGCGTTGAAGTGGATCGAGGACAGGCGCGAGAACCTGATGTCGGCCGGCCAGTCCCGCCATGTCGACGGCACAGTGCGGATGGCCTTCGACGCCGACGGCAGGATCCTGGCCGCCGATATCGACTTCGTCCAGGACGTCGGGTCCTACCCGACGCCGTACCCGGTGCTGACCACGGCGGCCATCGGCATGTTCTTCCCCGGTCCTTACCGGGTGCCGAAGGCCAGCTTCAACTACAAGACGGTGTTCTCCAACACTCCGGGACTGCACGCCTACCGCGGCCCGTGGCAGTACGAGACCCTCACGCGCGAGATCCTTCTCGACTGCGCGGCCCGCAAGATGGGCATGGATCCCCTCGAGCTTCGGCGCATCAACATCCTGCGCGGCGACGAGATGCCGTTCTTCAATCCCAACGGCATGCCCTATGACAACGTCGCACCGTCGGACACGCTCGAGCAGGCGGTCAAGATCCTCGACCACGAGGGCTTCCGCAAGGAGCAGGCCGAGGCCCTGGCGCAGGGCCGCTACCTCGGGCTGGGCTTCTCCGCCTACATCGAGCCGACGGGCGCCGCGACGGGCAACCTCGCCACCGAGGGCGCCACCATCCGAATGGAGTCCACCGGCAAGGTCAACGTCTACGTCAACGGCGGATCCAGCGGTAACAGCATCGAGACCACCGTCGTACAGCTCACCGCGGATGCGTTGGACGCCAACATCGATGACGTCGCCACCATCCAGGGTGACACCGCGGTCACACCGTACGGCGCGGGCACCCAGGGCAGCCGCAGCGCGCCGATGACGGCAGGTGCGGTCAACGAGGCAGGCACCATCCTGCGCAATCAGATCATCGCGATCGCTGCCCAGATTCTCGGCGCCGACCCGAACGACATAGTGCTCGCGAACTCGCAGGCGAGCGTCCGCGACGATCCGGAGAAGAGCGCGAGCTTCGCCGACATCGCCTACCGCTCGTACTACGAACCCGGCCAACTCGGCGGCGTGTCACCCACTTTGGAGGCGACGGCGCGGTTCAACTCACAGGCGATGATCCACTGGGCCAACGCCACTCACGCATGCACGTGCGAGGTCGACGTGACGACCGGGCACGTGACGCTGACCCGCTACATCGTCAGCGAGGACGTCGGACCGATGATCAACCCGAACGTCGTCGAGGGTCAGGTCGCGGGCGGAACCGTGCAGGGCATCGGTGGCGCGCTGCTCGAACACCTCGCCTACGACGACGCGGGCAACCCGGTGGCCTCGACGTTCGTCGACTACCTGCTGCCGACGGCCTCCGAGGTGCCGCCCATCGAGTTCGGCCACGTCGAGATACCCGGCCCTGGCATCGGCGGATACAAGGGCGCGGGCGAGGGCGGCGCCATCGGATCACCGCCCGCGGTCATCAACGCCATCAACGACGCACTCGCACCGCTGGGCGTCACGGTCACGCAACTTCCCGCAAGCCCAGCCACGATCGTCGACCTCATCGACCAAGCAGCCCGAAAGGACCACTAACCGTGGAACTGAACAACGAGTTCCGAGTCGCGGTCCCCGCCGCGAAGACCTGGGAGTTCATCACCGACGTCGAGCGCGTCGCGCCCTGCCTGCCCGGCGCCACCCTGTTGTCGGTCGACGGCGACGACTTCACCGGCGCCGTCAAGGTGAAGGTCGGCCCGATCACGGTGTCCTACAAGGGTGTTGCGTCATTCCAGGAGAAGGACGCCACCGCGCAGCGGATCGTGCTCAAGGCCGAGGGCAAGGAGACGCGTGGCAACGGCACCGCCGCGGCACTCGTCACCGCCCAGCTCAAGGACGAGGGCGACGCAACCCATGTGGTGATCACCACCGATCTGGCGATCTCGGGCAAGGCCGCCCAGTTCGGCCGCGGCGTGCTGGCCGACGTCTCGGGCAACCTGATCGCACAGTTCGCCAAGAGCCTTGAGGCCGAGCTGCTCGGCGGCGCGGCACCCGATCCTGCGGCATCGCAGAACGGTTCCTCAGCACCCCGGGCCGCGGCCGCACCGCAGGCCGGTGCCGGCGACTCCGTCGATCTGCTCAAGGTTGTCGCCCTGCCGGTCGCCAAGCGATTCGGCCCTCTGTTGGCCGCGGCCGCGGCGGCAGGCGCCCTCGGCTACCTCGTCGGCCGGCGCAGGCGCCGAGCCAGCACCGCCGCCGGCGTGCTGAGCGACGATCTGGCGGCCGCGCTGGCCCGGCTGTTGTCGTGAAGGCCGCCCCGTTCGCCTATCACCGGGCCGACAGCGTCGACGGTGCGGTGAAACTGCTCGCGGAGTACGGCGACGAGGCCAAGATTCTGGCTGGCGGCCAGAGCCTGGTGGCCATGCTCGCCATGCGTCTTACCCACTTCGAGAACCTGGTCGACATCTCGCGGGTTGAGGAACTGCGCAGCATCGACCTCATAGGTGACGAGGTGCGCATCGGTGCAGCCACCCCGCACGCGTTCGTCGGCATGGACGACGAGGTCGCCGACTCAGTGCCCCTGCTGACGCTGGCCACCCCCCACATCGGACACTTCCAGATCCGGACCAGGGGCACGCTCGGCGGCGCCATCGCACACGCCGACCCCGCCAGCGAGTACGCAGCGGTGGCGCTGACGCTCGATGCCACGATCGAGGCGGCCTCATCGCGCGGGTCCCGTGAGATCCCGGCAGCAGAGTTCTTCACCGGCCTGTGGGAGACGTCGCTGGCCGCCGACGAGGTTCTCACCGCGGTGCGCTTCCCGGTGTGGTCGGGCCGCTGCGGGTTCGCCGTACACGAGTACGCCCGGCGCCACGGCGACTTCGCCATCGCGGGCGCGACGGTCGCCGTGCAACTCGACGACGACGACCGCGTCACCCGCTGCGGTGTCGGACTGCTCGGGCTCGGCTCGACACCCGAGCGCGGCACACCGGCCGAGGAGGCGGTGCTCGGCCGGCCGGCGAGCGATCTGCACGCCGATGAGATCGGGGCGCTGGCCATGTCGGGGCTGCACGCCGTCCCGAAGGACCTGCAGGGGTCCGTGTCCTATCGCACGCGCGTCGGCGCCGCGATGGTGGCACGCGCCTGGACGGACGCGATCACGGAGGCACTCGATGCATGAACTTCCAGTCCAGGTGTCGGTCAATGGCCGCCCCTACGGTGGCACGGTCGAACCGCGCGTCACGCTCGCGGACTATCTGCGCGAGAACTGCGGTCTGACGGGCACGCATCTCGGCTGTGAGCACGGGGCGTGCGGGGCCTGCACGGTGCTGCTCGACGGTCAGGCCGTGCGGTCATGCCTCATCTTCGCGGTCCAGGTGGATGGGCAGGAGGTGACCACGGTCGAGGGCATGGCCTCCGCCGATGGCGAGTTGTCCCCTGTGCAGGCGGCGCTGCGGGCCTGCCACGGACTGCAGTGCGGGTTCTGCACGCCAGGCTTTGTCACGTCGATCACGGCGTTGCTGGCCGACAATCCTGCGCCCACCGAGGAGGAGATCCGCGAGGGCCTGTCGGGAAACTTCTGCCGGTGTACGGGTTATCAGGGCATTGTCAACGCGGTACATCAGGTCGCCCAAGCCCACACCTGACCTTTGCTGACGTACCCTGGCCGCTGGACTGACACGCGACAGGGAGACAGATGAGAAGCAAACACGTCGCCGCCGCGCTGCTCGTCGCAGCCGGTGCGGCCACCGGGTGGGCCGTCCCCGCCGTCGCCGAACCCGGCCCCGGTACGGACAACGACAAGCAGATCGACGAGCTGTTCATCGATGCGGTCCGCGATAAGCGGCTGCCCATCACGTCGAAGGCCGATGCGATCGACCTCGCGCACTCGACCTGCGATGTGCTCGGCCGCGGCGGTTCGGTCGAGACGGCGCTACTACACGTCAAGAACGCCACCGAGTGGACCAAGGTCGACGACCTCGCGACGTTCGGCAGCCTCGCGGTGCAGGCGTATTGCCCCGGCTCCGCACCCTGATAGCCGGCACCCGGATAGTCGCCGAAGCGCTCAGCCCGCGAGCTTGGTGACCACCGCGGCGATCCGACGTGCCCGGGTCTGTTCCGCCTTGGCCCCCAGGACCGACGTCACGTGTGCCTTCTGATTGCTGTAGGACAGCGCCGCCCACGCGGCCGCCGCACCGGGTGATGCGTCCAGGGCTGCCCGAAGATCGTCGGGCACCTCCACAATGCGCGGCGCGGTGTCGACCACCAACTCGACATCGATAGCGTCTCCTCCACCGATGCCCGACTCCCGTCTGCGCTCAGCGCTGAACGGGATCAGGAACCTGCCGCCCATCGGCGCGACGGTCGAGCGGTACCGGTACCCGTTCACGTCCACCACGACAGGCGGGCGCTTACCCGCGCCGAGCGCCTCCACGACGTCGGCGGGCACCTCGATGCCGGTGTTGTTGCCGTCGATGAACATCGTCGTCGAGAACCTCACGCTCCCAGAGTAGAAGTGGAGCCATGGACATGGGATTCATCGGGTTGGGCAACATGGGCGCGGCGATGGCGGAGAACCTGCTGACGGCCGGTCACTCCGTCACTGCGCACAACCGCAGCAGGGCCAAGGTCGACGCGTTGGTTGCCGTTGGCGCACGGCCGGCTCACACCGTCGCCGAGGCCTGTCGCGGTGACGCCGTGATCTCGATGCTCGCCAACGACGAGGCGGTCGAGGCCGTCACGTTCGGCGACAGCGGCATCCTCTCCTCGCTGCGCCCCGGGGCCGTGCACGTCTCGTGCTCGACGATCAGCGTCGACCTCGCCAAGCGCCTGACCGAGTCGCACGCCGAGGCGGGTCAGCGATTTGTCTCCGCACCGGTCTTCGGCCGCCCCGAGGCCGCGGCCGCCCGCAAGCTGTTCATCGTCGCCGCCGGTGAAGCCGAACTGCTACAGACCCTTTCACCCGTGTTCGACGCGCTCGGGCAGCGCACCTTCGTCGTCGCCGAGCAGCCGAGCACCGCGAACCTGGTGAAGCTGTCCGGCAACTTCCTTATCGCGTCGGTCATTGAGTCGCTCGGCGAGGCGATGGCACTGATCGGCAAGGCCGGTGTCGACAAGCAGACCTACGTGGAGATCCTCACCTCGACACTGTTCGGCGCACCGGCGTATCAGGTCTACGGCGGCTTGATCGCCCGCGAGGAGTTCGAGCCCGCCGGGTTCGCCGCCACGCTCGGACTCAAGGACGTCCGACTGGTGCTGGAGGCCGGGGAGGACCTGCAGGTGCCGCTGCCGATCGCCAGCCTGCTGCGCGATCGCTTCCTGACCCTGCTGGCCAACGGAGGCGGCGCGCTGGACTGGTCCGCGGTGGGCGCCCTGTCGGCCTGGGAGGCGGGCGGCGCCAGCCCGATGCGTTAGGAGACGACGCCGCGCAGGCCGTCTGCACCAAAGACCGGTTCGAGCATCGACGACATGTCCGGGCCGCGCCGCAGGCAGTGCCCACCATCGACGTTGAGCACCTGTCCCGTGATCCACGCAGCCGCGTCACTGAGCAGGAATACAGCCGCACCGGCGATGTCGGTGACCTCACCCGGGCGCGGTAGCGGCGTGCAGGCCGCGTAGTCGGCGCTGATCTCCGGCGAATCCAGAATGGGCGCAACCATGTCCGTCCGGATCAGGCCGGGACGGATGCCGTTGACCCGCACCCAGGACGCACCGAGTTCGTCGGCCGCCAGCATCATCAGGTTGTCGACGGCCGCCTTGCTGGGACCGTAGGACGCGAACCAGCGGTGGGTGTTGCTCGATGCGATTGACGAGATGCCGACGAACGAGCCGCCGCCACCGCGGACCATCTCCCGCGCGCTGTGCTTGAGCACGTACATCGTGCCGTTGACGTTGAGATCCACGGTTTGACGCCAGCCCTCGGAGTCCACCTGTGTGATGGGCCCGATGGTCAGTGACCCGCCTGCGCAGTGCACGACACCGTTGAGCCGACCGTGCCACGCGGTCGCCGCCGCGACAGCCCGGGCCACCTCGTCCTCGTTGGTCACGTCGGCGGGCTCGTATCGCGCCGTGCCGCTGCCGTCGACGGACGCGGCGTTGATCTCGTCGGCTGCGGCGGCCAGGCGGTCGGCGTTGCGCCCGACGAGCATGACGTCACCGCCCGCGGCCACGACCTCGGCTGCCACGCCCTTGCCGATCCCACTGCCGCCGCCCGTAACCAGAAACGTCCGATCCGCCAACGAAATCTGCACCGCTGTCCTCCGCATCAATTCGGGTTAGTCCATCCGTGCCAACAAAACTGAAACACGTTCTCGTCATCGAACCACGGCGGGTGACCGGTGCATAGGCGCGCCGCTGCCATCACTTGGCCAGCAACGCCACAGTGGCCTGTCAGCGCACTCACAGAAATGGCACATACGCACCACTTTTGTCGAACTTCAGCCGATGAAAAGGGGTTCGTCAGCGTATCGTTTTTGGCAGTACCTCAACGACAGGAAGCACGACGATGGCGAGCCTTGAGATCTCAGCACGACGAATGGTCCTCGCAGCGGGATTCGCTGTGGCGGTAGCGGCAACACCCGTGCTTGTCGCCCTCTCGGCACCCTCCGTCGCGGCACCGTCTGTTGCGGACTGCCCCAACGGGGAGTCCACCGACACCTTCACCGGAGTGTGCACCCCCGATCTGGTGCCCAACTCGCCGGAATTCGGCACGACCGCACCCGCCGGCGGCCTTCCCGAGATCAATGGCATCCCTTGCACTGGCGCCAATTCCGGCCAGTGCATCGGCCTGTCCGAGGACGCGCCACAGTACGTTCCTCCGACGTCCTCAGTGGGCAGCAGCCCGACCGTTCACGGCGTCTCCTAGACCTCTACAGACGGGCCTGGAGCCTCGTCGCAACCTCACGCTGGCCGTACCTCACGCGCTATGTGATCAGGGAACTCGAAGAAGTTGTGCAGATTCCTTTCAGTTTCCATAGAATCCACTCCACGGCTCGGTCAATTACGGAAGAAAGCGTGACGATGGCGATCTTGGAGATCTCAGCTCGACGACTGATCATTGCGGGTGGATTCGCGCTCGCGGTCGCCGCGGCTCCCGCGGTTGCCGCGTTCGCCGGGCCCTCGACGGACCCGGCCGCGCCGATGGCCTGCTCCGGTGGTGAGGAGCCCGATCAGTTCACCGGTGTCTGCGTGCCGCACACCGTGCCGAGTTCCCCCTTCGGCAGCATCGCCGGCAACCCCGACATCCCGGAGATCGACGGTATCCCGTGCACCGGCGCCAACAGCGGCCAGTGCATCGGCCTGGCCGAGGACGCCCCGCAGTACGTGCCTCCCACGTCGTCGGTGGGCAGCAGCCCGACCGTCCACGGCGTCTCCTAATTCACGGTCGAACTCCGGCGAATCGTCTAGTCGCCCGGAGTTCGCCTAGAATTGCGTCATGGCAGCTAAATCTGATCCGGCCGAACTCGGCGACGTGGAGCCCTTGGCCGACAGCACCGCCCGTCAGGCCAGGCGAGTTGTCGCTGCGTACGCCACCGATGCTGACGAGTGCCGCGTCTTCCTGTCGATGCTGGGTATCGGGCCGGCAAAGCAAGACGCGTAGTGACCTCAGGAGACGGCGACTCCGATATCCCCGCTAGCACTGGGGATATCGGGGACGCCGACTTCGTGGTGGTCGCCAACCGGCTGCCGATCGACATGGAGCGGCTTCCCGACGGCACCACAACGTACAAACGCAGCCCCGGAGGGCTGGTCACCGCGCTGGAACCGCTCTTGCGGCGGCGGCGCGGGGCCTGGATCGGCTGGCCTGGCATCACCGACGGTGATGAGGAACCCATCGTCGAGGACGATCTGACGATGCTGCCGGTGCGGTTGTCGGCAGACGACGTCGCCGAGTACTACGAGGGCTTCTCCAACGCCACCCTGTGGCCGCTCTATCACGACGTCATCGTCAAACCGATCTACCACCGTCGCTGGTGGGACACCTACGTCGCCGTGAACCGGCGCTTCGCCGAGGCGACGGCGAAGACCGCCGCCCAGGGCGCGACCGTGTGGATCCAGGACTATCAGCTGCAGCTGGTCCCGAAGATGCTGCGAATGCTGCGTCCCGACCTCACCATCGGCTTCTTCCTGCACATCCCGTTCCCGCCCATCGAACTGTTCATGCAGATGCCGTGGCGCACGGAGATCATCGACGGTCTGCTCGGCGCGGACCTGGTCGGATTCCACCTGCCCGGCGGCGCCCAGAACTTCATGTACCTGGCGCGCCGGCTCACCGGTGCACAGACCTCGCGAGCCAGCGTCGGCGTGCGATCTCGGCTTGGTGAGGTCCAGGTGGGCTTCCGCACGGTGAAGGTCGGCGCATTCCCCATCTCCATCGACTCCGCCGAACTCGACGGCAAGGCCCGCGACAGGCGGGTCCGGCAGCGGGCCCGCGAGATCCGCGCCGAACTCGGCAATCCGCGCAAGGTGCTCCTCGGCGTCGACCGGCTGGACTACACCAAGGGCATCAACGTGCGCCTCGAGGCGCTCACCGAGTTGTTCGAGGAGGGTCGGGCCAACCGCGACGACACCGTTCTGGTGCAGTTGGCCACGCCCAGCCGCGAACGCGTCGAGAGCTACATCGCGATGCGCGAGGACATCGAGCGTCAGGTCGGCCACATCAACGGCGAGTACGGACGAGTGGGGCACCCGGTGGTGCACTACCTGCACAAGCCGGTGCCGCGGGAGGAACTGATCGCGTTCTTCGTCGCCGCCGACGTCATGCTCGTCACTCCGCTACGCGATGGCATGAACCTGGTTGCCAAGGAGTACGTGGCCTGCCGCAGCGATCTGGGTGGCGCATTGGTGCTCAGCGAGTTCACCGGGGCCGCAGCCGAGCTCAGGCAGGCCTACCTGACCAATCCGCACCATTTGGACGGCGTGAAGGACTCCATCGAGGCGGCCCTGAACCAGGACCCCGAGGAGGGCCGTCGCCGGATGCGTGCGATGCGCCGACAGGTGCTCGCACACGATGTGGACCGGTGGGCTAGGGCTTTTCTCGATGCACTCGCCGACACGCACGACGATAGATCCTCAAGCGCGGACGCCTGATCGGGGCTAGATCGGCGTGATGTACTGGATCTTCCACTGCCCGTCGACCTTCTCGTAGTCGACGCGCAGCCGGCTGCCGTCATACACGGGCTGCTTGGACTTGTCGGTCACGGTGCGGTTCATGAACACCAGAACGCTTCCCGAATTGCGTTGCGCGTCAAGCACGCCGACTCCGACGACATTCGCCTGCGAGATCACCTGACGCTCACGCGCCTGCGGGATGATGTCCTTTGTGGCCCGCTCGTCGAACTCTCTGCGGTAGTCCGGCGTCAGCAACAGCGCGGCCTGGTTGAGGCTTCCCTCGACGGTCTGATAGTCGTAGCCGAACACGAGCGGAATCTGTTGTTGGGCAAGCGGTGCCAACTCTGCAGCCGTCTGCCGCTCGGCGTTGGCCTGCATCCGATTCCAGTACAGGTAGCCACCGGCGCCGCTGAGCACCACGAACCCGAGCGCCAGGACAGCACCGACGAACACCACCAGCCTGGTGGTCCACCGACCCATCAGTTGCCGCCGTCCGGGTACTTGAGGTCGTAGCCGGTCATATGGCCATTGTCGTCCTCGTGCACGATGAGGCGAAGCCGGTACGGCTGGGACGGCTTGTTGACCCCGTCGATATCCGTCACGGTCACACGGGCCGACACCAACACGGATGCGTTCCCGGCGACGTCGTCGACCTTCTCCAGTGCCGCACCGCTGATCACCGCCTCCGACGTTGCTTGGGTGTCACGGAAGATCGCCTTGAGATTGTCGACGTTGTTGGACTGGCTCAACATGTCACGTAGCGGGCCGCTGGTGCCGTTGACGAAGCGGTTCACACTCTCGTCGATGGTGTTCTGGTCGTAGCTGAACATGTTCACCACCGTCTGGCGGGCGGTGTCGACGAAACGTTGGTCCCGCTCGATCTCAGCTCGCGCATCGCGCTGCTGATCAGCCAGCAGCAGTGCCACACCAGCCAGCACGGCGACCGCGACGGCGCCCACTCCCAGTGCGATCGCGGCGACGCGACTGCGGTGCGGTTGCCTGCGCGGTGGCGGTGCTGCGGGACGTCCGGCAGCCCGCTGGCGCACCGTCGCCGGTGCCTCGACGCGTACGCCGGCGGGGGCCTCCCCGACGGCACCTCCCGCGGGCCCGGCGGCGCGCGACGCCCGTCGCCGCGCAGCACCGATTGCCGGCTTGGGCGTCTCAGTCGCGGAGTCGCCCGAAGCCTCGTGCTCTTCTGTCATGCCTGCCTTGAATCCATCATCAGATCGACCCACGTCTCAGCGGGAACGAACTTCTCCGAGCCCGAGGCCAGGACACCCGTTCCGCCATTGGGATCGGCGAATACACCAGTCCTCGAATCGTACGTGGTGGTCGCCGGACCGCTGGCCAGCGGCGCTGGAGGCGCCTCAGCGGGCATCGGTGCCGGCGGCACCTCGGCAGGCATCGGTGCCGGCGGGGGCACCTCAGCAGGCAGAGGGCCGGGTGGCGGCGCCGGAGCCGGAGCCCCGGGTGGCGTCCGGGCGTACGGCGGAAGGACCTGGTCCGGCGGCGCAAAGAACGGCCACGGCGGCGGCGGTGCACCCGGGTCACTCGGCGGGTACGGCAGCGGGAACGGCGCGTGCGGCGCAGGTCCCGGACCGGGCGGCACCCCAGGTGGAAGCTGGACCGCAGGCGGCCCCGGATCGTAATCCGCGTACGGCGGGATGTTCGGGAACTTGTTGGCCGGCGCGATGTTGCGCGGATCGGTGATCGGCGTGCTGCCATAGGGCACCGGCGGGCCGCGCCACGGGTTGGTGCCGATCGGCACGTAACCGACGGGGTCGCGGCACAGCTGCACGGTCGGTGCGCGCTTGCCGGGGAACTCCATGCACGGGTAGTTACGCGCGCCACGCACCACTGACGGGTCGTTCTGCGCCGTCTTGCAGTACAGGTCGGTCGGCAGGTCACGCAGCGTGGTGTCGGCGGGGGTGCGAACCTGGGTCGGCGGGATGAACCCGGTCAGGCATGGCGGCGCATCTCCGAGATCGACCTTGAAGTCGAGCTTGGCGCCCTCGTCGGCGGGCAGCCCACCACCGACGGTGACGAGTGCGGCCATCAGCGCGGGGAAGATCACCAGCGCCTGCTCGATCGACTTGTGGTAGATGACGCCGATCCGGCCCGCGTTGGCGAGGTTGGCCGCCAGCATCGGGAAGTTCGGCCGAATCCCGTCGAACGTCGTGTTGGCGGCCTCGGTGGCGCCGGGCACGGTCCGCAGCACGTCTCGCAGCTGCGGGTCGGCGTTGGCGGCCTCGGCGGTGAACCGCCCCAAGCCGTCGGCCAGCGACCGAATGTCGTCGCCACTGCGAATCTGGGCGTCCAGGAACGGACCGATCTGATCGATCAGCTGGGTGGTCTGCCCGTAGTTGGCGTTCGCCTCGTCGACGAGTGCCCTCGAGGACTCGATCATTCGCGCCAGTTCGGGCCCGGAACCGTTGAATGCCTTGAACGACTCGCGGAGCAGATCCTGGATGCGGGTGTCGCCGATGCTGTTCACCAGGTTGTCGGCCTGGGTCAGCAGGCTCGAGATGTCCTGACCGATGGCCGTTCGACTGACGTCGATGACGGAGTCATCACGCAGCTTGGCATCGGACGGATCTTCCGGCGGCACGAGGTCGATGTACTGCTCGCCGATGGCCGAGACGCTCTTCACCGTCGCCGTGACGTTCTCCGGCACGGGGAACTCGGTGTTCAGTCGCATGCCCGCGACCACGCCGTCCTTCGACAGCCCCACCGACTCGACCCGCCCGATCGTCACGCCACGGTAGGTGACGTTGGCGTTCTCATACAGCCCGCCGCCGGCGACGAAGTGCGCCGCCACCTTGTAGGACCCGATGCCGAGCGCCGACGGCACGTGCAGGTAGAACGCCCCGATCGCGCCGACACACAGCACCGTCACGACCGCGAAGATCGCGAGCTGCATCCGAATGAGTCGTTCCCGCATTTACGGTGCCTCTCCGTGTTGCGTCGCCGTACCCGCGGGAATCTTGAACGGGTCGGCGGCCTGTCCGGACAGGTTCGACATGGCTCCAGTGAGGAAGTCCGGCGGATTGATGACCTCGTCGAGGCGCTTCATATTCGGGTCGAAGCCCTTTGACGTGGTGAACACCGACTCACCCAGGCGACGCACCGTGAGGTCGAACGTCACGAACACGTTCAGGTAGTCGCCCCGGACCGCGTTCCGCAGGTACTTGTAGTGGAACGGGAACGTCGGCAGGAACTCGAGATCCGAGATCAAGTCGTCCGCATTGTCATTGAGCGCCTTCACGACCGGGTAGAGATCCTTGAAGTCCGCCGAGAAGTCATCCCTGATCCCCGACAGCACCTTCGACGCGACTCCGGAGAAGGTGCGCAGTGCGGTGAAGGCATCCACGATGTGGCCGCGGTTGGCATTGAGCACCGTGAGCGCCTCGGGCAGGGTGTCGAGTGTGCGACCGAGGTTGTCCTTGCTGCGGGCCAGGATGCCGGCGAACCGATTCAGCCCGTCGGCCGCGGCAATGATGTCGTTCGTCTGCTTGTCCAGGGACCCGGTCAGTTCGGCCAGTCTCGGGATCAGGTCGACGAAACTACCCGCGCGACCAGCCACGGCGGCGTAGGCCTCGTCGGTGATGTCCTGCAGCGCACCGAGATTGCCCTTGTTCACAACGACACCGAGCGATGAGAGCACCTCTTCGGTGGTCGGATAGCGACCGGTCTGCGACAACGGGATGTTCGAACCCTCCCGAAGTCTGCCCTCGGAGGCCTTGCCCACTGGACTCGCCAGTGCGACGTGCTGCGAGCCCAGCAGCGAGGTCTGTGCGACCGTCGCTGTCGCGTTGTCCGGCAGGTCGACGTTGCCGTCCATCGACAGCTTGACCGCAGCGAAGAACGTACCGTCGGGCCGCTGAACGGCATCGATGCCCGACACGCTGCCGACTGTGACGTCATCGACCATCACTGGCGAGTTCTGCGGCAGCGTCGCGACGTCCGGCAGTTCCACCGTGATCGTGTAGGAGCCCTTGCCGTGGCCGGCGGTGCCCGGCATGTCCAGCGAGTTGAGGCCGCCGAACGAGCAGCCCGCGAGCAGCACCGCCCCCGACCCGATCGCGACGGTACGACACGTGGTCCGTAGCACCTTGTCACCCATCGTGTTTGAACGCCGCATGTGTGGACTCCGCATGGCTAGCCACCCGCCGTCTCGGCCGGGGCCGGCCCCGGCAGTGGGCCTGCGCCCATCGGCGGGGGTGGGGGCACCGGGCCCGCGGGCGATATCTGTCCCGTCACCGCGGGCGGCGGCAGGATCAAGTCGCTGAGCATTCCGTCGGGACTCGGCGTCGGCGGGGTCACACCGGGTGCGGGTTCCCACTGCAGGTAGGGCACCGGAGTCTGCGCCTTCGCCTCAGTCTCCGGGGTGTCGTAGATGATCTGGCCCTTGTACGCGGTGATGCTGTTGATCGGGTGGAACAGCACGGGCGGGTAGTTCACCGCGAGGCGTTTGAACACCGGGCCCATGCGCTGGCGGCAGATCTCCGCACGCTTGTAGTTGTCCGGTGAGGCACCGATGTCGAACGTGCCACCGCAGACGAACTGGACCGGGTTCGCGAAGTTCGGGAGCGAAAGCAGGCCGCCGACAGTGCCCTGGGCCGGGTTGTAGATGTTGTAGAAGTTCGCCAACCCGTTGGGCGTGACGTGCAGGATCTGCTCGATGTCATCGCTGTGCTCGGTGAGGACGTTGGTGAACTCTGTCAGCTTGTTGACTTGGCCGATCAGCGCCGTGTTGTTCTCGTTGAGGAGGCCCTTGACGTCGGACAGCGCCTGATTCAGCGCGCCCATCGTCTGGTCGAGATCTTGTGAACTGTCGGCCAACACCTGTGACACCGACGCCACGTGGTTGGAGAACTGCACGATCTGTTCGTTGCTGTTGGCCAGCGCGTTCACCAGCACCTGCAGGTTGCGCACCGTGCCGAACAGGTCGGAACTCGAGTCACCGAGCCGGCCGGCGGTCTGCGACAGTTCGCGCAGGGCGCTTCGGAATGAGTCGCCGTTGCCGTCGAATGTGTCCGCGGCCTGGTTCACGAACTCCGACAGCGGCCCCTGGACCCCGCCCTCTTTCGGGCCGAGTTGCGCGCTGAGCTCGGTGAGCTGCTCCTTGACCTCGTCCCACTCAACGGGGACACCCGTCCGGTCCAGTCCCACCTCGGCGCCGTCGGCCATCACTGGACCGTCGGTGTAGGCGGGCGTGAACTGAACGAACCTGGCAGACACCAGGTTCGGCGCTATGACGAGCGCACGGGCGTCGGCAGGCAGCTTCACACCGTCGCGGATGGTCATGGTGACCTTGACGTCGCGGGCCCGAGGCTCGATCGAGTTGATCGTGCCGACCGGAACCCCGACCACGCTGACGTTGTCGCCCGGGTACAGCCCGACCGCAGTCGGGAAGTACGCCACGACCTCGTGGCCGGCACGTGACGGCCACACCGTGTACACGCCGGTGGCCAGCAGTGCGACAAGGGCGACCGCCAGCGCGGGTCGCACCCAGCGCGCCCGACTCGATTGCGAATTCTGCTGCGTCATGGTGACTTCGGCCTCAGGATCATGCGCTCGGAGATGAGCCCCTTCAGGTAATCACCGAGGCTGTCGGGCAGCTTGCCGGGCTGGAAGTAGGTGTCAAGCAGCATCTCGGACATGGTCGCCGGCGGCAACCCGTACAGGTTGATGTTGAAGCCGGGGCCGTTGCCGACGACCTCGCCCAGCGCGGTGGCGTAGGGCGGCAGCCTGCGCAGGGCCTCACCGATGTGCTCCTTGCGCTCGATCAGGTTGTCCATCACGAGGTTGAGCTTCTCCAGTGCGGGCCCGAACTCACGCCGGTTATCGGCGACGAAACCCGAGAGCTGGTGCGACACATCGTCGATACCGGAGATGAGGTTGCTCAGCGCCTGGCGGCGCTCATCGAGAGCAGCGAACAGGAGGTTGCCGTCGGTGATGAGCTGGTTCACCTGACCGGAGCGCTGAGCCAGCGTGTCGGAAACCCGCTTTGCATGTGCCAGCAGCTGATCCAGCGCCTCGTCGCGGGCGTTCAGGCTCCGCGACAGGTTGGCGACGCCGTCGAGTGCGCCGCGCAACTGCGGGGTGGCGTCGCGCAGCGTGGACGTCAGAGTCTGCAGCGCCTGCTCGAACTTCGGCTTGTCCAGCGCGCTGGCGTTCTGGCCGAGGTCCTGCAGAGCGGTGTTGAGCGTGTAGGGAGTCGTGGTGCGGCCCAACGGGATGACCGTCGACTCGCCCGAACCCCCTGGGGTCACCGACAGCGACTTCTGGCCGAGCACGGTGTCGGTCTTGATTGCCACCAACGACTGGTCGCCGACCTTGATCTTGCGGTCGACGGTGAACGTCACCTCAGCGGAGTCGCCGGCCAGCTCGACCGATGACACCTTGCCGACCTTGATACCGGAGACGGCGACGTCGTTGCCTGGCGATATGCCGCCCGCATCGCTGAAGTAAGCCGTGTAGTTCTTGCCCTGCGGCCAGAACGGCAGGCTGGTGTAGCCGAAGGACACCAGTACAAGGCATGTCACCAAAGCGATGCCGAAGATCCCAGTGCGCGTGGCATTGCCACTATCGGGCCTAGCCATTGTCCGAACACCTCCCCTTCGTTGGATCGGGCGGACCACCGAACGGGATGAGGATGTCACTGCCCGCGGGGCCGTTGATCTTGATCCGGATCGAGCA
Source organism: Mycolicibacterium sp. YH-1 (assembly GCF_022557175.1). Next base: position 866,453 of record NZ_CP092915.1, on the reverse strand, counting down.
GTAGTAGATGTTGAAGAAGGATCCGTATGCACCGAGTGCGTTGAGCCGCAGGTAGTTCTCCGCGAGCGGCTCGATGACCTTGTTGACGTCGTCCTTGCGCTCGTCGAGACGCTGCGCCAACGGTCGGACGTTCTCGAGCACACCCTGAATCGGTCGCCGACTCTTCTCGAGCATGGTCGTGAGGTCGTTGGTGGCCGACGCCAACGGAGGGATGGCCCCGGCGACCGGGTCGCGGTTCTGCGCCAGCCCCGTCACAAGCTGTTGGAGTTGATCGACGCTCGCGTTGAACTCCGCGCCCTTCTCATCGACCGTGCCGAGCACGGTGTTGAGGTTGTTGATGACGTCGCCGATCAGCTGATCGCGGTCCGCCAGGTTCTGCGTGAACGAACTGGTCGAGGCCAGCATGTTCGACAACGCGCCGCCCTGGCCCTGCAGCAGTTCGATGATGGCGTTGCTGACCTCGTTGACCTTCCCACCGTCCAGGCCCTTGAGCACTGGCCGAAGCCCGCCGAGCAGAGCGTCCAGATCCAGGGCCGGCTGGGTGTTCTCCTTGGCAATGGTGTCGCCCGGCGCCAACTTGCGCAGTTCGCCTGGGCCGGAGGTGATCTCGAGGTAGCGATCGCCCACCAGGTTCTGGTAGCGCACGACGGCCTTGGTCGACGTGTACAGCTGGTAGCGGTTGTCCACGTCGAACTCGACGTCGACGGTGTTGTCCGGGTTGAGGGCGACCTTCTTGACTGAGCCGACCGGGACACCCGCGATCCGGACATCCTGGCCGGACTTCAGCCGTGACGAATCACTGAACGTCGCGTGGTAGGAGCTGCCCGACGCGAACCGGAACTGTCCGAACACCACGACCAGACCCGCTGCCACCACGAGCATGGCCACGGTGAAGATGCTGACACCGACGACTGTCCTATCGGCCTTCATCAGTAGTCATCCCGTTCTGCGTATGCGCCGTGGAACAGGAACTGCAGCGTCGACGGTGCGTCGAACTGCAACTCGGTGTTCGGCTGGTACGGCACGTAGGCGTTGTCGGTGACCAGGAACGGCGTGTGGTACCACGATCCGCCGTACTGCTTGGTCGGCACATTCGGAAGACCGCGGCAGTTGGGTCCGCCGGAGGCGTTCACCATCGGCAGGCTCTCGGGGAAGGTGTAGGCCGGCGAGCCCGGCAGGAAGTTCGATGCGACGAACAACCCCGGCCGGATACCACCGATAACGGGGGCGAAGGTCTTCAACGCCTGCGCCGAGCCCTGCAGGAAGCAGCCGATCACCGGTGAGTAGTCGCCCAGCACCTTCAGCGGAGCACGCAGACGCTGAATGGCCGCGATCAAATCGTCGGCTGCGGGTTCGAGCGTCGCGGTGCCATTGGTGGCCAGCCCCGTCGCCGCGAGCAGGGCGGCGTTCAGGTTCTCCTGCTCATCGATGATCGTCTGGCTGATCGTCGGCGCGTTGTCGAACACCTTCACCAGATCGGGTGCCGCGTCACCGTAGATGCCGGTCACCACCGCGGCCTTCTGGAAGTCCTCCTGCAATGTCGGCAGCTTCGGATTGAGCTGCTGCAGGTAGTAATTCAGGCCGGCGAGGGTCTCCCCCATGTTGTCGCCGTTGCCACGCAATCCCTCACCGAGCGCGGTGATGGTGGCGTTGAGGTTGATCGGGTCGACCTTCTTCAACACGTCGGTGAGCGTCTGGAAGAGAGTGTTGACCTCGAGCTGCACATCCTTCGCCGCCACCGTGGCGCCGGGCCGCAGCGATTCGCTCTTGGGGTCGGCGGGCGGCAGAAACTCGACGGCCTTCGCGCCGAATACCGTGGTGCCGCCGATCTTCACCGTGGCGTTGGACGGGATGTAGCGCATCTGGTTGCTGTCGATCGACAGCGTCAGTTTGGCCTCGTTGCCCGCGTACTGGATGTCGGAGACCTTGCCGATCTGGATCCCGCGGTACTTGACCTTGGCGTCGCGTTCCATCACCAGGCCCGCGCGTTCCGACGTCACCGTCACGGTGTCGGTGGAGGTGAACGCCGCCGTGTACGACAGATACGTGAACACCGCGGCTGCGAGGACGACAGCCGCGAGAATCGCCGCCGCGATCCTCACATGGCTGCGCTTCGCCTCGATGTCCGACATGTACGTCCCGCCCTATCCCGAGAGGTTGAAGTTGCCCGACGCCCCGTAAACAGCGAGCGAGATGAACAGGACGATGGTCACGACCACGATGAGCGAGGTCCGCACGGCCTGGCCGACCGCGATGCCGACGCCGACAGGGCCGCCCGACGCGTTGTAGCCGTAATAGGTGTGCACGAGCATGACCGCAACGGACATGACGATGGCCTGGAGGAACGACCACAAGAGGTCGCTGGGCACCAGGAACGTGTTGAAGTAGTGGTCATACAGACCCGCGGATTGCCCGTTGATGTACACCGTCGTGAAGCGGGCGGCGAAGAATGCCGCGAGCACCGAAAGTGCGTACAGGGGCACGATCGCGATAAGGCCGGCGATGATGCGCGTGGACACCAGATAGGACACCGAGTGCACGGCCATCGCCTCGACGGCGTCGATCTCCTCCGCCACCCGCATCGCCCCCAGCTGCGCGGTGGTACCCGCACCGATGGTGGCCGCAAGTGCGATACCCGCGATGACCGGAGCCACGATGCGCACGTTGAGGAACGCCGACAGGAATCCGGTCAGGGCCTCGATGCCGATATTGCCCAGCGATGAGTAGCCCTGCACGGCGATGACGCCGCCCGAGGCGAGCGTCATGAACGCCGCGACGCCGACGGTGCCGCCAATCAACACCAGCGCGCCGGTGCCCATCGTCATCTCGGCGATCAGGCGAATGGTCTCCTTGCGGTACCTGGTCAGCGCGTTGGGGATGTAGCGGACCGACTCGCCGTAGAAGAGCGCCTGCTCTCCGACGGTGTCGACCACCTTGGGCACACCGCGGAACATGCGGCGGAAGCGAAGTGTCGCATCGAAACTCATCAGCGGTGCCCTCCCCTCTTCGCCATCTGCTCTTCGCCCGAGAGGCTCATCGCTGCGCGCCCGGTCATCGATCCAACACCCGAACTCCGACCGCGGTCATGATCACGTTGATCACGAAGAGGCAGATGAACGCGTAGACCACGGTCTCGTTGACCGCGACGCCCACGCCCTTGGGGCCGCCCTGCACTGTGAGGCCTCGGTAGCAGCCAACCAGCCCGGCGAACACTCCGAAGAGCAGCGCCTTGACCATGGCGAGAACCAGCTCCCCAAGGCCCGTCAGGATGGTCAGGCCGTTGATGAAGGCGCCGGGGTTGACCCCCTGCAGGAACACCGAGAAGGCGTAGCCGCCCGCGATTCCGATAGCGCACACGAGGCCGTTGAGCAGCAGGGCCACGAACGTCGACGCGAGCACGCGCGGAACCACCAGCCGCTGGATCGGATCGATGCCCAGCACGCGCATCGCGTCGATCTCCTCGCGGATCGTGCGAGCACCCAGGTCGGCGCAGATGGCCGTCGCGCCGGCTCCGGCGACCACCAGCACCGTCACGACGGGACCGAGCTGGGTGATGGTGCCGAACGCGGTTCCCGCGCCGGACAGGTCCGCGGCGCCGATTTCGCGCAGCAGGATGTTGAGCGTGAATGCCACCAGGACGGTGAACGGGATGGCCACCAGCAGAGTCGGTACGAGAGAGACGCGAGCGATCATCCACGTCTGATCGAGGAACTCACGGAACTGGAACGGTCGTCGCCACATCTTGGCGAACGTGTCCAAGGACATCTCGACGAACCCGCCAACGGCTCGCGCCGGAGCCGCAAGCTGTTCGATCAACCTCGGCTCCATTTCTCGGTACGGGACTGTTGAAGTAGTTACGGCGAAGGCCAAGAAGTTGCCCGCCGGAACGGCCTTCCCACCCCTTGGTTAAGCACTGTTCTTAGTGAGCCCGGTCATATTAACTAGAACACGTTCGCAGTGTCAACGAACGGTGAAATCAGTGAGAATCACCCTATTTGCGCTGGTCAGGACATGTGTGACACAGATCATTCTGAAACGTGTTCTAGTCGATTGTCAGAATTGACGCTCTAGACCGTCAATCCACGGCCGCCATGAGGGCGCTGGCCGAGAATCCCACGTCGGGGTCCCGTTCAGCAAAGTACTGCCCCAGGGTCGCGTCAAGATCGTTTGCGGCCCATGCGCCGGAGTCCGCCGTGAACCGCTTTTCCACCGTCGGTGCCGCGACAAGAGTCACGGTCGGACCGTAGACAATGAAGAGCTGTCCGTTGACTCCAACAGATGCCGGAGAGGACAGGAATCGGACCAGATTGACGACGTGCTCGGGTGACAGCGCGTCGACCTCGCCGTCGGCGAGTTCGGGTACCGCGCCGAAGACGTCGGCGGTCATCGCAGTTCTCGCCCGCGGCGCGATCGCGTTCGCCCGGACGCCGTACCGGCCAAGGGCACGCGCGGCCGTCATGGTCAGAGCGGTGATGCCCGCCTTGGCGGCGCCGTAGTTCGCCTGCCCGACGGGACCAACCAGCCCGGCCTCCGACGAGGTGTTGACGATGCGCCCGTACACGGTGCCGTTGTTCGCCTTCGCCTTATCGCGCCAGTACGTCGCCGCGTTCCGGGTCAGCAGGAAGTGCCCGCGAAGATGCACCGCGATCACGGCGTCCCAGTCCTCGTCGGTCATGTTGAACAGCATCCGGTCGCGCGTGATGCCCGCGTTGTTCACCAGGATGCCGAGACCGCCGAGCCCGTCGGCGGTCGCAACGAGTTCATCGGCGGTGGAGCGCTCACTGATATCGCCGGCCACCGCGACACCCTTGGCGCCCGCGGCCGCGATCTCGTCGAGAACGTCCGACTTGTCCAGTGCCGGGGCGATGTCGTTGACCACCACAGTCGCGCCCTGGCGCGCCAATCCGATGGCCTCGGCGCGACCCAGCCCCCCGCCCGCACCGGTCACAACCGCGACGAGTCCGGACAGATCACTACCGCTGGAGTGCTGATTGTCGTTCGTCAATTTATGAATACCTCTAGTCTCTGCGATTCAGGGCTGCTCGGGGACACTCGGCGATGGACTGCTCGGCCGCTTCCACGAGCTCTGGGGGCACTGTATCCATCTTGACGACGGCATAGTCCTCGTCGTCCAGATCGAACAGGTCGGGGGCGATACCCACACACACTGCATTGCCCTCGCAGCGATCACGGTCTACTTCAACTCGCATGACAACCTCCTCGCAGACACTGGACGGACGGCCCGCAGTCGATAACGGGAAGGATACGACTCCGCCGCACCGAAGGCAGGTAGATCACCGGCCTGGATTCCAAGACTAGAACGTGTTACAACCGGAGTGATCGAAGGGTCCCCGGTGGCCGTCGAACAAGTCCCCGACGAGTGAGGAAATCCCAATGCGGATCGGCTACAACCCAGAGCAGGAAGAGTTGCGACGCGAGTTGCGCGCGTACTTCACCAAGCTGATGACACCCGAGCGCGCCGACGCGCTCCGCTCCAGCGACGGCGAGATGGGACGTGGCAACGTCTACCGCGAGACCGTCGCGCAGATGGGCAAGGACGGATGGCTGACGCTGAGCTGGCCGAAGGAGTTCGGCGGACAGGCCCGTCCGCCGATGGACGGGCTGATCTTCAACGACGAGGCCTCCATCGCCAATGTGCCGGTGCCGTTCCTGACGATCAACAGCGTCGCGCCGACCATCATGGCGTTCGGCACCGAGGAGCAGAAGAAGTTCTTCCTGCCCAAGATCGCGTCCGGCGACCTGCACTTCGCGATCGGCTACTCGGAGCCCGGCGCGGGCACCGACCTCGCCGCGCTGCGCACCACCGCGGTACGCGATGGCGACGACTACGTCATCAACGGCCAGAAGATGTGGACCAGCCTCATCGCCTACGCCGACTACGTCTGGCTGGCCGTGCGCACCAACCCCGAGGCCAAGAAGCACCGCGGCATCTCGATGCTGATCATGCCGACGACGGCCGAGGGCTTCTCCTGGACACCGGTGCACACCATGTCCGGCGTCGACACCAGCGCCACCTACTACCAGGACGTCCGGGTTCCGACGTCCAGCCTGGTGGGCGAGGAGAACGCCGGCTGGAAGCTCGTCACCAACCAGCTGAACCACGAACGCGTGGCACTGGTCTCGGCGCAGCCGATCTTCTCCGCACTCGACGGAGTTCGCGAATGGGCGCAGAACACCAGGGACGCCCACGGCAAGCGGCTGATCGACTCGGAGTGGGTGCAGCTCAACCTCGCCCGGGTGCACGCCAAGGCCGAGGTACTCAAGCTCATCAACTGGGAACTGGCCTCCACCGAGGCCGCGCCGTCACCCGCCGATGCGTCGGCGGCCAAGGTCTTCGGCACCGAGCTGGCCACCGAGGCCTACCGCCTGCTGATGGAGGTCCTTGGCACGGCCGCAACCCTGCGCACCGACACCCCGGGCGCGCTACTGCGCGGTCGCGTCGAGCGCATGCACCGCTCCTGCCTGATCCTCACGTTCGGCGGCGGCACAAACGAGATCCAGCGCGACATCATCGGCATGGTGGCCCTCGGGCTGCCCCGGGTCAACCGCTAACCGGCGATCCAAGGACACGAGGAAAAGAACATGGACTTCACCACAACTGAGGCAGCCGCCGACCTGGGTGGCCTGGTGCGCACGATCACCGAATCGGTGTGCACGCCGGAACACCAGCGCGAGTTGGACGGGCTCGACCAGCGCTTCGACCGCAACCTGTGGACCAAGCTGATCGACGCCGACGCACTGTCGACCACCGCGCCGGAGGCGTTGGGCGGCGGCGGGTTCGGCGTTCTCGAGGAAGTCGCGGTGCTGGTCGCCCTCGGGCGGCAGATGGCCGCCGTGCCCTACCTGGAGTCGGTCGTGCTCGGCGCGGGCGCCCTGGCCAAGTTCGGAACGCCTGCGCTGCAGGCCGACTGGGCCACCCCTGCGGTCGCTGGCGAGAAGATTCTGACCGTCGCACTCGACGGCGACATGGGTCAGGGCCCGGTTCAGGCAACCGCCAATGGCGCCGGGCACCGTCTGACGGGGACGCGCGCGCTGGTCGCCTATGGTCCGGTCGCCGACGCGTTCCTGGTACCCGCCGAGACGGAGTCGGGCGTGACGGTGTTTCTCGTCGCGGCCGCCGATGCCGGGGTGGCGGTGGAATCACTGAGCACCACGGGCCACGGCAGCGTGGCACACCTGGACCTGCAGGGTGTCGAGGTCTCCGCTGACCGCGTGGTCGGCGGGCAGGACGTGCTCGACTGGCTGACGACCCACGGCACGTTGGGCCGCAGCGCATTTCAGCTCGGGATCGTCGAGCGCGCCCTGGAACTCACGGCGCTGTACGCCCGCGAGCGTGAACAGTTCGACCGGCCGATCGGCAGCTTCCAGGCCGTCTCGTCGCGCCTGGCCGACGGGTACATCGACATCAAGGGCCTGCGCCTGACCCTGACCCAGGCGGCATGGCGGCTCTCCGAGGATCTGCCGGCCGACCTCGAGGTCAGCAGTGCGGCATTCTGGGCTGCCGAGGCTGGCCACCGGGTGGCCCACACCGCGGTGCACGTTCACGGTGGCGTCGGCATCGACGTCGACCACCCCGTGCACCGGTACTTCCTGGCGGCCAAGCAGACCGAGTTCGCGGTCGGCGGGGCCACCGGTGCGCTGCTGCGCATCGGCCGCGATCTCGCCGAGACGCCCGCCTGAAGCAGGTGAGCACCCCGCTCAACCCGACGGTCGGTGACCTGGTGCGGCCGCTTGCCGGCGTCACCGACCGCGGCGTCCACGACGGCGAGAACTTCATCAGCTGGCGCGACCACATCGCGTCGGCCGCCGTGCTCGCCGCTGCGCTGAGGGCAAGGCTGGATCCTGACAGGCCACCGCACGTCGGTGTCCTGCTCGGCAATACACCGTTCTTCTCCAGCGTGCTGGTCGCAGCGGCGCTGGAGGGTCTGGTCGTGGTGGGCCTGAACCCGACCCGCCGCGGTGCGGCACTGGCCCGCGACGTCGCGCACGCCGACTGCCAGGTGATCCTCACCGACGATGTCGAAGCGTGGGCATCATGCGATCCCGGGGTTGCGGTCATATGCGTCGAATCAGAGGGCGTCGAACCCAGGGACTGGACGGCCGAACTCGAGGCACACCGCGGTGCGCCCGTCACGTTCGCCGATGCCGATCCCGGCGATCTCTTCATGCTGATCTTCACCTCCGGGACGAGCGGCGAGCCCAAGGCGGTACGCATCACCCACGACAAGGTGGCCGTGCCCGGCGTGATGCTCGCGCAACGGTTCGGGCTCGGGGCCGACGACGTCTGCTACCTGTCGATGCCGTTGTTCCACTCGAATGCGGTGCTGGCCGGGTGGGCCGTCGCCGTGGCCGCTGGCGCGTCGATCGCGTTGCGGCGCAAGTTCTCCGCATCACAGTTCATCCCGGACATCCGGCGCCACGGCGCGACGTATGCGAACTACGTCGGCAAGCCACTGTCCTATGTCCTGGCGACGCCGCCGCGCGACGACGACGCCGACAACCCGTTGCGGATCCTGTACGGCAACGAGGGCGCACCGCGTGACCTGGTGCGGTTCAGCGAGCGGTTCGGCGTCACGGTGGTCGACGGCTTCGGGTCCACCGAGGGTGGCGTCGCCATCGCCAGGACACCCGACACTCCCGCGGGTTCGCTCGGCCCGCTGACCGACGAGGTCGCCATAGTCGACGTCGAGACGGGTGAGCCGTGTCCACCGGGCAAGGTGGGCGAGTTGATCAACCCGACCGGGCGTGGCTGGTTCCGCGGCTACTACCGCGACGAGGACGCCGAGGCCCAGCGAATGGCCGGCGGCGTCTACCACACCGGCGATCTGGCGTACCGGGACGAGGACGGGTACGCGTACTTCGCCGGACGTCTGGGTGACTGGATGCGCGTCGATGGCGAGAACCTCGGCACCGCACCGATCGAACGGATTCTGCTGCGCCACCCCGACACCATCGAGGTGGCGGTCTATGCCATCCCCGATCCGGCGGTCGGCGACCAGGTGATGGCCGCGCTGGTACTGCGCGACGGTGTCGAGTTCAGTCCCGAGGGGTTCATCGGATTCCTCAGCGAACAACCCGATCTCGGCCCCAAGCAGTGGCCGTCGTTCGTGCGGATCGGCACGAACCTGCCCCGCACCGAGACGTTCAAGGTCATCAAGCGGCTGCTGTCGGCGGAGGGCACCGACTGCACCGACGCGGTGTACCCGATTCGCACGCCCTGACCCCTCGCCGTCGACGATGATTGTGTGATGGCCCGCAACGACATCGCCACCATGCTGCTCGATCGGATCGGCGATGAGCGGCTCGGGCTGCGGACCCGAGCGCAGGACTGGTCCTGGGACGAGGTGGTCCGCGAATCGGCCGCGCGCGGTGCGCTGGCCGAGGCGCTTCGGGCCGACGGGCCGTTCCACATCGGCGTGCTGTTGCAGAACGTGCCTGACTTCATCTTCTGGCTCGGCGGGGCAGCCCTGGCCGGTGCCACCATCGTGGGCATCAACCCCACCCGTGGCAGCACCGAACTGGCCGCCGAGATCCGGCACGCGGACTGCCAACTGATTGTCACCGACAGCACGGGCATGGCGCGGCTGCGCGAGCTCGACCTCGGCCTCGACGCCGACCGGTTCCTGGTGATCGACGATCCGGCGTACCTGGCAGCGGTGGCCGCGCACCGTACCGAACCCATCGGGACGAGCGCGCGTCCCGACTCACTCATGCTGCTGCTCTTCACCTCCGGTACCACCGGCGCGTCCAAGGCGGTCCGCTGCACGCAGGGACGCCTGGCGGCGGTGGCGTACGCGGCGACGGACAAGTTCGGTCACGTGCGCGAGGACGTCGACTACTGCTGCATGCCGTTGTTCCACGGCAACGCCATCATGGCGCTGTGGGCGCCAGCGCTCGCCAACGGCGCGACGGTCTGCCTCACACCGGCGTTCTCGGCGTCCGGATTCCTGTCCGACGTCCGGTTCTTCGGCGCGACGTTCTTCACCTATGTCGGTAAGGCGCTGGGCTATCTGCTGGCCACCCCCGAGGAACCGGATGACGCCGACAACACGCTGAACCGTGGCTTCGGCACCGAGGCCTCCCCTGACGATCAGGCCGAGTTCCGGCGACGGTTCGCCGCGCAGCTCTTCGAGGGCTACGGGTCCAGCGAGGGCGGCGCGGTGGCCACCGTGGTACCCAACGCGCCCGCGGGTGCACTCGGGCGTCCCGCGCACCACGACGTGGCGATCGTCAATCCCCAGACGCTCCACGACTGCCCACGGGCGATCCTCGATCCGCACGGTCGGGTGACCAATGCCGACGCCGCGATCGGGGAGATCGTCGACAAGCGCGGATCACGCAATTTCGAGGGTTACTACAAGAACGACGGCGCCGACGCCGAGCGGGTGCGCAACGGCTGGTACTGGAGCGGGGACCTCGGTTACATCGACGAGGCCGGCTTCCTGTACTTCGCAGGACGCCGGGGCGACTGGATTCGAGTCGATGGCGAGAACACGTCAGCCCTGGTCATCGAGCGGGTACTGCGCCGTCATCCGAGGGTGATCGCGGCAGGTGTGTACGGAGTGCCCGACCCCCGCTCGGGCGACCAGGTGATGGCGGCACTCGAGGTTGCCGATCCGGACAGCTTCGACATCGGCGCCCTGGCGAGCTATCTGACCGCGCAGAATGACCTGGGCAGCAAGGGAATTCCACGCCTCATCCGGCTCTCTGCGAACCTGCCGGTGACCGGGTCGAACAAGGTGCTCAAGCGCGACCTCCAGGCGCAGCGCTGGCATTGCGACGAACCGGTCTACCGCTGGATCGGCCGGGACCGACCCGAATACCACCGGATGGCCGATGAGGACAAGCGCGAACTTGACGATCAATTCATTCGACATGGAAGGGAAAGCCTTGTCTGACTGGGATACCGAGGTCGACGTCATCGTGGCCGGTTCTGGTGCCGGTGGGGTCACCGGCGCCTACACCGCTGCCAGGGAGGGACTCGACGTCATTCTGGTCGAGGCGACCGAGAAATTCGGCGGCACAACCGCCTACTCCGGTGGTGGCGGCATGTGGTTTCCCGTCAATCCGGTGCTGCAGCGCGCAGGCACCGACGACACCATCGACGATGCGTTGGAGTACTACACCGCGGTGGTCGGCGACCGGACGCCGCGCGCACTGCAGGAGACCTACGTCCGCAGCGGCGCACCGCTGATCGAGTACCTCGAACAGGACGATCTGCTGAAGTTCCAACTGCTGCCGTGGCCGGACTATTTCGGCAAGGCTCCCAAGGCGCGCGCCGACGGTATGCGGCATATCGCCGCCAAGGCGCTCAAGGTGGCCGCGGCGCCGGATCTGCGTGAGTTGATCCGCGGACCGCTCGACTCTGATCGCCTCGGCACGCCGCAGCCCGACGACTACTTCGTGGGCGGCCGCGCCCTGATCGCCCGATTCCTCATCGCGACAAGGCAATACCCGCACACCTCGGCGCTATTGAATGCCGCGCTGACCGAACTGGTCGTCGAAGACGGCGCGGTGGTGGGCGCCATCGTGGAAACCGCAGGCAAGCGCACCGCCATCCGGGCGCGCCGCGGCGTGTTACTGGCCGCGGGTGGCTTCGAGAACAATGACGAGATGCGGGCGCGCTACGGCGTTCCCGGTTCCTCCCGGGACACCATGGGCCCGTGGGGCAATCAGGGCCTGGCGCATCTGGCGGGAATCGAAGTCGGCGCCGACACCGACCTGATGGATCAGGCGTGGTGGTCGCCGGGCCTGACCCACCCGGACGGACGCTCGGCGTTCGCACTGTGGTTCACCGGCGGCATCTTCGTCGACCGCGACGGCAAGAGATTCGTCAACGAATCGGCACCGTATGACCGGCTCGGCCGGGAGATCGTCGCCGCGATCACGGCAGGAACTGTGCCGGTGCCGTACTGGATGGTCTATGACGACACCGACGGCGGCGTTCCCCCGGTGAAGGCCACCAACGTGTCGATGGTCGAGCCCGAGAAGTATGTCGCGGCCGGGCTCTGGCACACCGCCGACACCCTTGAGGATCTGGCCGCCAAGATCGGTGTGCCGCCGGACAATCTGGTCCAGACCGTCGCGCGGTTCAACGATTTCGTGGCGCAGGGCGTCGATGGGGATTTCGGCCGCGGCGACGAACCCTACGACCGGGCGTTCTCGGGAGGGGCGCCGCCGCTGTACGCCATCGCGCGTCCGCCGTTCCATGCGGCCGCATTCGGCGTCTCCGACCTCGGCACCAAGGGAGGCCTGAGGACCGACTCGGCGGCTCGAGTGCTCGATACCAGCGGCAGGGTGATCGGCGGCCTGTACGCGGCCGGCAACACAATGGCCGCCCCCAGCGGCACCACCTACCCGGGCGGTGGCAATCCGATCGGCACCAGCATGGTGTTCTCGTACTTGGCGGTGCGAGACATGATCAAGGAGTAGAGGCGATGACGGATCATATTCGCGAAATCCACACCGGCGCACCGATGACCCGGTTCGCCCGCGGCTGGCACTGCCTTGGCCTGGCGGAGTCATTCCGGGACGGTCAACCGCACGGCATCACCGCCTTCGGCACCAAACTGGTGGTGTTCACCGACTCGGCAGGCAACCTCAAGGTCCTGGACGGCTACTGCAGGCACATGGGCGGCGACCTGTCGCAGGGCACGGTCAAGGGCGACTCCATCGCCTGCCCGTTCCACGACTGGCGGTGGGGTGGCGACGGTAAGTGCACGCTTGTCCCCTATGCCAAGCGAACACCGCGTCTGGCCCGCACCCGCAGCTGGCTCACCGACGAGGTCAACGGCCAGCTGCTGGTCTGGCACGATCCCGAGGGGTCAACGCCGGCCCCGGAACTCACCCCGCCCACCATCGAGGGCTACAACGAGGGCCAATGGTCGCCCTGGCAGTGGAGTTCGATACTGATCGAGGGCGCCCACTGCCGCGAGATCGTCGACAACAACGTCGACATGGCGCACTTCTTCTACATCCACCACGCCTACCCGACGTTCTTCAAGAACGTCATCGAAGGCCACACCGCCAGCCAGTTCATGGAGTCCAAGCCCCGTCCGGATTTCACCGCCAATCCGGAAAAGCTCTGGGAAGGAACACATCTGCGTTCCGAGGCGACATACTTCGGCCCGGCCTACATGATCAACTGGCTGCACAACGACCTCGGCCCCGGCTTCACCGTCGAGGTCGCGCTGATCAACTGCCACTATCCGGTCAGCCACAACGCGTTCCGGCTCCAGTGGGGTGTGGCTGTCCAGCAGATGGAGGGATTGCCCGCCGATAAGGCCGCCAAGCTCGCCGCCGCGATGAACCGCTCCTTCGGCGACGGTTTCCTCGAGGACGTCGAAATCTGGAAGAACAAGACGCGTATCGACAATCCGCTGCTCACCGAGGAGGACGGCGCCGTGTACCAGCACCGCCGCTGGTACGAGCAGTTCTATGTGGACCTGGCGGACGTCACCCCCGACATGACCGACCGGTTCGAGATGGAGGTGGACACCACGCACGCCTACGACGTGTGGCATCAGGAGGTGGCCGACAATCTCGCCGCCCGCGACCAGGTCGCCGCCCGGCAGTAGCCTGGGCGGTGTGGGATATCGCGAGAGGCCCGCACCCACATCTCTGCGCGGTCTGATCGAGACGACCTGGACCCTCGACGGCCCAGGTGACGCGGCGCGTGTGCTCCCGGACGGCTGCATGGATCTGATCACCATGGGTGGCCGAATCATGATCGCCGGCCCCGACACCCGCGCTCACATCAGCCATCGAGAGGCGGAGTCGTTCGCGGGCTTGCGGTTTCGCCCCGGCGTGCTGCCCCGCCTGCTCGGTGTGCCTGCCTCCGAGTTCACAGATCAGCGAGTTCCACTGGATTCACTGTGCGCCGTCACCTCTGCGCGCCTCGAGGTTGTCGTGGCAGACCTGTTGTCACGGCCCACCAGGACACAGACCTCGCCATGGGCACTGCCCGCGGTGCATCACGTCACCTCACGCCTGGCCGGGGGCGCCGCGGTCCGCGACGTCGCCCGCGAACTCGGCTGGTCGGCACGCACTCTGCAGCGCCAAAGCCTCGCCGTGTACGGCTACGGCCCCGCGACACTGCGCCGGATTCTGCGCTTTCGGCGCGCTGTGGCGCTGCTACGCGCCGGGCAGTCGACGACGACAGTTGCGGCAGTCGCCGGCTACGCCGACGAGTCGCACCTGCACCGTGAGGCGCGAGAGTTCTCCGGTGTGCCGCTTCGCGCGCTGACCTACGACAGCGCCGCGAACAGATCCACCGAGGTGCCGTCGGGGTCCTCGACCGTCGCATAGCGCTGGCCCCACGGTGCGTCGAACGGCGCCAACGTGCCGGGGTGCCCTGCCGCAGTGAGCCGTTCATAGACGGCGTCCACATCGCTGGTCGCTGCAAACCCGAACGCAACGGCCACCCGGCCCGGTCCTGTCGGCGGCGCCCATCCCGGGTGCATTCCCGCGATCACGTCTTCGGTGTCGAAGGCGAGCTTGTTGCCACCCGGTAGAGCCACCTCGACATGCGGCCCCTGGGGTTGCGGCACGTCGAGCCCCAGGAGTCGATAGAACTCGAGGGACCGGCCAATGTCATTGGCGACGATCTCGACGACCGTGGACTGCACGAGGATCTCCATGTGCACAGACGTTAAACGCCTCGCCGAGATGAGTCATGAACAAATCGGACACGTGCTCGGGTGACACCCGCCCAGCCACACGGCCGCGAACGAGGATTGGTCCCTAGCCCTCGCGGATGCCGTCGAGGCGCCTGGTCGCATCCTCGAAACCAGCCACCAGCTCGGCGATGATGTCGGCGACGGGCCGAATCTCGTTCATCCGGCCGACGATCTGACCGACGGGCATCGCGACCGTGGTCGGGTCCGACGACTCGCTCATCCGCTGATGCGCCTCGCTCACGAGGACGTTCTGCAGCGGCATGGGCAGGGGCTCCGGGGCGCCCTCGGCGTCCCAGGCGTCGGTCCACCGGCTCTTGAGCAGCCGCGCGGGCTTGCCGGTGTAGACGCGCCTGCGCACGGTGTCGCTGGAGGTCGCGGCAAGCAGCGCCTGCTGCACCACCGACACACCGCTCTCCGTCCGAACGCCGAGGTCGTACTCGGCGGCGGTGAGGAAGGCCGATCCCATCCAGACCCCCTGCGCGCCAAGCGCGAGGGCGGCGGCGACCTGGCGGCCGCTTCCGATACCACCCGCCGCCAGCACCGCGGTATTACTGCCCAGCGCGTCAACGACTTCGGGTACCAGCACCATCGAGGCGATCTCACCGGTGTGGCCGCCCGCCTCGTGGCCCTGGGCGATCACGATGTCGACGCCGTTCTCGGCGTGACGCTGGGCGTGCTTGGCGCTACCCGCCAAGGCAGCCACCGGCACTCCCGCGGCGTGCACCTGGTCGATGACATCCTTGGGCGGTGAGCCGAGTGCGTTGGCGATCAGCTTGATCGGGTGTCTCAGCGCCACCTCGACGTGGCTCCGGGCAACCGAGTGCAGCCAGCCGAGTGTCCCCTCATTGCGTTCCTCACCTTCGGGCAGAGGCGGAACACCGAGATCTGCAAGGGTTTTCGCGACGAAATCGCGGTGCCCCTGCGGAATCAGCTTGTCGATGTCGACCGAGGTCCCCTCGGTCGGCACCTTGGCGGGCATAACGATGTCGACGCCGTAGGGCTTACCGTCGGTGTTGGCGTCCATCCACTGCAGGACGTCCTCGAGATCGTTGGCGTCGTTGAACCGCACGCAGCCCAACATGCCCAGTCCGCCTGCGCGGGTCACCGCCGCCGCGACCTTCTCCGACGGGGTGAAGACGAATATCGGGTACTCGATGCCGAACCGCTCGCAGAGTTCAGTACGCATCTATATCCCCCGTCGCTTCGCTCGCCTCATCAGGTGTTCGCTCCCGCGTGCTTGGCGTGCACGTCATCAGCCGGACGCTCCTCGGTCGTGTCCTTGGCCCACCGGTAGTCGGGCTTGCCCGCCGGCGAGCGCTTGACCTCGTCGACCAGCCAGAGGCTGCGTGGCACCTTGTACCCCGCAATCTCGTTGCGCACGAACGCGTCGAGTTCCGCCAGCGTCGGCTGAGCGCCGTCGCGCGGCTGCACCACGGCGGCGACGTGCTGACCGAAGCGCGGGTCGGGCACACCGACAACCAGGGCGTCGAACACGTCGGGATGCCCCTTGAGCGCGGCCTCCACCTCTTCGGGGTAGATCTTCTCGCCACCGCTGTTGATGGACACCGACCCGCGGCCCAGCATCGTCACACTGCCGTCGGCCTCGACCTCGGCGTAGTCACCCGGTATCGCGTACCGCACACCCTTGATCGTCTGAAACGTCTCGGCGGTCTTCTTCTCGTCCTTGAAGTAGCCGACCGGGATGTGACCGCGCTTGGCGATGATGCCGCGCACGCCCGAACCCGGCACCACCTCATTGCCGTCCTCGTCGAGCACGACGGTGTTCTTGTCGATCGTGACGCGCGGCCCGCCGGTGTGCGACTGGCCCTTCGCGACGATGCTGGTACCGCCGAATCCTGTCTCCGAGGACCCGATCGAGTCGGTGATGATGCGGTTGGGCAGCAGCTCCAGGAACTTCTCCTTGATGCTGGTGGAGAACAGCGCGGCGGTGCTCGCCAGCAGGAACAGCGATGACAGGTCGTAGGTGTTGCCCTCGTCCTGATGCGCAAGCAGGGCATCCAGCAGCGGACGTGCCATGGCGTCACCGGTGAAGAACAGCAGGTTCACCTTGTGCTCGTGGATCATCCGCCACACCTCGTCGGCGTTGAACTCCGGTGCCAGCACCACGGTCTGACCGGAGAACAACGACATCCAGGTGGCCGACTGCGTGGCGCCGTGGATCATCGGCGGGATCGGCAGCCGAATCATCGGCGGGTTGGCGACCGCGTGCTTGGACAGGTCGTACTCGTCGGCGATGGGCTCGCCCGTCGCGAAGTCGGTGCCGCCGAACAGCACCCGGTAGATGTCCTCGTGACGCCACATCACGCCCTTGGGGAAGCCCGTGGTGCCACCGGTGTAGAGCAGGTAGATGTCATCGGCGCTGCGCGGACCGAAGTCACGCTCGGGCGAGCCCTGCTCCAGCGCGGAGTAGAACTCGACGCCGCCGTAGCGCTGGTAGTCGTCATCGCTGCCGTCCTCGACCACCAGGATGGTCTTGACGTTCGGAGTCTCGGGCAGCACGTTGACCACGCGGTCGGCGTACCGACGCTCGTGCACCAACGCCACCATGTCCGAGTTCTCGAACAGGTAGCGCAGTTCGCCCTCGACATAGCGGAAGTTGACGTTGACGAGGATCGCGCCCGCCTTGACGATGCCGAGCATCGCGATGACGATCTCGATGCGGTTGCGGCAGTAGAGGCCGACCTTGTCGTCCTTCTTGACGCCCTGATCGATGAGGTAGTGGGCGAAGCGGTTCGCCTTCTCCTCCAACCCGGCATAGGTGAGCTGTTCGTCGCCCGAGATCAGGGCGACACGGTCAGGCACGGCGTCGATCGCGTGCTCGGCAAGATCGGCAATATTCAGGGCCACAGAACCTAAACTAGAACGTGTTACATTTTTGTTCAAGCAGCACAGTGAGACAAGGTCTTTTCTATGGCTACGACGCTGGAAGGCGGATCCCCTTGACCGAGTCCGAAAAGAGCCCCGACGCCCTCATTGAGCAGCGGGGACACACCCTGATCGTGACGCTCAATCGCCCCGAGGCGCGCAACGCACTCAGCGGCGAGATGATGCGAATAATGGTCGAGGCGTGGGACCGCGTCGACGAGGATCCCGAGATCCGCACCTGCATCCTGACCGGCGCGGGTGGCTACTTCTGCGCGGGCATGGACCTCAAGGCCGCCACCAAGGCGCCGCCAGGGGACGCCTTCAAGAGCGGCGCCTACGACCCGTCGAAGATCGAGGGTCTGCTCAAGGGCCGCCGGCTGCGCAAGCCGCTGATCGCCGCGGTCGAGGGCCCCGCGATCGCCGGTGGCACCGAGATCCTGCAGGGCACCGACATCCGCGTCGCGGGTGAGAGCGCCAAGTTCGGCATCTCCGAGGCCAAGTGGAGCCTCTACCCGATGGGCGGTTCCGCGGTGCGGCTCCCCCGCCAGATTCCGTACACCATCGCGTGCGATCTGTTGCTGACCGGACGACACATCACGGCCGCCGAGGCCCTGTCCTACGGGCTCATCGGATACGTCGTGCCCGACGGCACCGCGCTGGACAAGGCACTCGAGATCGCCGAGGTGATCAACAACAACGGTCCGCTCGCGGTGCAGGCGATCCTGAAGACCATTCGCGAGGCCGAGGGCCTGCACGAGGAAGAGGCCTTCAAGCCCGACACCGCCAACGGCATCCCGGTGTTCCTTAGCGATGACGCCAAGGAGGGCCCGCGGGCGTTCAAGGAGAAGCGGCCCCCGAACTTCCAGATGAAGTAGGTCCTCTCCTCGGCGTCGACGCCGCTGCTCTCGTTTGTGAATCTGACGACGTTATCCGGCGGATTTCGTCGTCAGATTCACAAACGAGGGACGTCGTAGCGCGGCAGGTGGGTGCGCCGCCGGTCAGAACACCACCGTCACGGCGGTGATCAGGTAGCCCACCGTCAGCATGACGAACCCGGCGCGGTCGAGCCAGTTCAGCGGTCGGCAGTCGGCGAGCGACGGCCTCCACGCCAGCGGGAAGAACAGCAGCGGCGCGATCCAGGATCCCGCGATGATCAGAACCGTCGCCACGGCCGGCAGCTGCAGATTCGCGGCACCGAGCGCGACAAGGATGGCGCCCATGATGAGAAGGTCTAGATGACCTTGCCGGATGCGCCGGGTGTCGGTCATCCGCAGCCGGGTTCGCCAGCGATCCGAGCCGGCCGCCACCATCAGCCAGCCGGTCAGCACGCCAGCGGTGAGCTCGAGAACTCCCGCGACGACGAGCGCGTTCATCAACCCACGCTCGTGGGCTCATCCGGACGTACCGTCGCGAGCTGCTGATAGGTCTCGGGCTGACGAGCCCGCAGGATGCGCGCGACAACCAGTCCCGCGATGAATGTCACGGGGAGCACCAGGATGAGCGCCGCGTTGGTGGCGGCCCCGGCCCCGGTGAGCAGGTCGTAGTTGATGACGATGAGTATCAGTGTGCCGGTCAGCGCCACGGTGGCGACAGCGGGGGCGATGAGTCGAGTGAAGACACCGTGACCGTGGGGATCCCGCCGGAAGAAGGCCACGACCGCGGCCGAGCACAGTGCCTGCAGACCGATGATGCCCGGGATGCCGATCGCGTTGAGCCAGATGAACGTGTGGGTGTAGGGATCGGCGCCGGCAAGCGCGAAGGCCACGACGATGACGCCCGCGACAGCGGAGACGGTGAGGCTGGCCACGCCGGGCGAGCCGGAGCTCGAGCGGCGGGCGAGCGGGGACGGCAGCGCATGCTCTGAGGCCAGGGCCGACAGATAGCGCGCGCTTGCGTTGTGGAAGGCCAGCGCCGCGGCCAGCGCGCTGGTGACGATCAGCACGTGCATGGCGTTGGCAACGGGTGCGCCCACCCATTGTTCGGTTGCGGTGAAGAACATGCCGGTCGGATCCTCAGTCGCCACCACGACGGCTTGCTCCGGGCCGTAGGCCATGATCGCCGCCCACAGCACGACGGTGTAGAACAGCGCGAGGAATCCGACGGCGATGAAAGTCGCCTGCGGCACAGTGCGTTTGGGATCCTTGGCTTCCTCGCTGTAGATCGCCGTCGACTCGAATCCGAGAAACGCTCCGAACGCCAGCACGAACAGCGCGCCGACTCCGGCACCGAACACGTTGCCCGGGTTGAAACTGCCGAAACTGAGGCCCTCGGCACCGCCCTGGAAGATGATCGGCACCGCGAACACCACCAGCACCAGGACCTCCAGGCCCAGCAGCACTCCGAGCACTTTGGCGCTCAGCGTGATGTTCAGGTAGCCGAGGACACCGACGGCGAGCCAGCCGACAACCGCCCAGATCTGCCACGCGATGTCCACACCGGTCAGTGACAGCACGGTGTCGTGGGCGAACACCCCAATCGCGGGGACGAAGCTGACGGCGATGAGGACATAGGACAGCACCGCGACGAACGCCGCGCCCAGTCCGACGGTACGGCCGAGCCCGCGCGAGATGTAGGCGTAGAACGCGCCGGGGTTGTCGACGTGCCGGCTCATTGCGGTGAACCCAACGGCGAACACCGCCATCACGATTCCACCAAGCAGATATCCGCCGGGCGCGCCGACTCCGCCGAACATCACGGCCAGTGGCGCGACACCGGACATCACCGCGAGTGGCGCAGCGGCCGCGACGACGAAGAAGACCAGTCCCCACACTCCGATCGATCGGCGGGGTACCCAACGGGCGGTTGGCGGGGCCGGTGCGCTGGTGCTGTCGGTCATCAGACGTCCTCTCGGTGAACGATCTCGCCGTCGACGACGGTGAGCGGAATCGGTAGGTCGATCAGATCGTCGGCGGACACCCGCACGGGATCTTCGGCGAAGGCCGTCAGGTCGGCCCTGGCCCCCACCCGGATTCGGCCACGGTCGGTGTCGCCGAGGGCATCGGCCGCCCAGGCGGTGTAGCCAAGCAGGGCCTGTTCACCCGAAAGCCGTTGGTCCGGCTCGAATACGTGTCCGTCGCGGTCGCCGGGACGGCGACGCAACCGGGCCCAGGCCATCCCGTATCTGGGATCGGAATCCGCGACCGGCCAGTCCGAGCCGAGGCATACCGGAGCGCCTGCGGCGATGACGTCGGCGACCCGGAAGGCCTGGGCCGCGCGGCGGCGTCCGAGTCGCCGGGCGAACGAGTCGCTGTGGTCGGCTTGGCGCCACTGCATGTGCAGCGGCTGCATCGACGCGGTGATCTGCAGGTCGGCAAGCCGTTTCACGTCGTCGTCCTCGAGTAGCTCCAGGTGCTCCAACCGGTGCCGCACCGTGCCGCCGCCACCCACATCTCGATAGCAGTCCAGGACGAACGCGACGGCCTGGTCGCCGACCGCATGGATCGCGAGTTGTATTCCTGCCGCGGTGTATTGGGCGATCACGTCCCGAAGGCGTTCGGGGTCCGGCCAGAATGGATGCGATCCGCATCCGCAGGTGTCGAGCTCGCGCAGCCATGCGGTTCCGGTGTCGATCACGCCATCGCTGAAGATCTTGATCAGACCGGAGCGCCAGCGCCGGCCGCCGCGCGCGGCGAGCTTGATGAACTCGGCGACTCCGGCGTCGTCGCGGTCGGGGTGATGCCAAAGCGCGGTGACGAGTCGCACCGACAGCCGACCCGCATTGTCGAGTGCGGCGTACGTGTCTAGGTCGGCGGCGCTGGCGTCCATCACCACACCGCCGGTCACACCAAATCGGTTGAGCTTGCCAAGAACACCGGCCAGTCGATCCAAGACCGCGGCCGTATCCGTCTCAGCGTGCGCCGTGGTCAGGGGTTGGTACGCCGAGGGTTCCTTGAGTTCGCCGGTCGGCAGACCCGCGTCGTCGACGACGACGGCCGCAGCGTCGGGGAAGGTCTCGCGGCCGGTCAGCCCGCTCTGTCGGATCGCCTCCGTAGAGATCATGGCGGTGTGCAGGTCGTAGAAGACACCGATGAGGGGCCGGCCACTGACCGCCTCGTCGATCAGATCGGCGCGGATGCCGGTTGGCGAGAACGCGGCGTAGTCGAGGTTCCAGGCGCGGATCCACTGGTCGGCCGGTGTCCGCGCGGCCTCCGCCCGCAACGCGGTGCGTACCTGTTCGAGGGTGGTGCACCCGGCCAGGTCGGCCCCCCGGGACAGCTCGGCGCCCCAGGCCGGGTGGATGTGGGAGTCGATCAGTCCCGGTGTCAGTGCCGCGCCGCGCAGGTCGATCGGGTCGGCCCCGGCGGGGGCGACGGCCAGCACCTCGGCGCTGGTGCCGACGGCGGTGATCATCCCGTCGGCCCAGCTGACCGCCTCGGCCCTTGGCTGACCGGCGTCCAGGGTGCGGATGTCGGCGTTCACGATCAACCCCGAACCGGATGTGATGGGCAGCACATGTTCCATGGGGAGGAATCGTAGACCCAAATCGATTTGGGTCAAGCCCTTACCGATTTGGGCAGCTCTTTCGAGGCATTTCCGAGGGGTCGCGCAGAGTAAAGTGAGCCCGTGGCCCGTGCCCGAGTGACCATCCGCGATGTGGCCGATGCCGCCGGGGTCTCGGCCACCACGGTCTCTCACGCGCTCAATGGCAAGGGCGAGGTCAGCGCGGTAACCATCGAACGCGTGCGGGCCGCGGCGCACCGGCTCGGCTACCGGCCGAGCGCGACAGCCCGGGCTCTGCGGCGCGGCCGGACCGGGTCGCTGGTCCTCATCCTGCCGCGCGAGGACGGCCGGGAGGTCGCGCGTCAGATCGTGGCGCTCGACTACTACATGGCCATCGCCGCAACCGCGGCGTCGGCGGCCTTCGAGCACGAGCGGGCGCTCATCCTCCCGCCGGAACTCACCACCGCGGAGGAGTGGGAGGCGATCAATCCCGACGGGGTCCTCCTGTGCGATCCGATCGCGTCCGATCCGCAGATCGATCTCCTCGAGGGCATCGGAATTCCCGTCGTGTCCATCGAGCGCGACGCGGGCAGGCCCGATCGCGCCCATTACGTGGCCGGCGACAACGCGGCCAACACTCGGCTGGTCCTGGAACATCTGCGGGCTCAGGGTGCGCGCCGCATCGCCTTGCTCACGACGGCATGGACCCGAGCCTGGTCGATCGACATCGACGAGGCGTACGCGGCGTGGTGCAAGGAGACGGGATCCCCGGACCTGAGAGTGCGGGTGCCGGTGCAATTCGACCATCGCGCCGGCTACCAGGCCGCCTGCCGATTGCTTGACGGCCCCGAACCTCCGGATGCCATTTACGCGACGGCCGAGGGCTACACGAACGGTGTCGTGACCGCGTGCCGCGAACGGGGACTACGCATCCCGCAGGACGTTCTGGTGGTCGGTGGTATCGACGGCCGGGAGGCCCGTGAGAGCGAGCCGGCGGTCACCGCCCTCGACTTGCACCCCGATCGGCAGGCCGAGGCGGCGGTGGAACTCCTGATCGATCGCATCGACGGCCACGACGTACGGGGACCCGTCTATGTGCCAAGCACGCTACGGGTGCGCGCAAGTTCAGCGCGCTAGTCGAGGACCCTCTTGGTCGGCGTGAAGACCACCGGCATGCCCTCGGGTCCGCTCACGAAGTTGGCCGCGCGCAGGGGCACCTCGGCTCCGTCGGCCAGGCGTAGATCGGGCAGCCGCTTGAGGATTCGGCTGGTCATCAATGAGAGCTCCAGGCGAGCCAGCTGATTTCCCATGCAAAAGTGCGTGCCGAATCCGAACGCCAGGTGGCTGTTGGGCTGGCGATCGATGCGGAAGTTCTCCGGGTCGCCGAAAACGCTCTCGTCGAAGTTGGCGGACTCGAACATCAGCATGATCTTCTCGTCCTTGCGCAGCTCTGTGCCGTGAAACTCGGTGTTGGCAGTCAGAGTTCGGCACATGTTCTTCACCGGCGAGGTCCAGCGCAGCATCTCCTCGATGGCACCGGGCAACCGATCGGGATCGGCCACCAGCGCGTCCCATTGATCGCGGTGGCGCAGTAGCTGTTCGGTGCCGCCCGACAGCGTGTGACGGGTGGTCTCATCACCACCGATCAGGATCAGCAGGGTCTCCATGACGATCTCCACGTCGTCCATCCGCTGTCCCTCGACCTCGGAGTTGACCAGGATGGAGAACAGATCGTCTGTGGGCTCTGAGCGCCGCTTGGCGATGACGTCCATGGTGAACGCGGTGTAGGCGGCGAAGGTATCCATGACCTTCTGCATGGTGAGTTCGTCGATGTGCGAGCTGAGCCCGCAGACCAGGTCGTCGGACCACTGCAGCAGCATGTCGCGGTCCGTGGGTGCGACACCGAGCATGTCGCCGATCACCGCCATCGGCAGCGGCGCCGCGATGTCTCGGACGAAGTCGCACTCGCCGCGTTCACACACCGCGTCGATCAGGGTGTCGCAGAGGTTCTCGATCGAGGGCAGCTTGTCCATCACCCGCTTGCGGGTGAAGCCGGCGTTGACGAGCTTGCGCCGCAACAGGTGTGCGGGGTCGTCCATGTCGATCATGTAGGGCATGCCGGGCTGATCGGGCCTGATGCCGCCCGCGCTGGAGAACAGCTCGGGATTGCGCTCGGCGTCCAGCACCGCCGCGTAGCTCGCCGCCGCGGCCTGCCCGTTGCGATCCCGAAACACCGGCTCGTTGGCCCGCATCCAGCGGTAGGCCTCGCGCGCCTTGCCGTCGGCGTAGAAGCGGCCGTCTGCGAGGTCGACGTCGGGCCGAGTGTTGGCAAGAACCGTTGTCATGCAATCTCCTTGGCGTCGCCGAATGTCATCTCGACGTTGTCGGCTGAACTCGAAATCATCGCGCGTTTGGGGAAGCCTAGTGACGCGAGCTCGGCGGCGTAGGCATGTTGGCCAAGCCGGACTGTTGCGCCACCGAGTCGGTAGCGGACGCCGGAAAGTGTCATCTCCCCTGCGGTTTCGCGAGTTACGCCGTCGAGATGCGAATAGGTCGGGTGCACCTGCGGCTTGGAGGTGAACCTCGACGGCACGGGCAGTCCGCGCCGGAAGTCGATCCCCACCGCGAACTGACCATCGATGGTCACGTCGAACCCGAAGTGGTGGCCATCTGTGACGGTGAAGTCCGCCATCACCTTCGGGTAACCCCAGATCGATCGCCCCGCCTCAAGAGTGAACGCCTGGTCCACGGGCAGGTGATGAATGAAGGCGCCAGCCGACTGCAGCGCGCGCATGCCGCTTTCGTTCGACCCCGGCGGATTCACCATGATGTTGGTGCCGTACTCGAGGTACTCCCCCAGGTCGCCGTCGATGTAGCGCATGAGCATGAGAACCGCGACGGCACGGTTGGGCCGGTAACGGCAGACCCGCAGACCGCTGTAGTCGATCATCGCTTGCGCGGCATCAGCGTCGACCGAGAACATCGCCATGTGTTGCGTGGCCGCGCGAATCTTGACCGGCATGGTGAGGACCGTGCCGGCAATGGTGTGCTGCGAGGGAGTTATGGCGTCGGTCACACGCCAAATCTAGAACGTGTTCTAGACAACTGCAAGAAAGTGTCTACTAGACCAGCGCGGCGAGGTCCCGAATCTGCTCGGGTGAGCGGGCACCGACGACCATCATGGTGACGCCAGAGGCCTCCCACGCCTTGATCTGCTCCTTGACGTAGTCGAGGTTGCCCACGATCGCCGAGTCGTCGACGAGTTCGTCGGGGATGACCGACGCGGCCTGGTCCTTGCGATTGCTGCGGAACAGGGCGGTCACCTCGTCGACGACCTCCGAATAGCCCATTCGGCGGTAGACGTCGGCGTGGAAGTTGGTGTCCTCAGCCCCCATGCCGCCCATGTAGAGCGCCAGGTGCGGCTTCATCAGCTCCATGACACCGGCCCGGTCGTCGGTCACGACCACCTGCGCTGTCGCGCAGATCTCGAAGGTCTCGCGGGTGTGCCGGGCACCGGGCCGCGCGAAGCCCTCATCGAGCCACTCGTTGTACATGTCGGCGATGCGCGGACTGTAGAAGATCGGCAGCCAGCCGTCGCAGATCTCGGCGGCCAGCGCCACGTTCTTGGGCCCCTCGGCGCCGAGCATGACGGGGATGTCGGCGCGCAGCGGATGCGTTATCGGCTTGAGGTTCTTACCAAGCCCCGTGGTGCCCTCACCCGTCAGCGGCAGGGGGTAGTGCGGGCCGTCGCTGTGCACCGGGGCCTCGCGCGCCCACACCTGGCGCAGGATGTCGACGTACTCGCGGGTGCGGGCCAGTGGCTTGGGGAACTTCGCCCCGTACCAACCCTCGACGACCTGCGGGCCCGACACCCCGAGACCGAGGATGTGCCTGCCCCCGGAGAGGTGATCCAGCGTCAGCGCGGCCATGGCGCACGCCGTCGGCGTGCGCGCCGACAACTGGATGACCGAGGTTCCGAGCCGCATGCGGGTGGTCTCGCGTCCCCACCACGCCAGTGGTGTGTAGGCGTCGGACCCCCAGGCCTCCGCGGTGAAGACCGTGTCGAAGCCCGATTCCTCGGCGGTGGCCACCAGTTCCGCGTGGTTCGTCGGGGGCTGCGCGCCCCAATATCCCAGCTGCAGACCCAACTTCATGAGAGCCAACCTTCCCGGGCTGGTGAGCCCGTCCTTGCGACGATTGTTAGAACCTGTTCTACTCGATGCCGTGAGCGCCAGCCAAAGCAGTCCGGCCCAGATCGACGGCCACGAGTCTCCACTTTCGGCTCCCCTGAAGCTGTCATTCGACTACACCCGTTCAGTAGGTCCGGTACTCGGTCGTTTCTTCACCGAACTACGCGGCCGACATGTCGTCGGTGTGCGCGGCTCGGATGGCCGGGTGCACGTACCTCCTGCTGAGTATGACCCGGTCACCTACGCGCCCCTGAACGAGGTCGTTCCGGTGGCCAGCGTCGGAACGGTGGTGTCGTGGACGTGGCAGCCCAACCCGCTGGAGGGGCAGCCGCTGCGCCGTCCGTTCGCCTGGGCACTGATCACACTCGACGGAGCCGACACCCCGCTGCTGCACGCGGTCGACGCCGGGACGCCCGACGCGATCAGCACCGGCGCCAGGGTGCACGTGCACTGGGCCGACGAGCCGATCGGTGCCATCACCGACATCGCGTACTTCGAACTCGGTGAGGACGCCGAGGAGGTCCCCGACGCAGCCGATGACCGGGACCCGGTCACCATGCTCGTCTGCCCGAGCAACCTCGAGATCCAGCACACTGCATCCCTTCCCGAGAGCACGTTCCTGCGTGGGCTCGAGGAGGGCAAGCTGCTCGGGGCCCGCTCCGGGGACGACGGCAAGGTGTACTTCCCGCCCAAGGAGGCGGATCCGGGGACTGGCCAGGCACTCGATCAGTTCGTCGAGCTGCCCGACCGTGGCACGGTGACGACGTTCGCCATCATCAACATCCCGTTCGCCGGCCAGCGCATCAAGCCGCCGTACGTCGCGGCCTACGTCCTGCTGGACGGTGCCGACATCCCGTTCCTGCACCTGATCCTCGAGATCGATGCCGCGGACGTGCGGATGGGCATGCGGGTGGAGGCCGTGTGGCGGCCCCGCGATGAGTGGGGCCTTGGCATCGACAACATCGAGTACTTCCGGCCGACGGGTGAGCCCGACGCCGACTACGACACCTACAAGCACCACCTCTAAGGGCGGTTGAACAAGATGACGGATCGCAATGTCGCGGTGGTCGGTTTTGCGCATGCTCCGCATGTGCGCCGCACCGAAGGCACCACCAACGGCGTCGAGATGCTGATGCCGTGCTTCGCCGAGCTGTACGCGGAGCTGGGCATCAAACAGACCGATATCGGGTTCTGGTGCTCGGGCTCCTCGGATTACCTTGCCGGTCGGGCGTTCTCGTTCATCTCGGCGATCGACTCGATCGGTGCGGTACCCCCGATCAACGAGTCACACGTCGAGATGGACGCAGCCTGGGCGCTGTACGAGGCCTACATCAAACTGCTGACCGGCCAGGTGGACACCGCACTGGTGTACGGCTTCGGCAAGTCCAGTGCCGGCGTCCTGCGCCGGATTCTGGCCCTGCAGACCGACCCGTACTCCCTGGCGCCGCTGTGGCCCGACTCGGTGTCGATGGCGGGCCTGCAGGCCCGCTTCGGCCTGGACGCCGGCAAGTGGACCGCCGAGCAGATGGCGCAGGTGGCGCTTGACTCCTTCGCCGTCTCCGAGCGCACCGATTCGGAGAAGTCCGCCAAGAGCATCGATGAGCTGCTGGCCCGGCCGTACTTCGCCGATCCGCTGCGCCGCCATGACATCGCGCCCATCACCGACGGTGCGGCCGCGATAGTGCTCGCCGCAGGCGATCGGGCCCGCGAACTCCGCGAGCGGCCGGCCTGGATCACCGGCATTGAGCACCGCATCGAGACACCGGTGCTCGGGGCACGCGACCTGACGGTCTCGACGTCGACGGCGGCCTCTGCTGCCGCCGCGACCGGAGGCGATGCGGGCTCGATCGAGGTGGCGGAGCTGCACGCGCCGTTCAGCCATCAGCAGTTGATCCTCACCGAGGCCATCGGGCTCGGTTCGAACACCGTGGTCAACCCGTCCGGTGGGGCGTTGGCGGCCAATCCGATGTTCGTCGCCGGTCTGGAACGCATCGGCTTCGCCGCTCGGCACATCTTCGACGGTTCAGCGGGTCGGGTGCTGGCGCATGCCACGAGTGGCGCTGCGCTGCAACAGAACCTGGTTGCCGTGATGGAAGGGAAGGACAACTGATGGCCGGTCGGAACGCCGCGGTCCTGGGCACCGGGCAGACCAAGTACGTCGCCAAGCGTCAAGACGTGTCGATGAACGGGCTGGTCCGCGAGGCTATCGACAGGGCGCTGCAGGACTCCGGTTCGACGTTCGACGACATCGACGCAGTGGTGGTCGGCAAGGCGCCCGACTTCTTCGAGGGCGTCATGATGCCCGAACTGTTCATGGCTGACGCAGTCGGCGCGACGGGTAAGCCACTCATCCGGGTGCACACCGCCGGGTCGGTGGGCGGGTCGACGGCGATCGTGGCCGCCAGCCTGGTGCAGTCGGGCAAGTACAAGCGCGTGCTGACCATGGCGTGGGAGAAGCAGTCCGAGTCGAACGCCATGTGGGCGTTGAGCATTCCGGTGCCGTTCACCAAGCCCGTCGGCGCGGGCGCGGGCGGCTACTTCGCACCCCACGTGCGGTCCTACATTCGGCGCTCCGGCGCACCAAGCCACATCGGGGCGATGGTCGCGGTGAAGGACCGCCTCAACGGCGCCAAGAATCCACTGGCGCACCTGCATCAGCCCGACATCACCCTGGACAAGGTGATGGCATCGCAGATGCTGTGGGATCCGATTCGCTTCGACGAGACGTGCCCGTCCAGCGACGGCGCCTGCGCAATGGTTATCGGCAACGAGGAGATCGCGGATCGCCGCGTCGCCGACGGCCATCCGGTGGCGTGGGTCCACGCCACCGCGCTGCGCACCGAGCCGCTGGCCTACTCGGGTCGCGACCAGGTCAACCCGCAGGCCGGTCGCGATGCCGCGGCCGCCCTGTGGCGGGACGCGGGTATCACCAGCCCGATCGACGAGATCGACGTCGCCGAGGTCTACGTGCCGTTCTCCTGGTTCGAGCCGATGTGGCTGGAGAACCTCGGCTTCGCCGCCGAGGGTGAGGGCTGGAAGCTCACCGAGGCCGGCGAGACCGCAATCGGCGGCAAGATCCCGTTCAACGCCTCGGGCGGCGTGCTGTCCTCGAATCCGATCGGCGCATCCGGAATGATCCGCTTCGCCGAATCGGCGATCCAGGTCATGGGCAAGGCGGGTGACCACCAGGTCCAGGGTGCCCGAAAGGCCCTCGGTCACGCGTACGGCGGCGGCTCCCAGTACTACTCGATGTGGGTGGTGTCGGCCGACAAGCCGGTCTCGAAGTGAGCGACGTGGCGCCGGTTCACCTCGCGGGCAAGCGTTCCCGCGAGGCGGCCATGGCCCACGACAAGGAGGCCTGGCTGTCGGTGTTCGCCGACGACGCTGTCGTCGAGGATCCGATCGGGCCGTCGCACTTCGACCCCGAGGGCAAGGGCCACCGGGGTAAGGAGGCGATCGCGAAGTTCTACGACATGGCGATCGCCCCGAGCGAGCTGACGTTCAACTTCGAGAAGACCTACATCTGCGGTGACGAGGAAGCCAACGTCGGCAGCATCGTGATCCGATCCAGCGGATACGAGGTCACCGCCGAGGGCGTGTTCACCTACCGGGTCAACGGCGACGGCCAGATGGTCGCGCTACGGGCGTATTGGGAGCTGGACAAGGCCACGGCAAGCGCACGCAAGCTCGACTGACCTGCGCCGCTAGTCACCGAGGATATTGGCGCGCAGCGTGTTTCCCGGATAGCGCGTACGGTACCGACCGCGTCGCTGCAGCTCGGGGACGACGAGGTCGACGAACTCCTCGAAGCACCCGGGTGTGTGGGTGGCCAGGAGCATGAAGCCGTCGGCACCGCCGTCGTCGAGGAACACCTCGAGCTGGTCGGCGACGGACTCCGGAGTGCCGATGACCTGGGGCATGGAGAACCGGAACGCGTAGATGTCGGCGGCCTCGGCGACCGTCACCGCCTCACCGGCCCCGGTGGCGACCAGCGCGTCCTTGACACCCTGAATGCCGGGCACCGGGATGTCCTGCAGAGGCGCCTCCGGGTCGAACTTCGAGAAGTCCACGCCCAGTTGGCCGGACAGCATCGCCAGCGATGCCTCCGGCCGCAGCAGCGACCGCAGGTACTCGGCCCTCTCCCGAGCTTGGGACTCCGTCGCGCCGATGATGACCTGCGCGCCGTAGTAGAGCTTGACCGCCTCCGGGTCGCGGCCCGCCGCAGCCACCCGCCCGCGGATATCGTCGGAGTAGGCACGCATCGAGGCCACCGTCGGCTGGATCGAGAAGATGGCCTCGGCCGTGGCGGCGGCGAACCGGCGCCCCTGTTCACTGGCCCCCGCCTGCCACAGCACCGGCCTGCCCTGCGGCGACGGTGCCACGAAGTGCCGTGCCCGGCAACGGAAGTACTTGCCCTCGAAGACCACCTCGGCGACCTTCTCCGGGTGCGCGTAGATGCCCGACTCCCGGTCGGCGACGACGGCGTCGGGCTGCCAGGAGTCCCAGAGCCGACAGCACAGGTCGACGTACTCCTCGATGCGCTCATAGCGCGTCGATCGATCGGGCATGTCCTGGCCGTAGGCGGCGAACTCCGACGGCGAGTACGAGCCGACGATGTTCCACGCCACCCGCCCACCGGACAGGTGATCGAATGTGGAGAGACGACGCGCCATCGAGTACGGGTGCTCGAACGCCGTGGACAGCGTGATGCCCACCCCGAGGTGCTCGGTGGCTCCGGTGATGATGGGCGTCAGCGCCGCGGGCTCGTGCGTCGGAGCCTGCACCGCGTAGCGGACCGTCGCGTCCGAACTGTCCTCATACGAGTTGTACGGTGCCAGTTCGTCGGCCAGGAAGACTGCGTCGAACAGGCCCCGCTCCAAGGTCCGGGCCAGGTGCTGCCAGTACGGCGGCGACGCGTAGTCCCACCCGACCTTGTCCTGCGGATGGCGCCACATGCCCACCGAGTGACTGCTGACACCGTGCTGCATGAAGGCGAGGAAATGTGCCTTGCGAGTGCGTGCGCTGATCAGTACTCCTGCAGGCTCTCGCGCAGCGTGGTCCCGGGATAGCGGGTGCGGTAGCGGCCGCGGCGCTGCAGCTCGGGCACCAGCAGTTCGGTCATGTCGTTGAAGCAGCCCGGGGTGTCGGTGGCCAGCATCATGAAGCCGTTGCAGCCGCCCTCGTCGAGGTAGTGCTCCATCTGGTCGGCCACGTCCTGCGGCGTTCCCACCGCGACCGGCGCACCCATCGAGGTGCCGTAGATCTGGGCGGCCTCGCGCACCGTGACCGGTGCGCCGTCCTTGGCCTCCAGGATGGCGTCGAACAGGCCGCGGATGCCCTGCACGTCGGCGTCCACCACGTTATCGTCGAGATTCAGCGTCGAGAAGTCGAAACCGGTGTGGCCGGAGAGGATTCCGAGGGCGCTCTCGATCTGGACGTTCTCGACGAACTCCGCGTACTTGTCGTTGGCACGGGACTTGTCGCGATCGATGATGGTCTGCAGCCCGTAGATGAGCTTCACCGACTGCGGGTCGCGACCGTGATCGTCTGCGCGGGTGCGGATATCGTCGGCGTAGGCCCGCATGCTCTTGGGCGTCGGGAAGATGCCGAACACCGATTCGGCGTGCTTGGAGGCGAACTCGCGACCCTGATCGGATGACCCGGCCTGCCACAGCACCGGGCGCTTCTGCGGCGAGGGCGCGACGAAGTGCCTGCCCTTCGACTGGAAGAACTCGCCCTGGAAGTCGACCTCCCGCACCTTGGCGGGGTCGGCGAAGATCCCGTTGGCGCGGTCGTAGACGATCGCATCGTCATCCCAGGAGTCCCACAGCTGGTACAGCAGTTGCATGTACTCCTCGACGACCTCGTAGCGCTTGTCACGCGGGGTGAGGTTCTCCTTGCCCATCGCCTGGAACTCGCTCTTGGAGTACGACGTGACGATGTTCCACCCGACCCGGCCGCCGGTGAGGTGATCAAGTGTCGACAGCTGGCGGGCCATCATGTACGGCGGCACAAAGGATGTGGACAGCGTGATGCCGATGCCGAGATTCTTGGTGAACGCGCCGACGATCGGCACCACGCTCGCCGGTTCGTGGACCGGACACTGGCCCGCGAACTTCACCACGGGATCCGAATTGCCCTTGTAGGTGGTGTAGGGCGCCAGCTCGTCGGCGATGAACATCGCGTCGAACAGGCCGCGCTCCATGATGCGGCCGAGATCGCGCCAGTACTCCGGGCGCGACCAGTGGTAGCCGACCTTGTCGCGCGGATGCGCCCACATCGTCGATGCGTGGTTCATCACCCCGTGCTGAACGAAGCCAAGCAGGTGCGCTTTGGTCTTCGTGTTCTTGGAGTTGGTCATTCCGCGCTCCTGGAGTCGATGATGAACGCTGCGATGACGGCGACGGCCGTTCCGATGGCCAGGATCACCGGCAGGTACCAGAACACGGGGCTCACACCGAGCAGCACGATGACAGATGTTGACACGACAACGGCGCCCAGCGCCTTCCACGCGAACCCGGTGCCATCGTCGTCCAGTCCGGTCGTGTCGATCTGTGCGGTCTCGCCGGATGCGGCCAGTGCCAGCACGTCTCGGCGTACCCGGAGGAAGGACTGCACTGCGAGCGTGACGTAGACGATGGCCACCACCACCGCGATGACGACGGTTATCCAGAAGGCAATCATCGGACCGGGTCCGGATCCGCGGCCCTGTCGACCTTGACCGCCGGCGCACGGCCCTCGGTCAGCGCCTCACCGCGATCCCGCAGCGACGCGAAGTCGAATGACTGTTTCGACAACAGGCTGATACCGACGGCAGCCACGAGTGAGATCGCCTCCAAGGTAATGATTCCCGGCAGTTCGCCGACGAATTCGCGTACTGGGTAGCCGATGGCGATGGCCAGCACCAGGCTGGCGACGAACGCCGTCGACGTCATGCGGCGCCAGAAGATGGCCAGGCCGAGCGGGACTATCAGCGCGGCCTTGATGAAGTAGACGGTGTTGACTAGCTCGACGTAGTCGATGCCCGAGCTGACGACGACCCCGCCGACCACGCCGGCGATGATGATCGATGCCTTGGTGTAGCGGAACAGCGACTTCTGGGAGATGTTCGGATTGCTTGGCTTGAGGATGTCGACGGCGACAACTGAGGAGAGGGCCGAGAAGGCGCCGTCGATGGTGGAGTAGCACGCGTTGAGGATGATCAACACGTAGAGCGCCACCAGGATGATCGGCAGGCCCAGGTTGCTCACGACGTATGGCCCGACACCACCGGATCCCGCGGCGCCCAGATCGGATGTCTGGAGGCCGAAGGCCAGCCCGACGAGACCAAGCAGACCCATCACGATCGGGATCGGGTAGAACCACAGGCCCGCCCACACGAACGTGCGGCCCATCGATGCCGGCTTGAGAGCCCACGCCTTCTGCCAGAACGTCTGGTCGGCCATGGTGGACGCGAGAAGCCCTAGCGCCAGCGAGATTCCGAAACCCGCGGCGGCGGCGGGACTGAAGGCGTTGAGCGTGTCGGGTCCGGCGGCGTCGACCCGCTGGAAGACCACGTCGGGTCCGCCGACCTTCTGCAGGACGAAGAGGACCACGACGGCGGCGGGGATGGTGATGAGCATGGTGTTGAAGGTGGCGGTGATCGCCGAGGTCCACAGCCCGCCGAAGTACGAGTACACCGTCACCGTCGCGAGCGTGACGATCAGCACGACGGTGGGGTTGATGTCGAACACCACGCCCATCACCAGGACGACCCCGAAGAGGTTGATGAAGATCTCAGCGAGCAGTCCGAGCAGCATCGCGACCAGCATCACGGTCGTCGCCGGCTTGTTCTGGAAACGTGCGCGGATGAACTCGACAATGGTGTAGCCGGCGGGCATCTGGCGTCGAAGCCGAAGTGCGAAGGGCACCATCGCCATCACCGCGAGACCGTTGGGCACGACGAACCAGATGAGACCTGAGATGCCGAAGGTGAATGCCTGCGCCGACGACATCATCACGGCCATCGACCAGGTCCAGACCGCGATCACGGAGCCGACACCGAAGCCGAACCCGATGCGGCGATCGGCGATGACGAAGTCGTGGGTGTTCTTGACCATTGTGCGGACCGTGAAGGCCACCACGAACATGAAGGCACCGAGCCCCAGCATCAGCGCGAAGCCGATACCGGGTGACAAGTTGGACGGGTGGAACACACAGCCTCCTGGACCAGATGAAACGAGCGGCCCCCCGCGTGCCGGGCATGCGCCATCGCACGCCGCTTGGCAGTGGACAGAGTGGCATCACGCACCGGACTGCGGGAGCGTTGCAATCAGGATGAATCCAGGGATGTTTGGCGCTGCGAACCTGCGGTATTGGCAGACGCGTCAGATCTCGGCGATGAGCTCCAGCCCGGACTGATACCGCCGGGCAAGGTCCTGATAGGCGCCCGGGTTGGTGTCCACCCACATCTGCGCGCCGGTCCCCGCGATCGGTCCACGAACCTTGGCGGGCGCACCCATGACGAACACCTCGTCGGGGATCTTGGTGCCGCCGACGACCAGCGAGTGCGCCGCGATCAGGCTGCGCCGTCCAATGACCGCTCCGTCGAGCACCGTCGCGTGGTTGGCGATCACCGCCTCGGGGCCGACGTTCACACCGTGAATGACACAGCTGTGCGCGATGGTCGCGCCGGGCCCGATATCAGTGGGGATGCCCGGCGGTGCGTGCAGAACGCTGCAGTCCTGCACGTTGGCGCCCTTGCGGATAATGATGGGGGCGAAGTCCGCGCGCAGGACCGCGTTGAACCACACGGACGCACCCGCCTCGACGTGAACGTCCCCGACCAGCGTCGCGGTGGGTGCGACGAACGCGCTCGGATCGATCACTGGGGACCGTCCCTCGAATGAATACAGCGGCATCACCTACATATACCGCGTGGTAGACACTGTTGGCTGGCGATGAGCGCTCGCAGAAGAGCCCGTCTACCTGCTCACATTGCGCTCCCGGGGTGAAAAACTGTAACGTGTTCTAGTTAGAAGCTCAGAAACGGGAGGCCCACCGTGAGTACAGAAACTGCAGGTATACGCGAGATCGACACCGGCGCGCTGCCGGAACGGTTCGCGCGTGGCTGGCATTGCCTCGGACCGGTGAAGGATTTCCTGGACGGCAAGCCGCACGGCATCGAGATCTTCGGCACGATGCTGGTGGTCTTCGCCGACTCTAACGGCGATCTCAAGGTCCTCGACGGGTACTGCCGACACATGGGCGGCAACCTGTCCCAGGGCACCATCAAGGGTGACGAGGTCGCCTGCCCGTTCCACGACTGGCGCTGGGGCGGCGACGGCAAGTGCAAGCTGGTGCCCTACGCCAAGCGCACGCCGCGCCTGGCCCGCACCCGCGCTTGGGAGACCGATGTTCGCGGTGGCCTGTTGTTCGTCTGGCACGACGTCGAGGGCAACCCGCCGCAGCCCGAGGTGCGCATTCCCGAGATCCCGGAGTTCGACAGCGACGAGTGGACCGACTGGCGGTGGAACACGATGCTGATCGAGGGCTCCAACTGCCGCGAGATCATCGACAACGTCACCGACATGGCGCACTTCTTCTACATCCACTACGGCATGCCGACGTACTTCAAGAACGTGTTCGAGGGCCACATCGCCAGCCAGTACCTGCACAACGTCGGCCGCCCGGACATCAGCGATATGGGCACCACTTACGGTGAGGCGCACCTGGACTCGGAGGCCAGCTACTTCGGCCCGTCGTTCATGATCAACTGGCTGCACAACAACTACGGCGGTTTCAAGGCCGAGTCCATCCTGATCAACTGCCACTACCCGGTCAGCCAGGACTCGTTCGTGCTGCAGTGGGGCGTCATCGTCGAGAAGCCCAAGGGCTTGGACGAGAAGACCACCGACAAGCTGGCCCGAGTGTTCACCGAGGGTGTCAGCAAGGGGTTCCTGCAGGACGTCGAGATCTGGAAGCACAAGACGCGCATCGACAACCCGCTGCTCGTCGAGGAGGACGGCGCGGTCTACCAGATGCGTCGCTGGTATCAGCAGTTCTACGTGGACGCAGCGGATGTCACCGCCGATATGACCGACCGCTTCGAGACCGAGGTCGACACCACGGCTGCCATTGAGAAGTGGCAGGTGCAGGTCGAGGAGAATCTGGCACTGCAGGCCGAACAGCAGGAAGCGCCAG
This sequence comes from Mycolicibacterium sp. YH-1, assembly GCF_022557175.1. The sequence goes on along the minus strand of NZ_CP092915.1, from coordinate 830,056 downwards.
AGCAAGCCACCCGATAAGCGCTCGCGAAGAGCAGAGGACAAGCCATGACGGCCAGTGATGAGCGGACCCAGGCACCAGACGTAGACCGCCTGGCCCGCTCGATGCTGCAGCTCAGCGGCCACGACGACGAGCACGGCCACGACGACGAGCACGGCGCCGACCACCCGACGGGTGAGGGCCGGGCGAGCGGGTCGTGGTCGAAGGCACCTGACTTCGCGGCCGACCCGGCGCGCGCCGCAGCCATCCGCGAGGCCAGCCGCCAGGACCGGGAGCGTTACCTCACGGCAGGTCTCGTTCCGGTCGACTGCCGGTTCTGCCACGCCACTGTCGCGGTGAAGAAGCTCGGCCCCAGCCAAACCACGGTGCAGTGGAACTCGGACGCCTCGACCCGGTGCGCCGTGTTCTCCGAGATTCGCGCCGGCGGTGGCGACAGCAGTCGCAGCCGATCGTGCCCACGACTGTCGGACAGCATCAAGCACGCGGTGGCCGAGGGTTGCCTGGAGGAAGTGTCCTCTGCCCCCTCCCCCGGCGACGGCTGAGCGCCTACTGTCCTGGCCATGTGGAAACCGGGACTGGTGCTCGTGTTCGGCGCCGTTCTCACCGGCTGCACGCAGGTCGTCGACACTGCGCGGCCACAGGCCGAGCCAGCGGTCGCACCCATCACCGCCGGACAGGTCCGTGACTTGTTGAGCCCGAGTGTCGGGGATGTCGATGGCAATCTGTTCGCCACCGTCGAACCGCAGCAGTGCAGTGGGATAGCCCGGGAAGTGGACCCGCCCTTCATCTTTGACCTCGATCCGGCCGCAACCGATGGTGGGCACTGGTCCGATGCCGCAGGCCACGGGGTGGTCATCGAGGAGATGGCCGGCGTCTACCCGGCCGACTTCGACGCACGCGACGCACTCGACCGGACGCGGAGAACCCTCGAATCGTGTCGGGAAACGCCCCTGCGGGTCACCACCATGCGCGACCGCACCTACGTCTTCAGGCTGGGGCCCCCGGTGGAATCCGGTTCACCCGACATTGTGCTGTGGTCCCTCACCGCCACCGACTGGGCCTGCGACAGCGCGTACGTCGCCGCGCACAATGCCGCCGTGGGCATCTCCACATGCGGACCCGTCAACGGTTATGACGTGTTGGCACTGGCTCGGAACGCGCTGGATCGCATTGAGGCACTCGCCAATCTGACCGCGTGATCTGTATGCGGTCGGACCCACCGGGACGGGAACGCCCACTACTCGAGGCCGTCACCGACAGCGGCCGCCGCCTCATCGATGATCGCCCGCATAGCGCGCTCGGCGCCCGCCTCATCACCCAGCCGTATCGCTCGCGCGACCTCATCGTGCAACTCGATGGCGGCCGGGTTGGGCCTCTCCGGCATCATGCCGTGGTGGGTGCGACCAGTGAGCACCTCAGCAATCACGCCGTTGAGCGCCCGTAGCATCTCGTTACCGCTGGCTTCAAGCAGTGTTTGATGAAAGGCCTTGTCCGCCAGGAGATACGCTTCAAGATCACCTGAACGGCCGTGCATGACCATGTCTGATACCGCTGCCGCCATGGTCCGGCACTGGTGCGGATCGGCCCGTCGGGCGGCCAACGCCGCCGCGGTCGGTTCGACACCGCGGCGCAGTTCAGATAGCGACACCAACTGCGCTGCCCGGTCGCCTGATCCGAGACGCCAGCGAATCATCCTGGGGTCGAATACATTCCACTTCTCGGGTGGCTGAATCGTGATGCCGACGCGCCGACGCGACTCAATCATGCCCATCGACTCCAGAACCCGGATTGCCTCACGGGCAACACTGCGCGACACACCGTGCTCCGCACCCACCCGATCGAGAGTGAGCACATGCCCGGACGCGTACTGCCCGGACACGATCGCGGTGCCGAGCGCGGTCAACAGACTCTCATGCAATGCACCGACTATCGCGTCCCCGTCCACCCATACATCCTGTCATAGCCAGGCCACTGTGGTTGAAGACATACGATGTCGACTATTTGGTTGCATTCGTATGCCTATTAGGCGATAGTGTGACTGCAAGCACAGTGGCAAGAGGATGGAGTGAAGTGGGATCACCAGTGTCGAGAGTTCGACGCGTTCCCCCGATAGTCGCCATGGGGGTCTCCGGCACAGGGAAGACCACGGTCGGCATGGGCCTGGCCACACGGCTGAATGAGCCGTTCATCGACGCCGACGATCTACACGATGAGCCCAGTAAGACCAAGATGGCGCGTGGCATACCGCTCACCGACGAAGACCGTGCGCCGTGGCTCACCCGAGCCGGGCAAGCGATCGAACGAGAGGTGCGACTCGGTGCGTCACCGGTCCTCGCGTGTTCCTCGCTGAAGGCGAAGTATCGAGATCGCATACGGTCCTTCGCGCCCACGGTCGTATTCGTCCACCTGGACGGCACGGCATCGCTGATCGCCCATCGACTGAGCGAACGCACCCATGAATACATGCCGTCGACACTGTTGGAGTCTCAGCTCGGCGCCCTCGAACCATTGCGCGACGACGAGCACGGTCTCCGGGTGGACATCTCCATGACACCGGGACACATCATCGATCGCGTGGTCACGTGGCTGGACGGCGCACCATTTGCCGCCGATGAGCGAATTGAGGAGAAATGACCGACACGCATGCCAGCGGCGCCCTCGAACTGAGAAGTCTCACAAAGCGCTACGGGGACAACACCGTTGTCAAGGGTATCGACCTGACGCTGCGCCCCGGCGAATTCGTCTCGCTACTCGGCCCATCGGGATGCGGTAAGACCACGACGCTTCGGATGATTGCCGGATTCGAATCGGTCGACGCGGGCGACATCCGACTCGGTGGTGTCTCGGTCCGAGACACCCCAGCGAACAAGCGCGACGTCAACACCGTGTTCCAGTCATATGCGCTCTTCCCGCACCTGAGCGTCGCAGGCAACATCGCCTACGGCCTGCGGCAGCGCAAGGTCGCCAAGAGCGAGATCGAAGACCGCGTCACCGATGCCCTGGACCTGGTACGCCTCACCCCGCTCGCGGACCGGCGACCAGCCCAGCTATCGGGCGGACAGCAGCAGCGGGTAGCCCTCGCCCGTGCTCTCGTCAATCGCCCCCAGGTACTGCTGCTCGACGAACCCCTCGCGGCGCTCGATCGTCAACTGCGCGAACAGATGCAGATCGAGCTGCAACTCATCCAGCATCGGCTCAACACCACATTCCTGTTCGTGACCCACGACCAGCACGAGGCCCTGGCCATGAGCGACCGCATCGCGATCATGAACGATGGCCGAATCGAGCAGTTGGATGCCCCGGACGCCGTCTACACGCGACCGGCGACCAGGTTCGTCGCCGGGTTCGTCGGCCAGCAGAACTTCTTCGAGGGCGCCGTCGACACCGATCGACGGTTCGCGACTGCCGACGGCACGCGCTTCAGCCTGACCCAGGCGCCGGACGGGCTCGTGGCCGGGGAGCCGGTCACACTCGCGGTGCGGCCCGAAGCCGTGCGTCTGCGCGCCGGGGAGCATCCCACCGACAGCGACACCATCGGAACATCGGTGGTCGCCCGTAGCTATCTCGGCGACGTCGTGCAGTACGTGCTGCACTCGGCTGCGCGCCAGGAGATCATCGCGCGAGTTCCGCGCCGAGACATCGACGAGAGCATCGTCGTGGGCGACACGGTGACCTGCTCCTGGGCAGACACAGCGGTCGCGGCCTTCCCGGCCAATTCACCGACGGCTCAGGCGACGACGCCCGAACCGGCACTCACGAAGGGTAATTGAGATGACACTGAACCGAGCGCCCAGATTGCTCGTGCCCAAGGGCCGCGAGGCTGCGATCAGTCGGCGCCTGTTCCTTGGCGGCGTCGCCGGCGTCAGTGCCGCGGTCGCACTCGCCGCGTGCTCAAAGCCCGGAGGGTCGGCCGCATCGGGCGACCTGCGCGTCTACTCCTGGGCCGGATACGACGCCGACGAGAACGTGTCGGGCTTCGGTAAGCCGGTCAAGATCGACGCCTACTCCTCCAATGAGGAGATGATCGCGAAACTCGTTGCAGCACGCGGGACCAGCGGATACGACATCGTCATCCCCACCGGCGTCTTCATCCCGCAGATGGCCGAGAACGGCCTGCTGGAGACGCTCGACATGTCGCGGCTGCCCAATGTCACCAACATCGACGGCGCCTTCCGCAATCAGAAGTGGGATCCCGACAACACCCACTCCGTCTGCAAGTTCTGGGGCACAACGGGGTTCGTCTACGACACCACGGTCATCAAACGGGAACTCACCTCGTGGGACGACTTCATCTCCGCCGCCAAGGGCGAGGCCAAGGGCAGGACCTCGCTCGTCGACGATCCCGGCGAGATCGCAGCGATCCTCTGCTTCGCCCGGGGTTGGGATCAGAGCACCACCGATCCGGCCCAACTCGACCAGATCCGCACATTCCTCGTCGACGAACTCGCCCCGTGCATCTCGTCGTTCGACTCGTCACCCGGCAGTAGCGCGATCCCGCAGGGCACGCAGGTTCTCATGCACAGCTGGAACGGCGACGCCAGGCGCGGAATCCTGTCCAGCCCAACGCCAGAGCGCTGGAAGTGGGTCCTGCCGACCCCACAGACCAACCTGTGGATGGACAACTGGGCCATCGTCAAGGATGCACCGAACCGTGATGCCGCATACGAGTTCATCAACTACTCGCTGGGCGTGGACCAGGCGGCACGCAACACCGAGTTCGTCGGGTACGGCACCGGCGTCACCGGCACTCAGGAACGACTCGTTTCCGAGAACGCCGAACTGCTCGACATGATCTTCCCGACCGCGGAGCAGAAGACACGCATGTACACCGGTGTCATCAACGACGCGCAGCAGGTGCGGATGGACATCGTCAGCGAGATGAAAGCCCGAGCGGGGGGCTGATGACTGGCCTGCTGACTGCCACGCGCCGTCGTCTGCGTGGCGGCGGTCTCTTCACCGCTCTCGCCATTCCCGGCGCGCTGTGGTTCGCGTTGTTCTTCGTCGTCCCCATCCTGGTGGTCGTGTGGTACAGCCTGGGCCACAAGCCCAGCCTGTACGCCACGCACGCCAATGACACACTGTCCCTTGGCCGGTATCAGGAGGCGCTCAGCGGCTCCTTCCTGGCGACCTTCGTGAACACGCTCCAGATCGCGGTGCTGGGCACGGCGATCTGTCTGGCACTCGGCCTGCCGTTCGCGTACTGGTTGGCGATCAAGGTGTCGACGCGCTGGCGGTATGTGGTGCTGGCGTTGGTGTTCATCCCGTATTGGACGAACTTCCTGGTCCGCACCATCGGCTGGCAGATCATCCTGGCGCCCGAGGGCCCGGCGACCCGGCTGCTGCGGTCCATGGGCCTGGTCGACGGCGCGTTCTCGATGCTCTACACCAAGCAGGCCGTGCAACTCGGCGTCGTCTACAACTATCTGCCGCTGATGATCCTGCCGATCTTCGTCGCACTGGAGCGCATGAGTCCGGCACTGCGAGAGGCGAGTACGGATCTGGGAGCCGGACGATGGGCGACCTTCCGTCAGGTGACGTTGCCGCTGGCGAGTCCGGGAATCATCTCCGGGGTGCTGTTGGTGTTCATCCCGCTGATGGGTGACTACATCACCGCGTCGGTGCTCGGCGGCGCGCGCGGCAACATGGTCGGGCAGATGATCGCCGGCCAGTTCCAGCAGGGTCAGAACTGGGCGCTCGGATCGGCCATGTCGGTCATGCTGATCCTGATCACCCTGTTGACAATCGCGCTCATCGGCGTCGCCGGATTGGTGGCAATGCGCATCTCGCGCCGGCACAACAGACTCGCCGTGGAAACCGCTGGCATTGGGGGAACCGCCTCGTGAGGAACAACCGTTCGGCAATCGATCGGGCGCTGCTCGTGGTGGGCGTAGGGGTGCTGTGCTTTCTGTTCGCGCCCATCCTCGTGATCGTCGTGTACTCGTTCAACACGGGCCGGCTGCTCGGCGCGTGGGAGGGCGCAGGCATTGACGCCTATCAGGGCGCGTTCAACAATTCCGCGATCCTCGACTCGGTCGTCGTCTCCATCCAGGCCGGGATCCTCGCGACGCTGATCGCCACGCTGCTTGGCACCTTCCTCGGCATCGGGATCGGTATGCGCCGCGGTGCGGTCACGTCGGTCATCGTCGGCGTCATCGGCCTGGTGCTGGTGACACCCGAGATCGTGCAGGCCGTGTCGCTGCTGCCATGGCTCACCTCGCTGGTCATCGATGCGGGAATCTGGCCGCTGGAGAACGGTGTGCTGCGGCTCGCGATCGGACACTCGTTGTTCGCGACGGCGGTGGTGTCGTTCCTCGTCCGCGGGCGAGTGCGCTCACTGGACCCGGCACTCGCTGAGGCTGCAGCGGATCTCTATGCGTCGCAGTGGAATGGCTTCCGGCAGATCATGCTGCCTCAGTTGCTCCCGTCGATCGTGGCCGGTGGGTTGATGGCGTTCACCCTGAGCCTCGACAACACGATCATCTCTGCGTTCGTACAGGCCACCGGCAGCACGCCCTGGCCGGTGTACGTTTTCAGCTCGATCAAGGCCGGCCTGCGCCCGGAACTCGCGGCGATGGCCACCGTGATGCTGGTCGGCACCCTGCTGGTGCTGGCGGTCGTCATCGTGATTCTGCGCGCCGGCGGCTCCTCGTCACGCGACGTCACCCGAACGTTCGTCGGCTGACCCCTTTTTCATTGGAGAGTCGAAACATGACCGTTGCCGATTTCACCCTCGTCAACTGTGACCTGCCCCTTCTCGGTATCGATGGGCTGCATGCCATTTCGGTGGCGAACGGCACCATAACGGCAGTCGAGCCGATGGCCGCGCACCGCCCCGTGAGCAACGCCGCGGTGTTCGATGCGCATGGCCGCTCCGTCATCCCCGCCTTCACCGACGCACACGTACACCTCGTGGAGTCGGGCGTGGAACTCGCGCGATGCGACCTGTCTGCCACTGGCTCTCGCGATGAGGCGCTCGCCCGAATCGCCGACTACTGTGCACACTCCGACGCCGACTGGGTCATTGGTCGCGGGTGGTCACTCGATCACTTCGAGGACACCAGCCGCATGCTCGGCGAACTCGATGCGATCACCGGAGCACGCCCGGCATATCTCGCCAACAAGGACGGGCACAGCGCCTGGGTGAACTCCGCGGCGCTGGCTCGAGCCGGCGTCGACGATCGCACTGCAGACCCGGCCGGAGGGCGCATCGAGCGCGATGCCGACGGCCGAGCGGTCGGGCTGTTGCACGAGTCGGCCATGCAGTTGGTCTCCGAGCTGATGCCGCCGATGGACGAGGCGACCCGCCTGGCCGGCCTGCGGGCGGGCCAGAAGCACCTGTTGGCGCTGGGAGTGACGGGCTGGCAGGAGGCGATCGTCGGCGATTTCGTCCCCACCACCAACGTCTTCGGGACCTATCTCACGGCGTTGGAGCGTGGCGAGATCGTCGGGCAGGCGACCGGCAACCTCTGGCTCCCCCGCGAGCATCCCGAGCAGGCGCTGCCGGAGTTCATTGCGGCCCGCGAACGGGTCGCGCCGAACGATCACCTAGCGCTGAACGGGGTGAAGGTGATGTACGACGGCGTCTGCGAGACGTTCACCGCGGCCATCTCGCAGCCGTACACCGATGACACACAGACGAACTCCGGGCTCACCTTCTTCGAGCCGGCCCAACTCACACCGATCATGCGTGACATCGACCGTGCCGGATTCGACATTCACGTGCACGCCATCGGTGACCGGGCGACCGACGAGATCCTCACCGTGTTCGAGAGCTTCATGCGCGGTGTACCCACCCGCGATCACCGCCACCAGATCGCGCATCTGCAGATCACCAACTCTGCGCTCATCGACCGCATGGCGGCGCTCGGCATCATCGCCAACGTTCAGCCCTTCTGGGCGCAGTCGGATGCCCAAATGACGCAGATGACACTGCCCTATCTCGCGGAATCGCTTCGCGCCACTCAGTATCAGTTCCGCTCCATGGCGCGCGCCGGCGTATCGCTGGCCTTCGGCAGCGATTGGCCCGTCACAACACCCAACCCCATGGACTGGATCCACGTCGCCGTAAACCGCGACTATCCCGGGGAAACCGATGGCCCGTTCCTGCCGGAGGAGGCCCTGTCAGTCCGGATGGCGTTCGAAGCGGCCACCAGCGGTGCGGCCAGGGCGGCACGCCAGGATGCACGCGGTGTGATCGAGCCCGGTCGGCAAGGCGATCTCGTGGTGCTCGACCGCACTCTGGCCGAGGTGCCCGACGAGGAACTCCACGACGTCGCGGTTGCCGCCACGATCGTGCGGGGCGACGTCGTCTTCGAACGCGGCGCAGTCACGCCGGCAGCCCGGTGATGGCTACAGCCCGGCGAAGCGCTCCTTGACCTGCTCGTCGGTCAACCCGTAGTCCGACAGCGAGTAAGTGTGCTTGGGCGCGCGGGGACCCTTCTGGCTCTCCGCGTGACTGTGGACGATCGCCGTGCGAGCCTCGCCGGTGAACCCGATGCCGAAGTGCTCATAGATGCCCTCGACGGCCGCAACCGGATCCTTGACGAACTCGAAGTAGTCGACATCGCAGAACTGAGCCGGGTCATGATCGGCCCGAACATCGTTGAACCGCTTGAGGCCTCGCGACCATGTCTCTAGGGCGTCCGCACCGATCTGGGCGCCGGTGAACGAGTTGGACCAGCCCGCCGTGGTGTGCTGCGCCAACGAGCACATGGATGCCATGATGGTCTCCGCCGGCCGGTGACACTGCACCACCAGCGCATCCGGGTACGTCTGCATCAACGCGTCGAGCGCGAATAGATGGCTCGGATTCTTGAGAACCCAGCGCTTCTCCGGATCGTTGAGACCGATCAGCTGCAGGTTCTTGCGATGCCGCAGATAGGATTTCGTCCAGTCTTGACCGGCCAGCCACTTCGAGTACGTGGGCAGGTGCGCCAACGTCTCGTAGGACACCGAGTGCAGCGACTGACGCAGCAACTGCCAGCACTCCTCCACCTCATCGGCGGTCATGTAGTGCAGGCCCGTGTAGTCCGGGTCCTCCGCGTGAGCCTTGCTGAACTGGGCGTCCAGCTGGGCGAACACCGGGTTCTGCGACCAGGTTTCGCGCGGTGGCCGGGGCTGCGGGAACTCCGCGAGCCATAGTTCCAGCCCCTGGTGGCGTGGGTCCGCGGTGAGCAGGCGGTGGATCACCGTGGTGCCGGTGCGCGGCAGCCCGGTGACGAAGATGGGCCGCTCGATCGGCACATCGACGTGCTGCGGATACTGCGCGAATGCCGCCTCGGACACCAGCCGGGCGACGAGCGCGTTGCGCACGAAGAACCGGTTCATCTTGCTGCCGAGTTCGGTCAGGTCGGCGTCACGCCTGAAGGACTCCAGAAGCACGCCGAGTGCCTCACGGTAGTTGTCATCGTCGACACCGAAGTCGTCGAGACCGCAGGCCTTGGTTGCCGACGCGTGCAGGTCGTCGACGGTTCCGACGTCGGTGCGTGCCGGGTTGTTCATCAGGCCTTGTACTCCCCACAGTTCACGTCGAGCGCCTGGCCCGTGATTCCGCTGGACAGGTCGCTGGCCATGAAGAGGATGGCCGAGGCCACCTCATCCTCGGTCGGCAGCCGCTTGAGGTCGGACGCCGCCGCGGTGGCCTTGTAGATCTCGTCAACGGTGGTGCCGTACTTGCCCGCCTGGTGGTTGAAGTAGCTCTCCAGCGTGCCACCCCAGATGTAGCCGGGCAGAATGGAATTGACCCGGATGCCCTGATCGCCCAGCTCGGTGGCCAGCGACTGCGACATCGCGAGCAGTGCGGACTTCGCCATCTTGTAGGCGCCGTACTTGGCCTGCGAGTGCCGCACGACCATCGAGTTGACGTTCACCACGGCGCCGTTGGCCTCGGCAAGCGCCGGCGTGAAGCCCTGGATGAGGCGCAGCGCGCCGAACACCGTGAGTTCGATCGCGTCCCGCATGTGCTCGAACGTGGTGTCGGCCAACGGCCTCATCGACGGCACCCGGAACGCGTTGTTGATCAGCACGTCGACCTTGCCGTAAGCCTTCAGCGCCTCCTCGACGAGGTTGTTCACCTGGGCATCGTCGGTGATGTCGGTACCGACCGAGACCGCCCGTCGCCCGAGGTCGGTGACGGTCTTCGCCACGTCCTCGAGCCGTTCGACGGTCCGCGCCGCGAGCACCAGGTCGGCCCCCTCCTCGGCACATCGTCGCGCCAGCGTCGTACCCAGCGCAGGTCCGACGCCACTGATCACGACGACCTTGTCCTTGAGAATGCCACCCACGGCTAGCCCACCATCCTGTCGCCAATTTGCTTCTGGCGTAGCGCGATACGCGCGCGCCAGTCTTCCTCGGAGATCTTGTTCGCCTCGTGATACGGCAACGCCGCGGCCACCTGTTCGATGTCGACCAGTTCCATCGTCGGGCCGTCGGCCTCGGTCAACTCACGCGAGACCCGCTGCCACCGGAACTGTAGGTAACCCTTGCCGTGGCCCAGCGTCTCGCACCAGTTCGTCACGCCGGGGTTGGCGTCGGACACGACGATGCGGATCTTGCCGTCCGGGTCGGCCTGCATCTGGGTGCCGTTGAGCGAGGTCTGGTGGTTGATGTAGTCCAGCGAGATGTACCACAGGCTGCCCAGCTGGAAGCCCAGGTACGGCGCGTCGGTGACCGGCAGCGTGATGACGATGGCCTGGTCGGGTTTCAGGTCGAAGTGCCCGACCGACGAGTACTGGGTGGCCAGCCCGCCCGGGGTCAGCCGCGGGGCGGTCAGCGTGTTGACGGGCAAGTCGTCGTAGAACCACTTCGGGAACTGCAACCACGTCTTGACGCGCTGAACGAGCTGCTTACCGGCCACGGCGTAACGCTTCTCGATGAGTTCCTTGGTCAGCGGCGGCGGCGCGGTGCCCTCGGTGTCGGTGCGCGCGATGGCGAAGGAGCCGCGGTGCGCTGACCAGTCGTTGTACACCTCGCGGATGACGAGCTGGGCCGGACTGGTGGGCGTGAATCGCCACTCGAAGGTGCCGTCTGCGGCGATGTCGAGCTTGCGGTCGTCGAATGCCGTCTCGCTATCGGGCACGTTGTCGTCGGTGTACTCACCGCCGAGCAGCTGGAAGCTCACGTCGGTGGTACTGCCGCGCCTGCCCGTGACGACGTACTCGCGGTTGGCCTGCACCCGGGTGCCGAAGTACATCGTGTCCGGGTTGTCCAGGCCCATCTTGGTGAACGGCCCTGTCCCCTCGTGGAGGAACGGGTGATCGCGGTCGTAGTCGAACGCGACGTGCGTGCACGCGGCGATGCAACCTGCCAGGTACTGGAGCCCCTCGATGAGGTCGGCCTCGGACTCGATGAATGGTGCCGTCGTGACGAGGTGCTCTGCCTCGGCGATGGCGTCGACCAACGGTTGTGAATACATACGGATTGCTGCCTCCGTGATCGTCTGCCCGACTCCTCCGCGGCTTCGTTTCTCGCAGCATCGTCGTCTTCGGCGGTTCAATATTGGACCGTGCTGGTAGAGTTTCTGACCTGAGAGTAGAACGCGTTCTAATCTCAGTCAACGTTCCAGTGACGGGTAGGTGCAGCATGGACGGCGAATCCGGCCGGGCGTCTCCACCCACCACACGCGTGGTCACCGTCCTCGAGTTCCTGGCCCGCCATCCCCACGACCGCTTCGGTCTCTCCGAGCTGGCCCGCCGTGCAGGGGTGAGCAAGCCGACCTGCCTGGGCATCGTCACGACGCTCGCCGCCTCCGGGTACCTGGTTCGCGACGCGCAGGACAAGACCTACCGACTGGGTCCCGCACTGATCACGCTGGGACACAAGGCCCAGGAGTCACTGCGCGTGAGCCCGGCCGCGCGTGACGAACTGGGTCGGTTGTCCGCTCGCTTCCGGGTGGCCGCCGCGCTGTCCGGAGTGATCGACGATCGCATCACGCTGATCGAGTTGGTGGAGCCGCCCGGTTTCCGCGCCGGCGTGGAGGTCGGCCAGAGCTACCCCTTCGCACCACCGGTCGGGCTGATGTTCGTGCTCTGGGATGACGAGGCGCTACGCGACTGGCTCGCCAAGGAGCCCACCGTGCCGCTGCGCACGAAGACCGCTCAACTCAACCGGGTGATCGAGAACTGCCGCGCAGACGGATATCTGGTGGAATGCCTGACGCCGGGAGGCAGACGGCTGTACGCGTTGATGGCTGGGATGTCGACGACGAACCTGCCCGACGAGTTGCGCGCGCTACTTGGCGAACTGGTGTCCGATATCGGCGAACGGGTGTATCTGCGCGACGAGAGTCCGCGTGGTCGCACGCCGCACGACATCAGCGTCATCTCCGCGCCGGTGTTCGACCATCACCAGCGCCAGGTCATGGTCGCCTCACTGCATATCGGAAAGGCCTTGACCGACAAAGAGATCACTGAGCGCGCCCAGGCGCTAGCGGCAACGGCCGACGAGTTGACCAAACAACTCGGCGGAATCAAGCCGCAGCGCCCAGCCCACTCGCCTCAGTAGTGGTTACAGCTGCCGAAGATCTGCTGCATCAAGCCAAGGTACTGCTGATTTCCCGGCACACTCATGATCATCGCGGCCATCTGTTGACGTTGATCGGGCGGCGCCCCGAGGAACTGCCGCAAATACCCCTGCGACTGCGATGATCCGCTGAACTGCGCGGCAGCCGCCGGGTCCTGAGCATTCGCCGCCGACATCACCTGCTCGTAGCTGCAGGTTGTGTTGACCATTGGCCCCAGATCAGGTTCGGCGGCCGCGAGCCCGGCCCCGGCTGTCAACGACAACGCCACACCGCCGACCACGGCGGCAATTCTGCTCAATGACAGTGCAATCATGTGAAAACCTCCCCCAAGGCGCACTTTAATCCGTCGGCTCGAACTCTTCCGGGGTTTCGCAACGCCTCAGCGCTCATCCTTGGGCAGCAGGAGTTCACGCACCACCGGCCGGGGGCCTGTCGGCCGAAGGAGTGAACTGGCGGGGCGCTGGCGCACCCGTTGCGGCCACCAGAACCAGCGTCCCAGCAACGCGGCGATCGAGGGTGTCATGAGCGCGCGCACCACCAGGGTGTCCAACAACAGACCGATACCGATGGTGGAACCCACCTGCCCGATGATGCGCAGGTCGCTGGCCAACATCGACATCATGGTGAAGGCGAACACCAGACCAGCGGACGTCACGACCTTGCCGGTGCCGCCCATCGCCCGGATGATGCCGGTGTTTATCCCGGCACCTATCTCCTCTTTCATCCGCGACACCAGCAGCAGGTTGTAGTCGGAACCGACCGCCAGAAGGATGATCACAGACATCGCGAGGACGAGCCAGTGCAGGTGGATGCCGAGGATGTGCTGCCAGATCAGCACCGACAGCCCGAACGCCGCGCCCAGCGACACCGCCACCGTGCCGACGATAACCAGCGCGGCCACAAGGCTTCTCGTCACTATCAACATGATGATGAAGATCAGACACAGCGCGGCGACTCCCGCGATCAAGAGGTCGTAGGTGGAGCCGTCGCGCATGTCCTTGAACGTCGCCGCGGTCCCCGCGAGATAGACGTGGGCGTTCTCCAGCGGTGTCACCTTGAGTGCCTCCACGGCGGCGCTCTGCACCGCGCCGACCTGCGCGATACCCTCGGGCGTCGCGGGATCGCCCCTGTGCGAAATGATCAAGCGCACCGACTTCCCGTCCGGTGAGAAGAACAAGTTCATGGCGCGTTTGAAGTCGGCATTCTCGAAGACCTCGGGGGGCAGGTAGAAGGAGTCGTCGTTCTGCGCGGCGTCGAAAGCCCTGGCCATTTCGCTGGAGTCCGCACTCGACTCGTCCATGAGCTCAAAAGTGCCCGACATGGTGCTGTACATCGTCAGCATCATGTTCCGCATTGTCTTCATCATCGCAATCATCGGCGGGAACTGCGCCAACAACTGCGGCATGATCGCGTCCAGTCGATCGAGACTTCCGACGAGACCCTGCAATTTGTCGCTGACGTCATTGATACCGTCGACGGCGTCATACAAGGATCGGAAGGCCCAACAGATGGGAATGTCGTAGCAGTGCGGTTCCCAGTAGAAATAGTTGCGGATCGGTCTGAAGAAATCGTCGTAATCCGCAATGGACTGCCGCAACTCGTTCGTGAGAATCTCCAGCTGATGCGCGTTGCGCACCATATCGTGGGTCGCATTGATGAGCTTTTGCATCACGCCGTACATGTCTTGCATGATGTTCGTCATCTTCGTCAGGCCGTCGGCCTGGACGAGTAAGTCCTTCATGCGATCCTTCTGAAACGGCAAGACCTGCTTCTGACTCGCGCTCTGCAGGCTGAGTAGAAACGGTATCGACGTTTGTTCAATCGGCGTTCCCTCAGGTCGAGTTATGCCCTGCACCCTGGAAATTCCGGGAACCGCGAAGACAGCCTTGGCCAGTTTGTTCAAGACCAAGAGGTCTGCCGGGTTACGCATGTCGTGGTCGGACTCGACCAACAGAATGTCGGGCATCATTCGCGACTGCGGAAAATGTCTGTCCGCAGCCGCGTAACCGACATTGGAGGGGATGTCCTTGGGCAGGTACATTCGGTCGTCATAGCTGGTCGTGTAACCCGGCAGCGCCAATAGGCCGATAAGCGCGATAACGCATGCGGTGAGGAGAATGGGCGCGGGCCACCGGACGATAGCTGTGCCCAGCCGCCGCCATCGACGGACGTTGATCTTGCGCTTGGGCTGGAACAGCCCTAAACGGCCACCTACCGCGAGAACCGCGGGAATCAGCGTCACGGCCACCGCAACCGCGACGACCATCGCCACAGCAGTGGGCGCACCCAGCGTCTGGAAGTAGGGCAATCGGGCGAAGCTCAGGCAGTAGATCGCTCCGGCGATGGTCAGGCCCGAGGCCAAGACCACCTTCGCAACGCTGCGATATGTTGTGTAGAAAGCGGTTTCGAGGTCTTGGCCGGCCTGACGCGCCTCCTGATAGCGGCCCGTGAAGAAGATCCCGTAGTCCGTTCCGACCGCGATCCCCAGCGATACCAACAGATTAACGGCAAATGTCGAAAGCCCGATGATCTCGTGATCGCCGAGAAGCGCGACGGCTCCGCGGGCCACCTGCACCTGTATCCCCACCATGACCAGAAGGAGGATGGCGGTGGCAACCGATCGGTAGACAAGAACCAGCATCGTGAAGATCACCGCGAGAGTCACCACGGTGATTCTGATGATGGAGTGATCGCCGGCATGGTTCATATCGGTCACCAAAGGCGCTGGGCCAGTGACATATGCCGTGACCCCCGGCGGCGGCGAGGCCCGTTCCACGATGTCCCGTACGGCCTCCACTGACTGGTTCGCCAGGGCCTCGCCCTGGTTGCCTGCGAGGTTCAACTGGACATACGCGGCCTTACCATCAGCGCTCTGCACACCCGTCGCGGTGAGCGGATCTCCCCAGTAATCCTGCACATGCTCCACGTGCGTCGTATCGGCTCGCAACTCACGAACCAAATCGTCGTAATAACGGTGCGCACCGTCGTCGAGAGGGCGCTGGCCCTCTATGACGATCATCGCCACACTGTCGGAACTGGATTCCTCGAAGCTCTCCCCCATCCGCTGCATCGCCTCGAACGACGGCGCGTCCCTGGGCACCAGCGATACGGAGAACTCCCGTCCAACCTGTTCCAGCGACGGAATGACAAAAGTCACGAGACCGACGATCACCAGCCACCCGAGAATGATTGGCACGGCCAGCCTGTGGATCGTCCGCGCAACGAACGGCGGACGGTTGGCTGTGCGCTCGCCGCTCATGCTGCCTTCATCTACGGTGAACGTTCTTCTTGACCCAATAGAAGGGCACGGACCAGCGGCCGGGGGCCCGTCGAGCGAAGTAGCGAACTGGCGGGCCGCGGACGCACCCGTAGCGGCCACCAGAACCAGCGCCCCAGCAGCGCGGCGATCGAGGGCGTCATGAACGCACGCACCACCAGGGTGTCGAACAACAGACCGATACCGATGGTCGACCCGACCTGACCGATCGTGCGCACATCGCTTGCCAGCATCGACATCATCGTGAAGGCGAACACCAGACCCGCGGCAGTCACGACCTTTCCGGTACCACCCATTGCCCGGATGATGCCGGTGTTTATCCCCGCGCCCACTTCCTCCTTCATCCGTGACACCAGCAGCAGGTTGTAGTCAGAGCCGACGGCCAGAAGAATGATCAGAGCAATTGCCTGCACGAGCCAGTTCAATTCGATGCCGAGGATGTGCTGCCAGATCAGCACGGACAGCCCGAAGGCCGCGCCAAGCGACACCGCAACCGTGCCCACGATAACCAGCGCGGCGACAAGGCTTCGGATCATGATCAGCATGATGATGAAAATCAGGCAGAGCGCAGCGACTCCCGCGATCAAGAGATCGTATCGGGATCCGTCCACCTGATCCTTCGCCATGGCCGCGCTGCCCGTTATGGAGATCCTGGCACTCTCCAATGGAGTTCCCTTGAGACCCTCCTCCGCGGCGGTTCGTATCGGATCGACTCGCGCGATCCCCTCTGGCGTTGCGGGATCGCCGCGTTGCGAAATGAGCATTCGCATCGACTTTCCGTCCGGCGACACGAACACATTCATGACTCGTTTGAAATCCTTGTTCTCGAAGATCTCCTTGGGCAGGTAGAACGAGTCATCATTGCGTGCCGCATCAAAATCCTTGCCCATGGCGGTGGCGTTCTGGCTCGAGTCCTCCATCTGGGTGAATACTCCCGACATGGTGCTGTGCATGGTCAGCATCATGGTCCGCGTGCTCTCCATGGTGGCGATCATCGACGGGAACTGAGCGAGCAGCTGCGGCATGAGCGCATTCAGCTGGTCGAGGTTCTGGACGAGATCATCCATCTTCTGGCTGATCCGATCGACGCCGTCCAGGGCATCGAACAGGGACCTTATGGACCAGCAGACGGGAATATCGAAACAGTGCGGCTCCCAATAGAAGTAATTGCGAATCGGCCTGAAGAAATCATCGAAGTCCGCAATGTGATCACGCAGCTCGTTCGTGACGTCCTCGAGTTCGTGCGTTTGGCGAACCATGTCATTCGTCGTACTGGCAAGCCTTTGCATCAGACCGTACATACGCTGCATCACGTCTATTGTCTTGGACAATTCGTCGGCCTGCGTGAGCATATCCTCCATACGGGCCTTTTGAAATGGCAGGAGTTGCAGTTGACTGGCGTTCGACATGCTGATCATGAACGGTAATGTGGTGTGCTCGAGTGGAGTGCCCTCGGGCCGAGTCACCGCCTGAACTCTGGAGATTCCGGGAACGGCAAGAACGCTCTTGGCCAATTTGTTCAACACCAGGAAATCCGCCGGGTTACGCATATCGTGATCGGCCTCGACCAACAAAATGTCGGGCGACACCATCAGCGACTGAGGAAAGTGCCGGTCAGCCGCCGCATACCCCTCATTGGCGGGAATGTCCTTGGGGAGATACTTCTGATCGTTGTAGCCGGGTTGGTAGGCCGGCAGCGCCAGCAGGCCGATAAGTGACACGGCGATCGTCGTCAGAAGGATGGGTGCGGGCCACCGCACGACCGCCGTACCCACTCGCCGCCATCGACGGACGATGATCTTCCGCTTCGGCTCGAACAGCCCAAAACGGCTTCCCACCGCAAGAACCGCGGGAATCAACGTCAGCGCCACAGCAACCGCGACGATCATTCCCAAGGCGCAGGGAACACCCAGGGTCTGAAAATAGGGCAACCTGGTGAAGGTCAGACAGAAGACAGCTCCGGCAATCGTCAGGCCCGAGGCCAGGACCACCTTCGCCACGCTGCGATATGTGGTGTAGAAGGCCGTTTCCCGGTCCTCGCCAGCCTGACGCGCCTCCTGATACCGCCCGGTGAAGAAGATGCCGTAGTCGGTGCCAGCCGCGATTCCGAGCGTCACCAGCAGGTTGACGGCGTAGGTGGACAGACCGACCCACCCCTGGTCACCGAGAAATGCCACCACTCCTCGGGCAACCTGCAGCTGCAACCCCACCAGGATCAACAGAATGATGGCGGTGGCAACGGAGCGGTAGAAGAAGAGCAGCATCGTGAAGATCACCGCGAGGCTCAGCCCAGTGACCAGCAGGACCGTCTTATTGCCGCTCTGGCTCAGGTCCGCGATGAGGGCCGCGGGGCCGGTGACATAGGCCTTGACCCCCGGCGGCGGTGGCGTCCGGTCAACGATGTCCCGGACGGCTTGCAGGGACTCGTTGGCCAAACCCTGGCCAAGATCACCCGTGAGGCTCATCTGGACGTATACGGCCTTACCGTCGGAGCTCTGCGCCGCGCCAGCCGTAAGCGGATCCCCCCAGAAATCCTGCACGTGCTGCACATGCGCGGTGTCGGCCTTCAACTGCCGGATCACGTCGTCGTAATAGCGGTGTGCGTCATCGCCCAGGGGTTGCTGTCCCTCCAAGACGATCATCGCCACACTGTTTGACGTTGATTCCTCGAAGCTCACACCCATGCGGTGCATCGCCTCGAATGACGGCGCATCGTTCGGAATCATCGATACCGAACGCTCTTTCTCAACTTGCTCCAGCGGGGGGACGGTCGCGCCGAGGACATAGGCGATCACCAACCACCCGAGGATTACGGGAATCGCCAGCCGACGGATCATCCGCGGTATGAACGGCGGATTGACGCTCGTCGGCTGGCTGGTCATGCGGCCTTCAGCTGGCAGAAGGTGAACGCACTCGCCCCTTGCCTGACTCGCTCCGCTTTGACCTCATCGCCCACGGTGATGCGGCAGCCGATGCTGTCGCTGTTGCCCTGCGCGACGATATTGGCCATGGCGGTCGCCTTGGTCATTGCGAACTGATACGACCACGGCAGGCTTGCTCCCTCGACGAAACGCGGCTCCGAGTCGCCGTCGAAATAGCTGATACTCGCCACCGTCCCGGGCGGCCCGAAGACCTCGTAGACCAGCTGCTTGGGGTTGTAGGGCTGACGCTCCTCGGTTTCGGTGTCGGAGTAGGCCGCGCGATTCTCAGAACCGAATACGCCGTGCAGCCGGGACACAGTGAAGCCCCCAACCGCGAGCACCACCGCTATCAGCAGCGGAATCCACAGCCGCCTCAGAACCCCCAAGATTGCGAACCCCCTACATCCGAATTCCAGGCTCGGACCACGAAAACTGCTCCAGCCGGCGATGCCCATAGGCCGCGCTGCGCCGACGCCTCGAATGCTGTGAGCACCCGAGGCCAGCCGTGTGGGGGATCACGGCAAACGTGCAACGCCTCGGATAGCGCAATCCGAACCTGACGAGTAAAACATGAAGGCCCCCCTCCATATCAGTTCATTTCCCCACTGTGATACGGGATCGTAATACATTCAACCTTCACCCAGACGAGGAACGGAAGGTTTAAGCCGGTCGCAACCGACCGCAGAAAACTGTGTATTCGCTACCTAGACGCTGCGGATTGCATACCGCTGACACCGGTCGATCACACTGGCCATGCGCGGCGCTATCCGACGTCAATGATGCTGGCGCCCAGAGCCTTACGGCTGATGGGACTGCGCTCGCCCAGTAAGTGCCGCGACACACTCGGCCAACCGCACCGTCGACTCCGGCGCTCAGGTGCGGCGAGCGCTCCAGAAGCTGCGCGGTTCTAGCACCGCCAGTTTGGACGCGTCCGCTCATCGCGTCCCCGGAGGCCGTCGTCAAAGAAGTCAAGAATCGCCGAGTTGACCGCTTGTGGCCGTTCGAGGAAACCCAGATGACCCGTGTCAGCAATTTCGAGATAGCTCCCATTCGGAAGCGCCTGTGCGACCTCCGCGCCAAGGTGCGGGGGCATCACGAGATCGTCAGAGAATCCGATCACCAGCACACGTGCGGTGATCGATGCGTAGGCAGGCAATCGATCGTGCTCCGGTGCCACGCCATACTGGGCGCGAGTGCCTGGGGTCGGTTTTGCGGGCCACATCGTGAAGGTGTCGATCCAGTCTCGAACGGATTTGTCATCGTTCAAGGTCTTCGGTGAAAAGCTGCCAAGCAAACGACGCTTCGCCTCATAGGACGGTGGTAGAGCAACGCCGGAGTCGAGGAGATCCTGTTCGGCTGTGCGACAGAACTCGCGCATCCGATCGTGGCGCCCGCGGGTCGCCATCAACGCGGCCTGCCGCACCAGTTCGGGCCGGGCCAGCATGAGCTCCTGTGCGATGTATGCACCCATGGAGACGGCCACGAGGCGTACGGGAGCGACGTCGAGCCTCTCGATCAACTCCGCCGTGTCGGCGACCATTGTCTCCGTTGAGAAGCCCTCAGCGGTCGCCGTCGCACCCACTCCCCGGTTGTCGAACGTGATGACCCGGTATCCGGCGTCCAGGAAGGCTGGCACCTGATGGAGATCCCAGGTGCGTCCAACGCCGCCTTGACCGGCAATGAACAGCACCGGTTCGCCCTGGCCACGGTCATCGCAGGCCAAATTCAATTCCCACCTCACCTCTGGTTCGACTAGGCGTCCAAGCGGTCGAACTGACCGTGCCGATACTGCTCCACACACGCCGCACGCCTGACTTTGCCACTCGTGGTGATCGGTATCGCCCCGCGCGGCACCAGAACTAGGTCGGCGACGCCAAGACTGTGCGAGTCGAATATCGCCGAGGTCACCTCGCGCTTGACGACCGAGAGCTTGTCCATGGACTCCTGGTGGGACCCACCCCGCAGCGCGGCTTCGATGATGACGACGAGCTTCTCGGTGGAGCCGTCCGGAACGGCTATGGCCGCGCACCGGCCACCCGAGATCTCCTGAATCGTCGCCTCGATATCGTCGGGAGAGTGGTTGCGCCCGTACACGATCAACAAATCCTTGATCCGGCCGATCACGAACAGGCCGCCATCGAAGACACACCCCAGGTCCCCTGTGCGTAGCCACGGCCCCTCGGGTGTGCCATCCGTCGACGCGACAAGCCGTCCACCGAACGTGGCCTCGGTCGCGTCAGGTTTCCGCCAATAGCCGGCGGCCACGTTGTCACCGTGCACCCAGATCTCGCCAACGGTTCCGGCCGGGCATTCGACGCGTGTCTCTGGGTCGACTATGCGGATCATCGGTGACTGCGGTATCTCATACCTGACCAGCGGCGTCCCACCGTCGCCCGCACACCGTTGCGCCGTGCCGGCCGACAGCTTCTCGGATTCGAAGCGCACGATGGCCGCGGGCTCCTCGGATGCGTCGGTCGCCACATAGACCGTTGCCTCCGCGAGGCCATATGACGGTCGAATCACCGCTTCACGCAGGTTGAACGGGGCGAAGCGCTGGGTGAACCGCTTGAGCGTTGCCGGGTGCACCCGTTCACTACCGGTGATGATGACCAGCACATCGGAGAGATCAAGCCCGGCCAAGTCATCGTCGGTCGTCTTTCGCGCCGCCAACTCAAACGCGAAGTTCGGTGCGGCCGAGTAAGCGCGACTGTTGCTCGCCAGGAGTTGCATCCACCGGGCCGGTCGCTGCAGGAACGCCATCGGGCTCGTGAGCACAGCGGTAACCCCCGAGAGAACCGGTGCGCAGACCCCCAGATACAAACCCATATCGTGATAGAACGGCAGCCAGGACACGATTGTGGCGCCTGGCGGAGCGAGGCCTCCGTAGTCGGCGAAGTAGCCGGACATCACCTGTTCGAAATTGGCCATCAGGTTTCTGTGCGACATCATCACACCGGCCGGCTGCCGGGTCGAACCAGATGTGTACTGCAAATACGCTGTGTCCGTGCGACTCTCGCCTCCGGCGAACGAGCCCGCCGGAGTGGCGTAATCAAGCAGGTCGACCTCGACGATCGACGGCGTGGATGCACCGGATTCGGACCTGACGTACTCGGCTACGGCGCCGCCGACGGGGGACGTGGTCAGAATGACCGACGGCGATGCATCCCCCAGCACCGAACTCACGCGTTCATCGCTGACGCCGCCGAGCGGAACTGACAATGGCACCGCGATCAGTCCCGCCTGCATCGCACCGAGAAAGGCGACCATGTAGTCCAGCCCCTGGGGGGCCAGGATCACAGCGCGGTCACCCGCCGACCCACACTGCTTGAGATCCCGCGCAACGCTCAGCGTCCGCCGATACAGCTGGGCGAACGTGAGGCTCTCCGAGACCCCGTTCCAGTCCTGCTCGTAATCGATGAACGTGACCGCCGCATCGTCGCCCTGCAAG
Source organism: Mycolicibacterium sp. YH-1 (assembly GCF_022557175.1). Next base: position 807,893 of record NZ_CP092915.1, on the reverse strand, counting down.
CCCGCACGCTCGCACAGCAAATCCAGAATCGTGGTCTCCCCCACGGGCATCAGGGTATCCCGACCATCACGGCCGTATGTCCGGAAAGAACGGCGAATTGCTCGGATTTCAGGACAACCGGGTGTACGCGAACCTAACCTATTGACACCGGCGTAGTTAGCCGGCTCACATCCGGGGGGAGTGAGCCTTGCAGTGGCCAGAGAAGCTGCAGGGCCTGCTGTGAGGAGGGGATTTGTCTCCGTCAGAGACATTGCATCCGTGGAGTTCGGCTCCAAGCGCCTCTTCGCCGACTGCGCACGCCACACCTGTCACTCCGGTAGCCGTCATCGGCATGGCGTGTCGACTTCCCGGCGGTATCGACTCCCCGGAACAGCTGTGGGAGTCACTGCTGCGCGGCGATGACCTAGTTACCGAGATTCCCGCCGATCGGTGGGATTCCGACGACTACTACGACCCGGAGCCTGGGATGCCCGGTCGGTCGGTGTCGAAGTGGGGTGCATTCCTGGACGACGTTGCCGGCTTCGACTTCGAGTTCTTCGGGATCAACGAGCGCGAGGCCACCGCATGCGACCCACAGCACCGGTTGCTGCTGGAAACCTCCTGGGAGGCCATGGAACATGCCGGCATGACCCGGCATGCGATAGCCGACACGCTGACCGGGGTGTTCGTCGGGTTGACGCACGCCGACTACCAATTGTTAGCCGCCGACGCGCACGCCGTGGAGGGCCCGTACGGCTTCACCGGTAACAACTTCAGCCTGGCGTCGGGGCGGGTCGCCCATGCCCTCGGAACCCACGGTCCTGCCCTCACCGTGGACACCGCCTGTTCCTCGGGCCTGACCGCGGTACATCTGGCCTGCCGCAGCCTGCACGAGAAGGAGAGCGAGCTTGCGCTGGCGGGTGGCGCCACGCTGATACTTGACCCGCGGAAATGGGCTTCGGGGTCCGCCGCGGGCATGCTGTCTCCCACCGGACGCTGCCACGCCTTCGACATCGCGGAGGACGGGTTCGTGCCCGGCGAGGGCTGCGTCGTGATCATGCTCAAACGGTTGCCGGATGCGCAGCGGGACGGTGACCGGATCCTGGCCGTGATCCGCGGCACGGCTGTGAATCAGGATGGCCACACGGTGAATATCGCAACACCGTCGCGGCCGGCGCAGGTCGCGGCCTATCGCGAGGCGTTGGCGGCGGCGGGTGTTGACCCCGCCAGCGTGGGCATGGTGGAGACGCACGGCACGGGCACCGCCGTCGGCGACCCCATCGAATACGCCAGTCTGGCCGAGGTATACGGCCTCGACGGTCCATGCGCGCTCGCGGCCGTGAAGACCAACTTCGGACACACCCAGTCGGCATCCGGGGTGCTCGGGCTGATGAAGGCGGTCCTCGCACTGCAGCACGGTGTCATTCCGCAGAATCTGCACTTCACCCGCCTGCCCGACGCGATGGCACAGATCGAGACCAATCTCTTTGTACCGCAGGCCAACACGCCGTGGCCCACGCCGGGTCACACGCCCCGGAGGGCGGCGGTGTCGTCGTATGGGGTGTCGGGAACCAATGTGCACGCCGTACTGGAGCAGGCTCCCGAGATCCACGACACGATGTCATCGGCCGCATCGCCACAGGCACCAATGCTCTTTCCGCTGTCGTCCACCTCAGCCGAGGAACTGCGCCGCTCCGCAGGCAGGATGGCCGACTGGCTGCAGAGACACGATGAGGTGGCGCTGCCCGACCTGACCTACACCCTGGCACGTCGGCGCGTGCACCGCCCGGTACGCACGGCAGTCATTGCCAGCACCCGATCGCAGCTCACCGAGGCCTTGCGCGGGGTCGCCGACGGCGATACGCCGTATCGGGCGGCCGTCGGGGACGGGATGACCAATCCGGTGTGGGTGTTCTCCGGGCAGGGCTCGCAATGGCCTGCGATGGGTGCGCAACTGCTCGAGACCGAACCCGTGTTCGCCGCGACTGTCGCGCAGGCCGAGCCACTGATCGCCCGCGAGTCCGGGTTCTCGGTGACCGACGCGCTATCACGGCCACAGATGGTGACGGGTGAGGACCGAACACAGCCGACACTGTTCACGATCCAGGTCGGCCTTGCCGCCACCATGAGGGCCTACGGCGTGCGTCCCGGCGCGGTCATCGGGCACTCGCTCGGCGAGGCCGCCGCAGCTGTCGTCGCAGGGGCGCTGTCGCTGGAGGACGGGGTCAGGTTGGTGTGCCGTCGGTCCCGGTTGATGTCGCGCGTCGCCGGTGGTGGTGCCGCGGCGACGGTGGAGCTTCCTGCCAAACAAGTGCTCTCGGAGCTGACCGCCCGAGGCGTCAAAGACGCCGTGGTGGCGGTGGTCACCTCACCCCAATCCACGGTGATTGCCGGCGCCAGGGAACCGGTACACGATCTGGTCGTTGCCTGGGAGCAGCGTCAGGTGACGGCCCACGAGATCTCCGTGGACACCGCCCCGCACTCGCCTCAGGTCGATCCGATCCTCGACGAGCTGACGGACGCGCTCTCGGATCTGTGCCCGATGGCACCAGAAGTCCCGTTCTACTCGGCCACGCTTTTCGACCCGCGCGAGCAACCGGTGTGCGACGCCGCGTACTGGGTGACCAATACACGGCGCATGGTGCGGTTCGCCACGGCGGTACAGGCCGCATTGGAGGACGGCCACCGCATATTCGCCGAGCTGGCACCACACCCGCTTCTCACCCGCGCGCTTGAGCAGACCGCCCACGGCCGCGATATGCCGCTGACAGCTCTGAGCGCTATGCGCCGCGAACAGGTGCTTCCCCACGGGCTGCTCGAGTTCGTGGCCGATGTGCACAGTGCGGGCGGCGCAGTCGACTTCTCCATGCAGTGCCCGAGTGGGCGGCTAGTGGACGCCCCGCTGCCGACGTGGACGCACCGAAGGCTGTGGTTGAGCCAGGGGGATCAGCAGTCCCCAACGCATGGCGGTCACACCGTCGCAGTGCATCCGCTGTTGGGGTCGCACGTGCGTTTGCAGGAGGAGCCGGAGCGCCACGTATGGCAGGCCGATGTCAGCACTGCAAGCCAAACCTGGTTGGCTGACTATCAGATTCACGGTGTGGTTGTCCTTCCCGGGGCGGCCTACTGCGAGATGGCACTGGCGGCCGCGCGCACTGTCCTGGGTGAGGCTTCCGAGGTCCGCGATATCCGCTTCGAGCAGCCGCTGTCACTGGGTGGGCACACCACGGTCGACGCCTCTGCGTCACTGTCAACATCGGGTGTCATCGAGTTCACGGTGGAGACGAATCGGGAGAGCGAGCACGCACGACACGCCACGGCAGGTCTGCATGCCGCGCTGGACGAGCAGCCACGTGCACACGACACGTTCGCACTGCTCGCCTCGCACCCACATCGCGAGGACGGCACCGAGGTTCGCAAGCGCGTGGACCAGCATGGTGTCTCCTACGGCACGGCATTCACCGGTCTAACAGCGGTTTACACCGGCGAGGGCCAGATCGGCACCGTTCTCGCTGAGGTCGCGCTGCCCCGCTCGATCCGCTCGGAACGTGACGCTTACGGCGTGCACCCCGCACTGCTGGACGCATGTTTTCAGTCCGTCGAGGCTCATCCACACATCCAGACCATCGGTGGGGACGTTCTCGGCCCCCCATCGGGTGTCCGACGGCTGCGCGCCTACGGCTCGACCCGCAATGCCCACTACTGCTACACGCGGGTCACCAGCACCGACGACACTGGGATCGAGGCCGATATCGAGGTGCTCGACGAGCACGGGTTCGTCCTACTCGCCGTGCAGGGGCTGCGGTTCGGTACCCGATCCGAGGAGGTTCGCCGCGACCGAACACTCGCCGAGGGGCTGCTGACAATCGAATGGCAGCAACGGACACTGCCCGTGGCGGAGTACGCCGACGCAGGAAGCTGGCTGTTGATCAGCACCAGCGCCACCGAGCCGGACGCGGCGACCGCACTGACCGATGCACTGAAAGTGCAAGGCGCACACTGCGACACACTGCACTGGCCCAAGGACGCCGATCACGCCTCGAATGGCGAGCGGCTCATGAGTCAGCTGCGCTCTGGCGGATTCGCCGGCGTGGTGATCCTCACAGGAGGAAGCGAACCTCGCACCAACTGCGACGCAGGCGACCAACGTCTGCAGAGCAGCGACTACGTGCGGCACCTGGTGCATATCACCCGTGAGCTGCCAGCCATCCACGGCGAGCTACCTCATCTGTACGTTGTGACTCGCAACGCCCACAGCGTATTGGCAAGCGACATACCAAACCTGGAGCAGGCTGGGCTGCGGGGTCTGATCCGGGTGGTCAGCGCTGAGTACCCGCATCTGGGCGCCACTCAGATCGATGTGGACGCGGCCACCGACTCTGCCCAACTCGCGCAGCAATTGCTCAGTGGATCCGAGGAGGACGAAACCGCCTGGCGAGATGGCAACTGGTACATCGCACGGTTGCGCACCACACCGTTGCGTCCCGAAGAGCGACGAAACGTCAGAACCTTCCACGATCGCGACGGGATGCGAATGCAGATCCGCACCCCCGGCGATCTGACGTCGATGGAAATCGTTGCCTGCGAACGGATACAGCCAGGACCGGGGCAGATCGAGGTCGCGGTCACCGCATCCAGTGTCAATATCGCAGACGTGCTGGTCGCCGCCGGCAGCCATCCAGACTGCGACGGGCAGCTGCCAGCACTGGGCACAGATTTCGCCGGGGTCGTGACCGCGCTCGGGCCTGACGTCATCGATCATCAAGTCGGCGACCATGTCGGCGGTCTGTCGCCGGACGGCTGCTGGGGCACGTTCGTCACCTGCGACGCCCGCTTGGCCGTGAAGCTGCCGCCCGGTCTGGCCGACGATCAGGCCGCCGCGGTGACCACCGCCCATGCAACCGCGTGGTACGGCCTCCACAATCTCGCCCACATCGAGGGCGGTGACAAGGTGCTGATTCACTCAGCCACCGGCGGGGTCGGGCAGGCGGCGATCGCGATCGCCCGCGCCGCCGGTGCGGATATCTTCGCGACCGCAGACAGCGCAGGGCATCGACAACTGCTGCACGACATGGGCATCGAGCACGTGTACGACTCGCACAGCGTTGATTTCGCCCACCAGATTCGTCGCGAGACCGCAGGGTACGGCATCGATATCGTGCTCAACTCGGCAATTGGATCCGCTCAACGAGCGGGATTCGAACTGCTCGCTCTCGGTGGTCGGTTCGTAGATATCAGCCAGCGCGACAGCCACACCGACACCAGGCTGGAGTTGTCCCCATTCCGTCGCAACGTCTCCTTCTACGGGCTTGACCTTGGGTTGATGTCGGTTAGCCATCCTGGGCAGGTGCAGGAGTCGCTGAGGACGGTGTACCGGCTCACCGCAGACGGTGTGCTGCCGATGCCCGAGCGCACGCACTATCCGCTCGCCGACGCCGCCGCCGCTCTGCACCAGATGAGCACGGCCCAGCACACCGGCGCGCTGGTTCTTGACATCCCGCATGCGGGCCGCAGCGATGTGGTGCTACCCCCGGAGCAGGTTCGGGCGTTCCGCCGCGACGGTGCCTACATCATCACCGGCGGCCTTGGCGACCTTGGGCTGTTCTTCGCCCAGAGGCTGGCCGCAGGTGGCTGTGGCCGAATTGTGCTCACCTCCCGGTCTGAGCCCGACCAGAAGACAATGGAGACAATCGAGTTCATCCGCGCGACCGGCGCCGAAGTGGTGGTGGAGTGCGGCGATGTCGGCGAACCGGAAACAGCCCAGCGGGCGGTGGCCGCGGCGACCAGATCCGGGCTCCCCGTGCGCGGTGTGCTGCACGCCGCCAGCGTTATCGACGACGCCACGCTGACCAACATCACCGATGATCTCCTGGAGCAGGAGTGGGCACCAAAGGTGCACGGTGCGTGGAACTTACATGTGGCCACCGCGAACCAGCCGTTGGATTGGTTCTGCTCGTTCTCCTCGGTGGCGGGGCTCGTCGGCTCGTCCGGCCGTGGCGCCTACGCCGCGGCGAACAGCTGGCTCGATGCGTTCACCATGTGGCGGCGGACTCAAGGTCTGCCCGCCACGGCAATCGCGTGGGGCGCATGGGCTCAGATCGGGCACAACACTGCCGCGGCACACGGCGCCGACGTCGCCATTGCACCCGACGACGGCGCCTATGCGTTCGAAGCACTGCTGCGCCACGATCGCCCCTGCACCGGCTACGCGCAGGTTGTGGGCAAACCATGGTTGGCTACCTTCCCCCAGCACAGCGCCTTCACCCAGGCACTCCGCTCCACTGGGCAGAACTCAACAGGATCCGCAAGGTTGCGCGCCGAACTCACCGGACTGCCCCCAGACGAGTGGCCCAGCGTGCTGCGCCATCTCATCGCTGATCAAGTGGGCCTGATCCTGCGTCGCAGCATCGATCCCGACCGCGCGCTCTCCGAGTACGGTCTGGATTCGCTGGGCGCCCTCGAACTACGCACCCGCGTCGAGACCGAGACCGGGGTGCGCATCTCCACCACCGATATCACCACCGTCCACGATCTGGCGGACTTGCTGTGCGAGAGGCTCGTACCCGTGGACGCCACCTGTCGTGTCGGCCAATAGGATTGGGTGACTAGATGAGACTGAACCGAGCGCACTTTCGGCCTCGCCGCTCTTACCGTCTGACCGTGGTCGCGCTGCTGCCATGGGCCATGCTCGTCGCCATGGCGACAGACATCATGGGCATGCCGCGGGCCGGACCGGATGCGTCCTGGCTGTCGCGGCGGTTACAGACCAATCGGCTGGAGTACCTGGATCGCGACGATGTCGATGAACTCAAACACAAGGTCGTCACCGCGCTCGACCGGGGCGGGCGGCGACCGCGATTCGGCACCTACGAGAAGCACGCTCAGTTGGCGTTGGCTGAGGTGCCAGATGTCCCCGCACCGAGGATTCTCGAGATCGGATCCGGCCTCGGCGGGCTGTCACGCAAGCTGCTTGAGCTGCACCCCACCGCTGAGGTGACGGTCACCGACGTCGATCCCGGTTTCGTCGCCGATATCGCAGCCGGGGATCTGGGCAGTCACCCACGCGCCACGGTCCGGGTGATGGACGCCACCGCGATCGACACCCAGGATGGGCACTACGACCTCGCGGTATTCGCGTTGTCGCTGCATCACTTGGCACCACCGCTGGCCGCCCAGGTGTTCAGCGAGGGGACGCGGGCGGCGAGAAAGCTGTTGATCATCGATGTCCGCAGGCCATCGATACCGTTGCACTTGGCGATGTTGGCGGCGGTCCTGCCGTTCACTCGAGTGCCGGTGGTGCACGACGCAGTCATCAGCGGCCTCCGCGCCTACAGCCCGTCAGCACTGAGGGCGCTCGCCCATCACGCCGACCCGGCGATCACCGTCGAGTTCCGCACCCGACGGATGGGCCCGACAGTGATGCTTGCGAGTCGCAACTAGCGGGACGAGGAGTGGACGACTCATCGAACGACCGCAATGTGCTGCGGTCGCCGATGAACCTGCGTTGCGCGCCACGCGTCGATGAACTGCGACTTCTGTCACTTCGACACTCGGGTGACGAGACATAGTCCGTTGCACTGGATTTCCACACTTGACTACCGGACGACACAGGAGAACACCGACAGAACATGACGTCGCACGAAGGGCCAGCGCATTGTTTCAAGTAGTGCCCAGCAAAGCGCCAACGGAGTAGGATCCCGACCATGTGGGGGCCGTTGTTGGTGCTGGCACTTTTGACGACGATCAATCCCGTGCGCCTTGGCATCATCCTTCTGGTGCTGTCTCGGCCACGGCCGATGCAGAATCTGCTCGCCTATTGGGCAGGCGCCTTGATCGTGGGACTTGCCACCCTGATCATTCCGCTTATTGCGCTGCATGCCACGCCGACATCGGCCTCTTTTGCAAGAGACTTCGCGCACCCCACCGCGAACCCCACCGCCCAACGCACCGCGATCGGCATAGGCGTAATCCTGCTGTCGGTCGCCGCGCTGATGGTGGTGCGCTCATTGGTGCGGTCACCGAGCAACGGCGGTGGGCTCCCGATGCCCGATCGGCACGGTAACGCCAGCACCTCGACGCTGGTTCTTGATTCGACTGCACCGCCCGTGTTCTCACGGCTACTGACCACCACGCAGGACGAGGCCACCGAGGGTGGATCCCCCGTTCGTCGATTGCTCAGGCACGCCCGCAAGGCGTGGCAGAACGGCAATCCGTGGATCGCATTCGTCATTGGCCTCGTGGTGCTGCCACCGCTGGACGGAGTTCTCTTCGCGCTCGCCATCATCGTGGCCTCGGGAGCCGCGCTCGGAGTGCAGGTCGGCGCTGCCGTCGCGTACATGATCGGTGTGCTCGTGATTGAGGAGATCATTCTCTTCAGCAATGTGTTTGCGCCCGCGAAGACCCAGGCAGTACTGCAACGACTGCACGACTGGGCGCAGGCTCACCACCGAAAGTTCGTGGCTGCCATCCTGACTGTGGTTGGGATTTCGCTCGTCGTCCGGGGCTTGGGTGGCTTCTGAGTTCGTGATGGGCGTCATCGATAATTGATTCGTCGAAGGGAGTTACATGTCTGCACGCGTCGAGCAGTTGGAGTTTCAGGCCGAGGCACGCCAGCTACTGGATCTGCTGGTCCACTCGATCTACTCAAACAAGGACTCCTTTCTGCGGGAGCTGATCTCAAACGCCTCCGATGCGCTGGACAAGCTGCGCCTGGAAACGCTGCGCAACAAGGACCTCAACGTTGACGCCTCAGATCTCCACATCGATATCGAGGTGGGGCAGGATCCACGCACCCTGACCGTTCGCGACAACGGCATCGGCATGACGCACGACGAAGTCGTGGATCTGATCGGCACTCTCGCGAAGTCAGGTACCGCCGAGCTGCGTCAGCAGTTGCGAGAGGCCAAGAAGTCCGTCTCAGAGGAACTGATCGGTCAATTCGGTATCGGTTTCTACTCGACATTCATGGTGGCAGACAGGGTCGAGCTGCTCACCCGCAAGGCGGGCGAGAGTGGAGCCACCAGGTGGGTGTCGAGCGGTGAGGGCACCTACACCATCGAATCCATCGATCCTTCCGATCGCGAGGTTCCGGTCGGAACGTCGGTGACATTGCACCTCAAACCCGAGGACGCCGAGGACGAGCTGCATGACTACACCTCGGAGACCAAGATCAGGGAGCTGGTGAAGCGGTACTCCGACTTCATAGCGTGGCCCATCCGGATGCAGGTCGAGCGCCGGGCCCCTGCTGCCGAGGAGGGTGGCGAGGAGAGCGTCACGCTCGAGACGCAGACCCTCAACTCGATGAAGGCCCTGTGGGCCAAGTCCAAGGACGAGGTCTCCGACGTCGAGTACAACGAGTTCTACCGGCACATTGCGCACGCCTGGGATGACCCGCTCGAGGTCATCTCGATGAAGGGCGAGGGCACCTTCGAGTACCAGGCGTTGCTGTTCATCCCTTCGCACGCCCCGATCGACCTGTTCTATCGGGACGCCAAGACCGGGGTGCAGCTGTATGTCAAGCGCGTCTTCGTCATGGCTGACTGCGACGAACTCATGCCGAGGTACCTGCGCTTCGTCAAGGGCGTCGTCGACGCACAAGGCATGTCGCTCAACGTCTCTCGAGAGATATTGCAGCAGGATCGCCACATCACGGCGATTCGTCGTCGCCTGACCAAGAAGGTTCTCGCGTCCATCAAGATTCTGCAGACCGAGCGGCCACAGGACTACCGCACCTTCTGGTCCCAGTTCGGCGCCGTGGTCAAGGAGGGCCTGACGTCGGACTTCGACAACCAGGACGCCCTGCTGGGCATCTCCTCGTTCCACTCCACGCACAGCGACGAGGAACTCACCACTCTGGCCGAATACGTCGAGCGCATGAAGGACGGTCAGGAACAGATCTTCTATGCCACGGGCGAGTCGGTACAGCGACTTCTGAAGTCACCACATCTGGAGGCGTTCAAAGCCAAGGGGTATGAGGTACTGCTGCTCACCGATCCGGTCGACGAGATCTGGGTGGGATCGGTGACCGAGTTCGACGGCAAGCCGCTGCAGTCGGTGGCCAAGGGTGAGGTGACCCTCGACACCGAGGATGAGAAGGCGGCGCACGAGGCCGAACGCCAGGATCAAGAGCGGGATTTCGCCGATCTGCTCACCTGGTTGAAGGAGACGCTGAGTGAGGATGTCAAGGAAGTCCGGTTGTCCACCCGCCTGACGGAGTCACCGGCCTGCCTCGTAACCGACACCTTCGGCATCACACCGGCGCTCGCGCGTATGTACCGGGCTTCCGGGCAGGTGGTTCCCGTCGGGAAGCGGATTCTCGAGATCAACGCCAATCATCCACTCGTGACAGGGTTACAACAGGCGCACCACAACAGCGGCGACGATTCCTCACGGGCGGGTGAGCTCGCCGAGACCGCCGAATTACTCTATGGAACAGCCCTTCTCGCCGAAGGCGGTGAACTCGACGATCCGGCGAGATTCGCTGCGCTCATCGCGGACCGGCTCGCCCGCACGGTTTAGGGTCACGGCCGAACAGGGCTGGAGAATCACCGGATTCTCCGGCCGGCGCCGATGTAGGCTGATCGCTGGGGCAGCATTGCGCGGTGTGGGGAGGACCCGTGAAAGATCTTCTCAGAATGCTGGTATCGGGCACTCTCGGGATGGCAGTGTTCGGATCATTGCTGTTCGTGCCCGCCGGTACGTTCAACTACTGGCAGGCGTGGGTGTTCTTGGCGGTGATTGTCACCGCATCATGGATCTCCAGCATCTACTTTCTGCGCACGAATCGCGCAGCGCTCCAGCGCCGCAAGTTGGCGACCGAGACGCGAATGGCGCAGAAATTAATTGCCGCTGGCATCGCCGCATTGTGGGCGGCGATGGTTGTGGTCAGCGTCCTCGACCACCGCTTTGGTTGGTCCGCTGTTCCGGCTGCGATCTCATTGATTGGCGATGTCCTGGTCGCGGTGGGAATTGGCCTGGTGGTGCTGGTGATTGTGCAGAACAGCCACGCAGCCGTGACCGTCCGGGTGGAGGAGGGCCAACAGCTCGTCTCCACCGGTCTCTACGGGCGGGTGCGACATCCCATGTACACCAGCAACATCTTCCTTCTGGTCGGAACGCCCCTTGCGCTGGGCTCGTACTGGGGACTCCTCTTCGTCGTCCCCGGCCTCCTGGTGTTCGCGGTGCGGATCCGCGACGAGGAGAAGCTGCTCTCGGAGGAGCTGGCCGGATACCGCGAGTACATGCAGAGGGTTCGCTATCGCCTGGTGCCCGGCATTTGGTGAGCGACTTCCATCAGCTCTCTATTGCGCGCTCGAGTTGATCGCCGTACTCACCCAGTGCCTGGGGAGTGAACATCTCATAGTGCGTGAAGTCGACCGAGTACGCCGTGATGTCACCGGCAACGTAGGGTCGCCAGCTCAGCAGGTGGAACCGAGCACCCAATCGGTTTCGCAGCGCTCGCCAATGCGACCTCAGGCTGGAGCCGCTCATGACGTCGTTTCTTCTTCGGGCAGCGGAGAATATGACGATATCGCCGTCGAAGACATCCGGCACATGTTCCAGAAGACACAGCTGGTTTGCGTTCAGGCTTTGAATCATGAAATCCACCAGTGCCCTCGGCGGAGGAGCGAACCCCTTCGCCGCCTGCTGCTGGATCAGCTTCTCGGCACGCCGAGACGTGAGCGGACCCCAATGCGGGGGAACATCAATGTGATTGGCCCGCAGGATGTACTCCAGAACCTGGCCCTCGGCCAGAGCTCGGTTTCTCGCGATGGACCTGGTGGTCGCTGCCCTGATCTTGGACATCCTGTTGACGATCAATGCGGCGTCAAGTAGGACGAGACGTTGGACTTCACACCCCCTCCTACGGAGTTCAATGGCGAGCTCGTGGGCGACGACGCCGCCGAGAGACCAGCCCAGAATCTTGTACGGACCGTTGGGATAAAGGGTTTGGATCCGGTCTGCGTAGTGTGCCGCCATCCCTCGTATCGATGTGGATCCGATCTCGTCGCCCTGTGGGACTTGGTTAATGCCGATGATCGGGCATTCGAGATAGTCACCCAGTGCCCGATAGGACCAACTCAGCCCGAAACCGTCATGCACACAACACAGCGGTACGCCGTCGCCCTCCTTGAGGATCTCGATCGGGAGCACTTCGTCCTTCTTGTCAGCCTTGACCACCTCCTGGGCCAGGCCTCTCGCCGAGGGTGCGTCGAATATGGCGCGAACCGGCAGGCAAGCGCCCATGGCTTCGTTGGTCTTGGCGATGACCTGCATCGCCAGAAGCGAGTCCCCGCCCAGGTCGAAGAACGAGTCCTGGGCTCCGACCCGGTCGATGCCAAGCACCTCGGCATAGATGCCGACCAGGATCTCCTCGGTGAGCGTGGCCGGGGCCCGGTAGTGCTCGACGTCGGTGTATTCCGGTGCCGGCAGGGCCATCCGGTCCAACTTGTCGTTGACCGTCAAGGGCAACGCGCCGAGCACCACCACCGCGGCCGGGACCATGTACGCCGGGAGCCGTTCGGCCAGCACGGCACGCGCGTGGACCGGGTCTGCGGTGCCCGTGATGTAGCCGACGAGGCGTTTGTCACCGACGCGGTCCTCGCGGGCGATCACCACCGCCTGCTCGACCCCAGCCACCTCGGCCAGCGCGGCCTGGATCTCGCCGAGTTCGATGCGATACCCGCGGATCTTGACCTGCTCATCGGCGCGACCCAGATAGTCCAGTTGCCCGTCCGCACCCCAGCGCACCAGATCCCCGGTGCGATACATCCGTTGTCCCGTTCCGCCGAACGGGCACGCCACGAACCGCGCCGCGGTCAACCCGGTTCGGCGCACATAGCCGGCCCCCACGCCACGACCTGCCACGTACAACTCGCCGACCACGCCGGCGGGCACCGGACGCAGCCAGGCATCGAGCACGAACAGCGCGGCTCCCGTGATCGGCGAACCGATCGGTGGCGCACCAGATCCCACCGTCAACGGCGCACTCTTGGACGCCCACATCGTGGTCTCGGTCGGGCCGTAGACATTGACCATCACCCGCCCCGGCGCCCAGCGGTCCACCAGCTCATCCGGACACGGCTCAGCGCCGATCACCAACGCCGCCGACCCCAATCCCTCCGTCGAGAGCATCCCCACAGCAGAGGGAGTTTGGGACAGAACTGTCACCTGCTCGGTGACCAGCAGGGTGTGGAACTCCTCCGCGGAGCGGGCTACCGAGTCGGGCACCACTATCAGCCGGCCACCATGCAGCAACGCAGCCCAGATCTCCCACACCGAGAAGTCGAAGGCGTAGGAGTGAAACTGCGTCCACACCTGCCCCGGCGCCAAGTCCACGCCGATGTCCAGAGAGTCGAACAGCTGCACGACGTTGTGGTGGGTGACCGCCACTCCCTTCGGTGTGCCAGTGGTGCCCGAGGTGTAAATGATGTGGGCGAGGTCGTCAGGGGCCGGGCTGGGCAACGTCGTGCTTGGTTGCGTGTCGATGCGGGGGTCATTGAAGTCGATGACCGTTATGTCGCACTGGCTCAGCCGCTCCGCCAGCTCGGCGGTGGTTACCGCGGCAACCGGCGCCGCATCGGTGAGCATGAACTCGATCCGCGCGTCGGGATGTGCCGGGTCGATCGGCAGATACGCCGCACCGGTCTTGAGCACCGCCAGTATCGACACGATCGCCTCGGCGCAGCGATCGAACAGCAGCGCAACGGACTGTCCCGGGCCCGCGCCGTGCTCGGCCAACTCATGCGCCAACCGATTCGCGGCGCTATCGAGTTCGACGTAGGTCAGTGAGTTGCCGTCGCAGCTGAGCGCCACCGCATCCGGCGTGCGTGCCACCTGCGCGGCGAACAGCTGTGGAATGGACTCGCCGGCGCCGGTTTTGGTCAGCGCCATCCGGTTGCTGAACTCGTCGAGACGCATATGCTCGTCGTCGTCGAGAACATCCAACGATGACAGCGACTCGGTCGGGTCAGCGGTAAGCGCGGCCACGATACGCGTCAATCGCTCCACCAGCGTCGCCACGCTTGCGGTGTCGTAGACGTCGGTGCGGAACTCCACCGACCCCTTGATCCCGGCCGGCGCACCAGTAGCGGCGAAGCGTTCCTCCAGCGAGAACGCCAGATCCATCCGGGCGCTCTCGGTGTCGGCGGACAGCGGTCTGACCTGGACATCGCCCATGGCCGACTGTGCGGCCGGGTCACCACTGTCCTGCCCGGCGAAGTTCTGCCAGCCCAGCATCACCTGAATCAACGGATGATGCGCCAGGCTGCGGGTCGGGTTCAGCCGATCCACCAGAATCTCGAACGGCACATCCTGATGCTCGAAGGCGGCGACACTGCGCTGGCGCACCTGGGCCAACAACTCCGCGACCGTCAGATCGCCACGCAGATCGACGCGCAACACCAACGTGTTGACGAAGAAGCCCACCAATTCGTCAAGCGCCGGGTCCTCACGTCCGGCGATCGCAAATCCCACAGCCACATCGGAACTGGCACTCAGTTTCGACAACAGCACTGCCAGGGCGGCCTGTACCACCATGAAACTGGTCGCGTCATGTTCACGGGCGACCCTCGCGATCTGCTGCTGCAACTGCGCCGACCACTCCACACTCACGCTCGCCCCGCGGAGATCGGCGACCGGCGGATAGGGCCGATCAGTGGGCAGCTCCAGCCGTTCGGGCATCCCGGCCAAGGCATCCTGCCAGTAAGCCACCTGCGCTGAGATGCGGCTGTCAGGATCGCTCAGATCACCCAGCTGTTCGCGCTGCCACAGCGTGTAGTCCACGTACTGCACCGGCAGGGGCGCCCAGCTCGGTGTCTGTCCCGCACACCGGCTGATATAGGCCACCCCCAGATCGCGCGCCAGCGGGGCGATCGACCAGCCGTCGGCGGCGATGTGGTGCACCACCATCACCAGCACATGTTCGTCCTCGTCGACCCGGAAAAGGGTTGCTCGCAAGGGGATCTCACTGGCCAGATCGAAACTGTGCCGCACCGCCGTGCCGACGGCCTCCGCCAGCCGGTCCTCCGACCAGCCGAAGGCATCAACCACCTGCCAGCCGAAGTCGGCTCGATCAGCGGGCACCACCACCTGGTGGGGTACCCCCTCGGTCGCCGCGAACACAGTGCGCAGACTCTCGTGGCGACTCACCACATCACCCAGTGCGGCACCCAGAGCCGCCACATCCAACGGGCCGCTGATCTGATACGCAGTCGGCATGTTGTACACCGGCGAAGGCCCCTGCAACTGCCCCAGGAACCACAACCGGTGCTGCGCAAACGACAGCGGCACTAGGGCCGGCCGATGTTGCGGTGTCAGTGCCGTCCCCGCGGGGTGACCGGAATCCGCTCCGATCCGAATCCCCAACTCGGCCACAGTTGGAGAGTCGAAGAGGGCTCGGATCGGGATATCCACACCCAGGTCAACCCGGATTCGCGCGATCAGCCGTGTCGCCGACAGTGAGTGCCCACCAAGATCAAAGAACGAGTCATCGATACCGACCCGTGCCACCCCGAGAACGTCTGCGAACAGTGCGGCCAATGCCCGCTCTCGACGGTCGCGCGGCGCCCGATACGCCACCCCACTGGTGAACTCCGGGGCCGGCAGAGCGCGAGGATCGAGCTTTCCGTTGACCGTCAAGGGCAGCGACTCCACCATCATGATCGCCGCCGGCACCATGTACGCGGGCAGCCTGCCAGCCGCAAACTCGCGAAGTTCCGCCACACGTTCGACCGCCGAGGGGTCGTTGACGTACTCGGCGAGGGAGCCAATCTGTTTGGTCGGCAGGTAGACATCCGACAACGCCGGGACCAGTTCTGTGGTGTGGGTGTAGATCACGTCCATGAGCCCTGCTGTCGGCGACCAGGTGACCGCCGTGGCATAACCCAGTTCCTGGCCCAGCAGATGACACTGATGCGGTAATACCGCATCATCGGGAGCGGCGATGCCAGCACGCAACTCGTCGACGGTCGTCCGATCGCCAGCCTTCGCCAGCGCATGCACCAGCGCGACATCGGGCCAGATCCCGGCATGAGGCACCCCGGCGACCCGCACTTCCGGCAGCTGTTCGGAGTGCAGGAACTTCCGCAGCCGGGCCAGGCTCCCGAACCGCTGCCACGGCTGCGACGGAAGGTCTGCCGCCGAGTGCACAGGAGCTGACACCGGTGCCTTGCGCAGCACCACCTCGTATCGAAAACCACTGAGCTCGTTGACCGCGTCCATAGTCTTGAGCTGCACATCCACCGCGCCGATATCGGAGAGATGCTGCGGCAGAGCCGCGAAGAACTCCGGGGACACCAACAGTTCCTGCTCGGCCAGGATCTCTCGGCGCACCCGCTCGCAGACCACGGGAGCCGACTCCTCAGCACCAGTGGCAGCACACACCACGCCTGTGGTGAAGGCCCGCAGCAACGACAGATTGCGCACATCACCGACGTACACCGCCCCACCCGGTGCCAGTGCCCGCATCGCCACCGCCAGCACATCCATCAGGTACCCCGCGCTCGGGAAGTACTGGACGATCGAATTGAGCACCACCACATCGAAATGACCCTGCGGCAACCCATCTGACGCATCGGCCGGCTGTACCCGCAACCGCACCCGATCGCCCCATGACTGGCCACCCACCGCAGCCGTCAATGTGTGAATAGTGGGCGCGGAGAAGTCTGTACCCCAATACTCGTCACACTTCGGCGCCACGCGGGCAAGCAACAGTCCCGAGCCGACGCCGATCTCCAACACACGCCGCGGCCGCAGCGAGAGAATCCGATCGACTGCGGCCGAACGCCAGTGGCGCATCTCCTCGAGCGGGATTCGCGTACCGGTGTAGCTGCTGTTCCAGCCCCCGAAGTCCTCGCCCAGTTCGGTTTGCGCGCCGTCGGTGAACGACTCGCCGGTGTACAGATCCTCATACACCTCCTGCCACTGCTCAACGAGCTGGACTTCGCGCGCCGGTTCCCGGACTAGCCTCATCTGCCGATCCGGCACCACATAGCCCACCAACTGCTTGTCGCCGGGTCGGTCCTCGCGGGCGATGACGGCCGCCTGTGCAACCCGCGGATGGGCCGCCAACACGGCTTGGACTTCCCCGAGTTCGATGCGGTAACCGCGGATCTTGACCTGCTCATCAGCACGGCCGGCATAGCGCAACTGCCCATCCGCACCCCAGGACACCAGATCCCCGGTCCGATACATCCGGGCACCCGACGCGAACGGGCAGGCCACAAACCGTGAACCCGTCAACGACGGGCGCCGCACATAACCCACCCCGACACCGCGACCGGCCACATACAACTCACCGACCACCCCGACCGGCACCTCCCGCAACCAGCCATCCAGCACAAACAACGCCGCACCCGGCACCGGCAATCCGATCGGCACCACACCCGCACCAGGAGCCAACGGGGCGCTGATCGTGGCATACACCGTGGTCTCCGTCGGCCCGTACCCATTGATCATCACCCGCCCCGGCGCCCACCGATCCACCACATCAACCGGACAGGCCTCCGCAGCCACCATCAACGCCGCCGACTCCAACCCATCCGGGCACAGCATCCCCACCGCCGAGGGAGTCTGACTCAACACACTGACCCCCTCGGCGGCCAGCAGTGCCTGCAGATCCCGCGGAGAGCGCGTCAGATCCTCGGGCACCACCACCAACCGGCCCCCATGCAGCAGCGCACCCCAGATCTCCCACACCGAGAAGTCAAAGGCCAACGACGAACACTGCGCCCACACCTGCCCCGGACCCAACACCACACCCACATCAAGACCCTCGAAGAGCCGCGTCACATTCTGATGGGTGACCGCAACACCCTTGGGCACACCCGTGGTCCCCGACGTGTAAATGACATGCGCGACATCATCAGCAGCCGGACCCGGCAACCCACTACTGGGACACCCCCCGATACGCCGATCCCCGACATCAACGACCACCACCCCACACCCAGCCAAACGATGCGCCAAACCCGCCGAGGTGATCGCCGCAACCGGCGCCGCATCAGCGAGCATGAACTGCACCCGCGCATCAGGATGAGCCGGATCAATCGGCAGATAGGCCGCACCAGACTTCAACACCGCCAGAATCGACACGATCGCCTCAACCGACCGATTCAACAACAGGGCCACACACCGACCCGGCCCCGCACCCAACCCCACCAACAAGTGCGCCAGTCGATTCGAGGCCTCATCCAGCTCCCGATACGACAACGAGGCACCCGCACAACTGACCGCCACCGCATCCGGTGCGTGCAGAACCTGCGCCGCGAACAGAGTCGGAATCGACACCCCCGCCACCGACTCGGTCAACACCGCACGATGACCGAGCCCATCCAAGCACTCACGCTCAGCCCCGTCGAGCACATCCACCGACGACAACAACCGCATCGGGTCGGCTGTCATCGTCTCCAACACCCGCCGCCACCGCCCGATCAGCACCTCGATGCTGGCCGGGTCGAACACATCGGTGCGAAACTCCACCGTGCCCCAGATCCCGGCCGGTGCACCGTCGTCGTCCCAGTGCTCACGCAGGAAGAAGACCAGATCCATTCGGGCAGTGTGGGTCTCCGCCGAGAGCGGCGTGGCCTGCACATCCCCCAGGTTCAGCGCGGTTGCGGCATCATCGTCCTGCCAGGGCAGGTTCTGCCAGGCGAAGATCACCTGGATCAGGGGGTTGTGGGTCAGGCTTCGCGTCGGGTTGAGGCGCTCGACCAGCACCTCGAACGGAACGTCCTGGTGCTCGAAGGCGGCAAGGCTGCGCTGGCGCACCTGATCCAACAACTCGGCGATGGTGGGGTCCCCAGCCAGATCGACCCGCAGCACCAGGGTGTTGACGAAGAACCCGACCAACTCGTCCAACGCCGGATCGCGACGCCCGGCGATCGGGAAGCCCACCGCCACATCAGAGCTGGCGCTCATCTGCGATAGCAGTACCGCCAGCGCGGCCTGCATCACCATGAAGCTCGTCGCGTTGTGCTCACGAGCGACCCGGGCAACCTGCTGTTGCAGTTCGGCAGGCCAGTCCACGGCCACGCTGGCGCCCCTGTAGTCGGCCACGGGAGGATAGGGCCGATCGGTAGGCAACTCCAGCCGCTCGGGCAAGCCGGCCAGGGCCTGCTCCCAATAGGCCAACTGCGCCGCGATGGGGCTATCGGCATCCGCCAGATCTCCCAGATGCCTACGCTGCCAAAGGGTGTAGTCCACATACTGCACCGGCAACGGCGCCCATTCTGGCGCCCGTCCCGCGCTCCTGCTGGCATACGCGACGCTCAGATCGCGCACCAGGGGCGTTATCGACCAACCGTCCCCGGCGATGTGATGCATGACGGCAACCAGTACGTGCTCGTCCTCTGCAACACGGAAAAGCCAGGCCCGCAACGGTATCTCGGAGGACAGATCGAACGCGTGACCCACCGCTCTCCCGACGGCCTCACCGAGGCGCTCCATCGACCAGTCGGTGGCATCAACGATCTGCCAACCGAAGTCCGCTTGCTCGGCGGGCACGACCACCTGCCGGGGCACGCCATCGACCGCCGGCAGCAGCGTGCGCAGGCTCTCGTGCCGACCCACCACATCACCCAGTGCCGCCCCCAACGCCGGCACATCCAGCGTGCCATTGATTCGATACGCGGTCGGCATGTTGTAGGTGGCGACCTCGCCCTCGAACCGGCTGAGGAACCACAGCCGGTTCTGGGCATACGACAACGGCACCACCGTCGGACGCTCCAACGGCGCCAAGGACGGCAGCCCGGCTGAACCCTCCCCGATCCGCGGCGCCAGCAGGGCCACGGTGGGCGCGTCGAACAGGACCCGCACCGCGAGGTCGGTGTCCAAGCTGGTGTTGATCGCGGCAATCACGCGCATAGCCGACAACGAGTCCCCACCCAGATCGAAGAACGAGGCGTCGACCCCAACTCGCTCCAGCCCGAGGACCTGGGCGTAGATACCGGCCAGGATCTCCTCGGTGGGAGTGGTAGGGGCGCGGTACCCGTCACCGGTCTCGGCGTACTCGGGTGCGGGCAATGCCCGCCTGTCCAACTTGCCGTTCACCGTCAGCGGCAGCGCATCCAGGACCATGACCGCGGACGGAATCATGTAGGTCGGCAGCCGATCCGAGAGTCGGGCGCGTATCTCGGCAGGATCCGCGGTGCCCGTGATGTAGCCGACCAGACGCAGGTCGGCTGGGCGGTCCTCACGGGCGATCACCGCCGCCTGCTCGACACCGTCCAGATCGGCCAGGGCGGTTTGGATCTCGCCCAGTTCGACGCGATACCCACGAATCTTGACCTGCTCATCAGCACGACCCACGTAGCGGAGCTGACCGTCGCCACCCCAGGACACCAGATCTCCGGTGCGATACATCCGCGTGCCCGCACCCCCGAACGGGCACGCGACGAAACGCGACCCGGTCAACCCGGCGCGACCCAGATAGCCACACGCCACGCCACGACCGGCGACATACAGCTCACCGACCACCCCGGTGGCCACCGGACGCAACCACTGGTCCAATACGAACAGCGCGGCGCCGGGAACCGGCGAGCCGATCGGGATCACACCCGGGCCCACCGTCAGCGGCCCGCTTCTCGACGCACACACCGTGGTCTCGGTCGGGCCGTAGCCGTTGATCATCACCCGCCCCGGCGCCCAGCGGTCCACCACATCAACCGGGCAGGGCTCACCGGCCACCAGCAGCGCCATCGACGCCAAACCCTCTGGGGTCAGCATCGCCAATGCTGACGGGGTCTGGCTCAACATGCCGACCTGTTCAGCGATCAGCAGGGCCTGCAGGTCCTTCGGCGCGACCCCCACATCCTCGGGCACCACCACCAGCCGTCCACCGTGCAACAACGCAGCCCAGATCTCCTCCACCGATGCGTCGAAGCCATAGGAATGCCACTGCGCCCACACCCGCGCGGCCAGCTGAGCGTCCGGCGATGCCAGCAACTGGGTGACGTTGTGGTGGGTGACGGCCACTCCCTTCGGAATGCCGGTCGTACCCGACGTGTAGATGATGTAGGCGATGTCATCGGCCGCCGGCGGCGGCAACACGGTGCGGGGTTGGGCGCTTACTCGCGGATCACTGCTGTCGATGACCGGCAGATCCGACCCGTCCAGCCGCTCGGCAAGCCCGGTGGTCGTAAGAACGGCTATCGGCGCGGCATCAGCGAGCATGAACTCGATCCGGGCGTCGGGAAGCGTCGGGTCGATGGGCAGATAGGCCGCCCCCGTCTTGAGCACTGCCAGCATCGCCACGATTGCCTCGGCGCACCGGTTGAACAGCAGCCCAACGCACCGTCCTGGAGCCGCGCCCTGGGCGACCAAGAAGTGCGCCAGGCGATTTGCCGCCTCATCGAGTTCCCGGTACGTCAGTGAGCTGCCGTTGAAGGTCACTGCCGCTGTCTCCGGTGCGCACGCCACCTGCTCGGCGAAGATCGCCGGAATCGACACCGCGGTGGCGGGCTGGCCAAGTACCGCCCGGTTCCCCCATCCATCCACCCGGGCATGCTCATCAGCGTCAAGCACATCCACCGACGACAACGACCGCGCCGGGTCGGCGGTCATAGCCATCAACACCCGCTGCAGGCGCTCGATCAGCGTCTCGATGGTTGCGGTGTCGTACACGTCCGTCCTGAACTCCACTGTTCCCGCGATACCCGCAGGCTCACCGGCTGCGGTCCAGCTCTCAGACAGGGAGAACGTCATGTCCATGCGGGCGGCTTGAGTGTCGGCGGACAGCGGACTGACCTTCACATCACCCAACGTCGAGGAGGCGGCGGGATCCCTGGCGAAGTTCTGCCAGGCCAACATGACCTGCACCAGGGGGTGATGGGTCAGGCTTCTGGTCGGGTTGAGCCGATCGACTAACACCTCAAACGGCACGTCCTGGTGCTCGTAGGCCGCCAGGCTGCGGTGACGCACCTGGTCCAGCAGCTGCGCGACGGTGGGGTCCCCGGACAGATCAACCCGCAACACCAGGGTGTTGACGAAGAAGCCCACCACGTCATCGAGCGCCGGATCACCACGTCCGGCGATCGGGAAACCCACCGCCACATCAGAACTCGAGCTGAGCTGCGACAGCAGCACCGCAAGGGCTGCCTGCACCACCATGAAGCTGGTCGCGTTGTGCTCGCGGCCCACCACGTGCATCTGCTGCTGAACCTCGGCCGGCCAGTCCACGGCCACCGTCGATCCGCGGAAATCAGCCGCCGGCGGGTAGGCCCGATCAGTGGGCAACTCGAGGCGTTCGGGCAGCCCGGCCAGCGCCTGCTCCCAGTAGGCCAGCTGTGCCGATATCACGCTGTCGGGGTCGGACTCGGCACCCAGCCACTCCTGTTGCCACAGCGTGTAATCCACATACTGCACCGGCAACGGAGCCCAGTCGGGGGCTTGGCCGCCACACCGGCTGGCATAGGCAACCCCGAGGTCACGTGCCAGCGGCCTGACCGACGCACCGTCGGCGGCGATATGGTGTACCACCGCTACCAGCACGTGTTCGTTATCGTCGGCACGCAGAAGCGTTGCCCGTAAGGGTATCTCGTTGGCCAAGTCGAATGGGCGAAGCGCCGCGAGACCGATGGCCTCACGCAGTCGCTCCGGCGGCCAGCCACGAGCGTCAACCACCTGCCAGCCGAAATCGGCCTGCTCGACGGTAACCACCCGCTGTTGAGGAATCCCCTCGGGTGCCGTGAACAGGGTGCGCAGGCTCTCGTGGCGACCCACCACATCGCCGAGCGCCGCACGCAACGCATCAGCATCGAGGCTCCCGCTCAGCCGCAAGGCCACCGCCATGTTGTAAACCGGTGAGGGTCCCTGCAACTGATCGAGGAACCACAATCGCTGCTGGGCGAACGACAGCGGCACCACCCCCGGCCGCTCCTGCTCCGCCAACGGCGCACGGCCGCCCGAGGACTCACCGATACGCGGCGCCAACTCGGCCACCGTGGGCGCCTCGAACACCGCGCGCACAGCGAGCCCGCCACCCAGGCTGATATTGATCTCGTTGATCACCCGCGTCGCCGACAGCGAGTCTCCGCCCAGGTCGAAGAACGAGTCGTCGACGCCGACGCGATCCAGACCGAGTACCTGGGCGTAGATTCCGGCAACGATCTCCTCGACCGCGTTGGCCGGAGCGCGGTAGTGGCCAATGTCGGTGTACTCCGGTGCCGGCAGTGCGCGCCGGTCCAGTTTGCCGTTGACCGTCAATGGCAGCGCGTCCATCACCACGACCGCGGTCGGCACCATATAGGCAGGGAGTCGCTCGGCCAACGCGGCGCGCAGCGCAGCCGGCTCTGCGGTGCCGCTCAACGACTCGGTGATGTAGCCGACCAGCCGCTTGTCCCCGAGGCGGTCCTCGCGAGCTATCACCACCGCCTGCTCCACACCGTCCAGATCAGCCAGGGCCGTTTGGATCTCGCCGAGCTCGATGCGATAACCGCGGATCTTGACCTGCTCATCGCCGCGGCCCAGATACCTCAGCTGCCCATCGGTGCCCCACGACGCCAGATCTCCGGTGCGATACATACGTGTGCCAGGTGCCCCAGAACCCCCGAACGGACACGCCACAAATCGTGCCGCTGTCAACCCGCCGCGGCGCCAGTACCCGCATCCGAGTCCGGCACCGGCCACATAGAGCTCGCCGATGACACCTGCGGGTGTCGGCTGCAACCGCCTGTCCAGCACCAGAAAGGCAAGATGGGCCAACGGCACCCCAATGGGACTCACACCACTGTCGGCGTCGCCTGCCACGATCTCGCGGAACGAGGCATGCACTGTCGTCTCGGTGGTGCCGTACATGTTGATCAAGCGCGGCGTTCCCAGATGGCTGTCCAGCCACGTCCGAAGTCGCTGCGGTTCAAGCGCCTCCCCTGCGAACACCACACTCTCCAGCTTCAGCTGACGCCCCAGTTCGGGATGTAGTGCATCGGCGGTCTGCAAGGCGTAGAACGCTGATGGGGTCTGGCTCAACACGGTCACCTGTTCGGCAACCAGCAGGGCGTGGAAGTCCTGCGGCGAGCGTGTCACCGACTCGGGCACCACCACCAGCCGCCCGCCGTACAGCAGTGCGCCCCAGATCTCCCACACCGAGACGTCGAAGGCCAGCGAATGCCAAAGCGTCCACACCTGCCCCTCCAGCTCCAGGGCGCCGTCCAACGACTCCAGTAACTGGGTCACGTTGAGGTGGGTGATCGCCACACCCTTCGGCACACCCGTGGTGCCCGAGGTGTAGATGAGATAGGCGACATCGTCGGGCGACGGCACCGGCACCGGGGTGATGGGTGAGGTGGCGATGCGCGGGTCGTCGGCATCGATCACCGGCAGCTCACACCCCGCCAACCGCTCGGCCAGCCCAGCGGTGGTCACCGCCACGATCGGCGCGGCGTCAGCCACCATGAACTCAATCCGCGCATCGGGGTGCATCGGGTCGATCGGCAGATACGCCGCACCGGTCTTCAGCACCGCAAGAATCGACACAACCGCCTCAATCGAATGCGGGAATAGCAGTGCCACAATCTGTCCCGTGCACGCCCCCTGCACGACCAACAGATTCGCCAACCGGTTGGCCGCCTCGTCGAGCTCCCGATACGTCATGCAGTGGCCGTCGCATGTCACCGCCACGGCCTCCGGGGCACGTGCCACCTGCGCGGCGAACAAGGCCGGTATCGACGCCGACATGCGGAACTGCTCGATCAGGACCGCCCGGTTGCTCCACCCATCGAGCCGGGCGTACTCATACTCATCCAACAGATCCATCGACGACAACCGTCGAGTGAAATCAGCAGCCACGATCATCCCCCCAGAGCAGCCACGCGACGCTGTTGGCGTCGAAGAAATCAGTCCGAAACTCCACCATCCCGCCAGCTTTCCAATGCATGCACGAGTTCTTTGGAATACACATTCAGAGAGCTGGCGCTGAACATCTCGTAGTGGGTGCAGTCCACCGAGTGCGCTGTGACGTCCCCAGTGACATACGGTCGCCAACTCTGCGAATGGGACCGGGTGGCCATTCGGTTTCGCAGTCCTCGCCACCGCGACCTCGGGCCGGAGTCGCTGTTGTCATCACTCCTACGGCGCGCGGCAGCAAACAGGACGGTATCGCCGTCAAACACATCGGGCACGTGTTCGAGGAGGCACAGCTGGTTGGTGTTGAGGCTTTCAATCATGAAGTTCACGAGTTCTCGGGGCGGCGGAGTGAATCCCATCTCTGCTCGCCGCTTGATGATCCGCTCGACCCGCCGATAGCTGAGTGGACCCCAATGTGGCGGAACATCAATGTGATTGGATCGCAGAATGTACGCCAATACCTGCCCCTCGGCCAGCGCGCGGTTCCTTGCGATGGACCTGGTTGCGCGTGTCCTGAGCTTGTTCATCTTGTTGACGCTCAGTGCGGCGTCCAACAGGACGAGGCGTTGGACTTCGCATCCCCGTCGCTGAAGCTCAATGGCGAGTTCCTGCGCCACCACGCCGCCGAAGGACCAGCCGAGAATCTTGTAGGGCCCGTCTGGATAGAGAGACTGCAGCCTGTCCGCGTAGTTTGCCGCCATACGTCGTACCGACACTGGTTCGGCCTCGTCACCGTGGGCAACCTGGTTGATCCCGACAATCGGGCAGTCCAGATAGTCACCAAGGGCCCGATACGACCAGCTCAGGCCGAAACCATCGTGGACACAACACAGTGGGACGCCGACGCCCTCCTTGAGGACCTCGACAGGGATTACCTCCTCAGCGCCGTCGGCTCGGCCCGCCCGATCGCTGAGGCCCCGGACCGACGGTGCGTCGAAGATTGCGCGCACTGGCAGCTGCGTATCCAGGGTTTTGTTGACCGCGGTGATCACCTGCATCGCCGACAGCGAGTCCCCACCCAGGTCGAAGAAGGAGTCGTCGACCCCGACTCGCTCCAGCCCGAGGACCTGGGCGTAGACACGGGCGATGCTCTCGTGAATGGGAGTGGACGGTGCCAGGTAAACCCCACTGGCCCGGGTGTATTCGGGTATCGGCAACGCGCGGGTGTCGAGTTTCCCGCTGGACGTCAGCGGTAGCGCGTCGACAATGAGCACCGCGGCCGGGACCATGTAGGCCGGGAGTCGTTCGGCCAGAGCGGCACGGGCGTGGGCCGGGTCTGCGCTGCCCGTGATGTAGCCGACGAGTCGTTGGTCGCCGGGGCGGTCCTCACGGGCGATCACCGCCGCCTGCTCGACACCGTCCAATTCGGCCAGTGCTGTTCGGATCTCGCCGAGCTCGATTCGGTATCCCCGGATCTTGACCTGCTCATCGGCGCGTCCCAGATACTGTAGTTGCCCGTCAGCGCACCAGCGGACCAGGTCTCCGGTGCGATACATGCGTGTTCCAGCCGCGCCCGCACCTCCCAATGGGCACGCCACAAACCGCGAGCCGGTCAACCCGGTCCGGCCCAGATACCCAAGGGCCACACCGCGACCGGCCACATACAACTCACCGACCACGCCCGCGGGCACCGCGTGCAGCCACTGATCCAGCACGAACAGAGCGGTGGTCGAAGCCGGCGCCCCGATCGGCACCACACCCGCCCCCGCGGCCAGCGGTGCGCTCATGGACGCGTACACGGTGGTCTCCGTCGGACCGTAGGCGTTGACCACCACTCGGTCAGGTGCCCAGCGGTCGACCACCTCGCTGGGGCAGGGCTCGCCGCCCAGCAGCAGAGCCACCGACTGCAACCCCTCCGGCGCGAGCACAGTGACCGCCGACGGAGTCTGCGTCAGAACGTTCACCTCCTCGCTGATCAGCAAGGCGTGCAGATCATTTGGCGATGTGGTGACCGATTCGGGCACCACCACCAGCCGGCCACCGCTAAGGAGCGCGGCCCAGATCTCCCAGACCGAGAAGTCGAAGGCGTAGGAGTGGCACTGTGTCCACACCTGCGCTGCAGGCAGATCGGGCGGCATGGACTGCGCCAGGTGGCTCAGGTTGCGGTGCGTAATGGCCACACCCTTCGGCGTGCCGGTGGTCCCCGATGTGTAGATCAGGTAGGCGATGTCACCGGCCTCCGGCGCCGCCAATGCGGTGCTGGGTTGGGCGTCAATTCGGGGATCAGCCATATCGATGATCACCAGATCGGAGTCGTCCAGCCGGTGCGCCAGCTCTGTGGTGGTGACCGCCGTTGCCGGCGCGGCATCGGCCAGCATGAACTTTATCCTGGCGTCGGGAAGCGCCGGGTCGATCGCGAGGTAGGCGGCGCCAGTCTTGAGCACTGCCAGCATCGCGATGATCGCCTCGGCCGACCGGGAGAAGAGCAGCGCCACAGACTGTCCCGGTCCCATGCCCTGCCCGGCCAGTAGACGGGCCAGCCTGTTGGAGGTCTCATCGAGTTGCCGGTAGGTGATCGAGTGTCCGTCGAAGCTGATAGCCACGGCCTCGGGCGTGAAGGCGGCCTGTTCGGCGAACAACACCGGAATCGAGACCGTTGTCGCGGGTTGGGTGAGCACAGCTTGGTTGCCGACCTCATCGAGGCGGGTGCGCTCACCCTCGTCGAGTAGATCCACTGACGCCAGCCGCCTGGTCGGGTCGGCGGTCATCTCGACCACCACACGCTCCAGCCGCTCGACCAGCGTTTCGATGCTGCTGGGGTCGTAGACGTCGGTGCGGAACTCCACCGACCCGGAGATCCCTGCGGGCTCACCGGCGGCGGTGAAGCCCTCGGACAGGGAGAACGCGAGATCCATCCGGGCGGAATGGGTGTCCGCGGATAGTGCGGACACAGCCACATCACCCATGGCCGGTTCAATGGCGGAGTCGCTGGTTTCCTGCCCGGCGAAGTTCTGCCAGCCCAACATCACCTGAATCAACGGATGATGGGTCAGGCTCCGTGTCGGATTGAGCCGATCCACCAGCACCTCGAACGGCACATCCTGATGCTCGTACGCAGCGAGGCTGCGTTGGCGCACCTGGGCCAACAGGTCGGCGACGGTGAGATCGCCACCGAGCTCGACCCGCAGCACCAAGGTGTTGACGAAGAACCCCACCAGGTCATCGAGAGCGGGGTCGCGTCGCCCAGCGATCGGGAACCCCACCGCCACATCGGAACTGGTACTCAGCCGCGACAGCAGCACTGTCAGGGCGGCCTGCACCACCATGAAACTGGTCGCGTCATGCTCGCGAGCGACCCGCGAGATCTGCTGCTGCAATTGCGCCGGCCACTCCACCGTCACACTGGCGCCGCAGTAGTTCGCCGCTGGCGGGTAGGGGCGGTCGGTGGGAAGCTCCAGCCACTCGGGCATCCCGGTCAACGCCTGCTGCCAGTAGTCCAGCTGCGCGGAGATCCGGCTGTCGGGATCGCGCAGATCTCCCAGATGTTCGCGCTGCCACAGCGTGTAGTCCACGTACTGCACCGGCAGGGGCGCCCAGCTCGGTGTCTGTCCCGCACACCGGCTGATATAGGCCACCCCCAGATCGCGCGCCAGCGGGGCGATCGACCAGCCGTCGGCGGCGATGTGGTGCACCACCATCACCAGCACATGTTCGTCCTCGTCGACCCGGAAAAGGGTTGCTCGCAAGGGGATCTCACTGGCCAGATCGAAACTGTGCCGCACCGCCGTGCCGACGGCCTCCGCCAGCCGGTCCTCCGACCAGCCGAAGGCATCAACCACCTGCCAGCCGAAGTCGGCTCGATCAGCGGGCACCACCACCTGGTGGGGTACCCCCTCGGTCGCCGCGAACACAGTGCGCAGACTCTCGTGGCGACTCACCACATCACCCAGTGCGGCACCCAGAGCCGCCACATCCAACGGGCCGCTGATCTGATACGCAGTCGGCATGTTGTACACCGGCGAGGGGCCCTGCAATTGATCCAGGAACCACAGCCGCTGCTGGGCATACGACAACGGCACCACCTCGGGCCGCTGCTGAGGGGTCAACACCGACCCCGCACGCACCTCGGCATTCCTGCTGATCCAGTCGGCCAACCCCACCACAGTCGACGCGTCGAACAGGGCCCGGATCGGGACATCGACGCCCATATCGACCCGCAGCCGTGCGATCAGACGTGTCGCCGATAGCGAGTGCCCACCCAGGTCGAAGAACGAGTCATCGATGCCGACCCGTGCGACGCCAAGAACCTCGCTGAACAGTCCGACCAACATCTGCTCGCGTTCATCACGCGGTGCCCGGTACGCCACCCCGCTGGTGAACTCCGGTGCTGGTAACGCCCGGCGATCGAGTTTTCCGTTGACCGTCAAGGGCAGCGACTCCACCATCATGATCGCCGCCGGCACCATGTACTCCGGCAACCGCTCCGCCACGAAGCTGCGCAACTCGGTGGCACGCTCAATGGCCGACGGGTCGTTGACGTACCCGGCGAGGGAACCAACGTGTTTGGCCGGCCGGTAGAGATCCGACAGCGCAAGCGGTTCGGTGGCCTGGGTGTAGATGACGTCCACCAGACCGGCAGTGGACGACCAGGTGACCGCCGTGGCGTAACCCAGTTCCTGGCCCAGCCGATGGCACTGCTGCGGCAACACCGCATCGGGGGCGGATATGTCGGCACGCAACTCGCTGATCGGTATTCGATCCCCGGCCGTCTCCAACGCCTGCGCCATCGCCACATCCGGCCCGATCCCGGCATGCGGAATCCCGGTGACACGCAGCTCAGTGGTCTGGTTTGACCGCAGGTACTCACCGAGCGCCATCAGGCTGCCGAATCGCTGCCACGGTCGCGACGGCAGGTCAGCCGCCGAGCGCACCGCCACCGGCGCCTTGTGCAGCACCACCTCATAGCGGTAGCCACTGAGTTCGTTGACGGCGTCCATCGCCTTGAGCTGCACGTCCACCGCGGCGATATCGGGAAGATGCTGAGGCAGAGCCGCGAAGAACTCTGGGGCCAACAGCAGTTCCTGCTCGGCAAGGACCTCCCGGCGCACTCGTTCGCAGACCTGCCTTGCCGTCTCCTCCGCGCCGGTGTCGGCGTTCACCACCGCAGTGGTGAACGCGCGCAGCAATGACAGGTTGCGCACGTCGCCGACGTAGAGCGCCCCGCCCGGCCCGAGCAGCCGCATCGCCGCCGCCAGGACATCCAGCAGGTACCCCGCGCTCGGGAAGTACTGGATGACCGAGTTCAGCACGACCACATCGAAATGCCCCTGCGGCAACCCATCTGACACATCAGCTGGCTGTACCCGCAACCGCACCCGATCGCCCCACTGCTGCTCACCCACCGCTGCCCGCAGGGTCTGGATGGTCGGCGCGGAGAAGTCTGTGCCCCAGTACTCCTCACACTTCGGCGCCACATGGGCGAGCAACAGTCCCGAGCCGACGCCGATCTCCAACACCCGCTGCGGTCGCAGGGCCAGGATCCGATCAACCGCGGCCGACCGCCACTGGCGCATCTCCTCGAGCGGTATTGGCGCACCGGTGTAGCTGCTGTTCCAGCCCCCGAAGTCCTCGCCCAGTTCGGCCGCCGTGCCGTCGGTGAACGACTCCCCGGTGTACAGACCCTCATACACACCCTGCCACTGATCGACGAGTTGGGCTTCGCGGTCTAACTCTCGGACCAGTCTCATCTGCTGATCCGGCACCACATAGCCCACCAACTGCTTGTCGTCGGGCCGGTCCTCGCGGGCGATGACCGCCGCCTGCGCAACCCGCGGATGACCTGCCAGGACCGCGGCAATCTCGCCGAGTTCGATGCGGTAGCCCCGGATCTTGACCTGTTCATCACCGCGGCCCAGGTATTGGATCTGCCCGTCGTCACGCCAGCGGACCAGGTCCCCGGTGCGATACATCCGCGCTCCAGGAGCGCCGAAGGGGCAGGCCACAAACCGTGAACCCGTCAACGAGGGGCAGCGGACATACCCGACCCCGACACCGCGGCCGGCGACATACAACTCACCGACCACCCCGACGGGCACCTCCCGCAACCAGGCATCCAGGACGAACAACGCCGCCCCGGGCACGGGGAACCCGATCGGCACCACACCCGCACCAGGAGTCAGAGGAGCGCTGATCGTGGCATACACCGTGGTCTCAGTCGGGCCATAGCCGTTGATCATCACCCGACCCGGCGCCCACCGGTCCACCACGTCGGCCGGGCAGGCCTCCGCGGAGACCATCAACGCCGCCGACTCCAACCCCTGCGGCGAGAGCATCCCAATCGCCGACGGGGTCTGGCTCAGCATGGTGACCCTCTCGGCGGCCAGCAGTGCCTGTAGATCCCGCGGGGACCGGGTCAAGCCCTCGGGCACCACCACCAACCGGCCCCCATGCAGCAGCGCACCCCAGATCTCCCACACCGAGAAGTCAAAGGCCAACGACGAACACTGCGCCCACACCTGCCCCGGACCGATCTGCACGGCCACCTCTAGACCGTCGAACAACCGAGTCGCGTTCTGATGGGTGATTGCAACACCCTTGGGCAGACCCGTCGTCCCCGACGTGTAGATGATGTAGGCAATGTCATCCGGGGTCGGGCCCGGCAACGGACTGCTGGGTTGAGCGTCACAGCGAGGATCCTCGACATTGATCACCGGCACGCCACACCCAGCCAAACGATGAGCCAAACCAGTCGTGGTGATCGCGCCGATCGGCGCCGCATCAGCGAGCATGAACTGCACCCGCGCATCGGGATGAGCCGGATCAATCGGCAGATACGCCGCACCAGACTTCAGCACCGCCAGAATCGACACGATCGCCTCAGCCGACCGGTTCAACAACAACGCCACATACTTTCCGGGTCCCGCACCCTGGTCAACCAGCAAGTGCGCCAGCCGATTCGACGCCTGATCAAGCCCGCGATACGACAACGAACAGCCCTCAAAGGTCACCGCCATCGCATCGGGTGCATGCACCACCTGCGCGGTGAACAACGCCGGAATCGACGCTTCGGTCGCGGGCTGAGTCAACCCCGCACGATGCCCGAACTCGTCCAGACGACCACGCTCAATCGCGTCGAGCATGTCCACCGACGACAATGATCGCGCCGGATCCGCTGTGATCGCCTCCAACACCCGTTGCAGTCGCCCGACCAGCGCCTCGATGCTGGCGCTGTCGAACACATCGGTGCGGTACTCCACCGTGCCCCAGATCCCCGCCGGAGCACCGTCATCGTCCCAGTGCTCACGCAGGAAGAACACCAGATCCATTCGGGCAGTGTCAGTTTCCGCCGACAACGGCGTCATCTGCAGATCCCCCAGACTCAGTGCAGCGGCGGGGTTGTTGTCCTGCCAGGGGAGGTTCTGCCACGCGAAGATGACCTGAATCAGCGGGTGATGAGCCAGACTTCGAGTCGGGTTGAGCCGCTCCACCAGCATCTCAAACGGAACGTCCTGATGCTCGTAGGCGGCGAGGCTACGCTGGCGCACCTGATCCAGCAGCTCGGCCACGGTGGGATCACCGGCCACATCGACCCGCAGCACCAGCGTGTTGACGAAGAACCCCACCAGCTCGTCCAGCGTCGGATCGCGACGCCCGGCTATCGGAAAGCCCACCGCCACATCGCTGCTGGCCGTCAGCTCGGCCAACAGCACCGCCAGGGCGGTCTGCACCACCATGAAGCTCGTCGCGTTGTGCTCGCGAGCAACTCGAGTGACCCTCTGTTGCAGTTCTGCAGGCCAGTCCACCGTCACACTGGCACCGCGATAGTCCGCCACCGACGGATAGGGCCGGTCAGTCGGCAACTCCAGCCGCTCGGGCAACCCGGCCAGCGACTGCTCCCAATAGGCCAACTGCGCGGCGATCGGACTGTCGGCGTCGACCAGATCACCCAGCTGAGCGCGCTGCCACAGCGTGTAGTCCACATACTGCACCGGCAACGGCGCCCAGTCCGGCGCCCGTCCAGCGCTCCGGCCGGCGTAGGCCACCCCCAGATCACGCACCAACGGGCCGATCGACCAACCGTCTCCCGCGATGTGGTGCACCACGGTCACCAATACGTGTTCGTTCTCAGCTGCACGGAAAAGCCATGCCCGCATGGGTATTTCAGTTGCGAGGTCAAAGCTGTGGCGCACCGCTTCCCCGACGGCCTCACCGAGGCGCTCCATTGACCAGTCGGTGGCATCAATGATCTGCCATCCGAAGTCGGCCTGCTCGACCGGTACCACCACCTGCCCGGGTACCCCGTCGACCGCCGGTAGCAGCGTGCGCAGGCTCTCATGGCGGTCTACAACGTCACGCAATGCCGCGCCCAACGCCTCGGCGTCGAGCGCCCCGCTGATTCGATACGCGGTCGGCATGTTGTAGGTGGCGACCTCGCCCTCGAACTGATTGAGGAACCACAACCGTTGCTGGGCATACGACAACGGCACCACCGCGGGTCGTTGTTGCACCGTCAGCGGCTCACGCCCACCCGCACCCTCCCCGATACGCGACGCCAGCGCGGACACAGCTGGCGCGTCGAACAGGGCACGCACCGCGAGGTCGGTATCCAGGCCGGAGTTGATCGCGGAGATCACCCGCATCGCCGACAGCGAGTCTCCGCCCAGATCGAAGAATGAGTCATCGACCCCGACACGGTCGAGGCCCAGCACCTGGGCATAGATGCCGGCAAGGATCTCCTCGACCGGGTTGGCGGGGGCCCGGTACCCATCTCCGGTGTCGGTGCAGTCCGGAGCAGGCAGTGCGCGGGTGTCCAGTTTGCCGTTGACTGTCAGCGGCAGCATCTCGAGCACCACCACCGCGATCGGCACCATATAGCGAGGCAGGATCTCGGCCAGCGCGGCGCGGATCTTGGTCGGGTCTGCCGTGCCGGTGATGTAGCCAACCAGGCGTATGTCGGCTGGGCGGTCCTCGCGGGCGATCACCGCCGCCTGCTCCACGCCGTCCAGATCGGCCAGGGCGGTTTGGATCTCCCCCAGCTCGATGCGATAGCCGCGGATCTTGACCTGCTCATCAGCACGTCCCGAGTAGCTCAGCTGACCGTCCGCACCCCAGCGCACCAGGTCCCCGGTGCGATACATCCGAGTGCCCGCACCCCCAAACGGGCATGCCACGAAACGCGACCCGGTCAACCCCGCGCGGCGCAGATACCCCACTCCGACGCCGCGACCGGCGACATACAGCTCGCCGACCACCCCGGCAGGCACCGGACGCAGCCATTGATCCAGCACGAACAACGCCGCGCCGGGAACAGGCGAGCCAATCGGCACCACGGGAGACCCCGTCGTCAGCGGCGCACTCCGCGATGCGCACACCGTGGTCTCTGTCGGGCCGTAGCCGTTGATCATCACGCGGCCCGGCGCCCATCGATCCAGCAGATGTGCCGGACAGCGCTCACCAGCCACCAGCAGCGCCATTGACTCCAAGCCCTCTGGTGTCAGCATCGCCAACGCCGACGGAGTCTGGCTCAGCACGCTGACCTGTTCGGTCACCAGCAGGGTATGCAGATCCTGTGGTGAGCCCGCCACTGTCTCGGGGATCACCACCAGCCGCCCACCGTGCAACAGCGCAGCCCAGATCTCCTCCACCGATGCGTCGAAGGCATACGAATGCCACTGCGCCCACGCCTGGGTCGGCAGATGCGCGTCGCGCGTCCCCAACCACTGTGTGACGTTGTGGTGAGTTATCGCCACCCCCTTCGGGATACCGGTGCTGCCCGACGTGTAGATGACGTAGGCGATGTCATCGGCCGCCGGCGGCGGCAACGTCGTCGCTGGGTGGGTGTCAATGCGAGGATCGCCCACATCGAGCACCAGCAGCTCATAGCCGTCCAACCGCTTCGCCAACGCGGTGGTGGTGACCGCGACAGTCGGTGCGGCGTCGGCAAGGACCGCCGCGATCCGCGCGTCGGGATGTGCAGGATCGATCGGCAGGTAGGCCGCAGCGGACTTGAGAACCGCCAGAATGGCGACTATCGCCTCAGCCGACCGCTCCAATAGCAGCGCCACGCACTGGCCGGCGCCCACACCGTGGCCGACGAGCATGTGCGCCAACCGATTAGCCGACTCATCGAGTTCTCGGTAGGTCCAAGAACGCTGCCCACACGTGATCGCCACCGCCTCGGGTGTGCGCATCACCTGTTCGGCGAACAACACCGGAATCGACACGGCGGACGCGGGGTGAGTCAGCACCGCGCGGTTGGCCCAGTCATCCAGCAGGGCGCGCTCACCGGAATGGAGCAGATCCACCGAGGACAACGACCGCGCCGGGTCGGCGGTTATCGCCTCCAACACCCGCTGCAGCCGCTCGATCAACGTCTCGATTCTGGCGGCGTCATACACGTCGGTGCGAAATTCCACCGATCCGCAGATCCCGAGTGGCTCCCCAACGGCGCTGAAGCGCTCGCCGAGGGAGAACACCAGATCCATCCGGGCACTGCGGGTGTCCACCGGCAGCGTGCTGACATCCACGTCACCAAGTGTCGTTTCGACATCGGTGCGGGTGTCCTGCCCGGCGAAGTTCTGCCAGGCCAACATCACCTGCACCAGCGGGTGGTGGGTCAGGCTTCTGGTCGGGTTGAGTCGATCGACCAGCACCTCAAACGGCACGTCCTGATGCTCAAAGGCCGCCAGACTGCGGTCGCGCACCTGAGTCAGTAACTCAGAAACGGTGGGATCACCGGCCACATCGACCCGCAACACCAAGGTGTTGACGAAGAAGCCCACCACATCATCGAGCGCCGGATCGCCACGTCCGGCGATCGGGAACCCCACTGCCACATCAGAACTGACACACAGGCTCGACAGCAGCACGGCAAGCGCAGCCTGAACCACCATGAAACTCGTCGCATTGTGCTCACTGGCCACCTGCGCGACACGCTGCTGGAACTCGGCCGGCCACTCCACGGTTACGCTGGTCCCACGGAAATCGGCGACCGGTGGGTACGGCCGATCGGTGGGTAATGCGAGGTGTTCGGGCAGCCCGGCCAGCGCCTGCTCCCAGTAGGCCAGCTGCGCAGATATCACGCTGTCGGGATCGGACTCGACACCCAACCACTCCTGTTGCCACAGCGAGTAATCCACGTACTGCACCGGCAACGGAGGCCAGTCGGGCGCTTGCCCGCCACACCGGCTGGCATAGGCAACCCCCACATCACGCACCAACGGCCTGACCGACCACCCGTCGGCGGCGATATGGTGCACCACCACCATCAGCACATGCTCGTCATCGTCGACACGCAGAAGCGTTGCCCGCAACGGAATCTCTGCGGCCAAGTCAAAGGAGTGACCGCCTGCCGCGTCGAGGACCTCACTCAGTCGCTCCGACGGCCAGCCGCGGGCGTCAACCACCTGCCAACCGAAGTCGGCCCGCTCGACGGGAACCACCACTTGCCGCGGTACTCCGTCGGCCGCCGCGAACAGGGTGCGCAGACTCTCGTGGCGATCCACCACATCGCCCAGTGCCGCTCCCAGTGCGGCGACATCCAGCGCCCCACGGATTCGATACGCGGTTGGCATGTTGTAAACCGGTGAGGGACCCTGCAACTGATCCAGGAACCACAACCGTTGCTGGGCATGTGACAACGGCACGGTCGCTGGCCGCGCACCGGCAACGAGCGGCACACGGTTATCGGCCGCCGCGCCCAGACGGGGAGCCAACTCGGCGACCGTGGGCGCATCGAACACCGCGCGCACCGCAAGCCCGGCACCCAATCCCGCGTTGACAGCGGCGACCAGGCGAACCGCCGATAGCGAGTCCCCACCCAGGTCGAAGAACGAGTCATCGACGCCGACCCTTGCCAACCCCAGCACGTTGGCATAGATGGCGGCCAGGATCTCCTCGGTGGGCGTGGCCGGCGCACGGTAATGATCGACATCGGCGTACTCGGGTGCGGGCAGGGCCCGTTTGTCCAGTTTGCCGTTGACCGTCAACGGCAGCGCATCCATCACCACAATCGCGGCAGGCACCATATATGTCGGTAGCCGATCGGACAGCCGTGCACGCATGTCGGCCGGGTCTGCGGTGCCCGTGATGTAGCCGACGAGGCGTTTGTCCCCTGGGCGGTCCTCGCGAGCGATCACCACCGCCTGCTCCACACCGTCCAGATCAGCCAGCGCCGTGTGGATCTCGCCGAGTTCGATGCGATAACCACGGATCTTGACCTGCTCATCGCCGCGGCCCAGATACCTCAGCTGCCCATCGGTGCCCCACGACGCCAGGTCTCCGGTGCGATACATGCGTGTGCCAGGCGCCCCAGAACCCCCGAACGGACACGCCACAAATCGTGCCGCTGTCAACCCCCCGCGGCGCCAGTACCCGCACCCGAGTCCGGCACCGGCCACGTACAGCTCACCGACCACACCTACCGGCACTGACTGCAGTGCCTGATCCAGCACGAAGAAGGCGAGGTGGGCCAACGGCACCCCGATAGGACTGACACTGCTGTCGGCGTCGAGCTTGACGATCTCGCGGAACGACGCATGCACAGTGGTCTCGGTGATCCCGTACATGTTGATCATCCGCGGCGATCCCGGATGAGAGTCAAGCCACGGCCGAAGTCGCTGCGGTTCAAGCGCTTCGCCGCCAAAGACCACCGTCTCCAACTTGAGCTGGCGACCGACCTCAGACTGAAGTGCATCGGCGGTCTGCAGCGCGTAGAACGCTGACGGGGTCTGACTCAACACACTGACCTGTTCGGCAACCAGCAGGGTGTGGAAGTCCTGCGGCGAGCGTGTCACCGACTCGGGCACCACCAGCAACCGCCCACCAAACAGCAGCGCACCCCAGATCTCCCACACGGAGTAGTCGAACGCCAGCGAATGACACTGTGTCCACACCTGCCCCGCCAGCTGCAGGTTGGCATCCAGAGACTCCAGCAACCGGGTCACGCTGCCGTGGGTGATCGCCACTCCCTTCGGCACACCCGTGGTGCCCGAGGTGTAGATGAGATAGGCGACGTCATCGGCGCCGGGTGCGGGCAGGGCGGTGCTGGGCTGGGTGTCGATGCGTGGATCGGCGGCATCGATCACCGGCAGCTCACACCCCGCCAACCGCTCGGCCAGCCCAGCGGTGGTCACCGCCACGATCGGCGCGGCGTCAGCCACCATGAACTCAATCCGCGCATCGGGATGCATCGGGTCGATCGGCAGATACGCCGCACCGGTCTTCAGCACCGCAAGAATCGACACAACCGCCTCAATCGAGCGCGGAAACACCAGTGCCACAATCTGTCCCGGGCACACCCCCTGCACGACCAACAGATTCGCCAACCGGTTGGCCGCCTCGTCGAGCTCCCGATACGTCAAGCAATGGCCATCAAAGGTCAGCGCGACCTCATCTGGGGCACGCGCCACCTGTGCGGCGAACATGGCGGGAATCGACAGCGCAGCCAATGGGGCGTTGGCCAGGGTGGCGCGGTTGCCCCACTCATCCAGCCGGGCGTACTCGCACTCATCCAACAGATCCATCGATGACAGCCGCCGAGAGAGATCGGCGGTCATGACCTGTCCCCCACATCAGCGGTCATCGCCACCAGCACCCGCCGCAACCGTTCAATCAGCCGGTCGACGCTATCCGCGTCGAAGACATCGGTACGAAACTCCACCGTTCCCCCAATCCCAGCGAGTTCGCCGGTCTCGCTCCACCGCTCGCCGAGGGCGAATGTGAGATCCGTGCGAGCGGTATGCGTATGTGCGGGTATGGGGGTCACCTGCACATCACCCAAGGCCAGGCCGGCAGCGGAATCGCTGCTGTGCTGCCAGGGCAGGTTCTGCCAGGACAGGATCACCTGAACCAGCGGGTGATGGGTCAGGCTCCGGGTGGGCTTGAGCCGGTCGACCAGCACCTCGAAGGGCACGTCCTGGTTCTCGTATGCCGCCAGGCCGCGCTGGCGCACCTGGTCCAGTAGCTCAGCGATGGTGGGATCGCCGGCCAGATCAACTCGCAGCACCAGCGTGTTGACGAAGAAACCCACCAGCTCATCCAGCGCGGGGTCGCCACGTCCGGCGATCGTGATCCCCACCGCCACATCGGAGCTGGTGCTGTGCTTCGACAGCAGCACCGCGAGCGCGGCCTGGATCACCATGAAGGTGGTCACGTTGTGCTCATGAGCCACCTCACGCACCCGCTGCTGCAGGCCAGCCGGCCAGTCCACCGCAACGCTGGCCCCCCGGTAGTCCGCCACCGGCGGATAGGGCCGATCGGTAGGCAACTGCAGGTACTCAGGCAGGCCGGCCAGGGCTTCCTGCCAGTAGGCCAACTGTTCGGCGATACGACTGTCGGCATCGGCCAGATCCCCCAGATGCTGGCGCTGCCACAGCGTGTAGTCCACGTACTGCACCGGCAGCGGCACCCAATCCGGCGCCCGGCCGCCGCACCGGCTGGCATAGGCCACCCCCAGATCAGCGATCAGGGGAGTTACCGACCAGCCGTCGGCGGCGATGTGATGGACGACGGCCACCAACACGTGCTCATCGGCTCCGACGCGGAAAAGAGTTGCCCGCAGCGGGATCTCGGCGGTCAGGTCAAATGGATGACGCGCCACCGCGCCGATGGCCTCCTCGAGCCGGCCCGCCTGCCAGTCCATGGCGTCAACAACCCTCCAGCACACGCTAGCGCGTTCGGGCGGCACCACCAGCTGCTGAGGTGTCCCCTTGGGCGCGGTGAAGAGTGTGCGCAGACTCTCGTGACGGCCCACCACATCAACCAGCGATTGGCCGAGCGCGTCGGTGTCCAGGCTCCCGCGGAGCCGCAATGCCACTGCCATGTTGTAAACCGGTGTCGGGCCCTGTAACTGATCGAAGAACCACAACCGCTGCTGGGCATACGACAACGGGATCCGCTCCGGACGTGGCATCACCTGCAACGGTGGGTGGGTCGTCCCGCCGTGATTCCGGTCCAGGTGATCGGCGAGGCCCCCTGCGGTCGGTGCGTCGAACAGGTACCGCACCGGCACCTCGCTGCCCAGCGCCGCCTGCAGCCGGGCACTGACCCGGGTGGCGGTCAATGAGTCTCCGCCAAGGGCGAAGAAGTCGTCATCGAGGCCGACCCGCCCGAGCCCGAGCACCTCGGCGAACGCCTCGCCGACGATCTTCTCGGTCCTGGTCCGCGGCGCCCGGAATGCGGTGGTGGCAAACACCGGTTGGGGCAGTGACTTTCGGTCGATCTTTCCCGAGGTGGTCAACGGGAACTCGTCGAGCACCAGGATCTGGGACGGCATCATGTACTCGGGCAGCCGCGCACTGATCTGTTGACGGACTGCGTTGATCTTGCCGTTGGCATCCGGGTCATTGGCGTGGCAGTTGCGCTGGCGGACCTCGGCGGGAGCCAGGTAGAGGTCGGTGAGCACCTGGCTGTGCGCATCGTCGGTTGGGGCGATGAAGACGGCGTCCAGCGTGCCGGGCTGCGCACCCCAGGTGACGGCGACGTGATAGCCGACGGCCTCACCGAGACTGTGCAGCTGTTCCGCGGTCGCGGTGTCAGAGGATGCGGCGGCGGCGCGTGCCTCGGCTAGCGGCAACCCAGCGGCCAGAGCCCGGTGGAGGTGAACGTCGGCGATCACGCCGGCACGGGGGATCTCAGTGATGCGCACGATGGCCGGTCGTTGCGATGTCAACTCGGCATGCAGCCCGCTCAGGCCTGCACACTCTGTCCATTCCCAGGCGGGTGCGGCGGCCAATGAGCACACGTGGGCGGGGGTCTTGTGGATGACGACGTCGTAGCGGTACCTGCTCAACTCGTTGTCGGCCACGCCACGCTTGACCCGGATGTCAACACCGGTTGCCGAGGGATTGTCGGCCGCCCACGTGGTGAAGAAGTCTGGGGCCAGCAGTAATTCGGGTTCGCCGAGGACCGCGCGCTGGACCCTCTTGCGGATGTCGTCGGCGTCGCGGGTCGCGGTGTGCGCCAGCGCGATGCCGGTTTGGAATGCCTCCTGCAGGCGGTGATTGCGGACATCGCCGATGAACAGTCGCCCACCGGGTGCCAGCAGGTTGACGGCGTTGTCGATGACGTCGGCCAAGTATCCGGCGTTGGGGAAGTACTGGACTACCGAGTTGAGAATGATGGTGTCGAAGTGGCCGTGCGGCAATGCACCGGTGACGTGCGCGGGTTGCGTCAGCAGCTGAACTCGATCACGCCACGGGAGCTGCAACCGCTCCAGTTCGCCTGCCAGGCTATCGATAGCCACAGCTGACATATCGGTGCCGACATAGTGTTCGCAGTGCGGGGCGATCTGTGACAGCACGAGCCCAGAACCGGCTCCGATCTCGAGCACCCGCCGCGGACCAAGCGCCATGATTCGATCCACCGTGCGCGAGCGCCATTCCTGCATCTCGTGCAGCGGGATTGGCTGGTCGGTGTAGCTGCTGTTCCAGCCGCGGAAGTCGCTGCCGAACTCCGCCTTCTCGAGATCGGCATCGTACAGCTCGTCGTACATGTGTTGCCACTGGTCCACGACTGCGGCGTCGTGATCGGCGCTGCTGGTGCGCTCCAGCGCGACGTAGGCGATGAGGTGGTCAGCGGTGTCGGCGCGGTGCACGGCCGCCGCGGCCCGGGTGACCTGCGGGCAGGCCAGCAGGGTGTTCTCGATCTCGCCCAACTCGATGCGCTGCCCGCGCAGTTTGATCTGGGCATCGGCGCGACCGAGGTACTCCAGCTGACCCTCAGCACTCCAGCGCGCCAGATCGCCGGTGCGATACAGCCGTGTTCCGGGTTCCTGCGCTGCGCCGAATGGGTTGGCCACGAACCGATCCGCGGTCAGCTCCGCGCGGCCCACATAGCCGCGCGCCAGTGCGGCTCCGCCGAGATAGAGCTCACCGACCACACCGACCGGGGCCGGGTTCAGCCGCGCATCGAGCACCAGCGCGCTCACTCCCGCAATCGGGGCGCCGATATCCACTGGCCGTCCCGCAGCCAACGGTGTCGTACAGGTGGCCCAGATGGTGGTCTCGGTTGGGCCGTAGGCGTTGAACATCCGCCGACCCGGCGCCCAGGCGGCCACCAGCTCCGCCGGGCAAGCCTCCCCGGCGGTGATGAGAGTGCCCAGCCGTCCGTCGAGCAGAGCGCGATCAAGTGTCGCCAGCACCGTCGGAGTCATCACCGCCGCATCAACCCGCTGATCCTGCACCAGCGCGGTCAGCGCCTCCCCCGCATAGGAGTCTGGCGGGGCCACGACCAATGCCGCTGTGGAACCGACGGCCAGGATCATCTCAAAGACTGACGCATCGAATGTCGGCGCCGCCACCAGAAGGACCCGCCCCGACGCGCCCAGTCCGAACAGCTCACGTTGC
This sequence comes from Mycolicibacterium sp. YH-1, assembly GCF_022557175.1. Next base: position 765,792 of record NZ_CP092915.1, on the reverse strand, counting down.
GCAGCAGCCACGCCCAGCAGTCCGGCGTGGCTGACCACCACCCCCTTCGGTGTCCCGGTGGACCCCGACGTGAAGATCACATACGCCGCATCCTGCACCCCCACCGGAGCCAACCGCTCAGCATCGATGATCGGACTCGCCGAGCGCCCCGACAGATCCAACCCATCAACACGCAGCAGCGGCCGCGCCCCAGCCCCGTCCACCGCATCGGCCCCACAGCTCAACACACACACGGCCTCGACAGCATGCAACACCGTGGCAATCCGCTCGACCGGATGCTCCCGATCCACCGGCACATACACCCCGCCAGCCTTGAGCACCGCCCACCACGCCAACACCAACTCCGCACACCGACCCATCGCCACGCCCACCGCGCGCTCAGGACCCACACCAATCTCAATCAACACCCGCGCCAACCGATTCGACGCCTCATCAAGCTCGCGATAGGACCACTGCCGCACCTCATCAACAACCGCCACCGCATCCGGATCAGCAGCCACCGCCGCCGCCAACAACTGCGGCCCCCACCCCACCGGCGCCACCACCTGCGCACCAGACCACTTCTCCAACACCAGATCACGCTCACCGCGATCCAGCAACGCCACCTCACCCACCACCACCGACGAATCAGCCACCACCGCCTCAACCACCTGGCCGAACCAGCCAACCAACCGCTCAACGGTCGACCGATCGAACAAATCCGTGGCATAGGTCAGAGTGCCGACTGCCATCGCAGCGCCGGCATCCTCGCTGGGCATCTCCCGCAAATCGAAATCGAGGTCGAACTTGGCGGTGCGGGTGACCATCGAGAGAGGCTCGACACTGGCCCCGTCCAGTGCAACCTCGGGGCGCACATTGTTCTGAAAGACCAGGGCCACCTGGAACAGCGGATGATGCGATGTGGAACGCACGGGGTTGAGCCGCTCGACCAGCAACTCGAACGGCACATCCTGATTGCTGTAGGCATCCAGCGCCTTGTGCCGCACCTGCTCGACCACATCACTGAACTGCTGCTGTGAGTTCATTTCGACGCGCAGCACCCAGGTGTTGACGAAGAACCCGACCAGCTCGTCGAGTGCCTGATCCATCCGCCCCGCGATCGCCGTACCGATCGCCACGTCGTCACCGACCCCGACCCGATGCATCAGCACCGCCACCACGGCCTGCAAAACCATCGAGGCCGTCGCGTTGTGCTCCGCCGCCAGCGCCTTGACCCCCGCCCAGGTGTGCGGGTCGATGCGAAGCTCCACCCCGTCGCCGCGATAACTGGGTGCCGGGGGGCGGGGGCGATCCGTCGGTATCGACACCACCTCGGGCAGCCCAGCCAGCGCGTGCTCCCAATAGGCCAGCTGCGCCGCGATACGGCTGTCATCGTCGCTCAGATCACCGAGGTGCGCACGCTGCCACAGGGTGTAGTCGACATACTGCACCGGCAACGGCACCCAATCTGGTTCTTGGAGTTGTCGCCGCGCCCCGTACGCGACGGCCACATCCCTGACCATCGGGGCCATCGACCACCCGTCAAAGGCGATGTGATGCAACACGATCCCCAGCACGTACTGCGCGGGTCCCACCTGATAGATCTGGGCCCGCACCGGAATCTCTTCTGACAGGTCAAACCGGTACCCCGCCAGCGAGATCAACGCGCCGGTCACATCGTGCTCCGGGATCGATACCAGCGCCGCGCCACCGCGCCGCCACATCCCCGGCTCGGCGGGCAACACCTTCTGCAATGGCACACCGTCTACGTCGGGAAACACGGTGCGCAGCGACTCGTGCCGGGCGATCACATCATCGAGCGCCGCATCCAGCGCCGCCACGTCCAGCGCCCCGCCGATCCGGAATGCGATCGGCATGTTGTAGGTCGCGACACCGCCCTCGAACCGATTGAGGAACCACAACCGCTGCTGGGCATACGACAACGGGACGACGGTGGGCCGTTCCACCTGTACCAGGGGTTCGCCTCGGGTGCCCGCACTGATGTGGGGCGCCAGTTGGCCGATCGTGGGTGCGTCGAACAGGCTGCGTACCGCGAGGTCGGCGTCCAGGCCGGAGTTGATCGCCGAGACGACACGCATCGCCGACAGGGAGTCCCCGCCCAGATCGAAGAAGGAGTCATCGACCCCGACACGCTCCAGGCCCAGGACCCGGGCGTAGATGCCGGCCAGGATCTCCTCGGTCGCAGTGCTCGGAGCACGGTACCGGTCGACATCGATGTACTCCGGTGCCGGCAACGCACGTTTGTCGAGCTTGCCGTTGACCGTCAACGGCAGAGCCTGCAGACTCACCACGGCCGCGGGCACCATATAGGCCGGAAGCCGCTCGGCCAGTGCCGCGCGTATCGTCGCAGGATCCGCAGTGCCGGTGACGTAGCCGACGAGACGTCTGTCGGCGGGCTGATCCTCCCGAACGATCACCACCGCCTGCGCCACGCCGTCCAGATCAGTCAGAGCTGTTTGGATCTCGCCGAGTTCGATGCGGTAGCCGCGGATCTTGACCTGCTCATCGGCACGGCCCAGGTATTGGATCTGCCCGTCGTCACGCCAGCGGACCAGGTCCCCGGTCCGATACATCCGGGCACCCGACGCGAACGGGCAGGCCACAAACCGTGAACTCGTCAACGACGGGCGCCGCACATAACCCACCCCGACACCGCGACCGGCCACATACAACTCACCGACCACTCCGGTGGGCGCAGGGCGCAACCACTGGTCCAGGACGAACAACGCCGCCCCGGGCACGGGCAATCCGATCGGCACCACACCCGAGCCGGCTTGCATCGGGGCGCTGATCGTGGCGTACACCGTGGTCTCCGTCGGCCCGTAGCCGTTGATCATCACCCGCCCCGGCGCCCACCGATCCACCACATCGAGCGGGCACGGTTCGGCGGCCACCATCAACGCCGCCGACTCCAACCCGTCCGGCGCGAGCATCCCCACCGCTGAGGGGGTCTGGCTCAACACACTGACCCGCTCACGTGTGAGAAGGGCCTGTAGATCCTGCGGGGAGCGGGTCAGATCCTCGGGCACCACCACCAACCGGCCCCCATGCAGCAGCGCACCCCAGATCTCCCACACCGAGAAGTCAAAGGCCAACGACGAACACTGCGCCCACACCTGCCCCGGACCCAACACCACACCCACATCAAGACCATCGAAGAGCCGCGTCACATTCTGATGCGTGACCGCAACACCCTTGGGCACACCCGTGGTCCCCGAGGTGTAGATGACATGCGCGACATCATCAGCAGCCGGTCCCGACGCCAGTGCCGTTGTGGGGTATGTGTCGAGGCGTGGATCTGCCACATCGATGACCACCACCCCACCCCCGTCCAGCCGCTCCGCCAGCGCGGTGGTGGTGATCGCCGCGACCGGCGCCGCGTCAGCGAGCATGAACTGCACCCGCGCATCGGGATGAGCCGGGTCGATCGGCAGATACGCCGCACCAGACTTCAGCACCGCCAGAATCGACACGATCGCCTCAGCCGACCGATTGAACAACAGGGCCACACACCGACCCGGTCCCGCACCCAACCCGACCAACAAGTGCGCCAGTCGATTCGAGGCCTCGTCCAGCTCCCGATACGACAACGAGGCACCCGCACAACTGACCGCCACCGCATCCGGTGCGTGCAGAACCTGCGCCGCGAACAGAGTCGGAATCGACACCCCCGCCACCGACTCGGTCAACACCGCACGATGACCGAGCCCGTCCAAGCGCTCACGCTCAGCCCCGTCGAGCACATCCACCGAGGACAACAACCGCATCGGGTCGGCTGTCATCGTCTCCAACACCCGCTGCAGGCGCCCGATCAGCACCTCAACGCTGGCCGGGTCGAACACATCGGTGCGAAACTCCACCACCCCGCCGATACCGGCGGGCTCGCCAATGTCGTTGAGACGTTCGGCCAACGAGAACACCAGATCCATTCGGGCAGTCTCGGTTTCCGCCGGCAGCGGCATGGCCTGCACATCACCGAGGGCAAACCCGGCGGCAGGATCGGCGGCGAAGTTCTGCCAGGCCAACATCACCTGCACCAGCGGGTGATGGGTCAGGCTTCGCGTCGGGTTGAGCCGATCGACCAGCACCTCGAACGGAACGTCCTGGTGCTCGAAGGCCGCCAGTCCACGCTGGCGCACCTGATCCAACAACTCGGCGATGGTGGGGTCCCCAGCCAGATCGACCCGCAGCACCAGGGTGTTGACGAAGAACCCGACCAGCTCGTCCAACGCCGGATCGCGACGCCCGGCGATCGGGAAGCCCACCGCCACATCAGAGCTGGCGCTCATCTGCGATAGCAGTACCGCCAGCGCGGCCTGCATCACCATGAAGCTCGTCGCGTTGTACTCACGAGCGACCCGGGCAACCTGCTGTTGCAGTTCGGCAGGCCAGTCCACGGCCACACTGGCGCCCCTGTAGTCGGCCACCGGTGGATATGGTCGGTCAGTCGGCAACTCCAGCCGCTCGGTCAACCCGGCTAGGGCCTGCTCCCAATACGCCAACTGCTCAGCGATGCGACTGTCGGCATCGGCCAGGTCGCCCAGCTGTTCGCGCTGCCACAGCGTGTAGTCCACATACTGCACCGGTAACGGCTGCCAGTCCGGGACCTGTCCGCCACATCGGCTGGCATAGGCCACCCCCATATCAGCCACCAGCGGGGTCACCGACCAGCCATCGGCGGCGATGTGGTGCACCACCGCCACTAACACGTGCTCATCGGCGTCAACGCGGAAAAGAGTTGCCCGCAACGGGATCTCGTTGGTCAGATCGAAACTGTGCTGTGCTACCGCGCCGACGGCATCCTCCAGGCGTCCCGCCGACCAGCCGCTGGCATCAACAACCTGCCAGCCAAAATCTGCCTGCTCTGCGGGCATCACCAGCTGCTGAGGTGTCCCGTCAACCGCGGTGAACAGGGTGCGCAGGCTCTCATGGCGGACCACCACATCCGCCAGTGCTTGGCCCAGCGCATCGGCATCGAGCCTCCCCCTCAGCCGCAACGCCACGGCCATGTTGTAGATCGGGGACGGACCCTGCAACTGCTCCAGGAACCACATCCGTTGTTGGGCATACGACAATGGGATGACCGCGGGTCGCTGTTGGGCTGTCAGTGGTTCACGCCCACCCGAGCCCGCGCTGATGTGTGGTGCCAGTTGGGCCACGGTGGGTGTGTCGAACAGGGTGCGTACCGCGAGGTCGGCGTCCAAGCTGGTGTTGACCGCGGCAATCAGACGCATAGCCGACAACGAGTCCCCACCCAGGTCGAAGAAGGAGTCATCGACCCCGACCCGCTCCAGGCCCAGAACCCGGGCGTAGATGCCGGCCAGGATCTCCTCGGTCGCAGTGCTCGGAGCACGGTACCGGTCGACATCGATGTACTCCGGTGCCGGCAACGCCTTCTTGTCGAGCTTGCCGTTGACCGTCAACGGCAGAGCCTCCAGACTCACCACGGCCGCGGGCACCATATAAGCCGGAAGCCGCTCAGCCAGTGCCGCGCGTATCGTCGCCGAATCCACAGTGCCAGTGACCGACTCGGTGACGTAGCCGACGAGACGTAAGTCGGCGGGCTGATCCTCCCGAACGATCACCACCGCCTGCGCCACGCCGTCCAGATCAGTCAGAGCTGTTTGGATCTCGCCGAGTTCGATGCGGTAGCCGCGGATCTTGACCTGCTCATCGGCACGGCCCAGGTATTGGATCTGCCCGTCGTCACGCCAGCGGACCAGGTCCCCGGTCCGATACATCCGGGCACCCGACGCGAACGGGCAGGCCACAAACCGTGAACTCGTCAACGACGGGCGCCGCACATAACCCACCCCGACACCGCGACCGGCCACATACAACTCACCGACCACTCCGGTGGGCGCAGGGCGCAACCACTGGTCCAGGACGAACAACGCCGCCCCGGGCACGGGCAATCCGATCGGCACCACACCCGAGCCGGCTTGCATCGGGGCGCTGATCGTGGCGTACACCGTGGTCTCCGTCGGCCCGTAGCCGTTGATCATCACCCGCCCCGGCGCCCACCGATCCACCACATCGAGCGGGCACGGTTCGGCGGCCACCATCAACGCCGCCGACTCCAACCCGTCCGGCGCGAGCATCCCCACCGCTGAGGGGGTCTGGCTCAACACACTGACCCGCTCACGTGTGAGAAGGGCCTGTAGATCCTGCGGGGAGCGGGTCAGATCCTCGGGCACCACCACCAACCGGCCCCCATGCAGCAGCGCACCCCAGATCTCCCACACCGAGAAGTCAAAGGCCAACGACGAACACTGCGCCCACACCTGCCCCGGACCCAACACCACACCCACATCAAGACCATCGAAGAGCCGCGTCACATTCTGATGCGTGACCGCAACACCCTTGGGCACACCCGTGGTCCCCGACGTGTAGATGACATGCGCGACATCATCAGCAGCCGGTCCCGACGCCAGCGCCGTTGTGGGGTATGTGTCGAGGCGTGGATCTGCCACATCGATGACCACCACCCCACCCCCGTCCAGCCGCTCCGCCAGCGCGGTGGTGGTGATCGCCGCGACCGGCGCCGCGTCAGCGAGCATGAACTGCACCCGCGCATCCGGATGAGCCGGATCAATCGGCAGATACGCCGCACCAGACTTCAGCACCGCCAGAATCGACACGATCGCCTCAACCGACCGATTCAACAACAGGGCCACACACCGACCCGGTCCCGCACCCAACCCGACCAACAAGTGCGCCAGTCGATTCGAGGCCTCGTCCAGCTCCCGATACGACAACGAGGCACCCGCACAACTGACCGCCACCGCATCCGGAGCGTGCAGAACCTGCGCCGCGAACAGAGTCGGAATCGACACCCCCGCCACCGACTCGGTCAACACCGCACGATGACCGAGCCCGTCCAAGCGCTCACGCTCAGCCCCGTCGAGCACATCCACCGACGACAACAACCGCCCCGGATCCACCACCATCGACTCCAACACCCGCTGCAGGCGCCCGACAAGCACCTCAACGCTGGCCGGGTCGAACACATCGGTGCGAAACTCCACCACCCCGCCGATACCGGCGGGCTCGCCAATGTGGTCGAAGCGTTCGGCCAACGAGAACACCAGATCCATTCGGGCAGTCTCGGTTTCCGCTGACAATGGCGTGGCATGCACACCACCCAAGGCCAAACCGGCGGCGGGATCACTGCTACGCCATGGCAGGTTCTGCCACGTCAACATCACCTGCACAAGTGGATGATGGGTCAGGCTTCGCGTCGGGTTGAGCCGATCGACCAGCACCTCGAACGGAACGTCCTGGTGCTCGAGTGCGGCAAGGCTGCGCTGGCGCACCTGATCCAGCAACTCGGCGATGGTGGGGTCCCCAGCCAGATCGACCCGCAGCACCAGGGTGTTGACGAAGAACCCCACAAGTTCGTCCAGCGCTGGATCATTTCGTCCGGCAGTCGCAATTCCCACCGCCACATCAGAACTCGCGCTGATCTTCGACAACAGCGCCGCCAGCGCTGCCTGCACCACCATAGAACTGGTTGCGTTGTGCTCATGAGCCAGCCGAGTGAGCTGCTGCTGAAGTTCGGCCGGCCAGTCCACGGCCACGCTGGCGCCCCGGTGGTCGGCCACCGGTGGATATGGTCGGTCAGTCGGCAACTCCAGCCGCTCGGGCAACCCTGTCAGCGACTGTTCCCAATAGGCCAACTGCGCGGAGATCACACTGTCGGGATCAGACTCTGATCCCAACCAGTCCTGTTGCCACAGCGTGTAGTCCACGTACTGCACCGGTAACGGCTGCCAGTCCGGGACCTGTCCGCCACAGCGGCTGGCATAGGCCACCCCCAGATCAGCGACCAGGGGAGTTACCGACCAGCCGTCGGCGGCGATGTGATGGACGACGGCCACCAACACGTGCTCATCGGCGCCAACGCGGAAAAGAGTTGCCCGCAACGGGATCTCGTTGGCCAGATCAAAACTGTGCTGCGCCACCGCGCCGACGGCATCCTCCAGGCGGCCCACCGACCAGCCGCTGGCATCAACAACCTGCCAGCCAAAATCTGCCTGCTCTGCGGGCATCACCAGCTGCTGAGGTACCCCGTCAACCGCGGAGTACACGGTCCGCAGGCTCTCATGGCGGACCACCAGATCCTTTAGCGCCGTGCCGAGCGCTCCCGCATCCAGGCCGCCACTCAGCCGCAACGCCACCGCCATGTTGTAGATCGGGGACGGACCCTGCAACTGCTCCAGGAACCACAACCGCTGCTGGGCGTACGACAACGGGATCTGCGGCGGGCGTGGCATTGCCCGCAAGGCAGGGCGCGCCACATCGCCTTGATTCCGCTCCAGGTAGTCGGCGAGGTTCGCGACAGTCGGAGCGTCGAAGAGATACCGCACCGGCACGTCCCGCCCCAGTGCCGACTGCAATCGTGCGGTGACCCGGATGGCTATCAACGAATCCCCACCCAGGGCGAAGAAGTCGTCGTCGAGGCCGACCTGCTCAAGCCCGAGCACCTCGGCGAACACCTCGGCGACGGTCTTCTCGGTCGGGGTCTGCGGCATACGGAAGGGGGTGGCCGCGAACACCGGTTCGGGGAGGGACTTTCGGTCGATCTTTCCCGAGGTGGTCAACGGGAACTCGTCGAGCACCAGGATCTGAGCCGGCACCATGTACTCCGGCAATCGCGCACTCAACCACTGCCGCACCGCGCCGACCTTGTTGTTGGTGTCGGGGTCATTGGCATAGGCGCTGCGCTGCTGAGCCCCACGAATTGGTAGGTAGAGGTCGGTCAGCGCCGGGCTGTGCGCATCGTCGGTTGGGGCGATGAAGACGGCGTCCAGCGTGCCGGGCTGAGCTCCCCAGGTGACCGCGACGTGATATCCAATGGACTCGCCGAGGCGGTGCAGCTGCTCGGGCGTGGCGGTGTCGGTGAGTTCGGCGGCGTCGGCATGGGTGCGCGCCTCCGCCAAGGGCAGGCCGGTGGCCAGGGCTTCTTCGAGGCGCACATCGGAGATCACTCCAGCGCGGGGGATCGCACGAACGCGCATGATTCCCGGACGTTGTGACAACAACTCGGAGTGCAGCCCATTCATACCCGCGCAGTCGGTCCATTCCCATATGGGCGCGGAGGCCAATGAGCACACTCGCGTGGGTGTCTTGTGGATGATGACGTCGTAGCGGTACCTGCTGAGTTCGTTGTCAGCGTCACCGCGTTTGACGTGGATGCTCAGCCCGGCCGCTGATGGATGTCCGGCCACCCATGTGGTGAAGAACTCTGGGGCCAACATCAGTTCGCGCTCACCAAGCATGGCGCGTTGAACGCGTTGTCGGATCTCGTCGGCGTCGCGGGTCGTGGTGTGCGCCAGCGCGATGCCGGTTTGGAATGCGCCCTGCAGGCTGTGATTGCGGATGTCGCCGAGGAACATTGTTCCGCCGGGCGCCAGTAGCTCCACAGCCTTATCGATGACATCGGCGAGATAGTCCGCGCTCGGGAAGTACTGGGCGACCGAGTTGAGGACCACCACGTCGAAATGGTTCTGGGGCAATCCCTCGACCACATCGGCCGGCTGCACATGCAACCGCACCCGGTCACCCCAGGACTGTCCGGCCACCGCGTCCTGCAGAGTCTGAATGGTCGGCGCGGAGAAGTCCGTGCCCCAGTACTCCACACACCTCGGGGCAACGTGAGCCATCAACAGCCCCGAGCCCACTCCGATCTCGAGCACCCGCCGCGGTCCAAGCGCCATGATCCGTTCCACGGCGGCCGAGCGCCATTCCTGCATCTCGTGCAGCGGGATTGGCTGGTCGGTGTAGCTGCTGTTCCAGCCGCGGAAGTCGCTGCCGAACTCCGCCTCCTCGAGATCGGCGTCGTACAGCTCGTCGTAGACGTACTGCCACTGCTCGACGACCTCGGCGTCGTGATCGGCGCTGCTGGTGCGCTCCAGTGCGACGTAGGCGATGAGGTGGTCAGCGGTGTCGGTGTGGTGCACGGCCGCCGCGGCCCGGGTGACCTGCGGGCAGGCCAGCAGGGTGTTCTCGACCTCGCCCAACTCGATGCGCAGACCGCGCAGTTTGATCTGGGCATCGGCGCGACCCAGATACTCCAGCTGCCCCTGGGCACTCCAGCGGACGAGGTCGCCGGTGCGATACATCCGTGCTCCGGGTTCCTGCGCTGCGCCATAGGGGTTGGCCACGAACCGATCCGCGGTCAGCTCCGCGCGGCCCACATAGCCGCGCGCCACCACTGGCCCACCCAGATACAGCTCACCGACTACGCCGACCGGCGCCGGGTTCAGCCGCGCATCCAGCACCAGCGCGCTCACTCCCGCGATCGGAGCACCGATGCCGGCAGGCTGCCCCGCTGTCAGCGCACTCCACGTCGCCCAGATGGTGACCTCGGTGGGGCCGTAGGCGTTGAACATCCGCCGACCCGGCGCCCAGGCGGTCACCAACTCCGCCGGGCAAGCCTCCCCGCCCGTGATGAGCGTGCCCAGCCGTCCGTCGAGCCGAGCCCTGTCCACCGTCGCCAGCACCGTCGGGGTCAACAATGCCGCTGTGACACGTTGTTCCTGCACCAGCGCGGTCAGCGCCTCGCCGGCATACGATTCCGGCGGAGCGACCACCAACGCTGCCCCGGACGCCACCGCCAACAACCACTCGAACACCGACGCATCAAATGTCGGGGCGGCCACCATCAGCACTCGCGAATCCGCACCCAAGCCAAACACTTCCCGATGTGCTGCGGCCTCGGCAAGTAGTCCGGCGTGGCTGACCGCCACCCCCTTCGGTGTCCCGGTGGACCCCGACGTGAAGATCACATACGCCGCATCCTGCACCCCCACCGGAGCCAACCGCTCAGCATCGATGATCGGACTCGCCGAGCGCCCCGACAGATCCAACCCATCAACACGCAGCAGCGGCCGCGCCCCAGCCCCGTCCACCGCATCGGCCCCACAGCTCAACACACACACGGCCTCGACAGCATGCAACACCGTGGCAATCCGCTCGACCGGATGCCCCCGATCCACCGGCACATACACCCCGCCAGCCTTGAGCACCGCCCACCACGCCAACACCAACTCCGCACACCGACCCATCGCCACGCCCACCGCGCGCTCAGGACCCACACCAATCTCAATCAACAACCGCGCCAACCGATTCGACGCCTCATCAAGCTCGCGATAGGACCACTGCCGCACCCCATCAACAACCGCCACCGCATCCGGATCAGCAGCCACCGCCGCCGCCAACAACTGCGGCCCCCACCCCACCGGCGCCACAACCTGCGCACCAGACCACTTCTCCAACACCAGATCACGCTCACCGCGATCCAGCAACGCCACCTCACCCACCACCACCGACGAATCAGCCACCACCGCCTCAACCACCTGACCGAACCAGCCCACCAACCGCTCAACGGTCGACCGATCGAACAAATCCGTGGCATAGGTCACCACCCCGGCAGCCATCGCAGCCCCGGCATCCTCACCGGGCCTCTCCCGCAACGCGAATGGCGCCCCAGAATCCTCGGCCGGGACCTCTCTCAGCTGGATGTCCAGGTCGAACTTCGCGGTGCGAGTTCCCACCTCCACCGACTCGACATTGGCCCCGTCCAGTGCAACCTCGGGGCGCACATTGTTTTGCAGGGTCGTGGCCACTTGGAACAGCGGATGGTGCGACGCGGAACGCGTTGGATTCAGCTGCTCGACCAGCAACTCGAACGGCACATCCTGATTGCTGTAGGCATCCAGCGCTTTGTGCCGCACCTGCTCGAGAACCTCGCTGAAACGCAGTGTGGAGTTGACTGCCACGCGCAGCACCCAGGTGTTGACGAAGAATCCGACCAGCTCGTCGAGTGCCTGATCCATCCGCCCCGCGATCGCCGTGCCCATCGCCACGTCGTCACCGACCCCGACCCGATGCATCAGTACCGCCACCACGGCCTGCAAAACCATCGAGGCCGTCGCGTTGTGCTCCGCCGCCAGCGCCTTGACCCCCGCCCATACCTGCGGATCGATGCGAAGCTCCACCCCGTCGCCGCGATAACTCGGCACCGGGGGACGGGGGCGATCCGTCGGTATCGACACCACCTCGGGCAGCCCGGCCAACTCCTGCCGCCAGTAGGCCAACTGACCGCCGATAACACTGGCTGGATCAGACTCTGACCCCAGCCAATTCTGTTGCCACAACGTGTAATCGGCGTACTGCACCGGTAGCGGCGCCCAACTCGGGGCCAGGCCCTGTCCACGGGCCCGATAGGCCTCCGCCACATCTCGAACCATCGGGGCCAGTGACCAACCGTCGAAGGCGATATGGTGCAACACGATCCCCAGCACATACTGCGCGGGTGCCACCTGATAGATCTGGGCCCGCACTGGGATCTCTGTCGACAGGTCAAACCGATACTCCGCCAACGAGATCAACGCGCCGGCCACGTCATTCTCCGGGATCGATACCAGCGCCGCGCCACCGCGCCGCCACATCCCCGGCTCGGCGGGCAACACCTTCTGCAATGGCACACCGTCGACGTTGGGGAAGATGGTGCGAAGACTCTCGTGCCGGGCGATCACATCATCGAGCGCCGCATCCAGCGCCGCCACGTCCAGCGCCCCGCCGATTCGGAATGCGGTGGGCATGTTGTAGGTCGCGACCCCATCCTCGAACCGATTGAGGAACCACATCCGTTGTTGGGCATACGACAATGGGATGACCGCGGGTCGCTGTTGGGCTGTCAGTGGTTCACGCCCACCCGAGCCCGCGCTGATGTGTGGTGCCAGTTGGGCCACGGTGGGTGTGTCGAACAGGCTGCGCACCGCGAGGTCGGCGTCCAAGCTGGTGTTGACCGCGGCAATCAGACGCATCGCCGACAGGGAGTCCCCACCCAGGTCGAAGAAGGAGTCATCGACCCCGACCCGCTCCAGGCCCAGAACCCGGGCGTAGATGCCGGCCAGGATCTCCTCGGTCGCAGTGCTCGGAGCACGGTACCGGTCGACATCGATGTACTCCGGTGCCGGCAACGCCTTCTTGTCGAGCTTGCCGTTGACCGTCAACGGCAAGGCCTCCAGGCTCACCACGGCCGCGGGCACCATATAAGCCGGAAGCCGCTCAGCCAGTGCCGCGCGTATCGTCGCCGAATCCACAGTGCCAGTGACCGACTCGGTGACGTAGCCGACGAGACGTAAGTCGCCGGGCTGATCCTCCCGAACGATCACCACCGCCTGCGCCACACCCTCCAGATCAGCCAGAGCTGTTTGAATCTCCCCGAGCTCGATGCGGTAACCGCGGATCTTGACCTGCTCATCAGCACGGCCGGCATAGCGCAACTGCCCATCGCCACCCCAGGACACCAGATCCCCGGTCCGATACATCCGGGTGCCGGGTGCGAACGGGCAGGCCACAAACCGTGAACCCGTCAACGACGGGCGCCGCACATAACCCACCCCGACACCGCGACCGGCCACATACAACTCACCGACCACCCCGACCGGCACCTCCCGCAACCAGCCATCCAGCACAAACAACGCCGCACCCGGCACCGGCAATCCGATCGGCACCACACCCGCACCAGGAGCCAACGGGGCGCTGATCGTGGCATACACCGTGGTCTCCGTCGGCCCATAGCCGTTGATCATCACCCGACCCGGCGCCCACCGGTCCACCACATCGAGCGGGCACGGTTCGGCGGCCACCATCAACGCCGCCGACTCCAACCCATCCGGGCACAGCATCCCCACCGCTGAGGGGGTCTGACTCAACACACTGACCCGCTCACGTGTGAGAAGGGCCTGTAGATCCCGCGGAGAGCGCGTCAGATCCTCGGGCACCACCACCAACCGGCCCCCATGCAGCAGCGCACCCCAGATCTCCCACACCGAGAAGTCAAAGGCCAACGACGAACACTGCGCCCACACCTGCCCCGGACCCAACACCACACCCACATCAAGACCCTCGAAGAGCCGAGTCACATTCTGATGGGTGACCGCAACACCCTTGGGCACACCCGTGGTCCCCGACGTGTAAATGACATGCGCGACATCATCAGCAGCCGGACCCGGCAACCCACTACTGGGACACCCCCCGATACGCCGATCCCCGACATCAACGACCACCACCCCACACCCAGCCAAACGATGCGCCAAACCCGCCGAGGTGATCGCCGCAACCGGCGCCGCGTCAGCGAGCATGAACTGCACCCGCGCATCAGGATGAGCCGGATCAATCGGCAGATACGCCGCACCAGACTTCAACACCGCCAGAATCGACACGATCGCCTCAACCGACCGATTCAACAACAACGCCACACACCGACCCGGCCCCGCACCCAACCCCACCAACAAGTGCGCCAACCGATTCGAGGCCTCATCCAACTCCCGATACGACAACGAGGCACCCGCACAACTGACCGCCACCGCATCCGGTGCGTGCAGAACCTGCGCCGCGAACAGAGTCGGAATCGACACCCCCGCCACCGACTCGGTCAACACCGCACGATGACCGAGCCCATCCAAGCGCTCACGCTCAGCCCCGTCGAGCACATCCACCGACGACAACAACCGCCCCGGATCCACCACCATCGACTCCAACACCCGCTCAAACCGTCTCGCCAAATCCGAGACCTCAAAGTTCGAGAACGGTTGCCCGGTGCCCATGGTGCTGAGAAAGAGCTGACTGCCGGCGCCCGAGAAGATCAGCCCGAAGCCACCCACCATTCCGGCATTGGTCAATTCCGCCGTCGCCGCCGCACCACCGAAGTCCAAGGTGAATGTGGATGGCAGAAAGTTGACGTTGACCCGATTGGCGAGCCAGCCAGGTCCGTGGGAATCGACTCTGCGTTCAAGTGCGTGAACCGGGAAGCGTTGATGCAGAAGGGCTTCCCGTATCCGGCTGTCGACGTGCTGACAGAAACTCGCAACCGAGGATTCCGGCGGCACCGAAATCACCAGTGGGACAACCCCCGCCACCATTCCGGGAAGTGTCTTCAGCGCGGGGTGCACACGCCGGCTGACGGGGAAGTCGAGTACTACCTCTGAGCCCTCGGCTCGCCAGCCACGCACCAGGAGTGCGCACGCGGCGGTGAGGACCGCTGATCGAGGGACGTTCCATGCTTCAGACAACTCCTCGGCCCCGCGAAGGACCACCGGATCCAGTTGCACCGGCGCTGACGGCCAGAACGAGTCACTGTCGCCCGCGGCGGCGGTCGGCCGATCTGGTGCGTCTTCCTGGGGAAGGTTTCGACTCCAATACCCCTGATCCTCGAGATACTCAGCGGACGCCTCGTACTCCGATTCGCAGTCAACCAGGTCAGACAGCGAGCCGAACAATGCAGGGTCAATGGGTGCACCAGCGACGACCGCCGAGTAGACAGATGCAATCCGATGGCCAACCAGCGCAATACCGGATCCATCCAGGACGATGTGGTGGCAGCACGCGAACAGACAGAATTCCTCGGCTTGCGTCTGGAACAGTGCAAATTTGAACAGGGGACCGGTCAATGGCATGAGCGTGCGTTGAATCGAGGACGCCACCTCGCGGGCTTCCTGCATGGGATCGCGAGAACCGGTCAGGTCGTGGAAGACCAACTCGACATCCGGGTGGTCAAGCACCCTCTGGAAGACCTGGCCATCCACCTCGGAGAACGCGGCCCTGACCGGCTCTGCCTCTTGTATCACTCGACGGATGGCCCATTCCAGGGCATCTCGTTCTACCGCACCATCGATCCTCACGAACAAGCCGAGCTGCCACCCCGTGCCCGAGTGAGCAGTTTCCTGCGCCAGCCAGATATCTAGCTGTGCACGTGTTACAGGCAGTGTCCAGTCGTCAACCTGCATCGGGCTCCCCCACCGCGATATGTACTAACCATGCCCCCCATGGCCATTACCTGTTAGACCGCTGGCCCTCGGGCCAGCCTCTCGCGCAGACTCTTCGGCCGGATATCGGGCCAGTTCTGTTCGATGTAGTCCAAACACGCAGCGCGGTCTGCTTCCCCATAGACCTGCCTCCAGCCGTCAGGCACATCGGCGAAGGTCGGCCAGAGGCTGTGTTGCTCCTCGTCATTGACCAAGACGACAAAGGTTCCATTTTCATCGTCGAACGGATTGATACTCACGCGGTCCTCCCCCCTTGGGTGGACCTTGAAATCGACCAGCGCTCCCGGATACAAGGCGATTGCCCCCAATGCCCTGCATCACGCTGTCCGCCCCCGCGGCCCCACCCAGCTATGACGCTTCTATTGCAGCATGTCAGCATATCGACTTCTTTCAGCGGGGGTGTAGAAATCGTCAATCCAGGAATACGCTGTTGCTGTGTCGCGGTCATTCGACTTCTCGGTCAACTCGCCGGCCACCGTCGAGCAAATCCACCACGCGTTCGGAGAGAGGGCCTACTGGCTGGCGCGGCTGGAGACTTTCGGCGGCCTCGGCAGCCTGGACTCGTTGACCGTCGACTCCGATGGCGCCGTGACGGCGGTCGTCGTCAAGGAGATGCACCACGACAAGCTCCCGGGACCGGCCGCAAAGTTCTTTCCCCGCGAATGGCGGGTTGTGCAGAACGAGACATGGAGCCCGATCGGTGACGGCCGGGTTCGCGGGCAGGTCAGCGTGGTACCTGACGGAGCGCCGGGGTCCGGGGCCGGCACGGCTCTGCTGGCACCGACTCCGAACGGATCGCACATGAAATGCACAGCCACCGTTCAGTTTAGGGTCCCCATGATCGGCGGTGCGGTTGAGGGCATCATGGGCCGCCTGTTGGTTCAGAACATCTCCGCCATGCAGCGCTTCACGACGGCGTGGATCCAGGAGCGCGTCTGAGTGTCGGCGCCGACGGCCTGCGGCCGCAAACCTCGCTGCGGGTTCACAGTTGTTCCGATATCACAGGACACCCGATGCGACCCCGCCCAGAGACGTCGCCTGCGTGCTCCGATCCGGCTGGACATGCGACAGCCCTGCGAGGGCTGGGGCTGCGCAGAGCACCTCGAGTACCAGCAAATTCGATTGAGCGCGGGTAAGGCCCTTGATTAACAAAAGTCAGGCGCCACACAAAACGCAGTCGTTAGCCAAGCATGTCTAACTAGGCGCGGATGAATCGCACAGTTCAGATCGCTACATACTTTGCGTCCGCAAACACCTTTCGCGCCGAAGTCTGCGCTAGCTGACCGCCGCCACAGCGAATGGCAGGACCTCGGTTGCGCCGGCCTGGCGCAGCACACGCGTCGCCATTGTCATGGTCCAACCGGTATCGATCAGATCGTCGACCAGCAGCACCGGCCCCTCGAGCGTCGCAAGCAGGCCGGTGTCCGGCGGATCCCACGAGCCATTGAGGGCGGCAACTCGGTAGGCGGAGTTGGCTGCGGTAACGGGTCTGCGCTCCATGCCGTAGCGCAGCACGCCCAGATGCTCGAGCCGGCCCACCTCCGCCAGCCGCCGTGTCAGCGAGGCAATGAGCTTCGGGTGCCGTTCGGAGTCCAGTCCCATGACCGCCGTCGGCCTGGTCTCCCATTTCCACGCAGCAAGCACGCCCACCGCGGCGCGCACCACGTCGTCGGGAACGTCGGCGTCGGGCTCATCGAGCACCTGGCGCAGGCGCGCACCCCAGCCCAGATCCGTCATCCTGCCGATCACCCGGCCCGAGGCGGGACCGTCGGAGATCTTGCCGCTCAACGTGACTCCGAGCTTGCTCAGACCTGATGGCCACTGCTTGCGCGGCGTGACGTCGACACCGGGACGCATCAACCGCGCCCGTGTGTCCTCCGCGGCGGACGGGTCCACGTGTGAGTCGTAGTGCGCGCCGGCACAGTTGTCACACCTGCCGCAGCGATCGTCGGCTGCGAGTTCGGGATCGTTGAGCTGGCTGCGCAGGAACGTCATCCGGCACTCATCTGTGTCCAGGTAGTCGAGCATCGCCTGCTGCTCCCTGGTGCGCGCCTCGTCGAGCCTGCGATAGCGGTCCTCGTCGTAGTCCCAAGACTCGCCGGTGCTGATCCAGCCGCCCTTCACACGACGCACAGCACCGTCGACGTCGAGCACCTTCAGCACCATCTCCAACCGCGTCCTGCCCATGTCGACCAGGGGCTCGAGCGCAGGAGTGGACTGTGCCCGGTCAGGCTCCAGTGCACGAATAACGTTGCGCACCATGGCCTCGGACGGGAACGCCACCGAGGCGAAGAAGCGCCAGACGTCACGGTCCTCGGCACCGGGCAACAGCACGACCTCAGCGCTCTCGGTGGAACGGCCAGCACGGCCCACCTGCTGGTAGTAGGCGATCGGTGATGGCGGCGCGCCGAGGTGCACGACGAAGCCGAGGTCTGGCTTGTCGAAGCCCATGCCCAACGCGGACGTGGCCACCAGCGCCTTGACCCTGTTGTCGAGGAGATCGGATTCCAGCTGTTCGCGTTCGGCCGCCTCGGTGGCACCGGTGTAGGAGGCAACCGCGTGCCCACGGTCGCGCAGCATGGCCGCGACATCGTTGGCCTGCGCCACCGTCAGCGTGTAGATGATTCCAGAACCCGGCAGCGACTCCATGTGCGCGGCAAGCCATGCCGCACGCTGCGCGGGGTTGCCCGCCTTCACGACGGCCAGCCTCAGCGACTCGCGATCCAGGCCACCACGCAGTACCAGGGTGTCGCGCCCGCCGACACCGAGCTGGCTTCGGACATCCTCGACCACTCGGTCATTGGCCGTGGCGGTGGTCGCCAACACCGGTATGCCGCTGCCCAGCTCTCCGATCAGCGTGCGAATGCGCCGGTAGTCGGGCCGGAAGTCGTGACCCCAGTCCGACACGCAGTGCGCCTCGTCGATCACGACAAGGCCCGCGTCACGCGCCAACTCCGGAAGCACCTGGTCGCGGAAGTCCGGGTTGTTCAGCCGTTCCGGGCTGACCAGCAGCACGTCCAGCTCACCCGCCCCGACGGCGCGATGCACATCCTGCCAGTCGGCGACATTGCTCGAGTTGATCGTCGCCGCGCGCACACCGGCCCGCTCAGCGGCGACGACCTGGTTGCGCATGAGTGCCAACAGCGGCGACACGATGACCGTCGGGCCGCGCCCCTGAGCACGGAGGAGCTTCGCGGCGATGAAGTAGACCGCGGACTTGCCCCAGCCGGTGCGCTGGACGACGAGCGCCTGGCGACCGTGCACGACGAGCGCCTCGATGGCCGTCCACTGGTCGTCTCGCAGTGTCGCCTGTGGCCCGGCCAACTGCTCGAGGAGGGTCTGAGCCTGTTCGCGGGTCGCCATGAGGCCATCCTGCCCGCTCGGTCCGACGGGATCAGAACGGGCAGCTCAAGTCACTCGGCTCCGGAGTCCGTGCCGCCGCCGGACCCCGAACCCCCATTGGATCCGCCGTCCGAGCCCTGAGCGCCTGACGTGGCGGTGTCGCTGGGTGCTGCCGTCGGGCGCTTACCGGTGATGGCGCCGATTCCGTTGGTGATCATGTCCTTGATCGGCTTGAACGGGTTACTCCCCGACGCACCGGTTTTCGCGGTCGTCGGCGGCTTGGCCAGCGGGGCCCCGTTGACGCCGGGTATCACGGTCGCAGGCTTCTTGGCGGAGATCTGGGTGGTCTCGGGCGCCGAGGTCTCCTCAACGGAGTCCTGCGCCAACGCGTCGCTGCTGGTCGCGGCGCGCTCAGCTGGCGCAGCGGGCTCGGGCGCTGCAGCAGGCTCCGGCTCTGCAGCGACAGCCGCCGGTGCCGGTGCCGGTGCCGGTGCCGGTGCCGGTGCCGGTGCCGGTGCCGCAACGGCTGGTGGAACCGGAAGTCCGCCATTGGGCTGGACCACCCCGGGTGTCGGCGGGGTGAAGAGCGCGAACGGAGTGTTGGCGGCCGTCATGCCGGGCGCCAGTCCGAAGGAGAGGGTGGGCGGGAGGAGGAGACCGGTCTTGACGTACGGCAGGAATTTGAATTCGAAGGTCATCGGACCGATCTGGGTGACGGTGTGCAGGCCACCGACGCGGTAGTCGTAGAAGGGTCCGTTGGCGAAGTCCTGGTAGGTGACGAAGCCCGTGGTACCGGAATTGGTGAACACTCCGGGAATTCCGGCCGTCCACCGCCCGATGTCCACCGAGCTGAAGTTGTCCGGCTGACCGTTCACACCGGCCTGGCCGGTCGGGGCCTGAGTGAAGCCGATGGCCTTGAGCACGTTGAGGTCGAAGACGAACGGGCCGACTCGGTTGGCCATCTGCAGGACGCCGGCGTGGGTGGCCACGTAGGGGTCGTAGGACACAGCGTTGTCTGTGAAGCCCAGCGCGCCGGTGCTGCTGATCAATCCGGTGACGCCGGCCATCCACTGATCCATCTGGGTGTAGTTGGCCGTGCCGGCGGTGCTGCCGGGCGGTGGTCCACTGGCGCTGAGCGACCTCAGCGAGTCCAGGTTGAACTTGATCGGACCGAGCTGGTTGACGGTCTGGAGGGCGCCCCGCACGCCGGCGGCGGCATCGGTGACGACTGCCGACACGGCCGCAGCACCCGTGGTGCTCGTCGACGGCGACGGCGCGACCGCCCACGGGAAGAGGCGGTAGAAGCTGGCGTTCGCCGTGGTCTGAACCTCCGGCATGGCGCCCTGGCCGGACTCGGCCGCGAGTGCCCCGTGCCCACCCAGCAGCAACGCTCCTGCACCAACCGTGGCGATCCCAACACTGCCGGAGCGGCAAACGGTCTTTAACATGGACTTACCAGGCCGACGGTGTTGTGACATGACACCAGGAAACACTATCAACCCCTGCCCGGTCAAGGCGGAAACGCCAAACAGCTAATTGAAAACGCTGCCATCTCACCGTCCTGTGTCCGGACACGAAAGAGCCCACCGCGTCTAGAGGGATCGACGCGGTGGGCTCTTCCTGAACTCACTCAGGACATGCGGTCAGCGACTAGGCGGTCTTCAGCGCGTCGGTGACCAAATTCGGTGTCACCTGGGTGCCGCACTGGCTGGCCAGGTCCGTCACGGGCTGCTGGATATCCCGCAACTCATCGGCCACCTGCGAGTTCTCCGCGAAGTACGCGCGGTAGGACTGCGTGGCCTGGGACACCGGCTGCTTGGCGATGTCCGAGAGTTCCTGGTCGGTCTCAGGGTGAGCCTGCAGGTATGTGCTCATCAGCGCAGACACTGAACTCTGTGTCGTGGCCATATCGCTCACGGAGCACGAACCGGCGGTGGGCTGCGCGGGCTCGGTGGGCTCGGCATTGGCCATCGGCATGGCGATGGCTGCGGATGCGATGCCACTGAGCAGGCCGCCGGCGAGCATGCCGTACAGGCCGCGTCGCACGGTCGTTTCGGTCATCTTGTACTGGGTCATTCGACCCTCCCTTCGGTCTGCGATGCGGTGATCGCAGACCTAGGCCTAACCGTGAACCGGGGTCGGCTAAACCACGGCACACCCGACCCGGCGCGGACGAGGAAGCGTCCGCCCAGGTCAGCTCGCGTGTCAGGGAGTCGAAAGTTTTTCATCCCGAGTGTGAATCTGGCGACGCGATTACCTATCGGAGCGTCGTCAGATTCACACTCGGCACAGGATTTGCACCGAACAACGGCTACCCAGCCGTGGCTGCGGCCTCTTGCTCGCGCTTGATCTCCAGCGCGATGTCGATGAGCTGGTCTTCCTGGCCACCGATGAGCTTGCGCTGACCGGCACGGTGCAGCAGTTGATGCGCCGGAACGCCGTAGCGCTCGGACTGGCGGATGGCGTGCTTGAGGAAGCTGGAGTACACCCCGGAATAGCCCATGATCAGCGCATTGCGATCCAGCAGGCACTCGGCGGGCATCGCAGGGCGAACCACGTCCTCGGCGGCGTCGGCGATCTCGAAGAAGTCGATACCGGTCTTGACGCCGATCTTGTCGAACACCCCGATCATGGCCTCCACCGGCGCGTTGCCCGCACCGGCGCCGAACCGGCGAGTGCTGCCGTCGATCTGCTTGGCTCCCGCCCGCACGGCCGCCACGCTGTTGGCCACGCCCAGACCCAGGTTCTCGTGGCCGTGGAAGCCAACCTGCGCATCCGACCCGAGTTCGGCGACCAACGCGGCGACCCGGTCGGTCACGCCTTCGAGCACCAGGGCACCCGCCGAGTCCACGACGTAAACGCACTGGCATCCCGCATCGGCCATGATGCGGGCCTGCGCGGCCAGCTTCTCCGGCGCAATGGTATGGGACATCATCAGGAAGCCCACGGTCTCCAGCCCGAGTTCACGCGCGAGGCCGAAGTGCTGGATCGAGACATCGGCCTCGGTGCAGTGTGTGGCGATCCGGCAGATCGACCCGCCGTTGTTCTGGGCTTCCTTGATGTCGTCCTTGGTACCCAAACCGGGCAGCATCAGGAAGGCGATCTTGGATTCCTTGGCCGTCTCGGCGGCCAGCTTGATCAGTTCCTGCTCGGGCGTCTTGGAGAAGCCGTAGTTGAAGCTCGACCCACCGAGGCCATCACCGTGGGTGACCTCGATGACCGGGACGCCGGCGGCGTCCAGCGCCGCGACGATGGACTGCACCTCGTCCTTGGTGAACTGGTGACGCTTGTGATGACTACCGTCGCGCAACGACGTATCGGTCATCCGCACGTCCCAGACGGGGTTGAAGAAGATCTCTTCGCTGATGCTCATGCCTGGCCTCCAGCGGTTGCGGCGGTAACCCGTTCCTTGGCGATCTCCTCGCCGACCTTGGTCGCCGCGGCGGTCATGATGTCCAGGTTTCCAGCGTAGGGCGGCAGGTAGTCACCCGCACCCTCCACTTCGACGAACGTCGTGACCAGCGCGTAGCCACCCGAGTGCACCGACGGTGGGTCGAACTGCGGCTCGTTGAGTAACCGGTAGCCGGGCACGTAGGTCTGCACCTCGGCCACCACCTCCTTGATCGACCGGGTGATCGCGTCCTGATCTGCGTCCTCTGGAATGGCGCAGAAGATGGTGTCGCGCATGATCATCGGCGGTTCGGCGGGGTTGAGGATGATGATCGCCTTGCCACGAGCGGCACCACCGATCTCCTCGACGCCCTTGCTCGTGGTCTTGGTGAACTCGTCGATGTTGGCCCGCGTGCCCGGACCCGCCGACGCCGACGACACTGACGCCACGATCTCGGCGTAGGGCACGTCCACGACGCGGCTGACCGCGTAGACCATGGGGATGGTGGCCTGCCCACCGCAGGTGACCATGTTGACGTTCGGCGCATCCAGGTGCGCACGCAGATTCGCGGGCGGGATCACGCCGGGGCCGACGGCGGCAGGGGTCAGGTCGATGGCCCGGATGCCCGCCTCCTCGTACCGCGGCGCGGCGGCGCGGTGAACGTAGGCGCTGGTGGCCTCGAACACCATGTCGGGCCTCTCGTCCAGACCCAACAGCCAGTCCACACCCTCGTGACTGGTCTCCAGGCCCAGCTTGCGCGCCCGGGCCAGGCCCTCGCTCTCCGGGTCGATGCCGATCATCCAACGCGGCTCGAGCCACTCCGAACGCAGCAACTTGTACAACAGATCGGTGCTGATGTTGCCCGACCCCACGATCGCCACAGATGCTTTATCAGCCATTGTTCGGCTCCTAAACTCGAAACATCACTCGAATGAAAGACGAACTGAACCCAGTCCGTTGAAATCTGCCACGAAATTGTCACCAGGACGTGCATCTATCGCACGCGTGCACGACCCCGGCAACACGATGTCGCCGGCCTTCAGACGCACCCCGAATTGATCGACCTTGCGGGCCAACCACGCCACGGCGGTCACGGGATTACCCAGCACGGCGTCACTTCGCCCCTCGGCGACGACCTCACCGTTGCACTTCAGTACGGCGTCGATATTGCGGATGTCGATGTCCTTGGGCGACACGCGCTCCTTGCCCAGCACCCAGCCCGCCGACGAGGCGTTGTCGGCGATGGTGTCGCACAACTTGATCTTCCAGTCGGTGATCCGGGTGTCGATCAACTCGATGGACGGCGCGAACGCGGCGGTCGCGGCCAGCACGTCGTCCTCGGTGCAGCCCTCACCCGGGAGGTCGTCGGCCAGAATGAACCCGACTTCGACCTCGACCCGTGGATAGAGGAAGCGGCCCGCCTTGACCGGGACGTCCTCGAAGACCTCCATGTCGTCGAGCAGGTGACCGTAGTCGGGCTCGTCGACGTTCATCATCTTCTGCATCGCCTCGGATGACAGGCCCACCTTGTGGCCGATGACGCGGGCGCCCTCGGCGACCCGCTGCCGGATGTTGATGAGCTGGATCTCGTAGGCGTCGACGACGTCGATACCAGGAACCCCGTCGGTCAACGGTTTCATGGGCACCTTGCTGCGCTCGGCCTGGGCCAGCTCGGCGGCCAGCTCGTCGCGCACCTCAAAGGACAGCATTCGTGAAGTCCCCTCGTTTGTTCGACCGGCACAGTTGTGGGTCGGCCGGGCAATTCTATAACGTGTTCTACATGACTGAGCAGGAGTACGACGTCGTCGTGGTCGGCAGTGGCGCGGCCGGCATGGTCGCTGCCCTCACCGCCGCCCACCAGGGACTCTCGACAGTAGTCGTTGAGAAGGCCCCGCACTACGGAGGTTCCACTGCGCGGTCAGGTGGCGGTGTGTGGATCCCAAACAATGAGATTCTGCAGCGAGACGGGGTCAAGGACACCGCTGAAGCCGCACGTACCTACCTGCACACGATCATCGGTGACGCCGTCCCGGCGGAGAAGATCGACACCTATCTCGATCGCGGACCCGAGATGCTGTCGTTCGTGCTGAAGCACTCGCCGCTCAAGCTGTGCTGGGTGCCCGGGTACTCCGACTACTACCCCGAGACGGCGGGCGGCAAGCCCACCGGCAGGTCGGTCGAACCCAAGCCGTTCAACGCGCGCAAGCTCGGTCCCGACGAGAAGGGCCTGGAGCCGCCGTACGGCAAGGTCCCGATGAACATGGTCGTGATGCAGCAGGACTACGTCCGGCTCAACCAGCTCAAGCGCCACCCCCGTGGGCTGGCCCGCAGCCTCAAGGTCGGAATCAGGGCGACGTGGGCGAAGGCCACCGGCAAGAACCTGGTCGGCATGGGCCGTGCGCTCATCGCGCCGCTGCGCGTCGGGCTGCAGAAGGCGGGCGTGCCGGTCCTCCTGAACACCGCCCTGACCGACCTCTACGTCGAGAACGGCGTCGTCAAGGGTATCTACGTACGCGACACGAATGGCCCCGAAAGCGCTGAGCCCCAATTGATCAAGGCCCGCCGCGGCGTCATCCTCGGTAGCGGCGGCTTCGAGCACAACGAGCAGATGCGGGTGAAGTACCAGCGCGCCCCGATCACCACCGAGTGGACCGTCGGCGCGGTGGCCAACACCGGTGACGGCATCCTGGCGGCCGAGAAACTCGGTGCGGCACTGGAGATCATGGAGGACGCCTGGTGGGGTCCGACGGTCCCGCTCGTGGACTCACCGTGGTTCGCCCTGTCCGAGCGCAACTCCCCCGGCTCGATCATCGTGAACATGGCGGGCAAGCGCTTCATGAACGAGTCCATGCCGTACGTCGAGGCGTGCCACCACATGTACGGCGGCGAGCACGGCCAGGGTCCCGGACCGGGTGAGAACATCCCGGCCTGGTTGGTGTTCGACCAGCAGTACCGCGATCGGTTCATCTTCGCCGGACTTCAGCCCGGCCAACGGATTCCGAAGAAGTGGCTGGAGTCCGGTGTCATCGTCAAGGCCGACACCCTCGAGGAGCTCGCCGAGAAGACCGGGCTGCCCACCGACGCCTTCAAGGCGACCGTGGAGCGGTTCAACGGCTTCGCCCGCAGCGGTGTCGACGAGGACTTCAAGCGCGGCGAGAGCGCCTATGACCGCTACTACGGCGATCCGACCAACAAGCCCAACCCGAACCTCGGCGAGATCAGCCACGGCCCGTACTACGCGGCGAAGATGGTGCCGGGCGATCTGGGCACCAAGGGCGGCGTCCGCACCGATGTGCACGGCCGTGCGCTACGAGACGACGACTCGATCATCGAGGGGTTGTACGCTGCGGGCAACGTAAGTTCGCCGGTGATGGGCCATACCTATCCTGGGCCCGGCGGCACGATTGGGCCCGCGATGGCCTTCGGATATCTGGCGGCGCTTCACCTCGCAGGCAAGGAGTAACGGTGCCAATCGACCTCGACGTTGCATTGGGTGCGGAGCTGCCCCCGGCCGAATTCTCTTGGACTAGTAGCGATGTGCAGCTCTACCACCTCGGCCTCGGTGCAGGCTCGGATCCCATGGATCCACGCGAGTTGCGCTACCTGATCGACGACAAGCCGCAGGTGCTTCCGACGTTCGGCAACGTTGCACAGAGCTTCCACATGACAGAGCCTCCGGCGGTTAAGTTCCCGGGCATCGACATCGAGCTGAGCAGGGTGCTGCACGGCAGCGAGGCCGTGACGGTTCCGGGTCCCATCCCGGCGTCGGGAACGGGTATCGCCGTGACCCGGTTCACCGACATCTGGGACAAGGGCAAGGCCGCGGTGATCTGGTCGGAGACGACGGTGAAATCACCCGAGGGGGCTGTGTTGTGGACCCAGAAGCGGTCCATCTTCGCTCGCGGCGAGGGCGACTTCGGCGGCGAGCGCGGGCCGTCGACGTCATCGGAACCTCCTGCGCGGGCACCGGACTTCGAGCTGACCATCCCGGTCTCACCGCAGCAGGCGCTGCTGTACCGGATGTGCGGAGACCGCAATCCCCTGCACTCCGATCCGGCGTTCGCCTCGGCGGCGGGATTCCCAAGGCCAATCCTGCACGGCCTCTGCACTTACGGCATGACCGCCAAGGCCATGACCGATCTGCTCCTCGACGGTGACACGTCGCGGGTGGGAACCTACGGCGCCCGGTTCGCGGGTGTCGTGTTCCCGGGCGAGACACTCAAGGTGAGCATCTGGAAGGCGGGCGATGGCTTCCAGGCGGTCGTCACCGCACCCGAACGCGATGACGCGGTGGCACTCGCCGGCGTCGAGTTGATTCCCGCTTAGCTCTGCGGGATTTGAACTAACCTCGAGTCTTGCGGCAATGGCTCCGCCATCGAAGTAACCGACGGAGACCTGGGGTGCGCTGGCGAATTCAGCGGCTCTTGCTGCCGTCGACGAATTCGAGAGATCCTCCCGTTCGCGCTGGTCACCGATGCCGCCCCGCCTTTGCGATGAATTCGCGCAGCATCAATTACCAATACCTCGAACGATGTTTTGGCCGAAAGCCAATTGGGTATTGGGCTGTCGCGCACTGGCTTGTGGTGTACCCAACCGACTCACGAGTACCCCCAAGCCGACGGCGTCGAGCTGCTAGTTTCGACTGACGTGACCATTCCCGTCGGGGGATGACGCCAGTCGAAATGATTGACGAAACGATTCAGGAGGGCACGAAACCGTGAAGTACACCATGACGATAACCAAGTTGGCCGCCGCTGCGGTCGCCGCAGGTGCGATCGGCGTCGCCGGCGCGGGCATCGCCGCCGCAGAGGTAGCCGCAGAGGGTGCCGCCGCAGCAGCCCCCACCACCCAACCGATCGGTTCCCAGGGCAAGTTGGTGGAGGGCAACGTCGTTCAGGGCTGGACCGTGACGGGCCTCAAGCAGAGCACCGACGTCATTCCGTACCAGGCGGCCGGCACCCTTTGGGAGGTCACCGCCACCGACCAGGCCATCCAGGGCGGCGCCACTCCCTTCGTGTCGAACTTCAATGCGCGCGCGAAGGACGGCCAGACCTACCGGGCGTTGTTCGGTGTCGCCACCCCCGAGGGTGTCAACCCGTCGACTCTGTCCCAGGGCCAGGAGACCAGCGGCAAGATCTACTTCGACGTGACCGGCGCACAGCCGGACAGCGTGGTGTACAACGCAGGTGGCAATGACTTGCTGGTGTGGACGCCTCCGGCTCCGCAGCCCACCCAGTCCTCACCGTCCACGCGGGGCGGCCAGACCGCGTCGACCCCGGCAGCCTCGCCCGCCTCGGTCGAGACCAAGCCCGAAGGCACGATCGTCGAGCCGAGTACTGTGACCGAGGGCGCTCCGCTTCCCGCGAGCGCCGGTACCGTTCCCGGCGCGCCGCTTCCTGCGGGCAGCTCGGGAACTCCGCTGGCGGAGGCCGTCCCGGCCGCCGAGGGCACGCCGGCCGCCGCAGCTGTCCCGGCCGCCGAGGGCACGCCCGCCACCGCTGGCGTACCCGCAGCCGTCCCGGCCGCCGAGGGCGCACCGGTCCCCGCAGGCAGCCAGGGCACACCGCTTCCGGCGGGCACACAGGGTGAGCCCGCACCGGTTCCCGCTGCAGCTCAAGAGGTTCCAGCCCAGTCGGATGCACCCGTGTCGCACGGCACGCCGGCCTCGGCCGCACCCACCACCACTGTGGTGGTGCCGCCGCCGAGCTGATCCTCGTCGACGCGATACGACACGTCAGTGGCCGCCGATCTGCCTCCGGGCAGGTCGGCGGCCATCGTCATATGGGCCCGTCATATCAAGCCCGATATCGGCACGGATCAGGAGTGCGATGTCCACCAGGTGTAGAGCTGGGGCAGCGTCGGCCCCTTCTCGTCGCCGCGGATCGCACTGACCAACAGTTCGGCGTCGTCGGTCCACGCCACGAGCGGGAGGTCCCGTTGGTATCCGCAGAACAGCGTGCCCGCGACCTTCTGAGGGGTGGCATTTCGCCGCCAGGGGCCGGGTGACTGGATCGAGCCCGGGCAGACAACGACGTTGGACCCCTTGATGATGTCGTCGAACGCGGCCTTGAGCGACGCCTTGTCGGGGACCAGCGTGTAGGTCGCCAACGGAGGGCCGCCCTCATCGAGGTTGCGCTCGCAGCCGAACTTGGCCACAGCGCCCTTCGGGGTCGCAACGGGCTCGCAGGCGGCATCGGAGTAGCCAGGGGGCAGCAGCGCGCGCAGTCGCTCCCGGGCGTCGGCGACCGGTGCTGCCGACGTCGTGGTCGTCGGCTCCGCCGGCGATGCATCGTCGTCGGACGAGCCGAACATCCAGAAACCAAGTCCGCCCAGGATCACGACGACCGCGGCCGCGATCGCGATGGGGCGCACGGGGATATTGGGCTTGACCCGGATCGGCACCTGGCGCGGGATCACCGGAGGCGGTGGCGGCGCAAACTCACCCGACCACGGGCCATCGTCGTGGGGCTCGAAGCGACGGATGGGTCGCGACGGATGCTCTACGCGGTGGCCGAAATCCGGTACGGGGTCTGGAGTGAGTAAGTCGGGGGGCAGCTGGTCAACCCCCGACTCGGCATGCCACTCGTCCTCCACGACCTCCCAATCAGGTTGCTCGACAGGCGGTTCCGCGGGAATGCGCAAGGGTCCGGTGTCTTCGTGGCCGGTCTCTTCGTGGACGTCGCTGTTGGGGTTGTCCTCATCCGATTCCAGCGAGTCTGGCTGGCGCGGATCCGATGGTGGGGGCACCGTCACGCCCGCACCTCGGTATGGCTCGCCATCACTTCACAACTCCTGCAATCCGCCCCCGGGTGGTGAATGGGGCCCTCCCGGCACATCCCGGCGCGGGCCGGGCTGCATTACTGCGGCCCGAACCTAGCCGGGCCGCGGTACTGAGGGTAATAGTTGAAGGCGCCTGGCGCGGGTCGCGCGCAGAACGCGTCTCCGCAGTGGCGCTACATTCGGCGCGCGAGGTCGTCCTCGCCGCTGCGACGCGGCGGCTGCGATGACTCGACGGGGGCGGGACCCACTCCGTGGCTCCCGGGTTCAGGTCCCGACGCGCCTACGGGTCCCTGTTCGGCCGGGGGCCGTTCGCCCACGTCATCGCGCCGTTCCTCGCGATCCTCGCGAGCCTCGGTGCGCTCCTGCCTGTCACCCGGGTTCTCCTCGCGCGGCGCCTGTGCGGGAGCCCCTGCCGGACCCTGCCCCTGGCCCATCGAGGCGGGTGCACCACCGCCCTGCGGGGCGCCGCCCTGCGGAGATCCGCCGCCTTGTGAGCCACCGCCCTGCTGACCGATACCCTGCGCGGCCTGCATGGCCTGCTGCATCATCTGGCCGAACATGCCGGAGCCGCCGCCCGCACCCTGACCGGCCTGGCCCGCCTGCTGACCCATCTGACCCATCTGGCCGAGCATGCTGCTCAGCTGTCCGACCGACTGACCTCCGGACTCGTCGGCACCCTCATAGGCCGCCTGAGCTGCACCCAACTTGCCGGAGAACATCGTCTCCTTCGCCTGCAACGAGGCGACACTCGCCTGTAGCGGAGCGGCGAGCATGGGAAGCAGAGCGGAAATCGTCATGCTCATGGCGTCCTGCCCGGGCGGCAACATCGGCACGGGGGGAAGCTCCACCGAGGCTGGGTCCCAGCTGATCCCCTGGGGCTTCTCGAACGTTGACATCAGCGCTCAACTCCTCTGATCGATTCGCCTGTGGCGCATCGTCGTTCACCAGTCATCGTCGTTCACCAGTCATCGTCGTTCACCAGTCATCGTCGTTCACCAGTCATCGTCGACGTCGTCCTCGGCCAGGTCGTACTCGAGAGCCGCAGGCGCCGCCAGCGACGAGGAGGAGCCACCGCCGGACTCCCCGCGGTGCGGCATCATGCCCATGCCGCCACCCATGCCCCCGGCAGCGACGGGGGCCAGACCGCCAACCGCGCCACCGCCCGCACCGGCGCGCATGGCGGAGGCGTCCAGGGAGGTGCCCATCAGACTCGCCATCATCGGGGTCTGCGCCCCGATACCGCCGGAACCCGGCAACGACGCCGCCTTGACCATGCCGCCGCCGGAGCCCGCGCCCGATCCGCCGGCCAACGGGTGGTTGGAGAACGACGAGAAGGGCACGGCCCCGGAGCCGCCGGAACCCCCCTTGCCGCCGAACATCGATGTCAGCTGTTGCAGCGGCTGTGCCAACTGCTGCAGTGGCTGCATGAGTTGTTGCGGGGCCTGCGTCAGCATCCCGCCGATCTGCTGCGGCAGTTGAGCGCCCATCGAGGCCATCTGCATCATCATCTGCATGCCCTGCTCCGAGCCCATCCCACCGGCTTCCTCACCCGCCTTGGCCGCTTTGTCGGCGCCCTGTTGCATCGGCGCGGTCGGGGCTCCGGTCGGCGGAAGGGTGGGAGACACCCCGAGGCCGTTGGCGAGTTCAGCGGTGTTGGCGTTGACGTAGGCGGTGTTCTGCGCCAGGCCCATCTTCAGCCGGCTCTGGATCAGTTCCGCGGTGTTGCTGATAGGCATCGCCTGGATGGCCTCGCATTCCCGCTGCGTCTCCATCGCCGTCGCGTTGACCAGCGCCTTCGTCCGCGCAACGGTGACCTCCATACTGCGCAGCTTCAGCGCGATCGACGCCGCCTGGGCGGCATTGGCCTCGTGCCCACCGATGATCGTGGTGGCCTCACCGGCCGCGGCGACCGCTCCCCCGCCCTTCCAGCTGTCCGAGAGCGACATCAACTGGCTCTGCTGCAGCGGTACGACCGATCCGGTCAGCTTTGCTGCCAACGCCTCGTACTGGGCCGCCGAAGCCGCGAGCGCGTCCTCGTCGACGTTGGGCCAACCAGGTCCCATAACCGTCTGCGACCCGTACGGGCTGACATCCTGCTGGAGTCCCATGACGCGGCTCCCCTTACGCGTGTCCGAGTGTCGTTCTAGACAGTACCGCCGCAGCACGCAGTTCGAAGGCGGCAATCTCAGGTTGCCAGGGCGCCCGAATCGCCGAGTCGGTGTCGAGCGTGCGGGACCTCAGCCGAGGATGAGTCCCGAGGTGGGCACGCCCGTACCCGCCGTGACCAGGACATGCTCGACGTCTGGGACCGGGTTGACCGACGTTCCGCGCAGCTGGCGAACACCCTCGGCGATGCCGTTCATTCCGTGGATGTAGGCCTCGCCCAGTTGCCCGCCGTGGGTGTTGATGGGCAACCTGCCGCCGATCTCAATGGCACCGTCGGCGATGAAGTCCTTGGCCTCACCCCACCCGCAGAAGCCCAACTCCTCCAACTGGATCAGGGTGAACGGCGTGAAGTGGTCGTAGAGGATCGCGGTCTGGATGTCAGTGGGCTTCAGGCCAGACTGGGACCAGAGTTGCTTACCCACCAACCCCATCTCGGGCAGGCCGTCGAGTTCGGGACGGTAGTAGCTCACCATCGAATACTGGTCCGGGCTCGCCCCCTGGGCGGCCGCCTCGATGATTGCCGGCCGATTCTTCAGGTCCTTGGCCCGTTCGGCCGAGACGATGACGAGCGCGACACCGCCGTCGGTCTCCTGGCAGCAGTCCAGCAGTCGGAGCGGTTCGGCGATCCACCGCGAGGCCTGATGCTCCTCGATGGTGATCGGCTTCTCATAGAAGTACGCCTTGGGATTGTTCGCGGCGTGCTTGCGGTCCGCCACCGAGATCGCACCGAAATCCCTGCTGGTGGCTCCGGAGAGATGCATGTAGCGCTTGGCGATCATCGCGACCTGCGCTGCCGGCGTTGAGAGACCGTGCGGGTAGGAGAACGAGTTGTCGACACCGGTTGAGTCGGCGTTCTCCACCAGCCGCATCTGCACCTGGCCGAACCGCATGCCGGAGCGTTCATTGAAAGCCCGGTATGCCACAACGCAATCCGCGACACCGGTGGCCACCGCGACAGCCGCCTGCTGCACGGTGGCACACGCCGCGCCGCCGCCATGGTGAATCTTGGAGAAGAACTTCAGGTCCCCGATACCGGTGGCCCGCGCGACGGCGACCTCGGTATTGGTGTCCATCGTGAACGTCGTCATACCGTCGACGTCAGCGGGTGTCAGACCGGCGTCGTCGAGAGCGTCGAGGACCGCCTCGGCGGCCAGTCGCAACTCGCTGCGCCCGGAGTTCTTCGAGAAGTCGGTGGCGCCGATCCCGACGATCGCCGCCTTGCCGGAGAGCTCTCCCATCAGACACCCACCGTCAGGGTCGCGTTGGCGATGACGTGATCGCCAAGGCTGTTGCTGCCCACGATCTTCAACGTGATCACACCGTCCTCCACCGCGGTGACCTCCCCGGCGAACGTCACGGTGTCATAGGCGTACCACGGCACCCCGAGCCGCAGGCCGATGGTCTTGATGACCGCCGACGGGCCCGCCCAGTCCGTGATGTAGCGCTGCACCAGACCGGTGTCGGTGAGGATGTTGACGAAGATGTCCTTGGAACCCTTGGCCTGAGCCTTGTCCCGGTCGTGGTGCACGTCCTGATAGTCGCGCGTGGCGATCGCGGTCGACACGATGAACGTCGGGTCGCCGTACAGCTTGAGTTCGGGCAGCGTGGTGCCGATCTCGATGACGGGTGCGCTCACAGGTCCGGCTCCCATGCGTAGTTGGTCCAAGCTGGCCCGACGTCGTTGGCCGGGAAGTCGATATACATTGCGCGGACGGGCATTCCGATCTCCACGGTGGAGGGCTCGACATTGCGGAGCTCACCGAGCATGCGCACACCCTCTTCGAGTTCGACGAGGGCTATGACGAACGGGGGCGTGCGACCCGGCACCTTCGGCGCGTGGTGCACCACGAAACTGAACACGCTGCCCTTGCCGGAGGCGACGACGTAGTCGGTCTCCTGCTCCTTGTCGAGCCAGAGCGCCGGCACCGGCGGATGCTGCAGCGAGCCGTCCTCGCGTTTCTGGACACGCAGTTCGTGCGCGTTGACGCCGTCCCAGAAGAACTTGGTGTCCTTGGAGGACGCCGGACGCATGGCGGAATCGGCATCAAGGTCGTCAGGCACTGACGACGGCGCCTGCTCGCGGTCAGCCGGAATGAACTTCATGATGCGCCACATCATCTCGGCGACATCCTCGTCGCCGACCGACCAGGTGATGCGCTGCGTGATGAAGAACGCCTCACCCAATGCGGTCCGCTTCGGGCCGACCACGTCGGTCAATTCCGCGGCGACGCTGACTTCCTCGCCGGGACGCAGATAGCGGTGGTAGGTCTGCTCACAGTTGGTCGCCACGACACCGACATAGCCCGCGTCATCGAACAACTCGAGAATCTTGCCCAGCGGATCGTCGTCGGGCCTGACGCCGCCGAGACCCATCATCGTCCACACCTGGATCATGGCGGGCGGTGCCACGACCCCGGGGTGACCGGCCGCCTTGGCGGCGGACTCGTCGACGTAGATGGGGTTCTTGTCACCGATCGCGTCGAGCCAGTGGTCGACCATCGGTTGATTGACCGGGTGCCTGCCGACCCGCGGTTTGCTCTTGCCCTCGGCCTTGACCCGCTCGGCCGCGGCCTTGATGTCGTCGACGGCGCTCATTTGTCTCCTCGGCTGTTCGCGCAAGCGCTCATCGGTGTCCTCGGCTCTTCGCGCAAGCGCTCATCGGTGTCCTCGGCTCTTCGCGCAAGCGCTCATCGGTGTCCTCGGCTCTTCGCGCAAGCGCTCATCGGGGAACCCTCGGAACCTTGAGGCCCGATGCGGCGATCATCTCCCGCATCACCTCGTTCACACCGCCACCGAAGGTGATGACCAGGTTGCGCTTCGTCTGTGAGTCAAGCCATTTGAGCAGTTCTGCGGTCTCGGGCTCGGCGGGGTTGCCGTATGCACCGACGATCTCCTCCGCCAGCCGGCCCACCTTCTGGATGCGTTCGGTGCCGAACACCTTGGTGGCCGCGGCGTCGGCGACCTCAATGGTCTCGCCGCCCGCGGCGACCTGCCAGTTGAGCAGCTCGTTGATCCGCCAGATGGCCTTGATCTCGCCAAGCAGGCGCAGCACGTCGTCATTGTCGATGGGCGTCACGCCGTTGCCGCCGGGCTTGGAAGCCCATGCGTGCACCCGGTCATAGATCGACGCCACCTTGCCTGCGGGGCCGAGCATGACGCGCTCGTGGTTGAGCTGCGTGGTGATCAGGCGCCAGCCCGCGTTCACCTCGCCGACGACCATGTCAGCGGGCACCCGGACGTCGTTGTAGTACGTCGCGTTGGTGTGGTGGGCACCGTCGGACAGGATCATCGGTGTCCACGAGTAGCCCGGATCCCTCGTGTCGACGATGAGGATCGAGATGCCCTTGTGCTTCACGGCATCCGGGTCGGTGCGGCACGCCAGCCAGATGTAATCGGCGTCGTGCGCACCCGTGGTGAAGACCTTCTGGCCGTTGACGATGTACTCGTCGCCATGGCGGATCGCGGTGGTGCGCAGCGACGCCAGGTCGGTGCCCGCCTCGGGCTCGGTGTAGCCGATCGCGAAGTGCACCTCGCCGGCCAGGATCGCGGGTAGGAACTTCTTCTTCTGCATCTCGCTGCCGTACACCTGCAGCGTGGGGCCGACGGTCTGCAGCGTCACCGCGGGCAGCGGTACATCAGCGCGCGCGGCCTCGTTGACGAAGATGGACTGCTCGACCGGCCCCAGCCCCAGCCCACCGAACTCCTTGGGCCAGCCCACGCCGAGCTTGCCGTCGGATCCCATCCGCTTGATGACGGCACGGTAGGCCTCGTTGTGCCGGTCGGACTCCATCGCCTGATGCTCTTCGGGCGAGATGAGAGTCGAGAAGTACTGTCGCAGTTCGGCTTGCAGCTGACGCTGCTCCGGAGTCAGTTCGATGTGCATTACGCTCCCACCAGATTGGAGGCCGCAAGAAGGTTCAGACGAAGCGAGGGACCGCCCAACAGTCGGGTCAGATCCTTGATCGTGGAGTAGTAGCGGTCCATCGGGTAGGTGATGTCCATACCCATGCCGCCGTGCAGGTGATGACAGATCTGCATGACGGGCGGTGCCTGCGACGCCAGCCAGTAACCCAGCACGTCGAGGTCCTCCTCGGCGTCACGCCCCTCCGACAGACGCCACACCACCGATGTCGCGGCCAGCGAGATCGTGCGCGATGCGATGTAGACCTCGGCCAGCTGAGCGGCGACGGTCTGGAACGTCGACAACGGCTTGCCGAACTGCTCGCGGGTGGCGACATAGTCTGCGGTCAGCCGCAGCGCACCCGCGACGAGGCCCGCCGCGAACGCACCGATAGCGGCCAGCGCGAGCTGGTTCACACGGTGCACCTGCGCGCCGACCAGCACGTCGGTATCGGGCACGGCCACCCCGGCGAACGTCACCGAGTACTCATCGGATCCGTTGGACGTCGGAGACTGGGTGAGCGTCACGCCGTCGGCCTTGGCCGACACGACGACGACACCGCTGTCGGTCGTGACGACGAGCCAATCTGCAAGTGCTGCAAAGGGGACGCCGATCTTGGTGCCCGACAGCTTGCCGTCGGCCAGGACAGTCGCCGGCCGTTCCGGCAGTGACGCGCCCGGCTCGTTGAGCGCCGCCGAGAGCACGCCGCCCTTGGCCACGCCGGCCAGGAAGCGGTCCTGCTGTTCCTCGGAGGCCAGATCGAGCAGCGGCAGAAGGCCGAGGCCGAGGGTCGCCAGTGCTGGACTGACGGTTCCGTGTCTGCCGATCTCGGTGAGCGCCGAGGTGATCTCCGGCAGGCCGAGCCCGTCGCCACCGAGCCGCTCGGGAACACCGAACGCGATGACACCGCCATCGACGAGCGCATTCCAGCTGTTGTCACGGCCGAGCGCTGAGGCCACCACGTCGGTAACGGCCTGCTGACCTTCGTCTGGACTGAAGTCCACCCGAATCCTCCTTGATTCGTGCGCCACGTCCGCGCGCGGCGACCCTGAAAGCGTAAGTGCTGGCTACGCCTTGGCGCCTGTGTAGTCGACCTGCCAGTGCTTGATGCCGTTGAGCCAGCCCGACTTCAGCCGCTCGGGCTCACCGATCGGCTTGAGATCCGGCATGTGATCGGCGATCGCATTGAAGATGAGGTTGATGGTCATCCGCGCCAGGTTCGCCCCGACGCAGTAGTGCGCGCCGGTGCCGCCGAAACCGACCTGCGGGTTCGGGTCGCGCAGGATGTTGAAGCTGTGCGGATCGTCGAAGACGTCTTCGTCGAAGTTCGCCGAGCGGTACGACAGCACCACCCGCTCGCCCTTCTTGATCTGCACACCCGAGAGCTCGGCATCCTCGAGCGCGGTGCGCTGGAACGCCGACACCGGTGTGGCCCAGCGAATGATCTCGTCGGCCGTGGTGCCCGGGCGCTCCTTCTTGTATAGCTCCCACTGATCGGGGTTCTGCGAGAACGCGATCATGCCGTGGGTGATCGAGTTGCGCGTGGTCTCGTTACCCGCCACCGCGAGCATGATGACGAAGAAGCCGAACTCGTCGTCCGACAGCTTCTCGCCGTCGATATCGGCCTCGATCAGCTGCGTGACGATGTCCTCGGTGGGATTCTTGGCGCGCTCCTCGGCCATCTTCATCGCGTAGGTGATGAGTTCGAACGACGACATCGCCGGGTCGACATCGGCGTACTCCGGGTCCTCACCGGCGGTCATCTCGTTGGACCAGCGGAACAGCTTGTCGCGGTCCTCCTGCGGCACGCCCAGCAGACCGGCGATGGCCTGCAGCGGCAGCTCGCAGGAGACCTGCTCGACGAAGTCGCCGGAGCCCGCGGCCGCCGCGGTCTCGGCGATCTTCTGGGCACGCTCGGCGAGTTCGGCCTCCAGCCGCCCAACGGCGCGCGGCGTGAAACCGCGCGAGATGATCTTGCGCAGACGGGTGTGCTGCGGCGCGTCCATGTTCAGCATGACGGCCCGCTGCAGGTCGATGGCGTCGCGCGTCATCTCCTTCGGCCAGACCGGGATGGCTCCGTCGGGTGAGCTGCCGAAGACGTCGCTGCGCTTGGACACGTCCTTGACGTCGGCGTGCTTGGTGACCAGCCAGTAGCCCTTGTCCCCGAATCCGCCGGTTCCACCCGGCACGTCGACCCAGTGCACTGGCTCTGACTTGCGCAACTCGGCGAGTTCAGCGACCGGAAGGCGCTCGAGGTTCAGATTCGCGTCGAGGAAGTCGAAGTCTGCCGGAATCATGGGGGGTGCCATAGGGGTGCTCTCCTCAATTGCAACGTGTTCTAGTGCCAGTAAAACATGGGTTCACCGCAGATCAAAGGCGTGGCGACATCGCAGCTTGTCAGACTTATGAAACGTGTTCTAGCCTGGCGAGGTGGGTAACCCTGTCATCGTCGAAGCCACTCGCAGCCCCATCGGCAAGCGCAACGGTTGGCTATCCGGATTGCACGCGACCGAACTCCTGGGCGAGGTCCAGAAGGCTCTAGTGGCCAAGGCCGGCATCGACGCCGGTGACGTCGAGCAGCTCATCGGCGGCTGCGTCACCCAGTTCGGTGAGCAGTCCAACAACATCACCCGGGTCGCCTGGCTGACCGCGGGCCTGCCCGAGCACGTCGGTGCCACCACGGTGGACTGCCAGTGCGGCAGCGCGCAGCAGGCCAACCATCTGGTCCACGGCCTCATCGCGGGCGGCGCGATCGATATCGGCATCGCCTGCGGCATCGAGGCGATGAGCCGCGTGGGCCTCGGCGCCAACGCGGGACCGGACCGCTCGATCATTCGGGCCGCGTCCTGGGATATCGACATGCCCGATCAGTTCACCGCCGCCGAGCGGATCGCCAAGCGGCGCGGAATCACCCGTGAGGACATCGACGCGTTCGGCTTCGCCTCGCAGCAGAAGGCCAAGGTTGCCTGGGCCGAGGGTCGGTTCGACCGCGAGATCTCGCCCATCGTCGCGCCGGTTCTCGACGAGAACAAGCGGCCGACGTCCGAGCGGGCGCCCGTCACCCGCGACCAGGGACTGCGCGAGACCACGCTTGAGGGCCTGGCGGCGCTGAAGCCCGTCATGGAGGGCGCCATCCACACCGCAGGCACGTCATCGCAGATCTCCGATGGCGCGGCGGCCGTGTTGTGGATGGACGAGGACAAGGCGAAGGCGCTCGGGCTGAAGCCGCGCGCCCGCATCGTCAGTCAGGCCAACGTCGGGTCGGAGGCCTACTACCACCTCGACGGGCCCGTGCAGTCGACCGCCAAGGTGCTGGAGAAGGCCGGCATGAAGATGGGCGACATCGACATCGTCGAGATCAACGAGGCCTTCGCATCGGTGGTCCTGTCGTGGGCCCGGGTGCACAACCCGGACATGGACAAGGTGAACGTCAACGGCGGTGCCATCGCGCTCGGTCACCCGGTCGGCAGCACCGGTGCCCGCCTGATCACCACGGCGCTGCATGAGTTGGAGCGCACCGACAAGAGCACCGCTCTCATCACGATGTGCGCGGGCGGCGCACTGTCCACCGGCACGATCATCGAGCGAATCTAACCCGTGCCCGTTTCCGATGCCGAGCGCATCGCCGCGGCGAAGGCCTACATAGACGCGCTCGTCACCCACGATGGGGACGCTGTTCCGTTCGCACCGCAGTGCACTCGGATCGAGCAGGGCATGAAGAACGGCTTCTCGGGAAATCACCTGCGGCGCAGCTTGAATCGCGGCCCGCAGTACCGCGTCATCGGGGCCACCACCCCGGCCGACTACACCATCGACGGCGACGAGGTGAACGCCCGCTACGACGTGCTCACCAAGTTCTCGGTGGGCGGCACACGCGTGGCGGCACACGTCGACGAGACGTTCCTCATCCCGGCGAGTGACGGGCTGATCCACCACATCCGGGTCCGGTTCCACCCCTTCCTGCACCGCGCGTAACGCGATTAGGATCGCGCCATGCCGAAATCACGCCCCAAGTACATGGACACCGCGTTCGGCGACTTCGCCGTGAAGTGGATGTCTCGCATCAACACCTTCATGTACCGCCGCAACAAGGGCGAGGGCCTCGGCGGCAACTTCCAGGGCATCCCGGTCGCGCTGCTGACCACCATCGGCCGCAAGACCGGCGAGCCACGCGTCAGCCCGCTGTACTTCCTTCGCGACGGCGACCGCGTGATCGTGGCCGCCTCCAAGGGCGGCAGCGACAAACACCCCATGTGGTACCTGAACCTGCGCGCCAACCCGAAGGTCACCGTCGAGATCAAGGACGAGAAGCTCGTCCTGACCGCCCGCGAGGCCACCGAGGATGAGCGGAACCTGTACTGGCCCAAGCTCGTCGCGATGTACCCGACCTACGACGACTACCAGTCCTGGACCGAGCGCAAGATCCCGCTGGTGGTCTGCGAGCCGGCATGAGCGCCGACGCTCCCGCCGACCTGCACTTCTACTTCGACCCGGTCTGCCCGTTCGCCTGGCTGACGAGCAAGTGGGTGCGGGTGGTCGCCGCACAGCGTGACTATCGGGTGGACTGGCGCTTCATCTCGCTGCGAATCCTCAACGCGAACATCGACTACGGGTCGCACTTCCCACCCGAGTACGAGGCTGGGCACACCGCAGGGCTCCGGCTGCTTCGAGTGGCCGCACGCGTGCGCGCCGAGCACGGCCGCGCTGCCGTCGGCCCCCTGTATGAGGCGATCGGCACCCGCATCTTCGACACATCGCGCGCCGTCGACCCGTTGTCGGCATCCGATCAGGGTGCGCGGCACATGTTGGAGCCCGTCCTGGGTTCGGTTGGCCTGCCGACGGATCTGGCCGACGCGCTCGATGACACAGGCCTCGACGACGAGATTCGCGCCGAGACCGAGGAGGCGCTGTCCCTCACGGGACGCGATGTCGGAACCCCGATCCTGCACTTTGAACCACCGGCCGGTACCGCGTTCTTTGGTCCGGTGATCAGTCGACTGCCCGATGAGGCCGACGCGGGCGTGTTGTGGGACCACGTCGTCGGGCTGGCGGCGTTCCCCGGCTTCGCCGAGATAAAGCGCAGCCTGCGCGAACGGCCGCAGCTGGCCAGCTTCGGCGTCGACCCCGATGCGGTCGGCACACAGGAGGACTGGCATGGCGGCAGCCGGCGGACGAAGAAGTAGGGCGTTTGCGAAGTGCCGCTCCCGGCTAAGCAGGGACATGGGCCGTATCTCGGATTGGATCCGGAACTCGACGCTGCTGGCGCTGCTGCTGAAG
Source organism: Mycolicibacterium sp. YH-1 (assembly GCF_022557175.1). The sequence continues at coordinate 725,096 of NZ_CP092915.1, read as the reverse complement.
TACTTCACGCGCGCGCACATCGCGGTGTACCGGCGCACCAATGGCAGGCTGGGCGCGAAACTCCTGTGGTTCCCAGCCGCACTGCTCACCACGACCGGCCGTAAGTCGGGTCTGCCGAGAACCACCGCGACGCTCTATCTGCGCGACGGCGCCAGGGTGGTGCTACCCGCATCCTTCGGTGGCCGCGACGGCAGCCCCATGTGGTACCGCAACCTGAAGACCAATCCCGAAGTGCGCGTGCAGGTTCGCGACGAGCATCTGACGATGACGGCCCGCGACGCGACAGACGAGGAACGCAGGCGGTACTGGCCGGTGCTGATCAAGATGTATCCGCCGTACAAGAACTATCGCGACGCCGCCGACCGGGTGATTCCACTGGTGGTCTGCGAACCCTGAGTTCGGCGCGGCAGATTCGCGCTTTCCGGCGCCGCGGGCCATGGGAGAATGGGATCACTGGCGAACCGCTCGCCACGGCGGGCTGGGGAGGCGCGCATGGGTGTGCTCGACGCGTTCACGTCGACCTGGTCGAGCGCGCGGACAACCTTCGGTCAGGGCACACCGCAGACGGGCGAACCATTCGACGCCAGCAGCCAACTCGGCCAACTCGAATCCGACCTGAGCGCAGCGGCGCCCGGATCCCGGTGGACGGGTTCGGCGTCCGCTGCATATGACGCGGTCAACACCGAGCACCGTCGGGTGATCGGCGAACTCGGAGGTCTGGACCAGCGCCTGCGCACTCAGATCGACAGGACAGCTGCGGTGGTCACCACCGGACGGGCCGACCTCGACGCGGTCCGCAAGTGGGTGCTGGATGCGGCCAACGCGGTTCCCCGCAACGCGGCCGGCGAGCGGATGCTGCTGCCGATCGTCCAGAAGGGCCTCGGTGAGGTCGCCCAGATCGTCTCGCGGTCCAACGGCGAGCTGAACGCCATCGGTGCCGGGATCCGCGGCCTCGACGCGGAGTACCGGGCCCTGGGCGACCAGAGATTCGCGGACGGCGATCAGCGCGGCAAGGACGGTGACAAGCCCGCCGAACCCCAGGACCCGTATGAGAAGGCCCTGCGCGAGGCGGGTCTGCTCGACGGCCCACCGCCGGATGGCTACTACCGGGAATGGCTCGAGAACGCCCAACGCCAGGGTGTGCCACCGGAGGTCATCGTCGACATCGCCCGCCGACACAACATCACCCCGGAGAGCTTCAACGTGCTCAACGGTATGGAGAAGGTCACCGACAAGGACGGCAAGTCGTTCTTCCTCATCCCCAAGGGCACCTCGGGTGAGGATGCGCGCAAGGCGGTCCTGATGACCTATGTCCTCAACGCGGGCACCGACTATGGCGATTCACCGGGCACGAAGGACTTCGCGGAGACCCCGTACTCCGCCGACGAGGTGCAGCGGATCATTGACCGGCAGGAAGCGAACTCCTGGAGTTACGACAAGGACGTCGGCTTCGTGGACAGCAACGGCGGTCGACTAATGACCACGCCGAACGGAATGCTAATGGGGCTCGGCGGCAACCAGTTACAGGACTTGTACAGCGAGGCAGGCGGCTCCACCTGGGGTGACATCTTCATGCTGAACATCGACGACCCCAGTGATGCCGCGCAGCAACTCAAACAGGTCGCCGAGTCCGGCCAGATGTGGTACCCGGCGGAGGACGGCAATGGGCGCCAGGGCCGGCTCGATCTCGATCGGATTCTTCATCACGAGGAACGCCATTCACAGCAGTGGGCCGACAAGGGTTACGGCACCATGCTCAGGGAGTACGGCTGGGAGATCTTCCGCGAGAAGGTCCTCGACAAGACCAACAGACTCGAAGAGGACGCCGGGCTGTCCGACGGGGGGTATCACTGATGCGTCGTGGTGCTGCGCTGATCGCGATGGTCGTCGCGCTCGTCGCTGGCTGTGGCGAGGACAGCTGGGAACAGACGGCCCCGTTCGCCCCGTCGCTGCGGCCGGCATTCGGCGCGCGTGTCACGGACGGCAACCTGCAGATCTGGACGGGTTCTCCATGTTCTGGAGCCACGGCGTTCAGCCTGTACTTCGAGCCGGGTGAGGTTGAACTCGAACTCCGCGCACCCGGCAACGCGGCCTTCGACGCTGAGCACCTCACGGTGGGCGGCCCCTACCCGGGGTTGCAGGCCACCAAACCGCTGCCCGCTGACTTCGACTGGCGCAGTGCGGATTCGGTACGCATCTCCGTCTACGGAGGCGACGGCGGATGGGGCTCCACCGCACAGATCGCCGAGGTGATCGACGGGTCATCCGACCATCCGAATGACACCTACTGGTTCCAGGATGTGGGCTGGCTCAACCCCGCTCAGGTCGCCGAACAGGACGGCAAGACCTTCCTGGCGACCTGCACCGATGACCCGGCGCAGGAATGATCGCCGTCATCGCACGCGTCACCGCCGGACTGTTTGGGGCGACGGCCGGGGCGCTCTGGCTGTTTTGTGTGTACATCGTTGCCAGTTCGGTGCTCTCAACCGATCCGGCCTCGGACCCGCACGGCTTCGGTCTGATGTTCGGCACCGTGGTCGGCATAATCTCGGGACTGCTGTTCGCGGTCGTGCTGCCGACCGTGTTCCCGGCAGCACGACGCAGACGAATCACCCGCATCTGCATGGCGATCTACATCGTCACGATGGCCCTGCTGTTCCTCACCATGTACGTGGCCTAGCGCGCAGATCAGGCCCCGAAGACCGGCAGTGGCGTCCGGGACTTCGCCAGCAGGTCCGACACCACGGGACCGAGTTCGGCGGGATCCCAACGGGCACCCTTGTCCACCTCGCCCCCGCGCGCCCAGCCCTCGGCGACGCGGATGATGCCGCCCTCGACCTCGAACACGCGGCCGGTGACCTCACGGGACTCGACACTGCCGAGCCACACCAACAGCGGTGAGACGTTCTCCGGTGCCATGGCGTCGAACGCGGACTCCTGCGTCGACATCATGTCGGCGAACACGGTCTCGGTCATTCGGGTGCGTGCCGACGGTGCGATGGCGTTGACGGTGACGCCGTAGCGGCCCATCTCGGCGGAGGCGACCAGTGTCAGCGCGGCGATACCCGCCTTGGCGGCACTGTAGTTGGCCTGCCCCACGCTGCCCTGCAGACCGGCACCGCTGCTGGTGTTGATGATGCGCGCGTCGACCGGGTTCCCCGCCTTGGACTGCGCCCGCCAGTACGCAGCGGCGTGTTTCATCGTGGCGAAGTGTCCCTTGAGGTGAACCGCCGTGACGGCGTCGAACTCCTCCTCGCTGGTGTTGGCGAACATCCGGTCCCGCACGATACCTGCGTTGTTGACCAACACGTCGAGCCCACCGAACGCGTCGACGGCGGTCTGGATCAGACCCTCGGCCTGCGCCCAGTCGGCGACGTTCGCCCCGCTGGTGACGGCTTCCCCACCGGCGGAGACGATCTCATCGACGACGCCCTGCGCGGCGCTACCGCCACCTGCGGCCGATCCGTCGAGTCCCACACCGATGTCGTTGACCACGACACGAGCGCCCTCAGCGGCGAATGCCAGGGCGTGCGCCCGGCCGAGGCCGCCACCCGCGCCCGTCACGATGACCACACGTCCGTCAAGCAGTCCCATATTCGTTGTCTCCCTCAATGTTTGAAGAATGCGCTATTTGATGTCAGCAGTGGTGGTGGACAGGTAGTGCGGCGGCTCGCCACCGCCATGCACCTCGAGCGATGCGCCGCTGATGTAGGACGCGGCGTCAGAGGCCAGAAATGCGGTCGCCCAGCCGACGTCAGTCGGCTTGGCCAACCGGCCAAGCGGGACGTTGCGTGAGATCGCCGCGATCGAGTCGGCATCGCCGTAGAAGAGTTCGGACTGCTCGGTCTCGACCATCCCCACGACGACGGAGTTCACCCGAACCCTCGGCGCCCACTCCACGGCTAGCGTCTTGGTCAGGTTGTCCACGCCCGCCTTGGCCGCACCGTAGGCGGCGGTGCCCGGGGTTGGCCGACCTCCGCTGACGCTGGAGACGTTGACGATTGTCCCGCCGCTGTCCTGGTTCTGCATGACCGCGTTCGCATGCTGCGAGACCGACAGCGGGCCAAGGAGGTTGAGTTCGATGATCTTGCTGTTGAACTTGGCCGACGCGTCGGCGGCCAGGACGTAGGGCGATCCGCCCGCGTTGTTGACGACGACGTCGAGGCGGCCGTGCTTACCGACGATGGCGTCGATGAGCGCCCTCACCGAGTCGTCGTCACGGACGTCGCAGGAGTGGAACTCATAGGGCGAACCCTCGACAGGACGTCGGGCACACGTCACGACGGTCGCCCCCTGATCGGCGAACACGGCACTGATACCGGCGCCGACCCCTCGTACGCCGCCGGTCACCAGAACTACCCGGCCATCCAGTCGCAGATTGATTCCAGCCCCGTCGGTCACTGTGCTAGCGTACCAAGCAAGTGCTTGCTTAGGTAGCCACCCCCCCGGAGTAGCTGAGGTATTCGCATGACGATCACCACCAAAACGGTCGAACCGGGCATCGTCTCGGTCACCGTCGACTATCCGAAGGTCAACGCCATCCCGTCACGGGGATGGTTTGAACTCGGCGACGCCATCACCGCGGCGGGCCGCGACCGCAGCACCCACGTGGTGATCCTGCGCGCCGAGGGCCGCGGCTTCAACGCCGGCGTCGACATCAAGGAGATGCAGAACACCGAGGGCTTCACAGCGCTCATCGACGCCAATCGCGGCTGCTTCCACGCGTTCCGCTCGGTCTACGAGTGCGAGGTGCCGGTCGTCGCGGCCGTCAACGGCTTCTGCGTCGGCGGCGGTATCGGACTGGTCGGCAACGCCGATGTCATCGTCGCCTCCGATGACGCCACGTTCGGGCTGCCGGAGGTGGAACGCGGCGCACTCGGCGCGGCCACCCACCTGTCGCGCCTCGTCCCCCAGCACATGATGCGGCGACTGTTCTACACAGCCGCCACCGTGGATGCGCAGACCCTGCATCACTTCGGCTCGGTGCACGAGGTGGTGCCGCGCGCGGACCTCGACGAGTCCGCGCTTCGGGTGGCTCGCGACATCGCCAGCAAGGACACCCGGGTGATCCGCGCCGCCAAGGAGGCGCTCAACTACATCGACGTTCAGCCGGTCAACGCCAGGTACCGGATGGAACAGGGCTTCACCTTCGAACTCAACCTGGCCGGGGTGTCCGACGAGCACCGCGATGCGTTCGCAGGAACGAAGAAGGGATCCGAAAAGGCATGATTCGGCGGGCACGAGCGAAGCGAGCGGGGAAGTAATGGCAGACAAACGGACCACTTTGGACGAGGCCGTCTCGTCCATTGAGAGCGGTATGACCATCGGCATCGGTGGCTGGGGATCGCGGCGCAAGCCGATGGCCTTCGTGCGGGCCCTGTTGCGCACCGACGTCACCGATCTGACCGTCGTGACCTACGGCGGTCCCGATCTCGGGCTGCTGTGTTCGGCAGGCAAGGTCAAGCGCGCCTACTACGGCTTCGTCTCGCTGGACTCGCCGCCGTTCTACGACCCCTGGTTCGCCAAGGTCCGCACCACCGGTGCGATCGAGGCCCGCGAGATGGACGAGGGCATGGTGCGGTGCGGACTGCAGGCCGCGGCACAGCGCCTGCCGTTCCTGCCGATCCGCGCCGGACTCGGCAGCGACGTCCGAGCGTTCTGGGGCGACGAGCTGAAGACGGTGAAGTCTCCCTATGAGACTGACGGTGGCTTCGAGGAACTGATCGCAATGCCTGCGCTGAACCTCGATGCGGCGTTCGTGCACATGAACCTCGGTGACGCACAGGGCAATGCGGCCTACACCGGGATCGACCCGTACTTCGACGACCTGTACCTGATGGCCGCGCAACGTCGCTTCCTGAGCGTGGAGCGCGTCGTGTCCACCGAGGAACTCATCAAGTCGGTGCCGCCGCAGGCACTCCTGATCAACCGGATGATGGTCGACTCTGTGGTCGAGGCACCCGGTGGAGCCCACTTCACCACCGCCGAACCCGATTACAAGCGTGACGAGAAGTTCCAACGCCACTACGCCGAAGCCGCGGGCTCCGACGAGACCTGGCAGGAGTTTGTCGCCACATACCTGTCCGGCAGCGAGGCTGACTACCAGGCCGCTGTCCGCAAGTTCGCCGAAGAGCAAGCCGCCGCAAAGGAGGCGTCCAAGTGATCTCTGTGACCCGAGCCGAGGTGTGCGCCGTCGCGTGCGCCGAACTGTTCCGCGATGCAGGCGAGATCATGGTCAGCCCGATGACGACCATCGTGTCCGTCGGTGCTCGCCTGGCCCGTCTGACGTTCTCCCCCGACATCCTGCTCAGCGATGGCGAGGCCCGACTGCTGGCCGATACCCCCGCCATCGGTGCGACGGGAGCCATCGAGGGTTGGATGCCGTTCGGTCGAGTCTTCGAGACGCTGGCCTGGGGTCGGCGCCACGTCGTCATGGGCGCCAACCAGATCGACCGCTACGGCAACCAGAACCTGTCGGCGTTCGGCCCGGTTCAGCACCCGAAGCGTCAGATGTTCGGTGTCCGTGGCGCGCCCGGCAACACCATCAACCACGCCACCAGCTACTGGGTCGGCAGCCACTCCACGCGCGTGTTCGGCGACACCGTCGACATCGTGTCGGGCATCGGCTGGGACAAGGTCGATCCCGATAACCCCGCCTACCGGTTCGTCAACGTGTACAGGGTGGTGAGCAACCTCGGCGTGTTCGACTTCAACGGTCCCGACCGTCAGATGCGGGCGGTGTCGCTGCACCCCGGCGTCGACGCCCAGCAGGTCGCCGAGAACACCGGCTTCGAGGTGCACGGCCTGGACTCCGCCGACACCACGCGCCTGCCCACCGACGAAGAGCAGCGGCTGCTGCGCGAGGTCATCGATCCCAAGTCGCTGCGGGACAAGGAAGTCAAGGTCTGATCATGGGCAAGCTGCGCACACCGCTGACCGAGCTGGTCGGCATCGAGCATCCGGTCGTGCAGACCGGTATGGGCTGGGTCGCGGGTGCGCGGCTGGTCGCCGCGACCTCCAACGCCGGCGGACTGGGCATCCTGGCCTCAGCCACCATGACGCTCGAGGAGCTGCAGACCGCCGTCACCAAGGTCAAGGCCACGACCGACAAACCCTTCGGCATCAACATGCGTGCCGACCTCGGCGACGCCAATGATCGCGTCGACCTCCTGATCCGCGAAGGAGTCAAAGTCGCCTCCTTCGCTTTAGCACCCAAGCCCGAGCTGATCGCCAAGCTCAAAGATGCGGGCGTCGTGGTGATCCCGTCGGTCGGGCTGGCCAAGCACGCCAAGAAGGTGGCCAGCTGGGGCGCCGACGCGGTCATGGTGCAGGGCGGTGAGGGCGGTGGGCACACCGGCCCAGTGGCCACCACCCTGCTGCTGCCCTCGGTGCTCGATGCCGTCAAGGACACCGGAATACCGGTCATCGCCGCCGGTGGCTTCTTCGACGGTCGCGGCCTGGCCGCCGCCCTGTCCTACGGTGCGGCCGGCGTCGGCATGGGGACCCGGTTCCTGCTGACGTCGGACTCGACGGTGCCCGACGCGGTCAAGCAGCGCTACCTGGACGCCGGCCTGGACGGCACCGTGGTGTCGACCCGCGTCGACGGCATGCCGCACCGCGTGCTGCGAACCGGCCTGGTCGAGAAGCTGGAGAGCGGATCACCCGTGCGCGGGTTCAGCGCCGCGATCGGCAACGCCCAGAAGTTCAAGAAGATGTCCGGCCGCAGCTGGAAATCGATGATCAGCGACGGTCTGGCCATGCGGCACGGCAAGGAACTGACGTGGTCGCAGGTCCTGATGGCAGGTAACACGCCGATGCTGCTGAAAGCCGGCCTCGTCGAGGGCAACACCGACGCCGGCGTGCTGGCATCGGGTCAGGTGGCGGGCATCATCGGCGACCTGCCATCGTGCGCCGAGCTGATCGACTCGATCGTGGCCGACGCCGTGAGGCACTTGACTGAAGCGTCCTCCTTCATTCAGCCATAGTGAAGTGAATAGCTTCATTTAGTGCAAATTAAGCTATAGTCTTCATATGGCCGATGTGCAGCCGTCAGCTTCATCGAGAGCGACGCTGATCGGCGACGTCGTGGACTCGCGCGGCTCCGCCGACCGGCGCGCGTTGCACCACGACCTGACCGCAGTCCTGCGCGCCGTCGCCCACAACGCGATCGACGCCCCGGCGTTCACGGTCGGCGACGAGTTTCAGGGCAGCTACGCCACCATCGGCGAGGCCATCGCCGCGGCATGGGCGGTGCGTCTCGCGGTCGCCCCTGACGTGGACGTCAGATTCGGTATCGGGTGGGGCGCGGTCAGCGTGCTCGACGAAGCCACCGGAATCCAGGACGGCCCCGGCTGGTGGTCGGCGCGGGCAGCCATCGAGTGGACCGCCGACGCACAACGGCAACCGGGACTCGCCCTCGTGCGCATCACCTACCGCAACGTCGGGGGTGACGGACCGTCCGCCGACACCGTCAACGCCGCACTGATGTGTCGGGATCACATGTTTGGATCACTCGATGAACGGTCCATCCGCATCCTGAGAGGTCTCATGTCCAACCGGTCGAAGAAGGATCTCGCCGCCGCGGAGAAGATCAGCCCGTCGGCGGTCTCCCAGCGCGTGAGCCGCGACGGTCTGGACCTCATAGTGCTTGCCTCGCAATATCTCTCGGAGATCCGATGAGCATGCTGGCGGCGTTGCTCATCGCTGTCGGCGTTGGTGACATCAGCCGGCGGCTGATCCGCACGACGTGGCTGCCACCGCTGATCGGTGTGGCAGTCCTGGTGGATGTCGCGCTGGCGGCCGGGCTCTGGCACCTCGGTGACCTCGTGCTGCTTGCGATCGCGGCCATCGCGTGCGTCGGATGGCAGGTGACATGCGAGCGCGCCGAGCGGACCGGCCGGCATCAGGCGACGCCACTGGTGGTGTTCGGGACGGCTATCGCGGTGCTGATTCTGTTGTCCGGCTGGGCATCCGACGTCGGCGGCCTCGTCGAGCGCTGGACGTCATGGGTAGGCCTGGACGCCTCACCAGACCGCGTGTTGATGGTGCTCGGCGTGCTGCTGGTACAACTGGCGACGGCCAATCAGGTGGTACGACTGGTCCTCGGTTCGGTGGGCGCGGTCAAGCCCGCCGGCCAGCCGCAGGCGTCGGATCAGCTGAAGGGCGGCCGACTGCTCGGTCCGATGGAACGCCTGCTGATCGTCGGGCTGGGCCTGGCCGGCCAACTGACCATGGCGTCGGCGGTGGTGGCGGCCAAGAGCATCATCCGGTTCCCCGAGATCAGCTCCAAGCGCGACCGCAACGGCAACGCCGAGCGCGTCGGAATCGATGACGTCACCGAGTACTTCCTGGTCGGCAGCCTTGCCAGCTGGATCCTGGCGTTCGGCAGCCTGGCATTGGTCGCAGCCGCGCACTGATCGCCGGAGTGTGGCGCCGGCGTGAATCCCGACACGGGAGTCGGTACTCACCATGTGGAACAGTTCCGGGGGATACTCGTGGAATGCATGTCAACGTTGACAATTTCGTCCGAGCAGAGACCGACCGAATGTTTGCCGACATCCAACGTGATGCGGGCGGAGTCAACACATTCCGGCACAATCGCGAGCCTGCACCCATTGACCAGCAAACCGTGATCCGCCTCAATCGCGACACCCTGTACAGCTTCGCGATCGTTGACATATCCGCGGGAGCCATCCTGACACTCCCCGATTCTGGCGACCGCTACCTCTCGGCGATGATCGTCAACCAAGATCACTTCATCAACGACGTCTACCACGACGCCGGCACCTACCGGCTCACCGTAGATCGGTTCGCGACGCCATATGTGCTTGTCGGCGTACGCATCCTCGTCAACCCTCTCGACGACAGCGACCTCGCCGAAGTCGCACAACTCCAGGACGCACTGAAACTCGAATCCGGGTCAGCCACACCCTTCGTGTACCCGGACTACGACGATACGAGCATGGACGCAACACGCGACGCGTTACTCACGCTGGCCAAGGGCCTCCGGGCTTTCGACCACACATTCGGTACCCGCGATCAGGTTGACCCCATCCGCCACCTCATCGGGACCGCCGCCGGCTGGGGCGGACTCCCCACCGACGAGGCCACGTATATCGGCGTCGACCCGACGCCGTCTCCCCACGTCCAGACACTCACGTTGCGTGACATTCCGGTAGATGGATTCTGGTCGGTCTCGGTGTACAACGCACGGGGATTCTTCGAGCCAAACGAACAGAACCAGTACACCGTCAACAGCGTCACCGGCGTCAAGAATCCGGATGGCTCGGTCACAGTCCGGTTCGACCCCAACGGATCCGGCGACAAGCCCAACACCATCGCGACACCCGAAGGCTGGAACTTCCTGGTCCGGCTTTACCGGCCGCACGCCGCAATACTCGATGGAACCTGGCAGCTACCCGAACTGACCCCGGCAGCTGACTGAACGCTAAGCGGCGGGTTCGCCGGCTTCCAGCGCCGCGAGGCTGTCCTCGAGGTGGCCGAGCAACCGCTGCAAGTGTGCGACGTTGCGTCGGCAGCCGATCAACCCGAACTCGAGGTTGTCCCCGTAGCTGAGCACGGTGATGTTCAGCGACTGCCCCTCGATGGGCATCGACACCGGATACCAGCCCTCCAATTCGGCGTCCTGCCAGAACAACCGGTCGCGTGGGCCGGGCACGTTGGAGACAACGACGTTGTACGGCGGCGGCGCGGTCGCGGAAAAACCGGGAATGGAGTTGACGCCGCTCGGTCCGATCGACGTCAACATGCCGATCATCGACAACTGCAGCGGCGTACGCCCATGCATCGTCTCCTTGGCCGCGACCATCGACGCTCGGATGCGGGCCAGTCGCTCGACCGGATCGGCGAGATCGCTGGCCAGCCGGCACAGCACCATCGTCACGGCGTTGCCGTCACCGTCGGACCGCGGCAAGGCCACAGGTACGGCGGCAACCAGCGACTTCGCCGGCAGATCGCCCTCGGCGATCAGGTGCTCACGCAGTGCACCCGAACACATCGCCAGCACGACGTCGTTAAGTGTGACGTCATACCGCTTGGCCACCAGCTTGATTCGCCCGATCGACCATGACTGGGCCGCAAACCTGCGGGCGCCCGTCAACGGCCGGTTCAGCACGGTCTTGGGTGCGGTGAAGGGCAGCGCGGCGTCGGGGTTGCGAATCCCCTTGATCGCGACGCCGGCGACGGTGGGTAGCACGCCCGCAAGGTTTCTGGCCAGTGCCCCGGCCCGGGCCAGCGGTGCGGTGGCCCCAGCGGGTGTGTCCAGCGGCAGGGTGGGTCGCGGGCCGGGCGACCACAGCGCCCGTAGTTCGCCGGTGGGCGCTGGCGAGAGCATGCGCAGGGTGTTGCGGACCGCGTTCACCCCATCGGTGAGCGCGTGGTGGACCTTCACGTAGACAGCGAACCGGTTGTGGTCCAAGCCCTCGATCAGGTGGAACTCCCACAGCGGGCGGTGCCGGTCGAGCAGGCTACCGTGCAGCCGGGACACCAGTGCGAGCAGTTCGCGTACCCGACCGGGCCGGGGCAGCGCGGACAGTCGCACGTGGTATTCGAGGTCGACGTCCTCGTCGTCGGTCCAGCCAAGCGCGCCGAGCACTGGGCCCGGCCTGGCCGGCTTGCGTCGGTACATCGGCGCCAATTCGGTGCATGCGAGCAGCCGTTGGTGCAGCGTCTGCACGTAGTCGTCCGGGGCGCCTTCGGGCAGCCGGAAGATGTGGAGTCCGCCGACATGCATTGGGTGCTCACGGGTTTCGGATGCCAAGAACATGGCATCGAGTGGCGGAATGAACGTCATTGGTTGGTGCTCCGTTTGAATTTTGGTGTGACTTCGGTGGTCAGGTCAGGTGAGGTGGTGTTCCGGGTGATCAGGTCGACGATCCGGCCGATCACCCCGGGCGCAATGTCGTGGCCCATGCCGGCGATGGTGACGTGGCGGGCACCACGGATCGCCGCGGCGGTCGCGACTCCCCCGCTGGGCGCCACTATCAGGTCGCGGTCACCGTGGATCACCATCGTCGGGGCGGTGACGTTGCGCAGTTCGGCGGTGCGGTCACCGGACTTGAGGATCGCGTTGATCTGGCGCGCGACGCCGTCGCCGGCTGCCTCCCGCAGCCCACGGTGCCAGGCACCTGCCGCGTACTGGGCCGCGGCGGCCTTGTCGACCGGGTAGCCGGTGCCCGCGAGGTGGCACATCAGTTGGACGTGCTTGTCGATGAACTTCTCACGGGTGCGTGCTCCCGGGTTGGCCATGCGTAACTGCGTCGAGGCGGCGGGCTGGCCGACCCGCTTGGCCCCGGTGGTGGAGAAGATCGACGTCAACGACGCCGTCCGGGCGGGGTGGCGGGCGGCGATCGTCTGCGCGATCATGCCGCCCATCGACATTCCCACCACATGTGCCTGCTCGACGCCGAGATGATCGAGCAACGCGATCGCGTCGCCGGCCATGTCCGCCAGGTCATACCCGTCGCGGCGGGGACGGCGCAGCGCCCGGCGCAGCAGGCCCGGTGGCGGCGTCGCGGACGGGCTGGTGCGGCCGACGTCACGGTTGTCGAACCGGATCACGTAGAAGCCTTGCGCGACAAGGCCGTCGATCATGTCCTGCGGCCACGAGGTCAGGTCCAGCGTCAGCCCGGCGATCAGCAGCAGCGGTGCATCGGACGGGTCACCGTCGGTGCGATAACACACCTGCCGGTCGACACCGGCGCGGCAGAATTGGTCGCTCATGCGGTCACCGCCATCGCGCTCGCGTCCGCAACCCGGTCGCTGGCGTTGAAATGCAGGTTGGGGTCCAGCACCGAATCGCCGCGCAGGAGTCTGACGTCGGCGGTGTAGCTCGACGACATCGTCCACGGGGCACCGTCACCCTGCTTGGGCATCAGGTCCAGGGCTCGCTTGACGTAGCCGGCGGAGAAGTCCAGCAGTGGCCGGGCCATCATCTCCTGGCCGCCGACCTCGGGACGTGCGGTGTCGAATCCGTTGGCGTCCATATGGGTCAGCAGCCGGCAGAAATGCTCGCACAGCAGTCCGACCTTGAGCGTCCATGACGAGTTGGTGTAGCCGACGGCGAAAGCGAAGTTCGGCACACCCGAGAGCATCATGCCCTTGTAAGCGAACGCCTTGGCGAAGTCGACCCGCTCACCATCCACAGTCAGGCTCACCCCGCCGAACATCTGCAGATTCAAACCCGTTGCAGTGACGATGATGTCGGCATCCAAGTGCTCACCAGACACCAGCTGGATCCCGGTCTCGGTGAATGTCGCGATGTGGTCGGTCACCACGGACGCGTTGCCAGCGACGATCGCCTTGAACAGATCACCGTCAGGCACCGCGCACAACCGCTGATCCCACGGGTCGTAGGACGGGTTGAAGTGCGTGTCGACGGGATAGCCCTCGGGCAGCTGCTTGGCGTTGAGGTGACGGATGAGCTTGCGGGCCGGACCCGGAAAGGTCTGGCAGAACTGGTACACGGCACGCTGTTTGACGATGTTCTTGCGCCGAGTGAGGGCATACCCGCACTTGTCGCCGAGCACTTTCTTGGCGGTGTTGGCGAACACGTCCTTCGCCGGGGTCGACATGATGTAGCTGGGTGAGCGCTGCAGCATCGTCACATGGGCAGCCCGGTCGGCCATCGCAGGCACCAGCGTGACCGCAGTCGCGCCGCTGCCGACGATGACGACCTTCTTGCCGGTGTAGTCCAGATCCTCGGGCCAGTGCTGCGGGTGCAGGATCTGACCTTCGAAGCGGTCGCGGCCCTCGAACTCCGGCGTGAATCCCTGGTCGTAGCGGTAGTAGCCGCCGGCCATGAAGATCCAGTTCGCGCTGAACTGCAGCAGCTCGCCGGTCTGGGTGTTCTCGACGTCGACCGTCCAGCGTGCCCCGGCGCTCGACCAGGCCGCACCCACCACCTTGTGGTGGAAGCGGATCTGCTCGTCGATCCCGTTCTCCGCTGCGGTCTCGCGCAGGTAGGCCAGGATCTTGTCGGCGGTGGCGATGGCGTGGTCGTCGCGCCACGGCTTGAACTCGTACCCGAAGGTATGCAGGTCAGAGTCCGAACGAATACCCGGGTAGCGGAACAGGTCCCAGGTGCCGCCGGAGTCACTGCGCGCCTCAAGGATCGCGTAGCTGCGGTCCGGATGGTCCTGCTGCAGGTAGTAGGCGGCGCCGATGCCGGAGATGCCGGCTCCGACGATCAGTACATCGACGTGTTCGGGGTGAACCATGACTGTGACTCCTATCGGCTTGTTGCTGCGATGTGACAATCGTCGCCTTCCCCAACACCTCCGACAAAGGTCAATACACCTCAGCATTACCCATTCGGTGGTGCACTGTGCACCACAGCCGTACGGTGACCGAATGGCATGGAAACGCCCCTCGGCACAGGTCAGGGACCTAATCCGGCAGTGCGCACAGGTCGTTGTCAACGCGCGACCGGAATGGCTCGACGAACTCGACGCGGCGGTCCTCGGAGCCAACCCGACGATCGCGTCGGATCCTGAGCTCGCGGCGGCGGTCAGCCTCAGCAACCGGGCCAACCTGTACTTCTGGGGCACTGCCAACGTGCGCGATCCCGGGGCGCGGGTACCCCCGAATACCGGTCCCGAGCCGATGAGTATCGCGCGGGAACTGGTGCGCCGCGGACTCAACGCCTATTCGCTGGACGCCTACCGGGTGGGCGAAGGCGTGGCCTGGCGACGGCTCATGGAGATCGCCTTCGAGCTGACCTCCGATCCGGCGGAACTGCACGAACTGCTCGACGTGTGCTCGCAGTCGATCAGTGCGTTCCTGGACGCCACGCTGGCCGGTATCGCGGCCCAGATCGAATTGGAGCGTGACGAACTGACCCGGGGTACCCACGCGCAACAGCGCGAGACCATCGCGCTGATCCTCGACGGTGCACCAATCCCCCGTCGACGCGCCGAAGACCGGCTCGGCTATGCGTTGACCGGCCGACATACCGCCGCGGTCATCTGGAGCGACAACCCCGACGGTGACCTGGCCCGCCTCGACCGGACCGCCGAGGCGTTCGGGCTGGCGGCCGGTGGAGCACGCCCGCTGAGCGTGTTGGCGAGCACGGCCACGCGGTGGGTCTGGGCACACGGCGGCGGGACCGTCGACACCGACGCGCTGCAGCGGTCGATATCCACCATGCCCGACGTCAGGATGGCGATCGGGCCGACAGCTGACGGGATGGATGGCTTCCGGCGCAGCCACTTCGACGCCCTCACCACTCAGCAGATGATGGCGCGCCTGCACTCACCGCAACAGTTCGCGATGTTCGCCGACATCGAACTGGTCGCGTTGATCACGGCCGACGCCGACCGCGCCGCCGTCTTCGTCAAGCACGCGCTCGGCGCCTTCGAGTCCGCGAGCGCCGAATTGCAGGACACCGTGCGGACCTTCGTCGCCGAGCAGTGCAACGCGTCCCGCGCCGCAGCGCGGCTCTACACGCACCGCAACACGCTGCTGCGCAGGCTCACCCGCGCCGACGAACTGCTGCCCCGCCCGTTAGCCGAGTCCAGCGTCAACGTGGCCGTCGCGCTGGACGTAGTGCGCTGGCGCGGTGGCCAGCCCGGTTAGCCGCCCCAAAGCGGCCACTCCCCTTCCGCGCGAGACAGCTAGAGGCGCTCGATGATGGTGACATTGGCGGTGCCGCCGCCCTCGCACATCGTCTGCAGGCCGTAGCGACCGCCGGTGCGCTCCAAGGTGTTCAGCATGGTGGCGAAAAGCTTGGCACCCGTCGCGCCGAGCGGATGGCCGAGCGCGATGCCGCCGCCGCTGGGGTTGACCTTCGCCGGGTCAGCGCCGGTCTCCTTGAGCCATGCCATCACGACGGGCGCGAACGCCTCATTGATCTCGACGGTGTCGATATCGTCGATCGACAGCCCGGTCTTCTCCAGCGCGAAGTGCGTCGCCGGGATCGGACCGGTCAGCATGAACACCGGGTCAGCACCACGGGCGCTGATGTGGTGGATGCGAGCCCGCGGCTTCAGCCCGTGCTCCTTGACCGCCTTCTCGGACGCGAGAAGTACCGCGCTGGCGCCATCGGAGATCTGGCTGGCCATCGCTGCGGTCAGACGGCCGCCGTCGATGAGGGTCTTGAGCCCGGCCATCTTCTCCAGCGAGGTGTCCCGGGGACCCTCGTCGGTGACGAAGCCGTCCACCGAGATGATCTCCTTCTCGAAGTGCCCGGCGCGGATGGCCTCCTGCGCACGCTGGTGGCTGGTCAGCGAGAACTGCTCCATCTCCTCGCGCGACAGGTTCCACTTCTCGGCGATCATCTCGGAGCCGCGGAACTGCGAGATCTCCTGGTCGCCGTAGCGGTGCAGCCAGCTCTTGGACTCGTTGGTTGGCGAGGTGAAGCCGAACTGCTCGCCGACGATCATCGCGGAGCTGATCGGAATCTGGCTCATGTTCTGCATGCCACCGGCGACGATGACGTCTGCGGTACCCGACAGGATCGCCTGTGCGCCAAAGGAGATGGCCTGCTGGCTCGACCCGCACTGACGGTCGACGGTGACGCCCGGCACCTCCTCGGGGAAGCCCGCGGCCAGCCACGACAGCCGTGCGATGTTGCCCGCCTGGCCGCCGACGGCGTCGACGCAGCCGGCGATCACGTCGTCGACGGCACCCGGGTCGACGTCGTTGCGCTCGAACAGCCCACGCCAGACGGTGGCTCCGAGGTCGACGGGGTGCAGGCCGGCAAGCGATCCGTTGCGCTTACCAACCGCGGTTCGCACAGCGTCGATGATGTACGCCTCGGCCATGTCTAGACTCCTTCTGTCGTGATGCCGCCAAGAACGATGGCGAGATACTGGCGGCCGACCTGCTCGGCCGTGAGCGGTCCGCCTGGCTGATACCAGCGGACCGAGACCCAGGTGGTGTCGCGGATGAAGCGGTAGACGAGGTCGACGTCGAGGTCGGGCCGGAAACAGCCCTGCGCGACACCCTGCTTCAGGATGTCCACCCACATGCTGCGCTGTTCGCGGTTGCGCTCGTCGACGAAGTCGAACTGCGGCAGCGACGACAGGCGCTTGGCCTCATCCTGGTAGATGACGACCTGGGCGTGGCGGTGCTCGATCGCCTCGAACGAGGTCATGAAGAGCCCCGTGACACGCGCCAGCGGGTCGGGCTCAGTCTCGACGATCTGCTGGTAGCGCGCGAACAGCCAATCGAGGAAGTCCCGCAGGACCTCCTCGACCATCTGCTCCTTGGACTTGAAGTGGTGATAGAGACTGCCGGAGAGAATTCCCGCCGAGTCTGCGATGTCGCGCACGGTGGTGGCGCGCAAACCGCGCTCGGCGAACATCGTCGCGGCGAGGTCTAGCAACTCGTCACGGCGGCTGAGCGGCGCCTTCTCCACCCACCCAGAGTATCAACCAAGCGCTTGCTCGGCTAGCTCGGCTCGCTACGCCACCGGAACCGCTGGCGTTCGGGCCCGGTTCCGGTGATGAACCCCGACGGCGATGAGTCCGCCCACAGCGCACAGCTGGAGTCCGATGAGATACCAGGCCGGTGACAGCAGGCTTCCGCTGGAGGAGATCAGTGCCGTGACGATATACGGGGCGAAGCCACCGAAGGCGGCATTGGCGACGGCGTAGACGATCGACAGGTACGAGGCCCGCACATTGTCGGGTATCAGTTCGGACAGCATCGCGGTGGTGGGACCCGCGGTGAGGCCGAGGAAGATCGCGAAGAGCACGACCGCGACACCAATCCGGATCGCTCCGCCTTGAATCAGCAGGTAGTACCCCGGAACTGCGACCACGGCCAATCCGACCGCGCCGACAGTCATGACCTTCCACCGGGCGATGCGATCGGCAAGCCAGCCGCCGAGAACGATGAATCCCGCATAGGCGGTCAAACCGACGAGCGATGCCGTCAGCCCTTCCGACAACGGCCGGTGCAGGACGCCGCCGAAGAATGCGGGCAGGAACTGCAGGGTGGCATAGCCGCCCGCGGTCCACGACACTATGGCTGCCGTACCGGCCAGAATCATTCGCCAGTGACCCCGGAACACGTCTCGCACGGGATGTTCGGACACCCTGCCCTCGTCCTGCATCTGGGCGAACGCGGGCGTCTCATCGATGTGGCGCCGGATGTACCAACCGATGACACCAAGGGGAAGCGCGAGCAGGAACGGGATGCGCCACCCCGTCGAGTGAAGGAACTCCTCGGACATGATCGACGTCAGGGCGGTGCCCAACCCCGCGGAAACGGCCAATGCGGCCACGATGCTGGCGGGCTGAACCGATCCAAAAAGACCCCGCTTGTCCGGTGTCGAGTGCTCGAAGAGCAACGACGCCGCGCCGCCGAACTCGCCACCGGCGGAAAAGCCCTGGACCAGCCGCAACACGATGAGTGCCAGTGGCGCGAGGACACCGACGGCGTCATACGACGGCAGCAGTCCGATCAGCGTGGTCGCGCCTGCCATGGTCAAGATGACGACCGACAGCACCCATCGCCGGCCCCTGCGATCACCGAGGTTGCCGAACACCAGGGCGCCGATTGGGCGCAGCACGAATGCCGCGCCGAATACCGCCAAGGTGGCCAACAATCCGTTCAAGCCATTGGATTTGGGGAAGAACACCTCGGCGAGAACGGGCGCGAAGTAGCCGTAGATCGCGAAGTCGTACCACTCGACGAAGTTGCCGGCGGCCGCTGCGGCGATGATCCTGGGTTTTCCGGCTGGCCGCGGGGTGGTTTCTGCAGTGTTCACAGGCCTCCTTATGGAAGTGGCGACGATAGGCGGTGCGGGCTGCGACGGTCGCGCGGCCACCTCAGCCACGTTGGTAATACGATTTACCAGACACTACGATATGACTCGGATCACTGTCAACGACCCGATGAAATTCAGGCCTCCGGCGCCCCCGATCGTGGCCATCGTTCTGCGCCTTGGGAATTCACGCCACGTGTGCCACGCACAACGCCACCGACGTCCGGACGCGACGCGAGTCGTCAGGTTCGGGCGGGAAGCCGCGGGCCGCCCACCGTAAGGTAAAGCTGGCCGGACCAGGGTTGGATCGATCGGGAGGCAACGCGTGGCGACACCTTCAAGAGGGTCGACGGCTACCGCGGCCGACGTGGCACGGCTGGCCGGTGTGTCGCCCGGTGTGGTGTCCCGACTACTCAATGGCGACGAGACGCTGCGAGCCCGCGAGGAGACCAAACAGCGAGTCCGCCAGGCCGCCGCTGAACTCGACTACACGCCCAACTTCGCCGCCCGAGCACTGCGAAAGGCCAAGGTCGGGGTGATCGGCCTGGCGGTCCACGACGCCAGCAATCCGATCTACAGCCAGATCATCGCGGGGGCACAGGCCGAGGCGACCCGCGCCGGTTACGCCCTCATGCTGGCCGACGTCGATGCACTCGCCACCGATCGCAGCCTGTTCCAGCGTGTCGTGGCCAGCGGGGCGATCGACGGTCTTCTGCTCCAACGCGCAGGCACCGCATCCGACGCCCCAGTGGCGAAGATCGCCGCCGAACGGGTGCCGACTGTGCTGCTCAACGATCGCTCCCGCGGCACCATCGGCAGCGTGGCGGTTGATGACTACGGCGCTGCCCGGCTCGCCGTCTCCCATCTCATAGAACTCGGCCACCGCGACATCGGCCTGTTGCACGTCGACGGGCCGGCGAACCGCACCAGCCCACGGCGCAAAGGCTGGGCAGATTCGCTTGCGGCAGCCGGACTTCCCGCACCTGACACGCGTGTCGTCGCCGGTGGCCACACGCCCGAGGCGGGGTACCGCGGAATGAGCACGCTGCTCGCGCCACCCCACCGGCCCACCGCGGTGTTCATCGCGAACTCGTTCTCGGCGGTTGGCGCCCTGGCTGCGGCGAACGACGCCGGGGTCGACGTTCCGAGCGATCTGTCGGTCATCGGATTGCACGACATGGCCCTGGCCGAGTTCCTTCGACCCACATTGACGGCGGTCCGCCTCCCCCTGTTCGAACTCGGCGTGCGCGCTGTCACTTTGATGCTCGAGCAACTGGACGATGGGCCAGCGCGCCACGAGCGCATCGCCGATCCGGCGCCCGCCCTGGTGGTACGCGCCTCCACCGCCCCACCCCGACCCGGCCGCTAACTGGGTTCACCGCACCCGTCTTGACAAATCCTTCCCCGGTGGTAAATCGTATTACCAACAGAGGAGGTTGTGCTGTGCAGGAGTCCCGCCGGCCC
The DNA here is from genome assembly GCF_022557175.1 of Mycolicibacterium sp. YH-1. The sequence continues at coordinate 704,902 of NZ_CP092915.1, read as the reverse complement.
GGTGCCGGAGGCCGACCGCTTCGCGGAATCACTTGGGATCATCCCCGCGGAGTCGCCGCACTTTCCGCGTGCGCAGCGCAGTTCCGTCGCGAGACAGGCATCGCGGTGGAGTGGACATCCCGACCGCTCAAGGCATTTGAAGAGGTCCCCATAGTCGACATCGCCGGCGACTACGACCTGGTGGCGCTCGACCATCCCTTCATCGGTGACGCCGTGGCCGGCGGCGCGTTGGCCGCACTCGATGACTTCTGGTCACCCGACGACATCGCGGATCGTGTGACCGATTCGGCAGGGCCCAGTCACGCCAGTTATCAGTGGGACGGGCGACTGTGGGGCGGTGCGGTCGATGCGGCCTGCATGGTCAGCGCGCATCAGCAGGATCGCGTCGAAATCGCCGAGGTGCCGACACACTGGGACGCGGTGGAACAGTTCGCACACCACCACGGCCGCGAAAAGGTACTAATCGCTGCGAATCCCACGCATCTGTGGGGAACCTTGCTATCCCTGTGCGAAGCCGTCGCCGACGCCGATTCCCCCCACCAACGGAGTCGTCGCGCGGACGGCCGTCCAGATTGGTTCGGCGATTCCGGGATCGACACCGGCGTGCTGACCGCGGCGCTCGGACACACCGCGGCGGTGCTGCGACACTGCGCACCGGAATCACTGCGCTGCGATCCGATCACCGTGCTCGAGCGACTGGCCGATCCCACCGACGCCGCCGTCTACAGCCCGTTGGTGTTCGGATACATCACCTACTCGCAGCCCACGGACCGCGGAGAGGTCGTCGCGTTCACCGACGCCCCGACCCTCGGCGGCATCAACGCATCTGTCGGAACCCTGACGGGGGGAGTTGGGCTGTCGGTATCGGCTGAATCGGAATTCGGGTCCGAGGCAGCTGAATTCGTTCGCTATGCAACGTCCGGTCCGATTCAGCAGGGTCTGTACAGCGCATCAGGCGGTCAGGCCGGCCGCCGTTCGGTGTGGACCGACACCCGTATCAACGAGCAGGTCAGCGATTTCTACCGCGGGACATTGGCCACGATGGACCGGGCCTTTCTGCGGCCGCGGCTCCGGGGATACCCGGCCTACCAGCACGCAGCATCGCATGCTGTGCACGCATCGATCACTGCTGGCACCCCCGCCGGTGACGTGGTGACCGTCATCAACCGACTGTGGCGCGAGCATGTTCGCAGCTGAGGGTCCCGCCACGGTGGCTGAGCAGTTCGCCGCCGTCGAAGGGCTGCACGGCAATCGCCGCGCACTGCGCTGCGCAAGCGGATCCAGCGACGCGCTGACGTTCAATGATGTCGCCGAACTCGCCGGGACAGCCACCACCGTGTTCGCCGACCACGGCGCCGTCCCCGGCGATCGGGTCATGGTGGTGCTGTCCAACAGCATGATCCTGCGAATCCTGGAACGTGCAGTTCTCGGATCCGGTTTGGTCCGTGTCGCCCTGTCACCGCGGTTGCATCCACGCGAGATCGCGGCCATCGCGATCGACTGTGAGTCCACCATAGTCTGCTGCACAGCCGAGGCGCATGACGCCATTCGTGCCGCGCTCAACGAGTTGCAATGGTCTGCGGCGCTTTTCGTATGCGATGACGAGCCAGGCCCCGGCGTACTGTCGCCCGCGTCGCTGAGGGGTCAGCCGTCAGCCTCGAAGATCTCCTGGCCCGCCCCGGAGCCCGATGCCATCGCGATGTTGATGTACAGCTCGGGGACCACCGGAAGGCCCAAGGCCGCCGTCGTCACGCACCGCACCTGGGTGGCGCAGACGAATCGCGCGCTTGATCAGCTGCCGTCGTTGAGTCCTGATGATGTGGTGCTGGCGGTTGCCCCGATGACGCATTTCGGCGGTTCCATCGGACTTGACAGCGCGGTGTGCGGTGCGGCAACGGTGACCATGTCGAAGTTCGACCCCCATGCGGTGCTCAACGCGATCGACTCATTCGGGGTCACCGTGTTACCGCTGGCTCCCGTCATGCTCGAACGCATCGCCCGAGCCGCGGTGGAATCCCACTGGGTACCGGCCGGACTTCGAGCGATACCCTATGGGGGCTCACCTATCTCGATTGACGCGCTGAGGTTGGCACACAACACTTTTCCCGGCACGCTGGTCCAGTTCTACGGTCTGGCCGAGGCACTCGCTCCCCTGACCGTCCTGACACCAGAGGATCACTCGACCACGGATCCCGACAGGTTGAGCTCTGCCGGACGCGTCTGCCGGGGTGTTGAACTCCGCATAGTCGACGGAGAGGTCATCGTTCGGGCAGACACCGTGATGCCCGAATACTGGAACCGGGCCGGTCTGACCGCAGAAGTGCTGTCTGACGGCTGGTTTCGCACCGGTGATCTGGCCCGAGTCGACCGCGATGGATACGTTCACCTGCTCGGCCGCAGCACCGACGTGATCGTCAGCGGCGGCTTCAATGTCCATCCCGCCGAGGTCGAGTGCGTGCTCACCGCGCTCGACGACGTGCGCGAGGCAGCAGTCCTCGGGCTGCCCCACCCGGTGTGGGGAGAAGGCGTCACCGCTGCCGTGGTGCTCGAGCCGGCGTCACGTGGACTCGACCCGCAATCGCTGTCAGACCGTATCGCCGCGGCGTGCGCCCGGCGCATCGCCGGCTACAAGAAGCCGGTAGCGGTGCACGTTGTCGACGAACTCCCACGCAATCCCGCCGGCAAGCTCGACCGCACCGCGCTGCGGAATCGACTGTCTCAAACAGAGAAGGACTGAGCCATGCAAGCACTCGACTCCATCCGCATCCTTGACTTCACTCAGATGATGCTGGGCCCGTTCGCCACCCAGCTGCTCGCTGACCTCGGCGCCGACGTCATCAAGGTGGAGAGGCCCGACGGTGAATGGGAACGCGACCTGGCGATGATGGGCGGTTACGTCTCCGGGCAGTCGGCCGCCTTTCTTGCGATGAATCGCAACAAGCGCTCGATCGCGCTCGATCTCAAACAGCCAAGCACCCGCGCGGCACTTCTCGAACTGGCGGCCACCTGCGATGTGGTCGTCGAGAACTTCCGACCGGGCGTGATGGACCGGCTCGGACTGGGCTACAACGACTTCAAGGCCGTCAGGGCCGACATCATCTACTGCTCGGGATCAGGCTGGGGCCAGGACACCGCATTCGCCAAGGAGGGCAGGCCCGGCCAGGATCTGCTCATTCAGGCCATGTCCGGGCTGGCCGCGTCGACCGGCCGGCGCAGCGATCCCCCCACGCCTGCCGGCACGGCGATCGTCGATCACGCCACCGCACTGACGCTGGCCAATGGAATCCTGGCGGCGCTCATCGCCAGGAACACCCACGGGGTGGGCCAGCGGGTGGAGGTGGACCTGTACTCGGTCGCCATCGCCATGCAGTGCCAGGAGATCTCGGCGCAGGTCAACCAGAACAGCGAGTACCAGCGATCCGAATCCGGGATCGGGCAGTCGTGGCTGTCCGCCCCGTTCGGGGTGTACGAGACCAGCGACGGCTGGATGGCCATCGCGATGGCGCCGCTCGGGGACATCGCCGCCGCACTCGAACGACCCGAACTGGCCGGGTTCGACGCCTGGACCGAACGTGAGATCGCCAAGCAGTGCATCGAGCGGACGATCCGGACGAACACCACCCGACACTGGCTCGACATCCTTGTCCCCGAGGGTATCTGGGCCGCCGCGGTGCGCACCACCAAGGAAGCCGTCGATGAGCTTCGCGATATCGGCTCCGACCTACTCGTCACCGTGGACGGCCCAGCGGGCACTCCGATCGAGCTTGTCGGGTGTCCTATCAAACTCAGTGCAACCCCGTGGCAGCAGCGCCTGTCACCGCCGCGGGTGGGTGAACACACCGCGGAGCTTCTCGGAAGGGGAAAGCCATGACCTCGAACACCATTGAGTACCCCCACCCCAACCTGGCAGTTGAAGACCACAGCGTCGATGACGGCGCTGCCATCCGTGTCCTGCGTATCGACCGGGTAGAGAAACTGGGCGCTCTCTCGGGTGACCTGGTGGTCGCACTCGGCGCGCAGATCGCCCGGATCAGAAGCAGCCGCGCCATCCGAGCGGTGGTTCTGACCGGCACCGGCCGCGGGTTCATCGCGGGCGCCGATGTCGGCGAGTACTTTCAGGCCTCCGTCGAGGAGTTCAGCGAGTATCAGCTCACATCCCGCCGCGTGTTCGAGTCGTTGGAGGCGCTACCGCAGCCCACCGTCGCCGCAGTCAACGGCTACGCGTTCGGCGGCGGCTTCGAGCTGGCCCTGTGCTGCGACTTCATCATCGCGTCCGAGCACGCGCGCTTCGCCCTGCCCGAAGTCAAACTCGGCTTGATACCCGGGGGCGGTGGGACGCAGCGCCTTGCGCAAAGCGCAGGTGTCCGATTCACCAAAGAGATCGTGATGACGGGCCGGACCATCAGACCGGATGAGGCGCTGCGGCGCGATCTCCTGATCGAGGTCACTGATGCCGAGCAATTGCTGCCCCGCGCAATCCATTTCGCAACCACTCTGGCGACCAGTGCCCCACGTGCGGTCCGGGAGGCAAAGCGGGTGATCGATGACGGCATCGTCTGTGATCGCCGTGCCGCATTGACCGCCGAGCAGAGCGCGCTCGGTCGCCTGTTCGACAGCGCCGACGGCCGCGAGGGTATCGACGCCTTCGTCCACAAGCGACACGCACGCTTCACCGGCGCCTGACATTCCGCCCCCAATACGAACGGAACCTCACATCATGAGCCAGTTCGCCGATCGACTGCTCGCAGTCCTTCGGGCTCCCACTGCGGAGTCATTTCCCGCTCTTGCCGCCATTCTCGTCGACGAGGGATTCCGGCGTATCGAAGTCACCCTGTCCGGGGCAGGCGGGATCGACGCCATCCGCAGCATCCGGGAATCGGCACCCGACGACGTCGTCGTCGGCGCCGGGTCGGTCACCACCGTGGCTCAGGTGCACGAGGCGTCAAGCGCCGGAGCGTCATTCGTCGTCTCGCCCCACACCGACCAGGCTGTCGTACGCGCGGCGACTGCTCTTGGCCTCGAGGTCTACCCAGGCGCTTTCACACCCACCGAGGTGTGCGCCGCCTGGGCGGCCGGTGTGACGGCGGTGAAACTGTTCCCGGCCGGTCGGCTCGGCATCGGCTATCTCCGCGACATCAGGGCGCCGCTGCCAAACATTCCTCTCATCCCGACTGGCGGCATCGGACTCGAGGACATCGGCGACTGGCTCGATGCCGGCGCCAGGGCGGTCGGCCTCGGGTCGGTAGTGCAGGGGGACTATCACCGAACCCGAGACGACGCCGGCCTACGTGCCCGCGCCGCACTCGCGGTGCGAAACGCAAGCCGATGACGCAACGCATTCCGTCTCTCGTCACCGTCGGCGAGACAATGGGTCTGCTCGCCTCCCCCTCCCCCGGCCCCCTGCGACACCAAAGCCATCTGGCCCTGTCCATCGGCGGTGCCGAGTCGAACGTGGCGATCGGGGTTGCTCGCCTGGGGATACGCTCGACCTGGATATCGAGGCTGGGCGCAGACGCCATCGGCGAACTCATCGAGCGCGAACTGTCAGCTGAGCACGTTCGTGTCGTCGCGTGCCGAGAGCCGAGCCGACCCACCGGCCTGATGATCAAGAACCGGCATTCGATCACGCACACCGAAGTGCTCTACTACCGCTCGACAAGCGCAGCGGCCGCGCTCACGCCAGCTGATATTGATGAGAGCGCGCTCGACGGCGCCACAAATGTCCACCTCTCCGGGATCACACCGGCGCTGAGCGAGAGTTGCCGCGCCACGGTCGAGCACGTCCTCGCGCTTGCCCACGCTCGCGACATCTCCATATCGTTCGACGTCAATTACCGCAGCGCACTGTGGGATCGGCAGACCGCAGCCGAGGTCCTCACACCGATACTGGGCCAGGCCGATATCGTCTTCGCCGGCCTCGACGAGGCCCACATGTTCACCGGCACCCGGGATCTACGCGCAACGTGCGAGGCAATGACGTCGCTCGCCCGCGGCTACGCGGTGGTCAAGCTGGGCGAGGCGGGGGCGGCAGCATCGGTCGGCGGTGAGTTCCACCGCCAAGACCCGCACCAGATCACCTCAGTCGACACCGTCGGCGCCGGAGACGCTTTCGTCGCCGGATATCTCGCGCACACCATGACCGGTCATACCGTCCCGGAGAGCTTGGCGGCAGCGGCAGTGTGCGGAGCCCTCGCCTGTACTGTGCCCGGCGACTGGCAGGGCGCTCCGACAACCGCCGATCTCGTGCGCGCCTTGTCGCCGGCCGCTGACCCGGTCCGCCGGTGAGACGCTTCGTGAATGGACCGGCTCGAACTACTCGACGTACTGCGGGCAGGTGGCGGTCGCCGGGTCAGCACCACTGGCGCGCCACCGCGACAGGTTGAACTCGTACCACGCGTCCGGCGCGTCAGCGCGATAGTCCGCGCACTGCGGCATCGGTTCGGGCAGCCGGGCCAACGCGGGCTCGGCATCCGATGACAGCGACAGCAGGTACGAGGCGTCCAGCTGCCCCGTCTGCGCATAGCGGTCTATGTTGCGCTCGGCGATCAGCCGCTCCGGGTTGATCGCCGCCAGGCCGAGCAGCGCAACGGCACCGGACACCAGGACCGCGCGCGGCAGCCAACGCGCCGTCATGCCGACGCCTGCCAGTGCAATCAGCACGAACACCGCGCCGAGCCACAACTCGATGGTGATGACCACGAGCCGCTGCACGCTGAAGCCGTAGGCCTCCTGATAGAGCCACATCCGGTGGATCGCCGAGATCACCACGACCACCGAGGTGGCGCACGTCGTTCCCACCAGCACCCGCAGCGCCCGCCGATCCGCAGCGGTGACGCGAGCGGCGACCCGGATGACGACGCTGATCACCAGCAGCGTCAACGCCGATACCCAGAGCAGCTGCCAGAACCCCTGCCGCGCGTACTCGGCGTACGTCAGTCCCTCGGTTTCGACGACGTGGCGGTGGCCTCCGAAGAGGACCGTCGCCTGCACGGCGACAAACGCCACGAACAACGCGTCGAGCACGCCCAGCGGCACCGCCCACTCCCACCTCGGCACGGACCGCATCGGCGCGGGCGCCACGGCGTCCAGCCGCGGTGCGAAGCGCATCACATAGCCACCACCGAGCACGAGGGCCGCCGCGAGTGCGAACACCAGAACGCGGCCGACGAGGCCGTCGAGGTCCAGCGCGGGAACCACGTTGTCGACAAGGTGCGCGAACGCCGGGTCCGCGGCGGTGAGTAGACCACCGAACACCAGCACCAGCGTCACCGTGATCGCGATGACGGCCCCGAAGCGGGCCAGCTTCACACCGCCCACCGCGTGCGGCACCAACGCGGGTGCCGCACGCCGAACCCAGCCGGTCAACCGCGCGGGAAGCAGCAGCGGCACGAACGGCGCCATGAACACCGATGTCCAGGTGCGACCTCCGACCAGCGTGCACCAACCGACGAGCCACGCCGCCATGATGCAGAGCACGCCGAGCCACTCCGCGGCGAGCAGCGCCGGAACCGAGAGCAGCGCCAACGTCAGTCCCATTCCCAGCCACTCACCGCGGGTGGGTCGACGCTCACCGGTGCCGTAGACCACAGCGAAGACCATCAGGCCGGCGACGAGGTATCCGATGCTCAGCACCGTCGGCCGCCACACCGCGGTGCCGAGTACACCGACCACGAGGGCGGACACGACGACCCGCCGAGGCGCTTGTGCCAGAGAATCGAGTGGCCACACGCGGTGCGGCCAGACGGTCCAGCCCGGCTCGCCGTACCCGGGGCGGGTCGGGCCAAGCACTGGTGGCGGCATGTGCGCGCCAGGAACCGTCACGGTCATGTGAACTCCTCCGCCGTCTGGGGGATGGTGACCGCTATGCGGCAGCCTGTACTGGTGTCCATGACTTCGACTGCGCCACCGTGCAGTTCGGCCGCCCACCGAGCGATCGCCAACCCGAGGCCTGTGCCTCCCGCCGACGTCGCACCACGGGTGAAGCGCTGGAACAACCGTTCGCGCTCGACAGCCGGTATGCCCGGGCCCTCGTCGCACACCTCCAGGCGCAGTCCCGTGAGGGTGGCGGCACTCGCGTCGACCGACACGCGGCCCCCGGCTGGACTGTGCCGAATCGCGTTGTCTACCAGGTTGACGACGACCTGCCGAAGCCGCGCCGGGTCCGCGACGGCGATCAGGGTCGGCGGCGACACCCGTACGACTATCTCGACATCGGGTGTCGACACGGCGACGTGCGCGATCGCCTCGCCGAGAAAGTCGCTGACTCGGAATGGGCCCTGCTGCAGCGGGATCGCACCGCCTTCGAGCCGCGAGAGGTCAAGCAGGTTGGTCACCAGCTCGCCGAGTCGCTCGGTCTGCGACAACGCCAACCGCATGGTTTTGGCATCCGGTTTGTCGACGCCGTCGACGACGTTCTCCAGCAGCGCGTGCAGCGCCGCGATGGGGGTCCGGAGTTCGTGGGAGACATTGGCGATGAGCCCGCGCCGGTACTCGTCCGCGGCACCGAGATCGGCCGCCATCTGGTTGTAGGCCGTAGCCAGCTGTCCCACCTCGTCCCTGGACGTGGCGCGCACACGCACGCTGTAGTCACCCCGCGCCATGGCACGGGCTGCCGCGGTCATCTGACGCAGCGGGGAGGTCATCCCGTGCGCGAGAAACTGAGTGAAGACGAGCGAGACGACCAGCGCGGCGAGCAGCGTGTATCGGAGCTGCCACCCCGCGCCGATCTGGAACGTGAGCGCGATCAGGGTGATGGCGCTGACAACCAGCAGACCCATCTTGACCTTGAACGAGGCGAACGGGTCCAACGGGCGCGGCAGCCGGTCCCACACGGCGGCGAGCCGGCTCATCGTGGCGGCTCCAGCGCGTAGCCGACGCCGTGCACCGTGCGGATGAGTTCCGCTCCGAGCTTGCGCCGCAATGCCTTCACGTGGCTGTCCACCGTGCGGGTCTCCACCCCCGAGGCCCAGCCCCAGACGTGCTCCAGGAGCGTCTCACGGGGCACCGCGGCCCTCGGCCTCCCCGCGAGGAAGGCCAGCACGTCGAATTCCAGCTTGGTGAGGTGGATTTCCTCATCGGCCCGGTGAACACGACGCGCCTGCACGTCGATTCGGTACTCACCGACCGAGACCGGTGATGTCTCGCTCGTCCGATCCGCGCGGCGCAGCAGCACACGAACGCGCGCGACGAGTTCGCGCATGCTGAAGGGTTTGGTCAGGTAGTCGTCGGCCCCTATGCCCAGGCCCACCAGCATGTCCGTCTCGTCGCTGCGGGCCGTGAGCATCAGTACCGGCGTCGGGCGCACGGCGTGGATTCGTCGGCATACCTCCAACCCGTCGAAACCGGGCAGCATGACGTCGAGCACCACCAGATCGGGATCGGTCGCCGCAGCCTTCGCTACCGCCGACGGTCCGTCGACGGCGGTATCCACCAGGAATTCCTCGGCACGAAGGCGAGCGGCCACCGCGGCCAGGATGGTCGGCTCGTCGTCGACCACCAGGATTCGCTTCACACTTCAGACTGTAAGTGCCTGGTGTGGTGCTTCCGGGGTGCAGTTGTGAAGATACGGTGGAGAAAGGCCTGCGTCAGCCGAGGTCGGCGATCTTGGTGTCCTTTTTGTCCTCGGGCGTGCAGAGCTTGGCGAAGGCGGATCGCTGCGACACGATGTCACCCGTCGACGAGTTCTTGCCGTCGCGCTCCTTCAGGTACCTGGCCACGGTCGCGTCCTGGTCCTCGGTGCGCATGGCCAGGAAGTCCGCGCATGTTGTGCGGCCGCCCGAGTTGCTGGCGCCCGAGCATCCGGTCAGTACGGCCACCACGGTCAGGGCCAACGCCAGTCGCTTCACGTCGCCCAGCGTACGGGGCTCACGCGCGCTGACTGGATACCGATATGACCTCTCCGGTCAGGTAACTGGAGTAGTCACTGGCCAAAAACGCGATAGTGGTCGCGATCTCCCATGGTTCGGCGGCCCTGCCGAACGCCTCGTCCGAGGCCAGTTGGTCGAGAAGTTCGGACGAACTGGTCTTCTCGAGGAACTTGTGCCGTGCGATGCTCGGCGACACCGCGTTGATGCGGACGCCGTACTCGACGGCTTCGATTGCGCTGCAGCGAGTCAGCGCCATCACACCGGCCTTGGCCGCCGCGTAGTGCGACTGCGAGTGCTGTGCGCGCCAACCCAGCACACTGGCGTTGTTGACGATGACACCGCCGTGCTCGACGTCGCGGAAGTAGCGCAGCGTCGCGCGGGTGGCCCGCATGACCGAGGTGAGCGTGACGTTGAGGACGCGGTCCCACTCGTCGTCGGTCATATCGATGACGGGCGTCTGCCCGCCCAGGCCGGCGTTGTTGACCAGCACGTCGAGGCGACCCATCTTCTCCACCGCGGTGGTGATCAGGGCGTCGACGGCCTCGGTCGACGTCACGTCACACACCACGGCATCGACGCGGCCCAGCCCCAGACCCGCCAGCTCGTCGCGCGTCTCACCGAGGCGGCGTTCGTGGAAATCGGACACCACGACATCGGCGCCCTCCAGCAGCGCCCGCCGTGCGGTCGTCGAACCGATGCCGGTTCCCGCGGCTGCCGTCACCAGCACGACCTTGCCCTTGAGCAATCCGTGGCCGTCGATCTCCTTGGGCGCAACCGCCAGACTCATTAGCCCTTGACCTCTCGTGGCAGGCCGAGCACGCGCTCGGCGATGATGTTTCGCTGAATCTCGTTCGAACCGCCGTAGATCGTGTCCGAGCGGGAGAAGAGGTAGAGCCGCTGCCACTCGTCGAACTCTGCGCCGACGAGCGCCAGGCCCGCCATCCCCTGAACGTCCATCGCGATCTCCCCGAGATCGCGATGCCAGTTGGCCCACAGCAGTTTCGACACATTGTCTTGACCCGGTTGCTCCACATCCATCGTGGCCAGCGCATACGACCGCATGGTCTGCAGCCCCGCCCACGACCGGGTCAGTCGCTCCCGGATCAGCGGATCGTCGATGGCGCCAGTCTGCTTGGCCAGCTCTACCAGGCCGGAGTGCTCACGTGCGTAACGGATCTGCTGGCCGAGCGTGGAGACTCCGCGCTCGAAGGTCAGGGTGCCCATGGCAACCCGCCAACCGTCGCCCGGCTCCCCCACCACGAGAGATGCGTCGGTGCGGGCGTCGTCGAAGAAGACCTCGTTGAACTCCGAGTCTCCGGTCAGCTGGACGATCGGGCGGATCTCCACTCCCGGCTGATCCAGCGGCACCAGCAGATACGACAGTCCGGCGTGGCGCTTGGAGCCCTTCTCGGTACGGGCGATGACGAAGCACCACTGCGCCCAGTGCGCGAGTGACGTCCACACCTTCTGCCCGTTGATCACCCAGGCATCGCCGTCGAGTTCGGCCGACGTCGAGACGTTGGCGAGGTCACTGCCCGCACCCGGCTCGGAGTAGCCCTGCGACCACAGCTCGGTGACGTCGAGGATTTTGGGCAGGAAGCGCTTCTGCTGTTCGGGTGTGCCGTAGGCGATCAGCGTCGGACCCAGGAGTTCCTCACCGAAGTGATTGACCTTGTCCGGCGCGTCGGCCTTGGCGTACTCCTCGTAGAACGCAACACGGTGCGCCACCGACAGCCCACGACCGCCGTGTTCCACCGGCCAGCCCAGACACGTCAGCCCCGCCTTCGCGAGATGCTGGTTCCAGGCGCGCCGTTCCTCGAACGCCTCGTGCTCACGTCCGGGCCCACCGAGACCCTTGAGTGCCGCGTACTCACCGACCAGGTTGTCGGCGAGCCATTGCCGGACCTCGGTCCGGAACTCCTCGACTTCCAACATTCTTGTAGGCTAACCTACCAAGCACTTGCTTTGTTAGAGGAGCATCAATGACGACGCCCGGCGGGCAGGAGCGCAGTGACTTGGAGTCCTCGCAGCCCAGGACCATCCCCGCAACCCTGCACCGGATAGCCGGCGAGTTTCCCGACCGCGCCGCCGTCGTCACCGACGACCGCGTGCTCACCTACGCCGGCCTGAAGGACGAGGTCAGGCAGGCCGCGGCGGCGATGATCGCCCTCGGCGTGGGCCCAGGAGACTGCGTGGCCATCTGGTCACCCAACACCTGGCACTGGGTCGTCGCCAGCCTCGCCACGACCTACGCAGGCGGGGTCGTCGTACCGCTGAACACCCGCTACACCGCCAGCGAGGCCACCGACATCCTGGCCCGCACCAAGGCGCCACTGCTGATCGGCATGGGCGAGTTCCTCGGCGCCGACCGAGTTGGCGAACTCGACCTCGGCGCCCTGCCCGACCTGCGCCACGTTGTGCGGGTGCCCGTGCAGGACGGCGACGCCGACTCGGCGGCGTCGTGGGATGCGTTCATCGCGCGCGGCACCGACGTCGCCGCCGCAGATGCCCGCGCGGCGGCCGTGCGACCCGACGACGTGTCCGACATCCTGTTCACCTCGGGCACCACGGGCCGTAGCAAGGGTGTGCTGTGCGCGCACCGGCAGTCGCTTGACGCGCCGGCGGCGTGGGCCGACTGCGCCGAACTCACCAGCGACGACCGCTACCTGTGCATCAACCCGTTCTTCCACAACTTCGGCTACAAGGCCGGCATCCTGACCTGCCTGCAGAGGGGTGCGACGCTCATCCCGCAGTTGACGTTCGACCCCGAGCGGGCGATGCGCGCGGTGCAGGAGCACCGCATCACGGTGCTGCCAGGTCCCCCAACGATCTACCAGACGCTGCTCGACCATCCCAAGCGCGCCGAGTACGACCTGACATCATTGCGATTCGCCGTGACCGGGGCGGCCACCATTCCGGTGGTCCTCATTGAACGGATGCAGTCCGAGCTCGACATCGACATCGTGCTGACCGCGTACGGGCTCACCGAGGCAAGCGGTTTCGGCACCATGTGCCGATCCGACGATGACGCCGTCACGGTCGCCACCACCAGCGGACGCCCCATCGCCGGCTTCGAACTCCGGATCGACGCGGCGTCGACAGGCGGCGACGAACCAGTATCCGGCGAGGTACTGCTGCGGGGTCCCAACGTCATGCTCGGCTACCTCGACGACCCCGAGGCCACCGCGGCAGCCATCGACGCCGACGGCTGGCTGCACACCGGGGATATCGGAAACCTCGACGAGGCGGGCAATCTGCGGATCACCGACCGCCTCAAGGACATGTACATCAGCGGCGGCTTCAACGTGTACCCCGCGGAGGTCGAGCAGGTACTCGCCCGCATCGACGGAGTCGCCGAGGCCGCCGTGATCGGCGTGCCCGACGAGCGCATGGGCGAGGTCGGCAAGGCGTTCGTCGTGGTGAAGCCGGGCGCCGAACTCGACGAACAGAGTGTGATCGCCAGCGCCCGCGAGCATCTGGCCAATTTCAAGACGCCGCGTGCTGTCGCGTTCGTGGACGCGCTTCCGCGCAACGCCGGCGGCAAGGTCGTCAAACCCCAACTGCGAGAGATGATTTGATGGACTTACAGTTCGACGAGGCGACAGAGGAGTTCCGGGCCGAGGTCCGCGACTTCCTCGCCGCCAACACCGCGCACTTCCCGACCAAGTCCTACGACATCGCCGAGGGCTTCGAGCAGCACCGGCACTGGGACAAGGTGCTGTTCGACGCGGGCCTGTCGGTCATCGCGTGGCCCGAGAAGTACGGCGGTCGCGACGCGACGCTGTTGCAGTGGGTGGTCTACGAGGAGGAGTACTTCCGCGCGGGCGCACCCGGCCGGGCCAGCGCCAACGGCACCTCGATGCTGGCGCCGACCCTGTTCGCACACGGAACACCCGAGCAACTGGACCGAATCCTGCCCAAGATGGCCAGCGGTGAGGAGATCTGGGCGCAGGCGTGGTCGGAGCCCGAGGCGGGCAGCGACCTGGCATCGCTGCGGTCCACCGCCACCAGAACCGACGGCGGCTGGAAGCTCAACGGTCAAAAGATCTGGAGTTCGCGGGCCCCCTTCGGCGACAGGGCGTTCGGCTTGTTCCGCTCGGACCCCGAGGCCCAGCGGCACAAGGGGTTGACCTACTTCATGTTCGACCTGAAGGCCGACGGCGTCACCGTGCGGCCCATCGCGCAACTCGGTGGTGACACCGGATTCGGCGAGGTCTTCCTCGACGACGTCTTCGTCCCCGACGAGGACGTCATCGGCGGCGTCAACGACGGCTGGCGCGCGGCCATGAGCACCTCGAGCAATGAGCGCGGCATGTCGCTGCGCAGCCCAGCTCGATTCCTCGCACCGGCCGAGCGACTCGTCGACCTCTGGAAGTCCGACCGCAATCCGGCATACGCCGAGCGCGTCGCCGACGCCTGGATCAAGGCACAGGCGTACCGGCTGCACACGTTCGGCACGGTGACGCGCCTGGTCGGTGGCGGCGAACTCGGCGTCGAGTCGTCGGTCACCAAGGTGTTCTGGTCCGACCTGGACGTCGCGCTGCACCAGACCGCACTGGACCTGCGGGGTCCCGACGCCGAGCTGGCAGATAACTGGACCGAGGGCCTGCTGTTCGCATTGGGCGGCCCGATTTACGCGGGCACCAACGAGATTCAGCGCAACATCATCGCCGAGCGGCTGCTGGGTCTGCCTCGCGAGAGCAAGGGGCAGTAACAGTGAACTTCGAGATCGACGAACAGCAGCGCGATTTCGCCGCGAGCATCGACGCGGCTCTCGGCGCGGCCGATGTGCCCGCCGCGGTGCGGGCCTGGTCGGCGGGTGACGCAGACCCCGGCCGCAAGGTGTGGGCGACGCTGGCAGACCTGGGCGTGACGGCACTGGCCGTGCCTGAGCGCTTCGACGGTATCGGCGCGCATCCGGTGGACCTCGTGGTCGCCGCCGAACGCCTTGGCTACTGGGGTGTTCCCGGCCCGGTGTCCGAGTCCATCGCCGTCGCGCCGGTGCTCCTCGCCGACGACGAGCGTGCCGAAGGTCTGGCCTCGGGTGCGCTGATCGCCACGGTCGCGATGGCCCCGCACACCCCGCGCGCCGTCGACGCGGACAAGGCAGGCCTGCTCCTGGTCGCCGACGACAGCGGCGTCCGCGACGGGATCGCAGGGCAGGCCCACGAGTCCGTCGACCCCGCCCGCACCCTGTTCGATGTGTCAGCGAGCGGCGAGGCTCAGCAGGCCGACACCGCCCGCGCCTTCGAGTTCGGTGCCCTCATCACGGCCGCCCAGCTGGTCGGGGCGGGCCAGGCGATGCTGGACGCATCGGTGGCGTACGCCAAACAGCGCAGCCAATTCGGCAGGCTGATCGGGTCATACCAGGCGATCAAACACAAGCTGGCCGACGTGCACATCGCCGTCGAGCTGGCCCGTCCCCTGGTGTACGGCGCCGCATTGTCGCTGGCCGACTCCTCACCCGACACCGAGCGTGACGTCAGCGCGGCGAAGGCCGCCGCGTCGGATGCCGCTCTGCTGTCAGCACGCTCATCGCTGCAGACACACGGCGCCATCGGGTTCACCCAGGAGCACGATCTGTCCCTGCTGCTACTGAAGGTGCAGGCACTGCACTCGGCCTGGGGTGACCCGACGTGGCATCGTCACCGCGTTCTTGAGAGGTTGGCCCGATGAGTGAAGAGCGGGACCTGTTGCGCGACACCGTCACCGCGCTGGTCGACAAGCACGCCTCGCCCGAAGCCGTCCGTACGGCCATGGAGTCGGAGCGCGGCTACGACGAGGGGCTCTGGAAGCTGCTGTGCGAGCAGGTCGGCGCGGCCGCACTTGTGGTGCCCGAGGAGCTGGGCGGTGCTGGCGGCGAACTGGGTGACGCGGCCGTGGTGCTCGAGGAACTCGGCAGGCATCTGGTGCCGACACCGCTGCTGGGCACGACGCTGACCGAACTGGCGCTGCTGGCCGCCGACGAACCCGACACCGACGCGCTGGGCGCGCTGGCGGAGGGTACGTCCATCGGCGCCGTGGTGTTCGATCCCGATTACGTCGTTAACGGCGACATCGCCGATGTGGTGGTCGCGGTTGACGGCGACGCCCTGGTGCGGTGGACGACGTTCACCTCCGAGCCGATCACGACGATGGACCCGACGCGCAGGCTGGCCAAGCTCGCAGCGCAGGAGACCGCACCGTTGGCCGCCAACCCAGCGCTGGCTGACACCGCGGCCATCCTGTTGGCCGCCGAGCAGATCGGTGCGGCGACGCACTGCCTGGACCTGACCGTCGCGTACACCAAGGACCGCGTGCAGTTCGGCAGGCCCATCGGCAGTTTCCAGGCGCTCAAGCACCGGATGGCCGATATGTACGTCGAGGTGCAGTCGGCGCGCGCGGTGGTCAACGACGCGATCGCCGATCCGTCGCCGACCTCGGCCGCGCTGGCACGTGTCGCGGCCAGCGAGGCGTTCAGCGCGGTGGCCGCCGAGGCGGTCCAGATGCACGGTGGCATCGCGATCACCTGGGAGCACGACATCCAGCTGTACTTCAAGCGTGCGCACGGCAGCGCGCAGCTTCTCGGACCGCCGCGAGACCATCTGCGCCGGCTCGAGGCCGACCTGTTCTAGCCTGGCTCGAGTGAGCAACCGCGTCGCGCTACGAGCCGGGATCCCGCCGTTCTACGTCATGGACGTGTGGCTGGCCGCCGCAGAACGCCAGCGTTCGCACGGCGACCTGGTGAACCTGTCGGCGGGTCAGCCGAGCGCCAAGGCGCCCAGCCCGATCATCGAGGCGGCCGCGCGGGCCCTCGCCGAGGAGAACCTCGGCTACACCGTCGCCATGGGCATCCCCGAACTGCGCGAGGGGATAGCGGCGTCGTACGACAAGCAGTACGGCGTCGCGGTGGACCCCGACGAGGTCGTCGTCACCACGGGGTCCTCGGGTGGCTTCCTGCTCGCGTTCCTGGCCTGTTTCGACGTCGGTGACCGGGTGGCCGTGACCAGTCCCGGCTACCCCTGTTACCGCAACATCCTCTCCGCGCTCGGCTGCGAGGTGGTCGAGGTGCCATGCGGGCCGGACACCCGATTCCAGCCGACGGTCGAGATGCTCGCCGAGATCAGCCCACCCATCAAGGGCGTGGTGATCGCGAGCCCGGCCAACCCCACCGGCACCGTCATCCCGCCCGCCGAGCTGGCTGCGATCGCATCGTGGTGCGAGTCCTCGGGGGTGCAGTTGATCAGCGATGAGATCTACCAGGGTCTGGTGTATCCCGGTGCGCCGCAGACGAGTTGCGCGTGGGAGACATCGCGTGACGCGATCGTCGTGAACAGCTTCTCGAAGTACTTCGCGATGACCGGTTGGCGGCTCGGCTGGCTGCTGGTCCCGCGACCGCTGCTGCGCGCCATGGACTGCCTGACCGGGAACTTCTCGATCTGCCCGCCGACACTGCCGCAGAAGGCCGCCGTCGCGGCGTTCACGCCTGCGGCGATCGCCGAGGCCGACGCACTCGTCGGTGAGTACGCGGTGAACCGCGAACTGCTGTTGACCGGGCTACCCGATATCGGGTTGGGCCGGCTGGCGCCCGCCGACGGCGCGTTCTATGTGTACGCCGATATCTCCGACTACTCATCAGACTCCCTGGCCTTCTGCGCGAAGCTGTTGGCGGACACCGGTGTTGCGATCGCTCCGGGGATCGACTTCGACACCGTCCACGGGGGCTCCTACGTCCGATTGTCCTTCGCCGGCGCCGCCACTGACATCTCGGAGTCGCTGCGCCGCATGGGCCCCTGGCTGGCAGCTCAGCTCTAACGAGCGCTCCAGCCGCCATCCATCGTGTACGAGGCGCCGGTCACCATGCCGGCACTCGGTGAGGCCAACCAGCCCACCAGCGCCGCGACATCCTCGGGCTCCACGAGTCGCTTGATGGCGCTCTCGGTGAGCAACACCTTGCTGAGCACCTCATCCTCGGTGATGCCGTGGGTGCGGGCCTGGTCGGTGATCTGCTTGGCCACCAAAGGGGTTCGCACGTAGCCCGGGTTCACACAGTTACTGGTGACGTCGTGGGGTCCGCCCTCCAACGCCGTGACCTTGGACAGTCCCTCCAAACCGTGCTTGGCGGTGACGTAGGCGACCTTGAACTCCGATGCCCGCAGACCGTGCACCGAGGACACGTTGACGATCCGGCCGAAGCGCTGTGCGTACATGTGCGGCAGGGCCGCGCGAATCAGCAGAAAGGGCGCCTCGACCATCAGCGCGAGCATGGAGCGAAACCGCGCCGGATCGAATGCGGTGATCTCCTCGACGGTCTGCACGCCGGCGTTGTTGACCAGCACGTCCACTTCGAGGTGCAGGTCCTCCAACGCCGCGACGTCGAGAAGGTCGACAGCCCAAACGGTTCCGCCTATCTCATCGGCCAGCGTCTTGGCCGCCGCGCCATCGACGTCTGCGACCGTCACCGACGCGCCCCTGCCGGCCAGTTCGCGGGCGCACGCCGCACCGATACCGCTCGCACCTCCGGTGACCAGCGCCGAACGACCCGTCAGATCCGGCATCACACGCCGGCCCGGTTGCGCTCGGAAGCCACCGCCTCCGCGTCGGCGATGTCGAGGGACTCCAGGTCGATACCCTTGGTCTCCCTGGTGAACAGCACCGCGACCAGCGTGATGGCGCAGGCCGCCGCTAGGTATATCGAGATCGGCACCGAGGAGCCGTAGATCTCGAGCAGCTTCACCGCGATGAGCGGTGCCAGCGACCCCGCCACGATCGAGGTGACCTGATACCCAAGGGAGACACCCGAATACCGCATCCGGGTGGGGAACATCTCCGCCATGATCGCCGGCTGCGGCGCATACATGAACGCATGGATGATCAGGCCGAGTGTGATCGCGGTGGTGACGATCACGAAGTCGCCGCTGTTCATCATCGGGAAGGCGAAGAAGCCCCAGGTGCTGCCCAGGATCGCACCCACCATGTACACCGGGCGCCGTCCCAGCCGATCCGACAGGTACCCGACGACGGGGACGGCGGCGAAGTGCACGGCGTGCGCGACAAGCAGGTACCACAGGATCGAACTGGTGTCCGCGCCCACCTGAACCTTCAGATAGGTGATCGAGAACGTGACCACCAGGTAGTACATGATGTTCTCGCCGAACCGCAGACCCATCGCGGTGAAGACACCGCGTGGGTAGCGCTTGAGCACCTCGACGACACTGAACGACGTCGCCTTGATCTTCTCGGCCTCCTGTTGTGCCGCAACGAAGATCGGCGCGTCGGTGACCTTGGTGCGGATGTAGTAGCCGATGAGGACAACCACCGCCGACAGCCAGAACGCCACGCGCCAGCCCCACGACAGGAACGAGGACTCCGACAGCGTTGCGGTGAGCACCAGCAGCACGACCGTCGCGAGCATATTGCCCACGGGCACACCAGCTTGCGGCCAGCTGGCCCAGAAGCCGCGCTGCTTGTTCGGGCTGTGCTCGGCCACCAGCAGTATCGCGCCACCCCACTCGCCACCGACCGCGAAGCCCTGGATGAACCGCAGCGCGACGAGCAGCCCCGGCGCCCAGTAGCCGATCTGGCCGAACGTCGGCAGGCATCCCATCAGGAACGTGGCCGCGCCGACCAGAAGCAGAGAGAACTGCAGCAGTTTCTTGCGGCCGAACTTGTCGCCGTAGTGGCCGAACACCACACCGCCGAGCGGGCGCGCGACAAAGCCGACGGCATAGGTCGCGAACGCGAGGAAGATCGCGTTGAGCTCACTGGTGGTCTCCGAGAAGAACACCTTGCTGAACACCAGGGTGGCAGCGGTGCCGTAGAGGAAGAACTCATACCACTCGACGACGGTGCCCGCCATCGACGCGGCGACCACCCGCTTGAGGCCGGTCGGTATCGAGCTGGTCATTGGATGACTCCTCCTGTGATGCGGCACACAATCGCATCTGAGTATTGATGCAGGCGCACGGCAGAGGCAATGGCCAAAACTGCAGGACGAATCTGCGAAAATGCAGATATGCCAGGTCCCACACCACAGCGACGCCTCAGCGCCGATGACCTACTCGTGCTGCTGGCGGTCGGACGATCCGGTCGGTACACCCAGGCGGCCGACGAACTCGGCGTCAACCACACCACGATCGCGCGCCGCATCGCCGCGCTGGAGCAGTCCCTCGGCGGCCGGCTCCTCGCACGGGTCGGCGGCGGCTGGGAACTCACCGACCGGGGGCGTGAGGCGCTCGGTGCCGCCGAGGCGGTGGAGTCCGCGGTCCGCGCGCTCTCCGCGGCCCCGGCCAGTCCCCCGGTGCTCGAGGGTGTCGTGCGCATGTCGGCGACCGATGGATTCAGCGCCTACATCGCCGCGCCGGCCATTGCCGAGGTGCAACGGCGCCATCCCGGTGTGGCGGTCGAGATCGTGGCCACCACGCGACGCGCCACACAGCAGCGGTCCGGCCTCGACTTCGAGGTGGTGGTCGGTGAACCGCAGGTTCACCGCGCCCAGGCGATTCGACTCGGCGACTACCACCTGGGTCTGTACGGGTCACGCGACTATCTGGCCCGGCGCGGGGCTCCGGCCTCGCGTGCCGAGTTGACGGGCCACCCGCTGATCTACTTCATCGATTCGATGCTGCAGGTCGACGATCTGGACCTGGCCCGAAGTGTCGCCCCCGGAATGCGCGAGTCCATCACCTCCACCAATGTGTTCGTGCACGTGGAGGCGACACGGGCTTCCGCAGGCCTGGGCCTGCTGCCCTGTTTCATGGCTGCCCGCCACGACGATCTCGTCCGCGTGCTGCCCGACACCGTCGCACTGCAACTGTCGTACTGGCTCGTCACACGCGCCGAGACGATGCACCGGCCCGAGGTGGCCGCCGTGTTCGACGCGATCCGCACCCGCATGGCCGACCAACACGACGCGTTACTGGGCCTCGTGCCCTAGCGTGCAGACATGCCGTTCCTCGACACCGATGGCCCAAGCGCCTACTACCGGCACTGGGCCAGCGCCGAACCGAGTGCTGCGGTCGTGTTCCTGCACGGATTCGGCGAACACACCGGGCTGTACCACCGCTACGCATTCGCGCTGAACGCCAAGGGAATCGACGTGTGGGCCGTCGACCAGCTCGGACACGGGCTGTCACCGGGAACGCGCGGCGACTTCGGCTCCATCGAGGCGTCCTCGGCGCTCGCCGAGGAGCTGACGCAGCTGGCCGAGCGGACCAGCCCGGGGTTGCCCTTGGTAGCCGCGGGCCACTCGTTCGGCTCCATCGTCACGCTCTTCCGGGTGCTCGAGAATCCCGACCGGTACCGGGCCGCCGTCATATCGGGTGCCCCACTGATCCCGATCGCCGAGATGCTGGACGCCGACAGTTCATTCGACCTCGATCCCAGCTGGCTATCGGCAGATCCCTTCTACCTGGACTCGCTGGAGAATGACCCGTTGGCGTTCGTCGACGCCAACGGGGCCATCCTTACCCGGGAGCTGGACAGAGCGTGGGACAGATTCGGTGCCGATCTACCGTCGCTGGCGATACCGACGCTGGCCGTGCACGGCGAGTCCGACCTGATCGCCGATATCGGCGCGGTGCGCGCATACGCCGAGCAGATCGAACGGCTCGAACTGGTGGAATCCCCCGGCGGCCACCACGACATCCTCAATGACGTCAACCACCGTGAAGTCGCGGCGGTGGTCGCGGACTTCGTCATCGCGCACACCCGGTCGTGAACCGGCCGGGCGTGGCGCTCTCCGCAGCCGTCGCCGTCCTCACCTGCATATCGGCGGCCTGCTCCTCGGAGACTCCCGGCGTTGACACGGCAGCGGAGCTGAACGGCACCTTCAGCGCCGCGTTCGGCCCCAGCACCACACTGGGCGGCAACGTGATTCCCGACAGCGCCGCCACCGTCACCTGGGTGGCCCGCTCGACGTGCCGGGACACCGCATGCGTCGCCGCCGCCACGGAGGTCGCGCCCGCCGCGTCGAGTGCCCCTCGTCCGCCGAGCATGGTTCTCGACTTCGTTGGCGGTCACTGGGTATCGGTGGACGAGGTGCCGTCGGAATGTGTCAACTCCAACGGTGAGTCGATCACCGTGCAGGGCTGGCAGACCTACGTGCTGGCGCCCAAACCCGACGGGACTCTGGTCGGCACGTACACCAACCGGTCGTCGGTCGGCGGCGCGTGCCACAACTCAACGCAGACCGTCACCCTGTCGCGCGCGGGCGACGGCGATCCCGCCGTCGAGGTCGCCGACCCCGCGACGCAACCCGCCCGCCAGTCGTCCCCCGCCGCCGCCCTGTGGGGCGAGTACCGGCAGGTGCAGACCAACCCCCGCTCCGGCCAGGTCTATCCGCCGACCACCTACTCCGGCAACACACAATGCCTGCGCACCGGCGAGGGGTGTCTGACCTATCTCGTCGACCCCGACTCGAAGGCCATCCTGGTCATGACATTCGCGGAGGGACAGTGGACCTCGACGAGCGCTCCCCTCGACGCCACTTGTCCCGACGGTGGCGCCGCGAGATCGACGCTCACCGGACAGTTCGCGCTCCCCCAGCCAGTCTCCGACCCCATCCCCAAACTGACGGGCACCCAACGCACCACGCAGACCGGGACCTGTCCCGGATCGCTGACTCTTGACGTCACCCTCGACCGCGTCGGGGACGGCACGGGACGAGCACCGTGAGACGCCGCATCCTCGGCGCCGCGGCGGCCGCACTACTCATCACCGGATGTTCGTCTCAGGCCTCCCAGACCGGCATCGACACGGCCACCGGCGACGCGCATCCCACGCCGACCTTCGACGGCACCTACAGCGTGACTCAGGTACCTGGCGCCGGCGCGGACACGTGGATGGCGCGCTCGGTGTGCGACGACTACCACTGCGTGGCGACGGTGTCCATCGTCGACCCCAACCGAACCGACGGTGTTCCGTTCCGCACCAAGGTCTTCGACTTCCTCGACGGTCGGTGGACGGCCGTCGCGGAGGACCCCGGCCAGTGCACTCCCCAGGCGACCGGTGAACCGCTCGACACGGCGGTGTGGACCGTCATCTCCCTCGAACCGAAACCCGACGGCACACTGACCGGGACATACGAGGAGGCTGCCGCCGTGGGCGCGTGCACCGGTCAGCGCACACTCGAACTCACCCGGGTGGCCGACGTCAACCCGCGGATCCGACTCGCAGACCCGAACACCGTGCCGCCCCGGGCACCGTCTCCCGCGACGGCGTTGCGCGGCAGCTACACCTACTCACAGACCCACCGGCCCACCGGCACGACGTTCCCGATCGAGAACTATCGCGGCGAAACCCATTGCCTCCGAACGGGTGAACGCTGCCAGACGCTGCTTCGGGGCGATAACGACGCGGTGCTCGCCCTGACCTTCGCCGATGATCGGTGGACCGAATCCACACCGCCGCTGCCTGCCGACTGCCCGGGCACGAGCACGTCCCGCTACGTCACGACCAGCAGATTCGACCTACCTCAACCACCGGTGGATCCGCTGCCGGTGCTGACCGGCCGTGCGCATCAGGTCGTGACAGGCGGCTGTGACTCCACCTTCGACCTCGACCTCGAACTGCGGCGCACCGGAGATTAGAGCCAGGTGTCGGCAGTGGTGGTGGTGATGAACTGCTCGAGATCGTCACGCCACTGCGCGGGCGTGTTCTTATCCGGCTCGATACCGGTGTACTCACCGCGGTAGAACAGCAGCGGCCGAGGCTTGCGCTTGGGCACCTCCGAAAGCGAGTGCACCGCGCCGAAGACGACGAAGTGGTCGCCGCCGTCATGGACCGACGCCACCGTGCAGTCGATGTGCGCCAGCGTGTCCTTGATCAGCGGTGACCCGAGTTCGGATGGGCTCCAGTCGATTCCGGCGAACTTGTCGGGTTCCCTGGAGCCGAACCGCGCGGAGACGTCCTTCTGCTTCTCGTGCAGCACGTTGACGCAGAACTTTCCGCTGGCCTCGATGGCCTGCCACGACCGCGAGACCTTGGTCGGGCAGAACAGCACCAGCGGCGGATCCAGCGACAGCGCGGCGAACGACTGGCACGCGAACCCTACCGGCACGTCCTCATGCATCGTGGTGATGATCGTGATGCCGGTGCAGAACTGGCCAAGCACGCTACGGAATGTCCGCGGGTCTATCTCGTTGGCGGTCACGATATCGACTACTTGAACCCGACGCTGAAGTCGTGACCCCACAGGCTGACCGCGGTGCTCTCCCTGGCCACCCAACCGTCGTCGGCGACCTCGAGTCCCTCACAACCGAACTCGATGTCGAACCCGCCGGGGGTCTTCATGTAGAACGACAGCATCTTGTCGTTGACGTGGCGCCCCAGAGTCGCCGACATCTTCACCTTGCGGCGAAGCGCGCGGTCCAGGCACAACCCGACGTCATCGGCGCAGCCCACCTCAACCATGAGATGGACAATCCCGCTGGGGGTTTCGCCCGGCATGAACGCCAAACTATGGTGCCGAGGATTCACCCCGAGGAAGCGCAGCCAAGCGGGCGGCCCGTCGGCGGGACGGCCGACCAATTGCGGGGGCAGACGCATCGAGTCGCGCAGGCTGAACCCGAGGACATCGCGGTAGAAGTGCAGAGTCTCGGCATCGTCGCGGGTGGTCAACACGACGTGACCAAGGCCCTGCTCCTCGGTGACGAACTTGTGGCCATACGGACTGACCAGACGCCGGTGCTCGAGAGCCGCACCGTGAAACACCTCAAGCGTATTGCCCGACGGGTCATCGAAGACGATCATCTCGTCGACACGACGCTCGGCCAGCTCGGTGGCGGTCGCCTCCTTGTAGGGCGTGCCCTCGAGGTCGAGACGCTTGCGGATCTCCTGCAGGTCTGCGGCGTTCGCCGCCTCCCAGCCGGACTGCATTAGCCGGTCGTGCTCGCCCGGCACGATGACCAGGCGGGCCGGGAACTCGTCCATCCGCAGGTAGAGCGCGCCGTCAGTGGAGCCGGAGCCCTCGACCATGCCGAGGACCTTCAGCCCGTACTCGCGCCAGGCCGATATGTCGGTGGCCTCGATGCGCAGGTATCCAAGTGACTTGATGCTCATCGCTCAACTCCCAAGAAAATCAACCGTCAGCTTGTTGAACTCGTCGAACTTCTCCAGCTGTGCCCAGTGTCCGCACTGACCGAACACGTGCAGTTGAGCGCGCTGAATCTGCTTGAGTGCCACCAGAGCACCATCGAGCGGGTTGACGCGATCCTCGCGTCCCCAGATCAGCAGCACGGGCTGACGCAGCTTGTAGACCTCGCGCCACATCATGCCGAGTTCGAAGTCAGCACCCGCGAAGGACTTGCCCATGGCCTTGGCCGCCGCCAGCGACTCAGGCTGGCTGGCGATCGCGAAACGCTCGTCGATGAGTTCAGGTGTGACCAGGTTCTGGTCGAACACCATGATGCGCAGGAACTTCTCCATGTTCTCGCGCGTGGGCTGATGGGTGAACTTGCCCAGCAACTTCACACCCTCGGTGGGGTCGGGCGCGAACAGGTTCACGCTCAGGCCACCCGGGCCCATCAACACCAGCCGACCGGCGCGCTTCGGGTTGTCCAGCGCGAACCGCACCGCGGTGCCGCCACCCAGCGAGTTGCCCACCAGGGCAGCACGTTCGATGCCCAGGTGATCGAAAAGAGCCAGCAGGGCGTTGGCGCTGTACCGGTTGTACTGCTCGTGCTCGGTGTGCTTGTCGGAGTGGCCGTAGCCGGGCTGATCGACGGCCAGCACATGGAAGTGCTGCGCCAACACCGCGATGTTCTTCGAGAAGTTCGACCAGCTCGACGCCCCGGGACCACCGCCGTGCAGCAGCACGACAGTCCCCGCGGTCTCCCGATTGCTGACGCCCGCTTCGTGATAGTGCAGACGCATCTGGTCGGTGACCTGCGCGTACCGCGAGGTCGACTCGAACGTTATGTCCTGGACAGCGGTCATCAGACCATCGTGTCCTGTGGCGGCAGCCCGAATGCGTCATTGCCGAAGATCAGGTAGGCACGTTCCGGCTCGTTGGCCGCGTGCACGCGGCCGGCATGCGCGTCGCGCCAGAATCGCTGGACGGGCTGGTCGACGTTGAGCGCGGTGGCACCCGATGCCTCAAACAGCAGATCGATCGACGCGATCGCACGCGCGGTGGCGCGCACCTGGTCCCGGCGGGCGCGGGCACGCAGCTCGAACGGAATCTCCTTGTCCGCCTTGAGCAGTGCGTACTCGTCGCCGACGTTGCCGATCAACTGACGCCACCCGGCGTCGATGTCACTGGCAGCTTCGGCGATGCGGACCTTGGCGAACGGATCGTCCTTGGACTTCTCACCGGCGAACGCTGCGCGCACGCGCTTGCCCTGATGCTCTACGTGGGCGTCGTAGGCGCCGTAGGCCATTCCCATGATGGGGGCCGAGATGGTGGTGGGATGCACTGTGCCCCATGGCATCTTGTACACCGGCGCGGTGTTGTTCTCCAGGCCACCCGCGGTGCGATCGTTCATCGCCTTGTAGGACAGGAAGCGGTGCGTCGGCACGAACACGTCCTTGACCACGACGTTGTTGCTGCCAGTGCCCTTCAGCCCGACGACGTTCCAGACGTCGTCGATGCGGTACTCGGTGCGAGGAATCAGGAAGCTGCCGAAGTCGACCGGCTTGCCGTCCTTGATGACCGGGCCGCCGAGGAACGCCCAGGTGGCGTGGTCGCAACCGGATGACCACTGCCAGGCACCGCTGACGAGGTAGCCGCCATCGACGACAACGCCCGCACCCATCGGTGCGTAGGAGGACGAGATGCGGACCGTCGGGTCCTCACCCCAGACCTCGTCCTGCGCACGCTGATCGAACAGCGCGAGGTGCCAGTTGTGCACGCCGATGATCGAGCTCACCCAACCGGTCGAACCACACGCGCTGGCAAGCCTGCGGGCCGCCTCGTAGAACAGCGTCGGATCGCACTGCAGGCCACCCCACTGCTCGGGCTGCAGGAGCTTGAAGAAGCCGACCTCGTCGAGATCGGCCACGGTCTCATCAGGAAGACGGCGCAAATCCTCGGCCGCCTGCGCCCGCTTGGCGATCCGCGGCAACAAATCATCGATGCCGTCTAGGACCGACTGCGCGTCTCGTTGTTCAATGGACGTCACTGAATTGCCTCCAGGATCGGCGGGGCTAGGTATTTAGAGTATCCAGCTCTAGTCGCAAGATTAGAACACGTTACGATTTGTGTCGAGTAGGGCCTATCCATGGCGGCTAGACCTGCGGAAGCGCATTTTTGTAACATGTTCTAGTTCTGGCCATACAACGTGACGAGAGGGGACGGACCGTGACGGACGAGCCACTCGGCAACCACGTGCTCGAACTGGAGTTGGCGGGCGTCATCGAGGAGACCGCGGATGCGCGATCGCTCGTGTTCAAGACGCCGGACGGAGCCGACGTACCGGCCGACCGGCTGCGATATGCGCCCGGCCAGTTCCTCACGCTGCGGGTGCCCAGTGACCGCACCGGGTCGGTGGCGCGCTGCTACTCACTGAGTAGCTCGCCCTACACCGACGACGCGCTCACGGTCACCGTCAAGCGCACTGACGGGGGATACGCGTCGCACTGGTTGTGCGATAACGCCCACGCCGGTATGCGCATCCACGTGCTCGCGCCGTCGGGCACCTTCGTGCCCAAGACGCTCGACACCGACTTCCTCCTGATGGCCGCGGGCAGCGGCATCACGCCGATGATGGCGATCTGCAAGTCCGCGCTGTCCGAGGGCTCCGGCAAGGTGGTGCTGGTCTACGCCAACCGCGATGAGAAGTCGGTGATCTTCGCCGGCGCGCTGCGCGACCTGGCGGCCAAGTACCCCGACCGGCTGACGGTCGTGCACTGGCTTGAGACGGTGCAGGGACTGCCGTCCGCGGCAGCGCTCGCCACGTTGGTATCGCCGTACGTGGGCCACGAGGCGTTCATCTGCGGCCCCGGCCCGTTCATGGCCGGCGCGCAGGAAGCACTCAATGCCGCAGGCACCGCGCCCGATCGGATCCATGTCGAGGTGTTCAAGTCGCTGGAGTCCGACCCGTTCGCGGCTGTGGTGATCGATGACTCCGACGACGACGACCGCGGCCCCGCCACCGCCGTGGTGACACTCGACGGCGTGACCCACGAGATCCGTTGGCCACGTAGCGCCAAGTTGCTCGACGTGCTGTTGGACAAGGGCCTCGACGCGCCGTTCTCCTGCCGCGAGGGGCACTGCGGCGCCTGCGCGGTGCTGCTGAAGAGCGGCGAGGTCGACATGGAGGTCAATGACGTGCTCGAGGCGTCCGATCTCGAGGAGGGCCTGATCCTGGGCTGCCAGGCGATCCCGAAGTCCGATTCGGTCGAAGTCACCTATGACGAGTAGAGCGCGGGCTAACGTGGGCCCGACCGCATCGGCGGGCAGGAGCGCAGCGACTCGGGAAGAAGTGATCGCGGGTCAGAGCGCAGCGACTCGGGAGAATGTGTGAGGAACAATATGAAGCGGCTCGCCACCAGCGCTGCCTTGTTCTCGGCGTCCTGGCTGACGCTGGCCCTCGTCACGCCGATGGCGGTGTCGGCCGCGGCGGAGAACAGTGCGACGGCATCGATCCCCATCGATCCGGTGGTCACGCTGGAGATGCACACGACGGCCAATTGCGTTCTCGCCGAGAATCAGTGCTACTTCACCACCGCGGCGAACCTGCGCGGACCCGACGGGCCGATCCCCTTCCCCTGGGACTTCTACGGCAAGCAGAGCACCACGGTGCGGTCGATGGACCGCGACATGTACATGGATTCGGACTTCAACGCGCCGAACACTCGGATGTTCAAGTCCATCAACGACACTCAGTTCGCGACTGTCTACGCCGGCAGCGGCCCGCCGGAGAAGTTCATGCTGCACGGCAGCACCCGCACCACCGACTGGTCGACCGGCCGGCCCAAGACCGACGCCGACTACATCGTGTGCTCATACATCCAGGTGGTCTACGGCACGGTGAACCTCACCACACCGACCGCCTGCGCGCAGACGACCTACTGAGACTGCCGAGCAGACGCAAAACTGCCCCTTTTCGCGTGAAAAGGGGCAGTTTTGTGTCTGCTCGCGGGAGAAACAGGGGTCAGCGCGGCAGACCCAGTAACCGCTCGCCCGCGAGGTTGAGCAGGATCTGCTCGGTGCCGCCCGCGATGGACAGGCACAGGCTGTTGAGGAAGTAGCGGACATCGGGCGAATCCACGATGCCCGCACCCGGTTCGGAGTCCATGATCGCCTCGGCCAGCCGCTGCCGGTACCGCACGCCGATCAACTTGCGCACGCTCGACGGTGCACCCGGGTCGTGGCCGCCGACGGCCATCTTCGCGATCAACTGGTCGAGCAGAGAGCCGACCTGTGCCAGGACGATCAGTGCGCCGATCCGGTCCGTGTCGACCGGGTCGAGTTCGGCGTCGCCGATCATGGCGAGTAGGTGCTCCATGCCCTTGTCGAGCGCACCGCCGGCGGCGATCGCCACGCGCTCGTTGGCCAGCGTGGTGCGGGCAAGCGGCCAACCGCCGTCGACGGGTCCGACAACCATGTCGTCGGGGACGAACAGGTCGTCGAAGAACACCTCGTTGAACAGTGCCTCGCCGGTGATCTCGCGCAGCGGCCGGATGTCGATGCCCGCCGACTTCATGTCCACCAGGAAGTAGGTGATGCCCTTGTGCTTGGGCACGTCAGGGTTGGTGCGGGCCAGGCAGATACCCCAGTCGGCGCGGTGCGCGTTCGACGTCCAGACCTTCTGCCCGGTCAGCTTCCAGCCCCCCTCGGTGCGAACGGCCTTGGTGCGCAACGCCGCAAGGTCACTACCCGCACCCGGCTCACTGAAGAGCTGGCACCAGTAGACATCGCCGTTGAGCGTGCCGGGAATGAACCTCTCGATCTGCTCGGGGCTGCCGTGGCCGAAGATCGTCGGCGCGGCCCACCAGCCGATCGAGATGTCGGGCCTGACCACGCCGGCGGCCTCGAGTTCCTGATCGATCACCAATTGCTCGGCGGGAGTCGCATCCCGGCCGTAGGGCTTGGGCCAGTGCGGGGCCATCAGGCCGGTCTCGGCGAGCGCGGCCTGACGCTTCTCCGCCGGCAGGGCGGCGATATCGGCGGCGGTCGCCGCGACCTCCGCTCGAATGCCCTCGGCACCGCTCACATCGACGTGCAGGTGCCGACGCACACCGGCACGCGTCAGCTGCGCGCACCGCCGCAACCAGAATGACCTGCCGCCCAGGAACTGGGCGTTGGCGTAGGCCCGCCGCAGGTACAGATGGGCGTCGTGTTCCCAGGTGAAGCCGATCCCGCCGAGAACCTGGATGCAGTCACGCGCATTGTCCTTCTCGGCCTCGATCCCGACGGCCGACGCGACCGCGACCGCGATCGAGAGCTGGTCGGGCTCGGGATCCGACACGGCGCTCGCCGCGTCGGCGGCCGCTGTCGAGATCTGCTCGGAGCGCAGCAGCATCTCCGCGCACATGTGCTTGACGGCCTGGAAGCTGCCGATGGGCTTGCCGAACTGCTCGCGGACCTTCGCGTACTCGGTCGCGGTCTCGACCATCCAGCGCGACAGGCCCGCTGCCTCGGCGGCCAGCAGCGTCGCGGTCAGGTCGGCCACCCGCTGATACGTCATGTCGATAACCGAGGCCGGTGCAGCCGACAGTTCAACACGAGCCAGCGGGCGGGAGAAGTCGGTGGCCGCCAGCGGTTCGACCGTGACACCGGTGGCGGTCGCGTCGACCACCAGCCAGCCATCGCCTGCGGGCAGTATCAGCACGCCGCCCGGTTCCGCACCGGTCACGAATGCGGCGCCACCGGTCGCGGTGCCCGCCGCCGAATCGAAGGTGATGTCGGAGCGCAGCGCCACACCCGCCGTGCGCTCACCGGAGACGAGCGCGTCGAGCAGCGCCTCGTCGGTGACCACGAGGGTGGCCAGCGCCGTCGTCACGACGGGACCGGGCACCAGCGCAGCGGCGGCCTCGGCGACCATCGCGCCGAGGTCCTCGATGCTGCCGCCGGCCCCACCGCGTTCCTCGTCAACCGCGACGCCGAAGAGCCCGAGATCGGCCAGACCCCGGTATGGGGTCCGCCACGCGTCGGGGTTGCCCTCCTCGACGGCGCGTACCGCCTGGATCGACCCGGATGTCGCAGCCCAGCTCCGGACGAGTTCACGCGCAGCAAACTGTTCGTCGGTGCCTGGTGCGGTTCCCGCCGCAAGAGAAGCAGCCATCTCGAGCCTCCTAGCCTTATGCGAGAAAACGTTGCTTCTCACTAGAACGTGTTCTAATGGTGACAGCGTTCGAACGTCAAGTCGACCGCCATAACGGCAGGACACCTAGAGGGTCCCAGGGGCACGGAGGTGGGAAATCAGAGATCGGAATGCGTATCCTTTCCACCTAGTGTGCAAGGAGAAGGAGCTGACCGCCGAATGTCAGGGACTTCGCTGCCAGCAGCGACCAACTCGGGTTCGGGGTCGGATTCGACCACCGGCCCACGCCAGGTGACGAACGTGGCTGTCCTAGCTGAATCCGAACTCGGATCCGAAGCTCAGCGCGAGCGACGCAAACGCATCCTCGACGCCACCCTGGCCATTGCCTCCAAGGGCGGCTACGAGGCCGTCCAGATGCGGGCCGTCGCAGAACGCGCCGACGTCGCCGTCGGCACCCTGTATCGCTACTTCCCGTCCAAGGTGCACCTGCTGGTGTCTGCCCTGGGCCGGGAGTTCGAGCGCATCGACGCCAAGACCGACCGGGCCTCCCTCACCGGCGGCACGCCGTACCAGCGACTCAACATCATGGTCGGCAAGCTCAACCGCTCGATGCAGCGCAATCCCCTGCTGACCGAGGCGATGACGCGTGCATTCGTGTTCGCCGACGCGTCGGCGGCCGGTGAGGTCGATCACGTCGGCAAGCTGATGGACTCGATGTTCGCCAGGGCGATGAGCGACGGCGAGCCGACCGAGGATCAGTACCACATCGCCCGCGTCATCTCCGATGTCTGGCTTTCGAACCTGCTGGCCTGGCTGACCCGCAGGGCCTCGGCCACCGACGTCAGCAAGCGACTCGATCTCGCCGTGCGACTGCTGATAGGCGACGGGGAACACCCCAAGATCTGACCCGGCGGCCGGCAGGAGCGCAGCGGCCGGGGAGGATGTAGGGGTGCTACCGGCAGAACTCATCGGGGCGCTCGACGTCGCCGCCGCGACACCGCGCCTGCTCGTCACGTCGGACTTCGACGGGACGCTCGCACCCATCGTCAACGATCCCGCCGCGGCTCGTGCGTTGCCCGCTGCGGCGGAGTCCCTCATCGCGCTCGCCGACCTGCCCGACACCCACACCGCGCTGGTGTCGGGACGTGCGCTGGGCGTGCTGCGTGACCTGTCGGCGATGCCGCCGAGTGTCCATCTGGTGGGGAGCCACGGCGCGGAGTTCTTGAGCGGCTTCGCCCACGACGTGGACGAGACGCTGCTCGGCCGGATGGTCGCCGAACTGGACGCGATAGCGACGAATCGTCCCGGTGTCGCCGTGGAGACCAAGCCAGCCAGCGTCGCCCTGCACATTCGCAACGCCAGCGATGCCGACGGCGAGGCAGCGCTGGCAGCCGCACGTGCTGCGTCCACCGAATGGGACGCACACGTCACGGCGGGCAAGGCCGTGCTGGAGTTCGCCGTCATCGACACCGACAAGGGCGAGGCCGTCGACATCCTGCGCGAGCAGACCTCGGCGACAGTCGTGGTGTTCCTCGGCGACGATGTCACCGACGAGAAGGCCTTTCGCCGAATGCGCGAGGACGATATCGGGATCAAGGTCGGCCCGGGTGACACGGCGGCGGGCTTCCGCATCGGCACCCCGGATGACGTGGCCGACGTACTGGCCTACCTGCTCGCCGCGCGGCGCAGCTGAAATCCGCTCGACGAACAGGTGTTTGAGCGTCATACTGGGCACGGTGCTGACCCCTGAGCAGATTGCCGCACGAACCGCACGCGCAGTTGCCGCCGCAACGTCCGCGGGCCGCGATCTCGGGCTCCGGGTCGCGAGTCCGCGAGTGCTCTACGACGTGTTCTCCGTCATCGTGCACCTGGACCCGGCACCCGTTGTGGTTCGAGTGCCGACCGTGCTGCCGCCATCACAGACTGCGGACCCCGAATCCCAGACCGCACAGCAGCGTTCAGAGTTGTCGGTGGCGGGGTGGCTCGCCGACAACGGCCATCCCGTGGTACCGCCGAGCCCACTGGTGCCGCGTGAACCTGTTCGGCGCGAGGGCTTCTCGATGACGTTCTGGCAGTACGTCGATCAGGTGGCCGATGTCGAACCGGACATGGTCACACGTGTCGAGCAGACGGCGCGGCTACATGCGGTGCTGCGCGACTACCCCGGTGAGGGGCTGGGGTTCTGGGCACCGTTCGGCACCTACATTCCTGACGGTTTGGCGGCGTTGGAGCATCTCCCCGACCTCCTCGATGCAGGCGATCTCGAACGGGCACAGCGAGAGTGGTCCGTTCTCGAGCCCGTGCTCACGTCACGGTCGGCGTTCGAGTCGACCTTCCCCGGTGTCGAGATCCAGCCGATTCACGGAGATGCGCCGTACCACAACATGATCACGACCGCTGATGGCGAACTGTGGTCGGACTTCGAACTCGTCACCATGGGTGCCGTCGAGTCCGACCTTGCCATGGTGGGACCCGAGGGCGTGGCCGCCTACAACGAGGCGGCCACGCCATTGGGTCTGCGCCCGCTGGACGGCCGGGTTCTGCGCGTCACCGACGCCGCGGGCCTGCTGGCAGTGGTCGCGTGTCTGGCCATGGCTCCACAGCTGCCGATGCTGACGGAGGGCGTGCAGCCGATCCTCGCGCAGTGGCGGGCAGGCCCACCACTGCGCGAGATCCCGTCCTAGGTGCCTGCGCCTAGCCCAGCAGCCAGTCGTTCGGGCTGAACAGCTCGCAGTGCACCTGCTCGGCGGGCACCCCGAGGTCGGTCAGCTGGGCCCGCACCGCCCGGACGAATCCGTCATTGCCGCAGAGGTATACCTCGGCGCCCGCAGGCACGGACACGTTGGAGAGAACCATGCGTCCGGCGTGCACGCCGGCGCGCTCACCGGTCAGGCCGTCCTCGTACCAGATGTCGAGGGTGGCGTTGGGCAACTGCGACACCAACTCCTGTTGCCGTTCCCGCAGCGGATGCTCCTGGTCGCCTCGGTCGGCGTGTAGGACATGGACCTGGCGATCGGGTGTCTGCGCGGCGAAGTACTCAAGCAGCCCGATCATCGGGGTGATGCCGATACCCGCCGACACCAGCACCGTCGGACGCTGCGCACTGTCGGGCACGGGCAAATCCCCGAACGGCATCGTGATGTCGAGCAGGTCACCCACCCGGACATTGGCCCTGATCCAGGTGGACACCTCGCCCGCGGGCGCGTCGCCATCAGCGTTGACCGGCTTCACCGCGAAGGTGAGTTCCTCGGCTCCTGGCGCGTTGACCAGACTGTACTGCCGTAGCTGGCGTGCACCATCTGCCATTGTCACGCCGACTGAAATGTACTGTCCGGGAACATTATCCGGGATCGGTCCGCCGATGAGGCGGACCGACAGCAACACGGCACCGGATGGGTCGTCGACCCGGGACACCACCGCTGCCCGCCGATGCACGTCACCGTCGGCCACACCCGCGGCGGCGTAGAGGTCGCGCTCCAGTGCGATCAGGGTGTTGGCCATGATCCAGTACACCCGGTCCCATGCCGCAGCGACATCGGCGGTCACCGTGTCGGCGCCGAGCACCTCGACGATCGCCGCGAAGAGGTTCTCGTACACGATCGGATACTGGTCGGCCGTGATGCCCAACGATGCGTGCTTGTGCCCGATCCGTGACAGCAGCTCCGACGGATGGGGCAGCTCCGGGTCGATGAGGTGCGTCGCGAAGGTCGCGATCGACGCCGCCAGTGCCCGCTGCTGTGCGCCTTGCGCCTGGTTGCCCCGATTGAACAGATTGCGAATCAGCGCAGGATGATTGGCGAACAACGTCCGATAGAACACCGTGGTGATCTCACCGATGTTCGCCCCGACCAGCGGCAGGGTCGCCTTGATCACCTCGGCATGGTGCGGCTCGAGTTCATCGTTGACGATGGGCGGCTCTGGCAGGGTGACGGTCATTGGTGTTCCCTTCTTTCGATTGTTTGCAAAACGATGGGCAGACTTGGGCTTCCGGCGAGATCGGCGACGGTGTGGCGGTCGAGTTCGGAGTAGAAGGCCTCCTTGGCGTCATTCAGCGCACGGCGCAGCCGGCACGCCGCGATGAGCGGGCAGGGATCGTCGCCACCGCATTCGACGACCTCCCGATCTCCCTCGAGCTGGCGGATCAGCCAGCCGATCGAGGCATCGCGCCCGGCATCGGTGAGCTCGAGTCCCCCGACGCGTCCACGCCGGGCGTTGACCATGCCGAGATCGACCAGGCGCGACACCGCCTTGGCGACATGGTGCTCAGAGGCGCCCGCGCCGGCCGCGATCATGCGGGAGGTGACGCGGCGATCATTGGACTCACCCGCAGCCAGCAGCATCATGGCGCGGAGGCCAAGATCGGTGAACCGTGTCAGCTGCATGCGTCCGACGGTATTAATTCCGCATCTGAAATGCGAGTTTTACGACTATGCGCTTTAACACCACGTCACACGCGGTTTTTTGACCTGCGCAAAGCGCTCAGGCAGGCGGTCCGGACGTTCGACCGCGGACGAGTTCGGTGTCGAGCACCTCAATCACCGGAAGCCCGGAGCGCGGCGGATCGTGCAGCAGACGACCCGCCCGCAGACCCTTCTGGACGCTGGGCTGGCGGACCGTGGTGAGGCCCCGCGCCAACGCGTCGGGGATGCCATCGAAACCCGTCACCGTCATCTGGCCTGGCACGTAGATGCCCCGCGAGCGGAGTTGGTCCATCGCCGACAACGCGAGAACGTCGGCGGTGCACATCAGCGCCGTCACGCGCGGATTGGCCTCCAGCGCCACCTCCGCGGCGATACCACCCGAGGTCGGGAGGTGCTCGGAACTCTCCACGACGGTCAGCGATTCGGGTTTCAGCCCCGCGGCCGCCAGGGCGTCATAGACACCGTGCACACGCTCACTTTGAACGTGGAAGTGCGATGTCTGCACCCGCTCGGCATCGGCCACCGCGGCCGCGCGCTCGCCGTGCGGCCACTCCCGCCCCAGACGCATTGTGAGAAGGCCTATCTCGCGGTGCCCCAGACCGATGACGTGATCGGCGATCTCGCGCATCGCGGCGCGGTCGTCGATACAGACGCGCGACGCGCCGGTCACGTCCTTGGGCTGGTCGACGACCACCAGGGGCAGCGCACGCTGCGCCACCACGGGAAGGTACGGGTCGTCGTCGGATGCGGAGTACACCACGAAGCCGTCGACCCCGGCGGACAGGACCGCAGCGGTGCCGTCGCTCACGGTGCGGTTGGGGCCCGCCGCGACGAGGAGAAGACCCTGACCGGCCTCCTCACACGATTCGGCGAGACCCGCCACGAAGTCGAGGGCCGCCGGATCGTTGAACCAATAGCTCAGCGGTTCGGTGATCATCAGGCCGACCGCACCCGCTCGCCGCGTCCGCAGGGAGCGTGCCACGGGGTCGGGGCCCGGATAGCCCATCTGCTTGGCGGTAGCCATGACACGCTCGCGCAGATCGGCCGACAGTTGGTCTGGCCGGTTGTAGGCATTGGAGATTGTGGTCCGCGAAACCTTGAGTTCGGCGGCCAACGATGCCAGGGTCGCCCGACGGCGGGGCATTGGTCCTCTGGACATGCTCCATGAGGGTAGACGAGTGATCGCCTGCTCAGGCGCACGGCGAGGGATTGGGCGACAGGGATACGTCCGGGCGTCGCCACCGGGCCGGGTTTCCGTGCGCACAGACCCAGCTCCCTGGACGACGGCGACCCCTCGCACGTCGCCGTCCAGAAACTCAAATCGAACCCGCCGTCCCCCTCGCGACGTGCATCGACCCGCGGTGGCGACCCCGAACGACCGCCGCGTTGATAGTGGCAGCAGCGCAGCGTCAGAGGAATCGGGGAAACCCCTACGTTTCTCGGCAGTGAGGTCGTTTGCCGTCAGATATCGGCGGGCGCGCCGCCGTGTGTCGGCACCGGCACACTGCGGTCACGGCCGCGGCGCTGCCCAACCGCCCACACCGCCAGCCAGATGACCGTCACGATGGTGGTGATCACGAAACTCGGCGGCACGTTGAACATCGCCGAGACGGCCAGACCCGCCCACACCGACCCGACCGCCAGCACCGTCGCCAGCACCATGGCTGATCCAGGCCGCGCCGTGATCAGGATCGCAGTCGCCGCGGGCGTCACAACCAGCGCAAATAACAGCAGCGTGCCGACGGCCTGCACGGCCATCGTCACTGACAGCCCCAACAGCACCATGAAGATCACGGACAGCGCCCGCACCGGCACCCCCTTGGCCTCAGCGACCTCGGGGTTGACCGACGCGAACAGCAGCGGCCGGTAGATGAAGGCGACCACGGCGGCAATCACCGCGAGGCCCACACCGAAGGTCAGCAACTGCTGATGCGTCACCGCGAGCAGATTGCCGAACAGGACGTTGGTGACGGTGCTGCTGCTCTTGGTCGCCAGCGAGCTGAAGAACAGCCCGAGGCCCGTCGCCGCGGCCAGCACGGTGCCCGTCGCGACCTCGCGTTCATCGGCCCGCTTGCCCAGCGCACCGATGACCAGTGCGCCACCGACGCAGAACACCGCAAGGCCTGCCGTCACGGGAATGCCGAGCAGGACCGCACCGGTGGCACCCGGAAAACCGATGTGCGCCAAAGCATGTGCCGCGAACGCGCTGTTGCGCACGATGATGAAGTAGCCGATCAAGCCGGCCGCCAACGCGACCAGCGTGCCGCCGACCAGTGCGTTGCGCATGAAGTCCGACGTCAAGATGTCCCACCAGTTGTGCTGATAGCCCAGCGCCACGACCGATACCGACATCACACGCTCCGCATGTAGAGCTCGCCCTGCGGGGTGTGCACGACCTGGATCGACGTGCCATACAGGTGGGTCAGCAGTTCCTCGTCGACGACCTCGTCCATGGTGTCGAAGTGGGCATGCCCGTCGAGCAGGTAGATCGCACCGTCGAGGATCCCCAGCAGCGGGTTGAGATCGTGGGCGACAACGATGATGGTGACGCCGAAGTCATCCCGGATCCGGGCCAGCAGTCCGACGATGGCGCGCTGGTTGCGCACGTCGAGCGACGTCAACGGCTCGTCGAGGATGAGCAGTCGCGGCCTTCCGACGAGCGCCGCGGCGATGGCGATGCGCTGACGCTGACCACCGGAGAGTTGTGACAGCCGACGCGAGGCAAAGTCGCCCGCGTCGACTGCCTTCAGGATCTCGTCCACCCGCCGACGCTGTGCAGCCTCCGGCCTGCCGAAACCCCAACGGTTGCCGGTCAGTCCGAGCATCACTGCGTCACGGGCCCTGATCGCGCCGCCGGCCGCGGCCGCGTAGTTCTGTGGGACATAGCCGATGAGCCCGGTGGCCTCGCCCGGCGGCTTGCCGAGCACCCGGATCTCCCCGGAGGCCGTCGGGATCATCCCCAGCACCGCGTGCAACAACGTGGTCTTGCCCGAACCGCTCGATCCGATGACCGCGACGATGCCGCCCGCAGGCACCTCGAATGTGCCCTCCGACCAGATCAGCCGGCCGCCGCGAACGACGCTGACGTCATCGAGGGACAGCGCCACGGGCTCAGATGTCGACACCGAGCGCCTTGGCCAGTGAAGTCAGTTGGTCCACCTGCCAAGCCTCGAACGAATCCGCGCCGGGTGTCACCGTTTCAGTCACTTCCACCACCGGAACGCCCGCTTGCTCGGCTGCGCCGCGAATCTGCTCCGGGACCGAGCCCTGTGTCTGCGTGTTGTAGATCAGCACGTCGACACCCTTGTCGCGCAGCAAGCTCAGGAACGCGTTGAGGTCAGCCGGCGACGGGTCGGTCTCGTTGTTGGAGGCGGTCTGGTAGCCCTGTGGGGTCTTGTTCTGCAGGCCGAGCGCTGCGGCCATGGGATCGAACACGGCCTCCGTCGCGGCGTAGGTCTTGCCAGTCGCGGACCCCTTGATCGCGGCGACGGCCTCGTCGTACGACGCGAACGCCTGCCCGAGGTCGGTGCGCCGCTGCGTGAAGTAGTCGGCGGCCTGCGGTGCGAGCTTCTTGAACTCCGTGGTGACGGCGTCGCTGACGGTCGTGACGGCCGCGGGGTCGTACCAGACGTGCGGGTTCTGCGCGCCGTGATCGTGCCCGGCCTCGTCGTGCCCGGCCTCGTCATGCCCGGCCTCGTCGTGACCGGCCTCGTCGTGCCCGGCCTCGTCATGGGCCGTGAGTTCGACGGCGTCCACCACGGGGACCCCGGGAGCGGAGCTGGCGGCCAGCTTGGCCGCCCACTCGTCGTAGTGACCGCCGTTTATGACGATCAACTGCGCGTCACCGAACTTCGCGGCATCGGCCGGGGACGGCTCGTAGTCGTGCGGGTCGACCGATGAGCTGGCCAACAGGGTCGTGACGTTCGCGCACGCCCCGCCGAGTTCAGAGACGATCTCGCCCCACTGGTCGACGCTGACCACGACCTCGACGGGTGTCACCGGGCACGGCGGCGCGTCCGAGGTCGCCGTCGCCCTCGTCGCATCGTCCCCGCTGCTGCCACATGCAATCAGGGCGAACGGTGAGGCCAGGAGTAGGGCGGCGGCGACGCGGCGGCGCGAGGTGATCAGCACAGCGATAACGATAACCGTTTCCATTAAGTTGTGCCGCATCGGGTGGCGTCAACGCGCAGAGCCCCCGCTCAGTCCCCGGTGGCCACCGGGCGCGACGTGTCCGCAGACCACTCCGACCAGGAACCGGGGAACAGGGCCACCGGCGAGCCGACCGCCGCCGACGCCGCGACCACGACCGCCGCCGTCACACCCGATCCGCAGTACGCCCCCGTCGCGTCGCGCAGCGCCCGGCTCAGATCGGGATCGGGCAGGAACGTGCCGTCTGCGGCCAGCAATGACGTGCTCGGCACGTTGGTGGCGCCGGGAACGTGACCGGCCACCGGGTCGACCGGTTCGGACTCGCCGCGGAAGCGCTCCGGCGCCCGCGCATCGACCAGGCGCGGCCCGAGCCTGGCCGCACCGTCAGCGGTCAGCGTGGGCAGCGCGCCGAGATACAGATCATCGTAGTCGGCCGACACATCACTGGATTGAACTGTGGGCGTGCCGGTTTCGAGTTCACCACCGATCGCCGTCCATGCAGCCAGTCCCCCGTCGAGAATCCGCACACCGGGGATGCCCGCCGCCGTAAGAACCCACCACGCGCGGGATGACCCGGCACGGTTCCAGTCGTCGTAGACCACCACCGGCACACCCGGGCGAATGCCCCAGCGCCGCGCGGCCTGCCCCACAGCGGCCCCCGATGGAAGCGGGTGGCGGCCTCGCCCCTGCACGGAGTGGTCGCTGAGCTCGTCATCGAGCGAGACGTACACAGCACCCGGGAGGTGGCTGGCACTGTGCGCGGCACGACCGTCGGGTTCGGCGAGTTGCCATCGCACGTCGAGCAGGCTCACCCGCTCACCCGCGGCTAGCAGCCGTCGAAGTTCGGTCGCGGTGATCAGGACGTCGTCACGGCGGGAACTCACAGAGCAATCCTCCCACCTAAGCTGACCGGCGTGACCGCGCACGAGTTCAGCGACCAGGAACGACGCGCGGTGTACCGCGCGATCGCGCAGCGTCGCGACATGCGCGAGTTCGTTCGCGGTGCGACGGTGCCGGCCGACGTCCTGGCCCGTCTCCTGGCCGCCGCGCACGCCGCCCCCAGCGTTGGGCTGATGCAGCCGTGGCGGTTCATCCGGGTGACCGACACCGCGCTCCGCAGCGATATCCACAGCCTGGTCGATGAGGAGCGCCACCGGACCGCCGAGGCCCTGGGCACACGCAGTGACGAGTTCCTGGCGCTCAAGGTCGAGGGCATCCTGGACTGCGCCGAACTGTTCGTCGTCGCTCTCGGTGAGGGACGTGACCGGCACGTCTTCGGCCGAAGGACGTTGCCGCAGATGGATCTCGCGTCGGTGTCGTGCGCCATCCAGAACATCTGGCTCGCGGCCCGCGCCGAGGGCCTCGGGCTGGGCTGGGTGTCGATATTCGACCCCGCCGCGCTGGCACGCCTCCTGCAGATGCCCGACGGCGCGGAGCCCGTCGCGATCCTGTGCCTGGGCCCGGTTCCGGAGTTTCCGGACCGGCCGGTCCTCGAACTCGAGGAATGGACGATCGGCAGGCCGCTGTCGGAGTTCGTCTCGGAGAATCAGTGGGCGCCGACGGCGACCGCGGTACCGCCTCGGCCGTAGGCTGACCCACGTGTCCGCCGCGACCATCGATCTCAACGCCGACCTCGGCGAGGGCTTCGGAGTCTGGCGCCTCGGCGACGACGAGGCGATGCTCGATGTGGTCTCCAGCGCCAACATCGCCTGTGGCTTCCACGCCGGTGACCCCGCAGGACTGGCCAGCGCCTGTCGCGCCGCGGCCGATCGTGGCGTGCGCATCGGCGCCCAGGTCGGCTACCGGGACCTGGCTGGCTTCGGCCGACGATTCATCGACGTCAGCCCCACCGACCTCACCGCCGACGTCATCTACCAGATCGGCGCGCTCGCGGCCTTGGCTCACGCCGCCGGCGCAGCCGTCAGCTACGTCAAACCCCATGGCGCGCTGTACAACACGATCGTCAACCACCGCGCCCAGGCCGAGGCGGTGGCGCAGGCGGTCCATGCCGTCGACCCGGATCTAGCGGTCCTCGGCCTGGCCGGGTCGACGTTCTTCGACGCGGCGCAGAGTCTGGGCCTGCGAACCGTTCCCGAGGCGTTCGCCGACCGTGCCTACCGACCCGACGGCACACTCGTGCCGCGCACCGATTCCGGCGCGGTGCTGCACGACGTCGCCGAGATCGCCGAACGCGTCGCAATCATGGTCGACCGCGGCAAGCTCACGGCCATTGACGGAACGATCATCGACGTCACGGTGGAATCGGTGTGCGTCCACGGTGATTCGCCGGGCGCCGTAGCTATCGCCCACGCCGTCCGGGACCGCCTGATCGCCGACGGCATCTCGCTCGCGGCGTTCGCCTGATGCGCCTGCGACTCGGCAGGCCCGATCTGGGCGACTACGCCAAACACTTCGACGCGCCCGCCGCCGCACCGTCGTCGCCACTGTCCGTGACGTGGGCGGGGGTC
This sequence comes from Mycolicibacterium sp. YH-1, assembly GCF_022557175.1. Next base: position 662,813 of record NZ_CP092915.1, on the reverse strand, counting down.
ACCACGCTGCTGATCGACGACGGCACGTCGGCCGTGCTGACCGACGGCTTCTTCTCGCGCCCCGGCCTGATCGCCGTCGGCGCCGGGCGATTGACACCGTCACTGCCCCGCATCGACGGCAGCCTGGCCCGGCTGGGCATCGAAGGTCTGGACGCCGTGCTGCCCGTTCACAGCCACTTCGACCACGTCATGGATAGCGCGGTGGTCGCCGGGCGGACCGGGGCGGTCGTGGTCGGCGGGGAGTCGACCGCCAACGTCGGACGCGGGGGCGGCCTGCCCGAGGACAGGGTGGTCATCGCCACGCCCGGACAACCGGTGCCGCTGGGCGCCTTCGACGTCACGCTCGTCGAGGGCCACCACTGTCCGCCTGACCGCTTCCCCGGCAGCATGAGCGCTCCGGTGGTGCCCCCGGTGCGGGTTTCGGCCTACCGCTGCGGTGAGGCGTGGTCGACGCTGATCCGGCACCGGCCCAGCGGACGCAGCCTTCTGCTGGTGGGCAGCGCCGGTTTCGCGGCGGGTGCGCTCGTCGGTCATCACGCCGATGTGGTGTACCTGGGCATCGGCCAACTGGGGCTTCAGCCCGAGTCCTACATCGTCGACTACTGGACCGAGACGGTGCGCACAGTCGGCGCCCGCCGCGTTGTCCTGGTGCACTGGGATGACTTCTTCCGGCCACTGCACGAACCGCTGCGGGCGCTGCCATACGCGGGTGACGATCTGGATGTCTCGATGCGAGTGCTCACCCAATTGGCCCGCGAAGACGCTGTGCCGCTGCATCTTCCGACACTGTGGGCGCGCAGCGACCCGTGGAGCTGACCCTGGCGCTGGTCGCGCTGGCAGTGGTGCTGGCGTTCGCACTTGCCCGTCCACGTGGCCTACCGGAGGCGTTGGCCGCCGTGCCCGCCGCGGGTCTGCTGATCGCGGCCGGTGTCGTATCGAGTGAGGCCGCACTGGCCGAGATCGCGCGCCTGGCACCGGTCGTCGGCTTCCTGGCCACGGTGCTGGTGCTGGCGAAGCTGTGCGACGACGAGGGCCTCTTCCACGCGGCGGGAGTGGCCATGGCGCGCCGCAGCGCCGGTGATCCGCGGCGCCTGCTGGCCACGGTCTTCGTGATCGCCGCCGTCACGACGGCCGTGCTCAGCCTGGATGCGACGGTAGTGCTGCTGACACCCGTGGTCCTGGCGACCGCTCGGGCCATGCGGGTGCCGTCGCGCCCGCACGCGTATGCCACCGCGCACCTGGCCAACAGCGCGTCGCTGCTGCTGCCGGTGTCCAACCTGACCAACCTGTTGGCGTTCAGCGCCGCAGGCCTGACCTTCGCTCACTTCACCGCCGTCATGACACTGCCGTGGCTCTTGGTGATCGGTGCCGAGTTCGTCCTGCTGCGGTGGTTCTTCCGGCGCGAGTTGGCGGTCCCGGCCGAGGATGACGCACCCGACATCGCTGAGCCACCGGAGGTGCCGGTTTTCGTCCTCTCCGTCCTCGGGCTCACGCTGGCCGGATTCGCCGTCACATCCCTGCTCGACGTGTCGCCGGCGTGGGCAGCCCTCGGGGGCGCGATCGTGCTTGGTCTGCGCGCACTGGCCAGGGGCCGCACCACCGTCGTCGGTATCGTGGCGGCCGCCAACGTGCCGTTCCTGGCGTTCGTGCTGTGCCTCGGTGTGGTGGTCGCCGGGGTGATGCAGCACGGGCTCGGTGACGCAATGCGCCACCTGCTGCCGATCGGCACGACGCTGCCCGCCCTGCTCGGCGTCGCCGTCGTGGCGGCGCTGCTGGCCAACCTGGTCAACAACCTGCCTGCAGTCCTGGTGCTGCTGCCACTGGTCGCCGGGGCTGGGCCTGCGGCGGTGCTGGCGGTGCTCATCGGGGTGAATGTGGGGCCGAACCTGACCTATCCCGGCTCACTGTCGAATCTGTTGTGGCGCCACGTCGTCCACCGCGACCGGATAGCCGCACCATTCGCCGAATTCACCCTGGTGGGGTTGTGCACCGTGCCGGTGACACTTGTCCTCGGCGTGCTCGGGCTGTGGTGCAGCGTGCGATACCTCGGCGTCTGAGCCGCCTGGAACGCAGGCGAATCAGTTCCGGCGCTGGCGGGCGATCTCGGCCAGAACCACGCCCGCGGCCACCGAGGCGTTGAGCGACTCCGTCGGGCCCGCCATCGGTATCGACACGATCGCGTCGCAATTCTCCCGGACCAGACGCGAGAGGCCCTTGCCCTCCGAGCCGACCACCACGACCATCGGGCCATCGCCCTGGAGTTCGTCCAGTTCGGTGTCACCGTTGGCGTCCAGGCCGACCACCATCAGACCTGCATCCGACCAACTCTTCAGCGTGCGGTTGAGGTTCGTGGCGCGCGCGACGGGTAGCCGCGCCGCCGCCCCGGCACTGGTGCGCCACGCCACCGCGGTGACCGAGGCCGACCTGCGCTGCGGTATCACCACGCCGTGGCCGCCGAATGCCGCTACCGAGCGCACTATGGCACCGAGGTTGCGGGGATCGGAGATGTTGTCCAGCGCGACCAGAAGGGCAGGCGTGACATCGCTGGTCGCCGACGCCAACATGTCGTCGGGGTGGGCGTACTCATACGGCGGCACCTGCAGCGCGATGCCCTGGTGTAGGCCATTCGTGCTCATCCGGTCCAGGTCATGACGCGCGACCTCAAGGATCGCGATACCGGAATCAGCTGCGCGCGTGACGGATTCGGTGACACGCTCGTCGGTGTCGATACCAATCGCGACGTAGAGCGCGGTCGCGGGCACGCCCGCACGCAGGCACTCGACGACGGGATTACGGCCGAGCACGACCTCGGTGGTGTCCTCGGCCTTCTGCCGCCCCTGCTTCTGCCGGGTTGCCCTGGCGGCGCGCTTGGCGGCCGGATGGTGCGGGCGCTGATGCGCGGGCGGTGTGGCGCCCCTGGCCTCCAGACCGCCTCGCCGCACTCCACCGGACCCGACTACCGGGCCCTTCTTCGTGCCTGCCTTGCGTACGGCGCCGCGCCGCTGAGAGTTTCCCGCCACTTACTTGCCGCTTCCATCGATGAGAGACCATTGCGGACCGTCCGCGGTGTCGGTGACCTCGATACCGGCGGCCTTGAGCCGATCCCGGATCTCGTCTGCCTGCGCCCAGTCCCGATTGTCCCTGGCCTCGTGACGCTGGACAAGCGCCCACTGCACCAACACGTCGACGGCGGCCAGCGCCGCGGACGTCTCGTCGCGCGACTCCCAACGCTCATCGAGGGGGTCGCAGCCCAGAATGCCCATCATGGCCCTGATCGACTGCGCGTGCTTCATCGCGCCGTCGTGGTCACCGCTGTCCAGCGCGCGATTGCCCTCAGCGCGAGCCGCGTGCACCTCGGCCAGAGCGGATGGCACCGCCAAATCGTCGTCGAGGGCGGCCGCGAACTTCGCCGTCCACTCGCCGGGGACCACGGGCCCCACCCGGCTGCACACCCGGTGCAGGAAGTCCTCGACACCGGAGTAGGCCCGCACCGCGTCCTGCAGCGCGTTCTCCGAGAACTCCAGCATCGACCGGTAGTGCGCGCTACCCAGGTAGTACCGCAGTTCGGCAGGCCGAACACGTTGCAGCACGGCGGGAATCGACAGCACGTTACCGAGTGACTTGCTCATCTTCTCGCCGCCGAGCGTCACCCAGCCGTTGTGCAACCAGTACTGCGCGAAACCGTCGCCCGCGGCCTTGGCCTGTGCGATCTCGTTCTCGTGGTGCGGGAAGACGAGATCCATCCCGCCAGCGTGGATGTCGAACTCGGCACCCAGGTACGACTCGCACATGGCGACGCACTCGGTGTGCCAGCCGGGTCGGCCAGGCCCCCACGGCGTCGGCCACGACGGCTCGCCGGGCTTGGCACCCTTCCACAGGGTGAAGTCGCGCTGATCTCGCTTGCCGGTGGCCACACCCTCGCCCTGGTGCACGTCGTCCACGCGGTGCCCCGACAGCTTGCCGTAATCCGGGTAGCTGGCCACGTCGAAGTACACGTCACCATCCCCGGCATAGGCGTGGCCCTCGGCGATGAGCCGCTCGATCAGCTCGACCATCTGCGTGATGTGCCCGGTCGCCCGCGGTTCAGCCGACGGCGGCAGCACGCCGAGCGCGTCGTAGGCGGCGGTGAAGGCGCGTTCGAACGTCGCCGCCCACTCCCACCACGGCCTGCCCGCATCGGCGGCCTTGTTCAGGATCTTGTCGTCGATGTCGGTGACGTTGCGGATGAAGGCGACGTCGTAACCCTTCGCGGTCAGCCATCGCCGCAACACGTCGAATGCGACACCGCTGCGGACGTGGCCAATGTGCGGTAGTCCCTGCACGGTGGCACCGCAGAGGTATATCGACACGTGGCCCTCGCGCAACGGCACGAACTCTCGCACACCACCCGCGAGGGTGTCATGGAGGCGCAATACGCCGCGATCGGTCACGACGAGCCAGCTTACCGGCCTGAGCGGCTCAAACCTTCATCGGAGGGAAGTCGGCTCCTCGCGCAAGCGCTCGTCGGTGACCAAGAGGGCCGTCGCGATGGCCGCCAGGCCCTCTCCGCGGCCCGTCAGACCAAGCCCATCGGTGGTGGTCGCCGACACCGATACCGGGGCTTCGAGGAGTTCGGACAGCAGTGTCTGCGCCTCAGCACGGCGCGGCCCGATCTTGGGCCGGTTGCCGATGACCTGAACCGCGGCATTACCGACCGTGAACCCCGCAGTTCGAACCAGGGAGTGAACGTGACGGAGCATGTCGGCTCCGCTGACACCGCGCCACTGCGCGCGGTCGGTGCCGAAGACCTCACCGAGGTCGCCGAGACCGGCCGCGCTCAGCAGCGCATCACATAGAGCATGGGCGGCGACGTCGCCGTCAGAGTGACCGGCGCAGCCGTCAGCGCCATCGAAGTGCAGGCACAGCAGCCAGCACGGACGGCCAACCTCAATGGGATGGACGTCGGTGCCCAGGCCGATCCGCGGTATCACCTACAGCGGTGTCGTCAGGACGCGGCGGCCAGCGCCTCATCGAGAATGGTCGCAGCCTTCTCGTCATCCGTGTTCTCGGCGAGCGCGAGCTCGCCAACCAGGATCTGACGAGCCTTGGCAAGCATCCGCTTCTCGCCTGCGGACAGCCCGCGCTCCTGATCGCGGCGCCACAGATCGCGGACGACCTCGGCCACCTTGTTCACGTCACCGGAAGCCAGCTTCTCGAGGTTCGCCTTGTAGCGGCGCGACCAGTTGGTCGGCTCCTCGGTATGCGGGGCACGCAGCACCTGAAATACCTTGTCGAGACCCTCTTGGCCAACCACGTCACGGACGCCCACGTACTCGGCATTGTCTGCGGGAACGCGAACTGTGAGGTCACCCTGCGCGACCTTCAAGACGAGGTATTCCTTCTGCTCGCCCTTGATGGTTCGGGTTTCGATCGCCTCGATCAACGCTGCGCCGTGGTGTGGATAAACGACGGTGTCTCCGACCTTGAAAATCATCAGATTAGAGCCCCTTTCACAACCCAATGGTAACACGGCGCCAAGACACGCGCGGATCAACGATGCAGGTCAGGGGCATTGCAGGTGGCGACGAGGGGTTGACAGGGCGAAGAATACGTGCACTGCGCAGGGGCGCGGGCAAACCCCCGCGGGCTATTGTGCAGCCGCTCCCGACGCCGCTTCGACGACCGTTGTCGTGTAATTTCGGGCAGTTTCGGACAGCACACGCACACCAGGTGACCGCCCGGCCCGACCTCGGCTACCGCGCTCGAGGCGCACCTACTACTCTGCATAGTCGAAGCGTCGGACGCCCGTCCGCATGCTGCCGTGGCCCTAGCAGGAGGCTTCTGTGAACCGCCCCAGATCTCGCACATTCGCCGTCACCTCTGCCGTGGCGGCCTGCGGGCTCGCCGCGACAGTCGTGTTGTCCGGCTGCAGCGCCGGCCAGGTGTCTCAGACGGCGATGCAGCATCCGGCCGTCAATGGCAACAACGCCTGGGTCGGCGAGGAGAACTACGGCGTCGCCCTGCGCAACCTTCACCTGAGGGCGGAGCAGACCTCCGACTACGTGCAGCCCGGCAGTTCCGTCGAGTTGCTGTTCGTCGCCGCCAACGGCTCCGCCGAAGAGGGCGACAAGCTGGTGTCGATCACCTCCGACGTCGGCACGGTGTCGCTCACGGGCGACACCGAGGTCCCGATCTCGGGCACGCTGATCGTCGGCACTCCGGACGGGCAGATCAGCCCGCTCGAAGCCGTCGAGAACGCCGAGACGGCGGAGGCCACGGTCACTCTGACCAAGCCGATCACCAACGGCATCAACTACGACTTCACCTTCACCTTCGAGCGTGCGGGTTCGCGCACCGTGCCCGTGCCGATCTCCGCGGGTGAGACACCGCGCCGCGACGGCGAGCCCAACGGCGGCGGCGCGAGCCACGGCGGCGGCGACACGGGCGGCGAACACTAGCTCGGCTCGGCCGTTCTGTCAGTGCCGCCGGATAACGTCACGGCGTGGCACGGAGCAGCTCGAAAACGCGTTCGCAGTACCGCTGCTCGGAATGCAGTCACGTAGCGGCCAAGTGGGTGGGCCGCTGTCCCGACTGCGGCACCTGGGGCACGGTCAACGAGGTCGCGGTGCTGGCGGCGCTGGGCGGATCGTCGGTACACCGTGCCGTCACACCCACGTCCCCCGCCGTCCCGATCACCTCAATCGATCCTGGGTCGACGCGCCACTTCCACACGGGCATATCCGAATTGGACCGCGTGCTGGGCGGTGGGCTGGTGCCGGGATCCGTCACGTTACTGGCAGGCGATCCCGGGGTCGGCAAATCGACGCTGCTGCTCGAGGTGGTGCATCGCTGGGCCGAGACGGGCCGTCGCGCCCTGTACCTGTCGGGTGAGGAGTCGGCGGGCCAGATCAGACTTCGTGCCGAGCGCACGGGCTGCACCCACGACGAGGTGTTCCTGGCCGCCGAGTCCGACCTGCAGACCGCATTGGGGCACATCGAGGCTGTGCGCCCCTCACTGGTTGTCGTCGACTCCGTGCAGACAATGTCGACCGCCGAGGCTGACGGCGTCACGGGCGGCGTCACCCAGGTGCGCGCCGTCACGTCGGCGCTGACCATGACCGCCAAGACCACCGGCATCGCGATGATCCTGGTCGGCCACGTCACCAAGGACGGCGCCATCGCGGGCCCGCGCTCGCTGGAACACCTCGTCGACGTCGTGCTGCACTTCGAGGGAGACCGCGCGACTGCGCTGCGAATGGTGCGGGGTGTGAAGAACCGCTTCGGTGCCGCCGACGAGGTCGGCTGCTTCCTGCTGCACGACAGTGGCATCGAGGGTGTCGCCGACCCGTCTGGCCTGTTCCTCGATCAGCGGCCCGCACCGGTGTCGGGCACCGCGGTCACGGTGAGCCTCGACGGTAAGCGCCCACTGATCGGCGAGGTTCAGGCGCTCATCGGCTCGGCGGCGACCGGTAGTCCCCGCCGCGCGGTCAGCGGTATCGACTCCTCACGCGCTGCCATGATCACCGCTGTGCTCGAGAAGCGTGCGCACCTGTCGGTCGGAACCTATGACATCTATCTGTCCACGGTCGGCGGTATGCGGCTGACCGACCCGTCATCAGATCTTGCGGTTGCGCTGGCGATCGCCTCGGCGTACGCGGATCTGCCGATGCCCTCGACAACCGTGGCGATCGGCGAGGTCGGCCTGGCAGGCGATCTGCGACGCGTCACCGGCATGGATCGGCGCCTGGCCGAGGCGGCTCGACTGGGGTTCACGTGTGCGGTGGTGCCACCCGGCGTGCAGGATGGTCCGGCGAGTCTGCGGTTGATGAATGCGGACAATATCGGCGGGGCGTTGCGGGTTCTGCGGCAAATCGCGGAGAATGGCGGCTGATCCGAGGAGGGACGATGGGCGTGAAGTCCACCGGCAGGGCCACGCGGGGCAACGTCGTTCAGCTCGCACGACCCACACTGCGTGAAACCCTGGGGCGGCTCGCGCCCGGCACACCGCTGCGCGACGGTCTGGAGCGCATCCTTCGTGGCCGGACCGGTGCCCTCATCGTGCTGGGCTACGACGACAGCGTCGAGGCCATCTGCGACGGCGGGTTCTCCCTCGACGTCCGCTACGCCCCCACCCGCCTGCGGGAGCTGTCGAAGATGGACGGCGCCGTGGTGCTGTCCAGCGACGGCGCACACATCCTGCGCGCCAACGTCCAGCTGGTACCCGATCCGACAATCCCCACCGATGAATCCGGCACCCGGCACCGTTCAGCTGAGCGCACCGCCGTGCAGACGGGTTTCCCGGTCGTGTCGGTCAGCCACTCGATGAGCATCGTGACGGTCTACGTGGCGGGCGAGCGCCACGTGGTACCCGACTCCGCGACGATCCTGTCGCGGGCCAACCAGACCATCGCCACACTCGAGCGGTACAAGACCCGGCTCGACGAGGTCAACCGGCAGCTGTCCACCGCGGAGATCGAGGACTTCGTCACGATGCGCGATGTGATGACGGTGGTGCAGCGCCTTGAGATGGTTCGCCGGATCAGCCTCGAGATCGACGCCGATGTCGTCGAACTCGGTACCGCCGGCCGTCAGCTCAAGCTCCAACTCGAGGAGCTCGTCGGCGACAACGACACCGCGCGCGAGCTGATCGCCCGCGACTATCACGCCAATCCCGACCCGCCGACCGCTGCGCAGGTGACGGCGACCCTCGACGAACTCGACGGCCTCTCCGATAACGAACTGCTCGACTTCACCGTTCTGGCAAGGGTTTTCGGCTACCCCTCAACACTCGAGGCCCAGGACTCGTCGATGAGTTCACGCGGCTACCGCGCGATGGCGGGCATCCCCCGTCTTCAGTTCGCCCACGTCGACCTGCTGGTGCGCTCGTTCGGCTCACTGCAGGGCGTGCTGGCGGCCAGCGCGAGCGACCTGCAGTCGGTCGACGGCATCGGGTCGATGTGGGCGCGCCACATCCGAGAGGGGCTCTCGGCGCTCGCCGAGTCGACCATCGCCGATCAGCTGGCCTGACCCCTACCCGACGGGTGCCTCACCCTCGGGCGCGGCTGGCGGTGCGTCGCCGGGTGCCGGCGGCGCGGCCTCGGCGAGTATGAACGGGACTGCCGCGGATCGCAGATTGCCCAGCTGGACCACCAGGTTGTAGGTACCCGGGCCGATGGGTTCGCGGGGCAGCGGGCAGTTCGGCGCCGACCCCATACCGGTCCAGGTGACCTCGGTGGTCACCTGCTCTCCCGGCTTGAAGGTCTTGACCAGCGTCTCGTTGGACGGCGCGCAGTCGAGGTTGGACCACAGCCGGTTGTTGTCCAGCGAGTACACATAGGCCGCGAGCACGGCGGCGCCGACATCTCGCTGGCACCCGACCAGGCCGATGTTGGTGACCACCATGGTGAACTTCGGCTGATCGCCGACGACGTAGTTGGGCTGGCTGGTGATGCCCTTGACCACGAGTGTGGAATCGGGGCAGTCGTCGCCCTCGGTGAGCACTGGAGGCGGTGTGACGGCAGCGGACGGTGTGGGTGTCGGGGGCGGAGCTTGCTGCGCCGGCGGCTGAACCGGCGTCTTGACCTCAGGATTCTCACCCGGCAATGGAGTCGGCGGCGCCTGGCCCTCCGACGCGGAGGTGTTCTCCGCAGGCTTCGAGTCACCGGTGGCGTTGGACACGACGACGATGACGAGGATGGCGACTATCAGGATGACCAGCGCCGAGACACCGATTGCGAGCATCCGACGCCGCCGGTAGATCTCCTGCGGGAGCGGGCCGTTCGGTTCTAGATCCAGCACAATGTAACGGTAAGGCCACGTCATGACCGAGCGTTCGACCCGGCTCGGCGTGTCGCCTCTCAGGCTCGTGTGATGTCACTCAAAGACGACTGCCGGATCGGCACCAGAACGTCGGCCGAGTCTTTCAGAAGCCGGGCCTACGCGACCGCCCGGGAGCCACCGAGCTTGCGGGGCTCAGACCTCGCCGATGTTGCCCAGATGATCGCGCAACGCCACCCTGCCGTCGGCCAGGTGGTAGGTGAGGCCGACGATCGCCACCTTGCCCTCGATGATTCGCTGGGCGATTGCCGCTGAGCGGATCCGCAGCTGGGCGACGGTCTCGTTGACGTGCCGGGCCTCGAACTCATCGACGCGGCTCATCCCCATCTGGCGTCCCAGCAGGATGGACGGTGTGACCCGTTCGACGATGTCACGAACGTACCCACCGGGTACCTCGCCCTCATCGAGCGCCGCCAGGGTCGCCTTCACCGCGCCGCAGCTGTCGTGGCCCAACACCACGATCAGAGGCACGTCGAGCACCGTGACGGCGTACTCGATGGAGCCCAGCACGGCTGAGTCGGCGACGTGGCCCGCGGTCCGCACCACGAACATATCGCCGAGCCCCTGGTCGAAGATGATCTCGGCGGCGACCCGGCTGTCGGCGCAACCGAACACCACCGCGGTCGGCTTCTGCCCGTGAGCCAGCCTCGCCCGGTCCTCGATGCTCTGGCTCGGATGCTGTGGCTGGCCGGCTACGAACCGGTCGTTACCATCCTTGAGTGCCTTCCAAGCGGACACGGGGTTCGAGTTGGGCATGTTCGTCATTCTGCCCGAGGCCGCGATGACGGTCGACGCGGGTGAGCTTCTGACGTGGTATGACGCTCAGAAGCGGGACCTGCCGTGGCGACAACCACCCACCAGCGCCTGGCAGATTCTGGTCAGCGAGTTCATGCTGCAGCAGACCCCGGTGGCTCGGGTCGAGCCGATATGGCTCGACTGGGTGGCGCGCTGGCCGACACCGTCGGCGACGGCGGCGGCCTCGGCTGCCGACGTGCTGCGGGCCTGGGGCAAGCTCGGCTATCCGCGCAGGGCGAAGCGATTGCATGAATGCGCGCGCACCATCGCCGTCGACTACGACGACCGCGTGCCCGACGACGTCGAGACGTTGCTGACGCTGCCCGGCGTTGGCGCCTACACCGCGCGGGCCGTGGCGTGCTTCGCTTACGGGCACAACGTCCCGGTCGTGGACACCAACGTGCGTCGCGTCGTCGCGCGTACGGTGCACGGTCGGGCGGATTCACCGGCAAGCGTTCGCGACCTCGCCGACGTGGCGGCACTTCTTCCCAATAATGATGAGGGACCGCGCTTTTCGGTTGCCATCATGGAACTTGGCGCCACGGTCTGCACCGCGCGCTCGCCGCGTTGCGGCGTGTGCCCACTGAGCCGGTGCGCGTGGCGGTCCGCCGGCTTCCCCCCGGCGAGCGCACCGGCGCGGCGGCCGCAGCGCTACGCGGGCACCGACCGGCAGGTCCGCGGAAAGCTGCTTGACGTGCTGCGCGGCAGCACCGTCCCGGTGACCCGCGCCCAGCTCGACGTGGTGTGGCTTTCCGACACCGCGCAACGGGACCGGGCGCTGGATTCGCTCCTGGTCGACGGCCTGGTGGAACAGACCGCGGATGGGTTGTTCGCACTCGCGGGCGAGGGCGGGGAATCCCAGTCGCCGAGGCACGCAGTCAATTAGCCTTTGGATGTGGCCGGACGTGGTTCGCAGACTCCGCGGACTCACTATGCATCCCGCGGTGATCTGGACATCGCCTATCAGGTACTCGGCAGCGGCCCCGTCGATCTGGTGGTGATGCCGGGTCCGTTCGTTCCGATCGACTCCATCGACAGCGAGCCGTCGATGTACCGCTTCTACCGCCGTTTGTCGTCGTTCTGCCGGGTGATCCGCTTCGACCACCGCGGCATGGGCATGTCCTCTCGCATCGGTTCGGCCGCCACCGTCACACCGTCGTGCTGGGCGGAGGACGCCATCACGGTCATGGACGCCGTCGGGTGTGAACGCGTCGCGGTGCTGGGGTCGGGATTCACCGCGGTCAGCGCGCTGCTGCTGGCCGCCGACCATCCCGACCGGGTCAGTCAACTGGTGGTGCTCAACGGCAGCGCCCGGGCACTGTGGGCGCCCGACTACCCCGTCGGGGCCCAGGCCAGCGGCGCCAGTCCGTTCACCACGGTCGTCATCGAACCCAATGCGCTCGAGCAGGGTTTCGACGTGCTGTCGGTTATCGCGCCGTCGGTCGTCGGCGACGGCCCGTTCCGCACCTGGTGGGATCACGCGGGCAACCGTGCCGCCTCACCGAGCATGGCGCGCATGGCAAATCGGGTACTCGCCGAAGCCGATGTGCGAGAGAAACTTCCGTCGATCACCGCACCGACGCTGGTGATGCACCGAGCGGCATCGAAATTCGTCAATGTGGGCCACGGCCGGTATCTGGTCGACCACATCGCCGGAGCTCGTTACGTCGAACTCGACGGCGCCGACACCCTCTATTGGATAGGTGACACCACGCCCGTCCTCGATGAGGTCGAGGAGTTCATCACTGGCGTGCGCACGGGGTCAGAGGCCGAGCGCGTCCTGACCACGATCGTGTTCACCGATATCGTCGGATCCACGGCGCGGGCCGCGACCATGGGCGACGACCGCTGGCGCGACCTCCTGGATCACCACGACGCCAGGATCCGACACGAACTCGAGAGGTTCCGCGGCCGCGAGGTCAACACCGCCGGTGACGGTTTCGTCGCGACGTTCACCACGCCCAGCGTCGCACTCGACTGCGCCGAGGCGATCGTCGACGCCGTCCGGCCGCTTGGCCTCGAGGTCCGCGTCGGGATACACGCCGGTGAGGTCGAGATGCGCGGCGACGATATCGCGGGCATGGCCGTGCACATCGGAGCACGCGTCGCCGCACGCGCGGGCGCGGGTGAGGTGCTGGTGTCCTCGACGGTGCGTGAGATCGTCACCGGGTCGCACCACGAGTTCACCGACCGCGGTCAGCACGAACTCAAGGGCATCCCCGGGCAGTGGCGGCTGCACGCCCTGTCATGCGAACCGGAAACGGGCCCCTAAGCCGTTTCGGCACAGGGGGATTCACCGCAGGCGAAGCTGCGGCGATAGTCCGACGGCGTGACCCCGATGATGCGGCGGAAGTGATGGCGTAGCAGCGTGGCGGTACCGAACCCGGACCGGTCGGCGACGCGGTCGATGTCGAGATCCGTCTCCTCGAGCAGTGTTCGTGCGTAGAGCACCCGCTGATCGGTGACCCACTGCATCGGTGTGCGGCCCGTCTCCTCGACGAAGCGGCGCGCGAATGTGCGGGCCGACATGCTGGCCCGTTTGGCCAGGCTCGCCACGGTGTGCGGCGTCTCGAGGTTGGTCAGGATCCAGTCCAGATGGGGTGCGAACCCCTCCGAACACCGCACCGGGATGGGCTGTTCGATGTACTGACGCTGCCCGCCGTCGCGCTGCGGCGCCACCACCATCCGGCGCGCGATCTTGTTGGTGACCTCACTGCCCAGTTCGCGACGGACCAGATGCAGGCAGGCGTCGATACCCGCGGCGGTCCCAGCGCTCGTGATCAGGTTGCCGTCGTCGACGAACAGCACATTGCGGTCGACTCGGGCGGTGGGATACGCCCGCGCGAGTTCGTCGGCGTGCATCCAGTGCGTGGTGCAGGGTCGGCCGTCCAACAGCCCCGCCGCCCCCGCGACGAAGGCCCCCGAGCAGACGGTCAGGATGATCGCGCCGCGCTGCGCGGCTCGTCGGATTGCGTCGAGCGCCTTGGGAGGGTAGTCGGGTCCGCCGATGGCGGGGATCGCGACCAGGTCCGCGTTGACCAGGTCCTCGAGGCCGTGGTCGGGGATCAAGGTGGCGCCGACCGACGTCCGCACCGGCCGCCCAGGCTCTGGCCCGCACACCTTGAAGTCGAAGTTCGGCACACCGTCGGCCGCCCGATCGATGCCGAAGACCTCGCAGATGACGCCGAACTCGAAGACGGCGGTTCCGTCCAGCACCAGCGCGGAAACACTCTTGATCATGGCAGTATCTTATCCCTCAAGGTCACTTCTGCCACTGTTGGCGGAATGTATTCGGTCGAATAATTGCTGCCATGGACATGTTGTTGACCTTCCTCATCCTCGCCGCACCGTTCGCCGTGGCCGCCGTGGCGAGCTGGTCGGCACACCGCAGCCAGCCGACCCGCGGCTACCTTCAGGGCCTCGTCGACGACCCCGACTGGTACCGCATCCAGCACGACGCCGACGCGGCACGCACCCGCTTCGAGCAGGCCCCGACGTGGCCCGTCTCAGGAGTGCGCGGCGAACGTCGCTAGAAACGCCTCGACCGCGTCCCGGTATTCCCGCGGACGGTCGTCATGCACCAGATGGCCGGCTCCAGGAACCTTCAGATAGGTTGCCTGGTGGCCGGTTTCGCACATCCGGGCCATCTGCCCGGGCGGGGTGACGCCGTTGCCCGCCTCGATCAGCAGCGCGGGCGCCCGCACCGACTGCCACTGGCTCCAGTAGTCCCGGGTGCCCCACTCCGCGGCGATCTGCACCCACCGCTCGGGGTCCCCGTGCAACCGCCAACCGCCCGGGGTCCGATCGAAGGCCTCCATGAAGTACTGCCCCGCGACATCACCGAACTCGTCGAATATCGCCCGCTGCGAGGTGAACTCGACGGGTAGCGCGTGCACCCACGGCTCCCAGGGACCAGTGGTGCGGCCACGGAAGTCGGGAGCCATGTCCTCGACGACCAGCGCACGGACCAGTTCGGGGTACTCAGCTGCCACACACCACGCGTGCAGGCCTCCCATCGAGTGGCCGATCAGCGTGGCCGGACGGCCCAGCGCGGCCACGGCGTCGGCGAGGTCGGCGACGAAGCGCTCGGTGCTGATCGGCTCGACGTCGGCCACGTCGCGTCCCCTGTGCCACGGCGCGTCGTAGGTGAACACCTGTGAGGACGTCGTGAGCCACGGCAGTTGACGCGACCATGTGCTGCCGCGCCCCATCAGCCCATGCACCAGGACCACGGGCTGACCCTGGCCACCCCGATCCGTCAGTCGTTCGGAACGCATGGGTCAATCCTGCCCGCAGGCGTAGCGGTAGCCTGAAGCGCATGGCAGTGGTGAAGATCAATGCGATCGAAGTTCCGCCCGAAGCTGGCCCCGAGTTGGAGAAGCGCTTCGCCAACCGTGCCCACTCCGTCGACAACCAGCCCGGATTCCTGGGCTTTCAGTTGCTCCGTCCGGTGAAGGGCGAGAATCGCTACTTCGTCGTGACGCAGTGGGAGTCCGATGAGGCCTTCCAGGCCTGGGCGGGCGGCCCCGCCGCTGAGGCACATGCCGGGCAGCGGGCGAATCCCGTGGCCACCGGCGCATCGTTGCTCGAGTTCGAGGTTGTGTTGGACGTTGCGGGGCCCGGCACCTCGTCGTAGCGCAGGCCGGTCGCGACAACGAAGGATCGGCGCTGCGCTCGCCACCGCTCTCGTCGTGACCGTGGCCTGCGGTTGTGGACACACCGGTCCGGCACCGGCCGAGGCGCGCGCATACGTCGACACGAACACACCACAGGGGCTGCGCGCCAAGCAGACCCTCGACATGATCAACTCCGATTGGCCCATCGGCACGGTCGGCGTCGGCACGCTCGCCGCGCCCGACCAGGTCCAGGACGTCACCGGGAAGATGGACCGGTTGTGGTGGGACCGCCCGTTCACCGTCACCGGTGTGGACATCGGCGCGGGCCACGCCACACTGCGAGTCCTCACCTCGTACGCGGTCGCGCAGACCATCGAACTGCGCACCGATGACGCGGGGCTGGTCGATCGCTTCGACGTCTCACTGCAGCGCCCCGTCATCCGGCAGTGGTCGGATATCGACGCCGAGCTGACCAAGTCGGGCGCGCGCTACTCCTACCAGGCCTCGAAGGTCACCGATGGCCGGTGCGAGGCGGTCGCGGGCACCAACCTCGACGAGTCCCTGCCTCTGGCGTCGATCTTCAAGCTGTACGTGCTGCTGGCGGTCGCGAACGCGGTCAACGCCGGAACGCTGAACTGGACCGACCAGATGACGATCACCGCGGAGGCCAAGGCCGTCGGCTCCGCGGGTCTGGACGAACTCGAACCCGGCGCCACGGTGTCGGTGCGCGAGGCCGCCCAGCAGATGATCTCGGCCAGCGACAACATGGCCACCGACCTGCTGATCGCCCGGCTCGGACCGGGTGCGGTCGAACGCGCACTTGCCACGGCCGGCCACCACGACCCCGCCAGCATGACGCCGTTCCCCACCGCGCACGAGCTGTTCTCCGTCGGATGGGGTGAACCTGATCTGCGCGAGCAATGGAAGGAGGCCACCCCGCAGGGCCGCGCGCGGCTGCTCCAGCAGACCAATGAACAACCCTACGAACCGGATCCGCAGCGCACCCACACGCCCGCATCTCCGTTTGGCGTCGAGTGGTACGGCAGCGCGGCTGACATCTGCCGGGTGCACGCGGCGCTGCAGGCGGCGGCCGTCGGCCCCGGCGCACCGGTGCGCGAGATCCTGTCGGCGATCCCCGGAATCGAACTCGACGGCAAGAGGTGGCACTACATCGGCGCCAAGGGCGGAAACCTGCCCGGGGACCTGACGTTCAGTTGGTACGCCGAGGACCGCACGGGCCAGGCCTGGGTGGTCAGCTTCCAGCTGAACTGGCCGAGCTACCGCAGTCAGACTGCCGCGGGTTGGCTGCTCGCCATCGCCGAGCAGACATTCGGGCTGATCCCCGTCTAGCCTGTCGAACGCAGCGTCCAGGCGTGCCCGCGCCGATGCATGACGGTTCGGCTCGCCGGAGCAATGTCGATGCGCCAGAACGACTTCGGTGGTGAATCGAGGGTCGCCAGGATAGCGGCGCGGATGACCGCCGGATGTGTCACGGCCACCAGCCGGCCCGGCCGGGTGCCAACGGATTCCAGCCACTCCCCAATCCGCACGATCAGGGCCACAACTGACTCACCGCCGTGCGGCGCCTGTGTGGGATCGGTCAGCCACACCGTCAGGTCGCCGGGCGGGACCTTTGAGAGCAGGCTGCCCCGCCACGCCCCGTGATCCAGATCGGCCAGCCGCGTATCGGTCTCGGCGCGCAGGCCCAGAAGTTCGGCGGTCTGCCGAGTCCGCTTCTCCGGGCCGCACCACACCGCATCGACCGGGCCCAGATCCATTGTGGCGTCGACCTGGCGGTGGCCAAGCGCATTGAGTGGTTCGTCGGTGGGAAACCGTCCGGCTGACATGGCGTCGGTCATTGCATGCGACACCAGCGTCAGCCGGACGATCTCACTCACGGACACTCACGCGGCGATGTTCTCCTGGCGCTTGCCCTCGAGCAGACGGGAGGCGAGCACTCCGAACACCAATCCGATCGTCGCGTAGATCACAACCTGGGTGCCCAGCGCGTAGAGCCTGAAGTCATACAGCAGGTCGGCGGGGAAACCCTCGTAGACGATCGTGCCCGCGTCGTTCTTCAGCGGTGCCGGTGTCTCATCGATGGTCGGCAGCACCAGCATCACCACGCCGATCGCCACGATGTAACCGGCGCAGGCGGCCAGCGTGGAGTTCCACGCCCCGAGCTTCTCGACGAGCCGCCCGCGCAGATAGACCGCTGCGACGAACAACGCCACCGACAGCACCACCATCAGCAGGTACAGCAGCGTCCGCTGGCGGATGGTCTCGTCGAGGCTGAGTGCGGGCGGGCTCGGCGGGTACTTCAGCGCCGGGACGATGAACGCGCTCACCAACATGCCGCCCGCAACATACAGCGACAACAGCTTGGCCGACACGTTGCCGACCCTGCCGTAGGCCACCGCGAAGACCACGGCGAACAGCGCTCCGATCGCGATGCTGAACAGCAGCACGCCAAGACCCATCCCGATGTTCATCTGGATGGCGCGGGTGAATCCCTCGCCCTCCTCACCGTGACTGTGCCCGGCGGCACCTGCCGCGGTCTCCAGGGCCTCGTGGGCCGCCCCGATACCGTCCTCGTAGCCGATTGCCAGTTCGATAACCGGCTCAAGGAAGATCCGAGCGAAGACGAACGCGAGCACTCCAGCTAGGGCGCCGGCCAGAAGGCCGCGCCCGATGATCTGCTTCTCCATTTTCTGTTATCCCTTACCGGTTCGTCAGTGGCAGGGGAAGCCGAGGAGATGGCGGGCGTCGTGAATGAACTCGTGAATCGTGGTGTTGTCGGCACCGAACACCGACGTCGCGCCCTGATCCATGCCGACGAAGTAGAGCACCAGA
The DNA here is from genome assembly GCF_022557175.1 of Mycolicibacterium sp. YH-1. Next base: position 644,733 of record NZ_CP092915.1, on the reverse strand, counting down.
AGCGCAAGGAATGCGGTGGCCGACAGCCACACCGCCGCGCTCGCGGCGGAGAGGTCGATGGCGGGAGCCTTGGCCACGCGGGCCTTGGAGGGAGTCATGTCTACGTTCCTTTCGGGAATTCGCGTCCCGTATCACAGGGGTGACGGCGTCGGGTCTGACTATTCACAGTGGCGCGACCGTTCTGGATTTCCACCAGATTCCTTTATCCGTCGATTACAGCAGCATTCTAAGCAGAGGGGGTGCCAGATCGAACAGTCCACTGCCTGCGGAGACGAAAAGGGCCCCGACTCGCGTCGGGGCCCTTCCGTGATTCCTCGCTATTCGGCAGCTGTCGCCGCTCCGGCCGCGGCGCCGCCCGTTCCGGCGCCAGCCAGATCGGGTTCGACGACCGGCTTGCGCGCACCGGCGAACGTGAACACCGCGTTCTCGATGTTGGCGCTCTCGCCGTCCCAGCCCTCGACGTCGACCGAGACGATCTGACCGGGGCCGATCTCCTCGAAGAGGATCTTCTCCGACAGGGCGTCCTCGATCTCGCGCTGGATGGTCCGGCGCAGCGGCCGGGCCCCCAGCACCGGGTCGAAGCCACGCTTGGCCAGCAGCGACTTCGCCTTGTCCGTCAGCTCCATGGCCATGTCCTTGGCCTTCAGCTGCTTCTCCACACGGCCGATCATGAGGTCGACCATCTGGATGATCTCCTCCTTGGTCAGCTGGTGGAAGACGATGATGTCGTCGATGCGGTTGAGGAACTCCGGGCGGAAGTGTTTCTTCAGCTCGTCGTTGACCTTCTGCTTCATCCGCTCGTAGTTGTTCTCGCCACCACCCTGGGTGAAGCCGAGCCCAACCGCCTTGCTGATATCGGACGTGCCGAGGTTGGACGTGAAGATCAGCACGGTGTTCTTGAAGTCGACCGTGCGCCCCTGGCCGTCGGTGAGGCGGCCGTCCTCGAGGACCTGCAACAGGCTGTTGTAGATCTCCTGGTGGGCCTTCTCGATCTCGTCGAACAGCACGACGCTGAACGGCTTGCGACGCACCTTCTCGGTGAGCTGGCCGCCCTCCTCGTAGCCGACGTACCCGGGAGGGGCACCGAACAGCCGCGACGCGGTGAAGCGGTCGTGGAACTCGCCCATGTCGATCTGAATGAGCGCGTCGTCGTCGCCGAACAGGAACTCGGCGAGCGCCTTGGACAGCTCGGTCTTACCGACACCGGACGGGCCGGCGAAGATGAACGAGCCCGACGGGCGCTTCGGATCCTTGAGCCCCGCACGGGTACGACGGATCGCCTTGGAGACGGCCTTGACGGCATCCTCCTGGCCGATGATCCGCTTGTGCAGCTCGTCCTCCATGCGCAGCAGGCGCGTGGTCTCGGCCTCCGTCAGCTTGAACACCGGGATACCGGTCCAATTGCCGAGGACCTCGGCGATCTGCTCGTCGTCGACCTCGGCGACCACGTCAAGATCACCGGAGCGCCACTGCTTCTCCCGCTCGGCGCGCTGCGCGACGAGCTGCTTCTCCTTGTCGCGCAGATTGGCGGCCTTCTCGAAGTCCTGCGCGTCGATCGCGGACTCCTTCTCGCGGCGCGCGTCGGCGATCTTCTCGTCGAACTCGCGCAGGTCTGGCGGAGCGGTCATCCGGCGGATTCGCATCCGGGCGCCGGCCTCGTCGATCAGGTCGATGGCCTTGTCCGGCAGGAACCGGTCGTTGATGTACCGGTCGGCCAGTGTCGCCGCGGCGACAATCGCGCCGTCGGTGATCGAGACACGGTGGTGTGCCTCATACCGGTCCCGCAGACCCTTGAGGATCTCGATGGTGTGCTCGACGGTCGGCTCGCCCACCTGGACCGGCTGGAACCGGCGCTCCAGGGCGGCGTCCTTCTCGATGTACTTGCGGTACTCGTCGAGCGTGGTGGCACCGATGGTCTGCAGCTCACCGCGAGCCAGCTTCGGCTTGAGGATGCTTGCCGCGTCGATCGCGCCCTCGGCAGCACCCGCACCGACGAGCGTGTGCAGCTCATCGATGAACAGGATGATGTCGCCGCGGGTGTTGATCTCCTTGAGCACCTTCTTGAGGCGTTCCTCGAAGTCACCGCGGTAGCGGCTACCCGCGACCAGGGAACCCAGGTCGAGGGTGTACAGCTGCTTGTCCTTGAGCGTCTCGGGGACCTCACCGTGCACGATGGCCTGCGCGAGACCCTCGACGACGGCGGTCTTGCCGACGCCGGGCTCACCGATCAGCACCGGGTTGTTCTTGGTGCGGCGGCTCAGCACCTGCATGACCCGCTCGATTTCCTTCTCACGGCCGATGACCGGATCGAGCTTGCCCTCCATGGCAGCGGCGGTGAGGTTACGGCCGAACTGGTCCAGGACCAGCGACGTCGACGGGTTGCCCGCCTCGCCGCCACGGCCGCCGGTACCGGCCTCGGCGGTCTCCTTGCCCTGGTAACCGCTCAGCAGCTGGATGACCTGCTGGCGCACCCGAGTGAGTTCGGCGCCGAGCTTGACCAGCACCTGGGCTGCGACACCCTCGCCCTCGCGAATCAGCCCGAGCAGAATGTGCTCGGTGCCGATGTAGTTGTGGCCGAGCTGCAGCGCCTCGCGCAGGGACAGCTCGAGGACCTTCTTGGCCCGCGGCGTGAAGGGAATGTGTCCGGACGGCGCCTGCTGGCCCTGGCCGATGATCTCCTCGACCTGGCTACGCACGCCCTCCAACGAGATGCCGAGAGATTCCAGCGACTTGGCCGCCACGCCCTCGCCCTCGTGAATGAGTCCCAAGAGGATGTGCTCGGTGCCGATGTAGTTGTGATTGAGCATCCGGGCCTCTTCTTGGGCCAGGACGACGACGCGCCGTGCGCGGTCAGTGAAGCGTTCGAACATCGGTGGTTACCTGCTCTCGATCAGATAGCGCAGCTCGTCACGCGGTAGCACCGCGTCCTGCACCTGCCGTCCACTGTAGTGGGCGGCAGCCCCGGCTGCCCTGGGTGTCTCCGGCAATCGAGCGCTACGCAATTGGCCTGTTACGTGACCAACGCCAGGTAGGCGCCGAACGTTCCGCAACGGAGCCCAATCGGTACGCCACGAGCGAACGCCGATCTGCGCCCAACGACCGGCGCAGACGGAATCGGCAATGCCTGCCTACGTTGCCGCGTGGAACGCGTCGATGACGTCTGCCGGGATACGGCCGCGCGTCGACACGTTGTGTCCATTGCGGCGTGCCCACTCCCGGATGGCAGCGCTCTGCTCCCGGTCGATCGAGGCCCGGCCACGGCCAGTGCCCACAGCTCGGCCACGTCGACGGCCGCCGACACGACGCCCCGCCTCGAGCCATTGCTTCATATCGTTGCGCAGCTTCGCGGCATTCTTGGACGAAAGGTCGATCTCATAACTCACGCCATCGATCGCAAATTCGACGGTTTCGTCTGCAGCACCTTCGCCGTCGAAATCGTCGACCAACGTGACGGTTACCTTCTTCGCCATAAGTCCACACTGACCCTTCTGCTGCACTGACGGGTCCAACGAACCCTTACGGCAATATTGGCACAAGAACTCAAATCATTCAACAAGTATGATATCTGGTGATCAGTTCCCGTGACGACGGACAATCGGGAACAAAACCGTCTCCCTAATCGACAAGCCCGTCAATGCCATCAACAATCGATCGATGCCCATTCCGGTTCCCGTAGTGGGTGGCATGGCGTACTCCAATGCGGTGAGGAAATCCTCGTCGAGAAGCATTGCCTCGTCGTCACCCGCCGCGGCGGCACGGGCCTGAGCCGCGAATCGCTCGCGTTGGATCACCGGATCGATGAGTTCGGAGTATCCCGTCGCCAGCTCGAACTTGCGGATGTAGAGATCCCACTTCTCGGTGACACCGGGAATAGTGCGGTGTTCACGTGTGAGAGGCGACGTCTCGACAGGGAAGTCCCGCACGAAAGTTGGGGCCCACAGCTTGTCGCCGACCTGATGCTCCCAGAGCTCCTCGACCAGCTTGCCGTGGCCGAAACCCCGGTCTCGGGGAATCTCCACGCCCAGGCCATCCGCGATCGCCCACAACCGATCGACACCGGTGTCCGGGGTGATCTCCTCACCCAGCGCCGATGACAGGGACGGGTACATTTCCACCATGTCCCATTCGCCGTCGAGATCGTAGGTGGATCCGTCGGGCAGCGGGACGTTTCTGGTGCCAATCGCCTCGTCGGCGACCTCCTGAATAAGTTCCCGCGTCACGATCGCAGAATCGTCGTAGGTGCCGTACGCCTGATAAGTCTCCAGCATCGCGAATTCCGGCGAATGCGTGGAATCCGCGCCTTCGTTACGGAAAACCCGATTCAACTCGAAGACTCTCTCGAATCCTCCGACCAAGCATCGCTTGAGGAACAACTCAGGTGCGATCCGGAGGAACAGGTCGGTGTCGAGGGCATTCGAGTGGGTGACGAATGGCCGCGCCGCGGCACCGCCGGCGAGCGTCTGCAGTATCGGCGTCTCGACTTCGAGAAATCCTCGGCGCTCCAGTGCGGAACGAACGGCACGGACAACCGCGATGCGCTGGCGAGCAATGCTGCGCGCCTCCGGGCGGACGATCAGATCGACGTAACGCTGACGGACCCGCGACTCCTCACTCATCTCCTTGTGCGCGACGGGGAGTGGCCGCAGAGCCTTGGAGATTATTTGCCACGAATCCGCAAGCACAGACAGTTCACCGCGACGGGAGCTGATCACCTCGCCGTGGACGAAGACGATGTCGGCAAGATCGACATCGCCCTTCCACGCATCGAGGGACTCCTGGCCGACCTTGTCGAGGCTCAGCATCACCTGGAGTTGGGTACCGTCGCCCTCCTGCAGCGTCGCGAAGCACAACTTCCCCGAATTGCGGGCGAACACCACGCGCCCGGCGACACCCACGTACTCGCCCGTCTCGGCGGCGGGCTCGAGGTCGGGGTAGGAATCCCGAACCTCGGCGAGGGTGTGAGTGCGCGGCACCTCCACCGGGTACGGATCGCGGCCCTCGGCGAGCAGTCGCTCCCGTTTGGCCTGACGGATCCGAAACTGCTCGGGGACGTCGGACTCGAGATCATCTGCAGTGCTCACGACGTGCCAGCTTAAATGAAGTCGCGCCCGGCCCCACCGACGCGACCGCTGAGGCCACGCTCCTCACGACCCCAGTGCGGTTAGCGCTTGGCCCGCTGGTTGTCTCTATTGCGCTCGAACACCATGCGCAGCCCGTCCAATGTCAGGTGCTTGTCGTAGTGCTCGACGGTGCGCAGATCGGGCAGCACCAGCGGCGCGGTGTGTCCGGTCGCCACGACCGCGACGTCGTCGCCGCCGAATCCGTCGATATCGTCGCGGATCCGGTTCACCAACCCGTCGACCAGACCGGCGAAGCCGAACACCGCACCGGACTGCATCGACTCCACGGTGTTCTTTCCGACGACCGAACGCGGCCTAGTCAGCTCGACACGGCGCAGCGCGGCCGAGCGCGCCGCGGCGGCATCCGAGGACACCTGCACGCCGGGGGCGATGGCACCACCCAGGAACTCCCCCTTGGCCGACACGACGTCAACGCATATCGACGAGCCGAAGTCGACGACGATCGCGGCACCCCGGAACCGGTGATAGGCGGCAAGGCAGTTGACGATGCGGTCGGCCCCAATATCCTTCGGGTTGTCGACGAGCAGCGGAATACCAGTCCGCACACCGGGTTCGATGAGCACGTGCGGAACAGAGGGCCAGTACTGCTCGAGCATCACCCTGATCTCGTGCAGCACCGACGGCACCGTGGACAGCCCGGTGGCGCCGGTGAGGCGTTCGGCGTCGTCGCCGATCAGCCCGTCGATGGTGAGTGCCAGCTCATCGGCGGTGACCTCGGATTCGGTGCGAATTCGCCAGTTGTGCACCACCTTCGCGTGGTCACCCGAGCCCGATATCAGCCCGACGACGGTGTGGGTGTTGCGGACGTCGATCGCGAGTAGCACGGTCTACCGCGGGGACATCAGGCCGGCGGCGTTGGCCGGCACGTGGGCGGGATCGACACCGAGGTCGAGCTGGCGGTTCTGTCCGTCGACGAAGACGATCCGGGGCTCATACGACCGGGCCTCGGCATCCGCCAGCGTGGCGTAGGCGATCAGGATCACCAGATCGCCCGGGTGAATCAAGTGGGCCGCCGCACCGTTGATCCCGATGACGCCGCTGCCGCGTTCACCGGTGATGGCATAGGTCACCAAGCGGTTGCCATTGTCGATGTCGACGATGGTCACCTGCTCGCCCTCGAGCAGGTCGGCCGCGTCCATCAGATCCTCGTCGATGGTCACCGATCCGACGTAGTGCAGGTCCGCCTGCGTCACCGTGGCCCGGTGAATCTTCGACTTCAGCATTGTGCGGAACATCAATTCCTCCAGGGTAATTCGTGGTTCCCATCCGACTCGACCCGGGAGTGCCCGTCGATGCCGGCGGATGCGCCGATGTCGATCGCGATGTTGTCCAGCAGCCGCGTTCGCCCGAGCCTGCCCGCCACCAGCAGTCGGGCAACCCCCTCGGCGGGTGGTGGCCCCAGCCAGGTGTCGCGGATCTCGATGTACTCGACGTCGATGGCCGGTACCTCGTCGAGGACGGCCCGCGCCGCATCCAGTGCGGCGTCCACACCGCGCGACGCGGCGTACATACCTGCCAGCAGCGCAGCGGACAACGCACCCGCGTGTTCGCGCTGCACGTCGTCGAGATAGGCGTTGCGCGAGGACATCGCGAGGCCGTCGGGTTCCCGCACGATGGGCACCGCGACGATCCGCACGTCGAGATTGAAATCGTCGGCCATCTGTCGGACCAGTACCAGCTGCTGGTAGTCCTTCTCACCGAAGAACGCCCGATCCGGTCGCGCGATCTGCAGCAGCTTGAGAACGACGGTCAGCATGCCCGCGAAATGCGTTGGCCGCGAATCGCCCTCGAGTTCGGCGCCCAGCGGGCCCGGCAGGACCGTGGTGCGTTGGCCCGCCGGATACATGTCGGCGGCCGTCGGCGTGAAGGCGATCTCGACGCCCTCCGCCCGCAACAGCGCGAGGTCGGCGTCCAGCGGCCGCGGATAGGCGTCGAGGTCCTCACCGGCGCCGAACTGCAAGGGGTTCACGAAGATCGACACCACGACGACGGAGCCCGGCACCCGCTTGGCGGCACGCACCAGAGAGAGGTGCCCGTCGTGCAGCGCGCCCATCGTGGGCACCAGCATGATGCGGCGACCGGTCGCGCGCAGGGCACGCGAGACATCGGCCATCTCGCTCGGTCGCGAGTAGACGTTGAGTTCGCCCGGGTTGAACTTGGGCGGTTTGCGAGTACTCAGGACTTCTCCCCGGGATCGGCGGTCAATACGGCGAATACGTCTTCGGAGGCGTGCGCCCGCTGCGCGGTCCGCAGCGAGTTCGCCCGGTATGCCTGCCCGAGTTCGGGATCGGCTTCGGCGAAGGCCAGCAGGTGCGCACGCACCGCCGATGCGTCACCACGGGCCACGGGGCCCGTCAGCGCACTCTGGCCGCGGCGCAACGCGTTGTCGAGCGATGCCCGAGCCAGTGGGGCGATGACCCGCTCGGCGAGCCCGCCCGGGCCGTCACCGACGAGTTCCTGCCCCAGCAACTCCTGCCCCCGGAGCGCGACGCGAAGTGCCTCGACGGCGTCGAGCACCACGGTGCTGACGTGATTGCCCGCATGTGCAAGCGCTGCGTGGTACAGCGTTCGGGCGTTCTCACGCACTCGGAACGGCTCACCGCCGATCTCGAGGACCAGGGACTGCGCGATGGCGTAGCCGACCTCGTCGGCCGCGGTGATCCCGAAGCAGGACTCCGATAGCCGGGCGATGTCCTCGTCGGCTCCGGTGAAGGTCATCGCCGGGTGGATCGCCAGCGGGATGCAGCCCTGTTCGGTGAGGGGGTTCAGCAGCGTGACGCCGTTGGCTCCCGAGGTGTGGACGACGATGGTGCCCGGTCGGACCGAGCCGGTGGCCGCCAGGCCCGACACCAGGCCCGCCAGTTCTGCGTCGGGGACCGCCAGCAGCAACAACTCCGCGCGGCGCGCAACCTCGTCCACGGGTAGCACAGGAGAATCGGGCAGTCGCTGCTCGGCGCGCCGCAGCGAGGCACTCGAGATGGCGCTGCAGGCCGCCACGACGTGCTCGGCCCGTTCGAGCGCTACCCCGAGGGCCGTACCGACCCGACCTGCGGAGATGATGCCCACCGCGAGACGGGCCGGGCGGAATGCGTTGGGGGTCCCCACTGCGACGACCTCGCTGACGTCATGAGTTAACTCGTTCCGGTCCCGCTCCACGGGTACCGGACGGACGCCAAGAGACTAGCTCACTCCTCGCGACGACGGCGCCTGCCGCCTCCCGTCGAGCTTCCCTGCAGCCGTGCCAGCAACTCCGATGCCGGCAGGCCACCGCTGTGCTGCCCTTCCGGTTCGCTGGGCTCCTCGCGTTCCTCGGGTTCTTCCGGGCCGCGGTGCCGCGACGGGCGCGGCTTCTCGGGCTCGCGGGAGGTCGGCGGCGCAGCGGTCGCGAGGGTGGGCGGCGACGGCCGGCCCGGATCCTGCCCGGGAGACGAGTGCCGTGCCCGACGCGCCGGCTCCGAGGCCGCCGGGTCCTGAGGCGTCCAGTGCCTGCCGCCGGCCCCGGGCTCGGTCGAAGGCGGTGCCATGGCGGGAGACGGTGTCACGGCCGGAGGCGACGTCACGGCCGGAGGCACCAGGGGTACGGCGGGAGGTGATGGGAGTTCGGCCCCGTTGTCCACCGTCGGGGCGACCCAGTTGCTGCCCGGGGTGCCTGCGGGGATGAACTCGCCCTCGGCCGGTACGGGCCGCCACCCGGTCGATGTGACTGCGGGTTCGGGATCCGAGGTGTGTCGACCGGGACGCTCGGGTTCCTGCCACGGCGAACGCGCCGCGGGCTGCTGCACGGGTGGCGGCGGTGGCGGTGGCGGTGGCGGTGGCAGCACCGAAGCAGGCGGGGTCGTCGGTGGTGCGGACACCGGAGGCTGCGAGGGCAGCCACGGACGCGCAGCTCCGGACGCCGCCGGGGCGGGCGCCGGCTCGGGTGTCCACGTCGGCTCCGGTGGCGGTGGTGGCGGCACCGGCGGCGGCGTCGGCATTACCGGCGTCACCGGCGGCGGTGGCGGCGTCACCGGTGCCGGGGCTTGCCAGCGTGATGCCGGGTCGACCTCGGACGGCCGTCGATGCGCACCAGCGGCCGGCTGCACTGCCCAATCGGGTTCCGCCGGCGGTGGCTCGACAGGGACGTCGATGATCGGGCTCTCCTCGGTGTTGGGGTCGGTCGCGTCAGCATCCTCGGTGTCGATACGGCTGCTTATGACGCGGCCCGGCGCGAAGCGCTCGCGATCCGATCCGTCATCGGCGCCATCCCAGTCGGCGAACCCGTGCACGCTGCTGCGCTCGGTCTCCAGCGCGGGACGGTGCGCCAGATCGGTGTCGAAGAGGATCTCGAGGTTCGCACGCAGTGCCGCGAGTTCGGCGCGCAGGCTGGCCACCTCGTCGGCGGCCTGCGATTGCATCTCGGAGGCCAGCTCACGTCGCACCGCGGACTCGACGGACAGTTCGTACTCGCGGCGCGCCGAGATCTCGCGGTCGAGCTGCAAGTCGTAGACGAGCTTGAGGTCACGGGCCCTGGCGGAGTCGACGTCGGCCTGCCTGCGGTAGATGAAGGACACGAACGCCGCGACCACCGCGGCCCACAGTGCGACGATCACGGCAAGCTTCAGCAGCTCAACGCGATTGGTGAACACCAGCGCAGAACTGGCCAGAATGGCGAGCACCAGCAACGTCGTCATAAGCGCCCAACCCGGCCTCCGGGTGGCGCGCCGAGAGCGCGTCCCACGAGTCGGATCGGTCATGGGCCGACTGTACCGGTCACAGCTCACATCGCGTGTCGACCAGTTCGGCGATTCGGCGCACCGACCTCGCAGATCGGCTACTCCGGAACGCCATCCGGGTCCTCGGAGTGATCCTGCGGAGACTTGCAGCAATGCTGTAGCCAGAGCGCCCCGATCACCAGAGCCAGCGCGCTCAACGCCGCGACGACGGCACCCGCGGTGTCCTCGCCCGCCACCCTGATCACGTCTCGACGCGGGAGCAGATACACGATGACGCCGATCCACCAGCCGAGTACCACCGCCCCCATCCATGCCGACGCCTTCGCGATGGTGACCGCACGCGCCACGGCCAACGGGTGCACCCGCCCGCGTCCTGGCCCGATCTCACCGGCGCCGATCTTCGACCGGATGTAGAACCCCCACCCGGCCTCGGCGGCCCCGACCAGGAGGAGCGACAGCCCCGTCCACACCGTCAGCGGCGGGAACCACCGGTACAGGCCGATCACCAGGATGTAGCCGGCGACAGCCGCGATCAGGGTCGCCACCGTCAGGTCACGCTTGCGGGTCGGTCCCATCAGAGTGCCAACGCCAGATCGACTTGGCGCACGCCCGCCCGCTCGTCGGCGTCGATGGCGTCGAGCAGTGCTGCGACGGGTGTCGTCTCACCGGCCACGGTCAAAGTGGCCGACGGATCCACTGCCAGCCAGGGGGCAAGGACGAAGGCCCGCTGATGTGCCAGCGGATGCGGCAGGGTGAGTTCCTCGTCGTCAGACGTCACCTCGGCCGAGCCGTCATGACACGTGACGATGTCGACGTCGAGTGTGCGCGGGCCCCAATGCACCTCGCGGACGCGGTCGGCAGCGCGCTCGAGTTCCTGGCCTCGCCGCAGCCACGCCCGAGCGTCCAACGCGGGATCGTCGGCGATCACCACGGCGTTGAGGAAGGGCCCCTGTTCGACACCACCCCACGCTGCCGTCTCATAGACCGGGGACACGGCCCGCACCGCGGCACCCAGACCGTCCACCACTGATTGCAGCCGGGCCAGGCGATCGCCGAGGTTCGATCCGATGGACAACACGACTCGAGTCACTCGGGGCCACCCCTGCCGGAGCGCCTGGACCTGCGAGCCACAACGGCAACATCGGTGAACGACAACGGGATCGGTGCGTGCGGCTTGTGCACCACCACCTCAACGGCGTGCACTCGTGCATCGACCATGACGTCCTCGGCGATCTCGGCGGCGACCGTCTCGATCAGGTTTCGCGGCGGTCCGGCAATGATGTCCGCCGCGCGCTGCGCCAACGATCCGTAGTCGAGGGTGTCTGCCAGGTCATCACTGGCGGCCGCGGCGGCGAGGTCGACCCACACCGTCAGATCCACGACGAAGTCCTGGCCCTCGACCCGCTCGTGATCGAACACACCGTGGTTTCCTCGAACGGTCAAGCCGCGCAGCTCAATTCGATCAGCCATGGTCGCCGACACCCTCCACATCGCTTCGCCCCTGCCAGGCACCCAGGACCTTCAGTGCGTCCACCGACGCGCGCACATCGTGCACTCGAACACCCCAGGCACCGTGCAGCGCGGCCAGCGCGGAGATCACCGCGGTGGCCGTCTCCCGGCCGTCCGGTGGGCGTACCTGGCCCGTGGGCTCGGCGAGCAGCGTTCCGAGGAAGCGCTTGCGCGACGCCCCCACCAGGACCGGGATTCCGGTGGCGACCAGATCCGGCAGCGCCCGCAGCAGCGCCCAGTTGTGGGCGGCGGACTTCGCAAAGCCCAGACCCGGATCGATGATCAGGTTGGCGGGGTCAACACCGGCTGCCACGGCGGCGTCGACGGCGGCAAGGAGTTCGGTGCGCACATCGGTGACCACGTCGCGGTAGTCGGGCACCCGGTGTGGCTCACCGGCGTCCAGAGGACGCCAGTGCATCAGCACCCACGGCACGCCGGCATCGGCGAGCAGCGGGGCCATGGCAGGGTCGGCGCGCCCACCGGAAACGTCGTTGACGATGCTGGCGCCGTTCTCCAACGCGGCCCGTGCCACGTCGGCGTGCATGGTGTCGATGCTGACCGTGATCCCCTGCTCGGCAAGCTCTTTGACGACGGGAAGCACGCGGGCGGTCTCCACGGATGCCTCGATCCGCACCGCGCCGGGTCGGGTCGACTCACCGCCGACGTCGATTATCCGCGCACCCTCGGCAGCCAGTGCCAAGCCGTGCTCGACGGCGCGCTGCCTGTCGAGAAAGAGTCCGCCGTCGGAGAAGGAGTCATCGGTGACGTTGACGACTCCCATCACCAACGGGGCGAGCGAAGCGACGGGATGAGGGGTCGCGCGTGTCGGTCTCACCGTCGCAGAATCAGGTCCAGCGCCTCGGCCCGTGATGCGTTGTCGACCTTGAACTGACCGCGGACGGCCGACGTCGTGGTGATGGCGCCGGGCTTGCGAACACCACGCATCGCCATGCACAGGTGCTCGGCCTCGATCACGACAATGACGCCGCGCGGATTGAGCCTGCGCATCAACCCGTCCGCGACCTGAGCGGTCAGTCGCTCCTGCACCTGCGGGCGCTTCGCGTAGAGGTCGACGAGCCGCGCGATCTTGGACAGGCCTGTCACACGCCCGTCGACGCCCGGGATGTAACCGACGTGCGCAACCCCGTGGAACGCCACCAGATGATGCTCGCACGTGGAGTACATCGGGATTTCCTTGACCAGTACGAGTTCGTCGTGCTGCTCGTCGAACGTGGTGTCCAGCACGTGATCCGGATCGATGTAGAGGCCCGCGAACATCTCCTGGTACGCGCGCGCCACCCTGGCAGGGGTGTCGATCAATCCGTGCCTGTCGGGATCCTCGCCGACCGCGATGAGCAACTCACGGACTGCGGCCTCGGCACGAGCCTGGTCGAACGCCGGGGGCACAGTGCGCCGCACCGGGTCGATCTCCGACCGCGTCATCTAGTCACTCCGTTCGTATCAGCCCGGTGGGGGTGGGGTGGGCTGGTCGCCGGACCGGCCGTCTCCCTGTTCGTCTTGCGGAGGGCTCGGCGTCCGATTCGGATCGTGTGAGCGCCCCTGCGGGACGTGTGGCCCGGGCTGCGGGTACGGCTGATACTGCGGATACGGCGGCTGGCCTCCTGGCTGCGGCGCCCACCCCGACGGCGGCGGCGGCGGGTACCACTGCCCCTGCTGTCCCTGCTGGCCCGGGTGACCCTGCTGGCCTGGCCGAGGGGGCCAGCCTGGTGCGTGCCAACCGGCGGGGGCGCCGTAGTCGGGCTGTGTCTGTCCGGCATTGTCGGGCGCGCCGTTCGCGGGGGCGCCGTTGGGCCAACCGCCGTGGCCCTGCCCGTTGACACCGGTCCCGTTGCCGCCGGAGCCATTCGGGCCGCCGGGGCCGTATGGCCCTCCGGCCGCCTCTGCGGCGCGAGATGCGGCCGCGATGGCCGCCTTGAACGCCGGCTCAGGAGCGGGCTTGGGCCACTCCTCGCCGCGTTCGATGGCGAGTTCACCGGGAGTCTTGATCGGCGGCTTGTCCGACGGCACGCGGCCCCCGAAGTCGTCGAACATCGTGAGCCGGGGCCGCTTCTGGACATCACCGAAGATCGCCTCGAGTTCGACGCGGTGCAGCGTCTCCTTCTCGAGAAGCTCACCGGCGAGGATGTCGAGCACGTCGCGGTACTCGGACAGGATCTCCCACGCCTCGGTGTGGGCGGCCTCGATGAGCTTACGGACCTCGTCATCGATGATCTGCGCGACCTCGTGGCTGTAGTCGGCCTGCGTGCCCATCGTGCGACCCAGGAACGGGTCGCCGTGCTCGGTGCCGTAGCGGACCGCACCCAGCTTGGCGCTCATGCCGTACTCGGTGACCATGGCGCGCGCGATCTTGGTGGCCTGCTCGATATCGGACACCGCGCCCGTCGTCGGCTCCCGGAACACCAGTTCCTCGGCCGCGCGACCACCCAGGGCGAAGACCAGGCGGGCAATCATCTCTGACCGGGTCATCAGACCCTTGTCGTCCTCGGGGACAGCGACCGCGTGACCACCGGTGCGACCGCGGGCCAGGATCGTGACCTTGTAGATCGGCTCGATATCGGGCATCGCCCACGCCGCCAGGGTGTGACCACCCTCGTGGTAGGCGGTGATCTTCTTCTCGTGCTCGCTGATGATGCGGCCCTTGCGGCGCGGCCCGCCGACGACACGGTCGACGGCCTCCTCGAGCGCGGCGCCAGTGATGACGGTGCCGTTCTCGCGGGCCGTCAGCAGGGCGGCCTCGTTGATGACGTTGGCCAGATCGGCGCCGGACATACCGACGGTGCGCTTGGCCAATCCGTCGAGGTCGGCGTCGGGGGCGATCGGCTTACCCGCCGAGTGCACGCGCAGCACCGCGCGCCTCCCCGCGATATCGGGATTGGACACCGGGATCTGACGGTCGAAGCGGCCCGGCCGCAGCAGCGCCGGGTCGAGGATGTCGGGCCGGTTGGTGGCGGCGATCAGGATGACGCCCTGGCGGTCACCGAAACCGTCCATCTCGACCAGCAGCTGATTGAGCGTCTGTTCGCGTTCGTCGTGCCCACCGCCGAGGCCGGCGCCGCGCTGGCGGCCGACGGCGTCGATCTCGTCGACGAAGATGATGCAGGGGCTGTTCTGCTTGGCCTGCTCGAACATGTCGCGAACGCGCGAGGCCCCGACGCCGACGAACATCTCGACGAAGTCCGAGCCGGAGATGGTGAAGAACGGGACCTCGGCCTCACCGGCGACGGCGCGGGCCAGCAGCGTCTTGCCGGTACCGGGCGGGCCGTACAGCAGCACGCCCTTGGGGATCTTGGCGCCGAGCGCCTGATACCGCGTCGGGTTCTGCAGGAAGTCCTTGATCTCGTAGAGCTCCTCGACCGCCTCGTCGACGCCCGCGACGTCGGCGAACGTGGTCTTGGGCATGTCCTTGCTCAGCTGCTTGGCCTTGGACTTGCCGAACCCGAAGCCCATTCGTCCGCCCGACTGCATGCGGGAGAACATCACGAACAGGCCGACCAGCAGGAGCAGCGGCAACAGGTAGATCAACAGCGAGCCCAGCACACTGCCCTGGTTGACGACGGTGTTGACCTTGGCGTTCTTGGCGTTCAGGGCCTCGAACAGCTGCACCCCGTACCCCGTGGGGTACTTGGAGATGATCTTGTTGCTGTTCTCGGTGTCGCCGTTGCCGTTCTTCAGGTCGAGACGTACCTGCTGCTCGCGGTCATCGATCTGGGCGCTGTTGACGTTGTCGGCATTGACCTGCGCGATCGCCACCGACGTGTCGACGGGCTTGTACCCTCGCGTGTCGTCGCTGAAGTAGAAGAAGGACCACCCCAGCAGCAACACGACCGCTATCGCGCTGAGGGTGCGGATGACGTTCTTTCGGTTCATCGTTGTTTTTGGCCGGCTGGTGCTACGCCGGCCCGGTCCTTCCGGTACTCACAGTTTGGGTTGTTCAAGGCTACCGCTTGCCCAACGTCGCACGGTCGCCGCCGGGTTCCCACCAACCCGATCCACCCACGGCCGCGCTCGGTTGCTGTGCTTGGGTGAGTCCGTGGTCGACCCCATCGAACGCTACGTCGAGGTCAACGGGGTGCGGCTGCGGGTCACCGAGGCCGGTGAGCGCGGCGCGCCGGTGGTCCTCCTCGTGCACGGCTTCCCCGACCTCGCATACGCCTGGCGCCATCAGGTGCAGGCGCTGGCCGATGCCGGATTCCACGTGCTGGCACCCGATCAGCGTGGCTACGGCGGCTCGTCACGACCCGAGGCCGTCACCGACTACGACATCATCGCCCTGACCGGCGATCTCGCCGGACTGCTCGATGACGTCGACGCCGAACAGGCCGTCGTCGTCGGCCACGACTGGGGCGCCATCCTCACCTGGCACTTCCCGCTGCTCCACCCCGACCGGGTGAAGGCCGTCGCCGGGCTGAGCATGCCACCGGTGCCCCGGCCCAAGCGCCCACCGACCGAGGCGCTGCGACGGACGTTCGGCGAGCACTTCTTCTACATGCTCCACTTTCAGCAACCCGGTGTGGCCGACGCCGAGATGGACCGCGATCCGGCGACGACGCTGCGGCGGATCATGAGCGGTACCGATCCGGACGACCGGGCCGCCGCGTCTCGTATGCACGCACCGGGACCGCTGGGGTTCATCGACCGGATTGCCGAACCCGGCGGGTTGCCACCGTGGATCGGCCGCCGCGAGTTCGACCACTACGTCGCGGAGTTCACCCGCACGGGATTCACCGGCCCGCTGAACTGGTACCGCAACCTCGATCGCAACTGGGAGCTGACGGCGGTGATGCCCGCCACCACCATCACCGTGCCCGCCCTGTTCGTCGGCGGCTCGGCCGATCCGGCGCTGACGGTCAACCGGCCCGCCCGGGCGCGCGAGGTCGTCACCGGCGACTACCGCGAGGTGATGATCCCCGGCGCGGGGCACTGGCTGCAGCAGGAGCGCCCCCATGAGGTCAACGCGGCCTTACTCGAGTTCATCGGCGCACACCGATCAGATCTGTAGGGTGCGGGGTATGCCAGTCCGTATGCCGTTGTGCGCGTGGATGAAGAAGCCGTCCCGGATCCTCGTTCTCGCCGCGGCGGGGCTGATGGTGGCCGGCCTCTCGGCGTGTGACGCCTCCCCCGCATCGCCGGTCTCCGGACCCGACGGACCCGTTCCCCGCCAGGTCACCGTGGTGGGTGAGGGCAAGGTTCAGGGTGCACCCGACACCGTCACGGTCAACGCCGCGATCGAGTCGACCGCATCGGATGCCACCGCCGCGATGAACCAGACGAACGAGCGCATGACCGCGGTTATCGACGCCGTCGCGAATCAGGGCATCGACCGCAAGGACATCAGCACCACAGACGTCAGCCTGTCGCCGCAGTACGGGGACAACTCCGTCATCACCGGTTACCGGGCGAGCAATTCGATCGCGGTGAAGATCCGCAGTATCGACGCCGCGTCTCCGACGATCACCGCGATTCAGACCACCGGCGGCAACGCCACCCGCATCAATTCAGTCAGCTTCTCCATCGAGGACAACTCCCAGCTGGTGAAGGACGCCCGCGCTCGCGCGTTCAACGACGCCAAGGATCGCGCCCAGCAGTACTCGCAGCTGTCGGGTCTGAGCCTGGGCGACGTCATCTCGATCTCCGAGGTCGATTCGGGCAGCACACCGCCGCCGACGCCGATGCCGCGTTTCGAGGCGATGCAGGCCGATGCGCCGCTACAGCCCGGCGAGCAGACCGTCGGCTTCTCGGTGACGGTGGTCTGGGAGCTGCGCTAGGCCGGATCTAACCCCCGGTCGCTTCGCTCCTGCCCGCCGGAACTATCCCCCGGTCGCTTCGCTCCTGCCCGCCGGAACTATCCCCCGGTCGCTTCGCTCCTGCCCGCCGGTGCGATCTGCACCGGAATCCCGCTCAGCACAGACGTTCCCGACAACGGATCCAGCGACGTGCCGTCGTTGAGCTGATTGACATTCACCCCTGCCTGACCCGCGGCGACGGCCTGCCTGGTCCCGCTCTGGCCGTGGCCCCACCCGTGCGGCAGGGAGACGACGCCACGGCGGATGGTGTCGGTGATCTCGACGGGGGCCTCGAGTTCACCACCGGGACCCTTGATGCGGGCCCAGTCGGTGACGCCGAGTTCTGCCGCGTCAGCCGGATGCATTCGCAGCGTGCAGCGGTTGGTGCCGCCGGCCAGCGCGGGCACATTGTGCATCCAGCTGTTGTTGGACCGCAGATGGCGACGGCCGATCAGCACGAAATCGTCCACGCCACGGTTTAGGGACGCCGTCAGCCGCGCCACGTCGGCGACCAGCGCCGCCGGCGCGAGTTCCACCTTGCCCGACGGGGTTCGCAGCACCTCAGTCAGCCGGGGCCGCAACGCGCCGAGGTCGATTCCGTGCGGGGAGTCCTTGAGCCGCTGCAGCGTGAGCCCCTCCGGGTTGGCGCCGAACCAGTCGCCGTAGGGGCCGAGGCGCAGCATCATGTCGAGCCTGCGCTCATAGCCTCGCCCCGACGCCAGCATGGCGGTCAGTTCCTCGGGGTCGCGGCCCGCAACGGGCGAGTCGGGGTCGGAGGTCTCCTTGGCCAGTGTCATCGCGATGACCTGCTCGTCGACGAGCGCCGGATCGGCGAATGGCCCCATCCCGTACAGGACAAGCGCGAGGCGCGCCAGGATCTCCGGCTCGTCGGGTTGATCCGGCGCGAGGTCGACAGCCGGCGGCGAGTAGCGGGCGTTGTTGCGCACCGGCGTGTTGCTCAACGCGACGTCGAAGTGGGCGCTACGTGACGGCGGCGGTGGCGGCAGGATGACGTCGGCGTGCCGGGTGGTCTCGTTGAGGTAGGGATCGACGCTGAGCATGAAGCCGACGGCGTCGAGCGCACGGCTCAGGCGGTCACCGTCGGGCGCCGACAGCACGGGGTTGCCCGCGACGGTGATGATCGCCGTGGGCTGCCCGTCACCTGGTGTCTCGAGTTCCTCCGCCAACGCAGCGGCGGGCAGTTCGGAGAGCACCTCGGGATGTCCGGATACCCTGCTGTGCCACCGGCCGGTGCGAAAACCCCTGCCCGGCTTGGGCGGTCGCGGCGCGGACCCGACGGGCGACTGCGGGAACATCGCCCCGCCGGCCCGGTCGAGGTTGCCGGTCAGGATGTTGATGACGTCGATGAGCCAGCTGCCGATGGTGCCGAACTCCACGGTGGAGGTGCCGATCCGGCCGTACACGGCAGCGCTCGGGGCGGCGGCCAGTTCACGCGCCACGGTGCGGATCTCCTCGGCGGGCACACCGCAGTGTGCGGCGACCGTCTCGGGCGCGAACCCCGCCGACAGGACGGCGACGTCCTCGAGGCCCTCGACATGGGGCTCGAGTCCACCCAGGTCGTCGGACACCAGGCCCTCGTCGAAGAGTGTGTGCACGATGGCGAACAGGAGCGCGGCGTCGGTTCCGGGCCGCGGTGCGATGTGGTGGTCGGCCAGCTCCGCGGTTCGGGTGCGGGCCGGGTCGATGACGACGAGGCGACCGCCGCGGCGGCGCAACGCCTTGAGCTTCCCGCCGAAGTCCGCGGCGGTGGCCAGGCTTCCGTTGGACACCAGCGGATTGGCGCCGATGACGACGAGGTGATCGGTGCGGTCGAGATCGGGCACGGTGAACGCGAGCGGATTGCCGAACATCAGCCCAAGCGCGACGTGTTTGGGCATCTGGTCCAGCGTGCTCGCGGAGAACGTCAGATGGGTGCCGAGGCCCTTGATGATCAGCGGCAGGTAGAGCGCACCCGCGATGGTGTGCGCGTTCGGGTTGCCGATGTAGACCGCGACCGACTGTCCGCCGTGCTCGCGCAGGACGGTGCCGAGCCCGTCCGCGGCCGCCTGGAAGGCCTCGTCCCAGCCCACCTCGACGAGCGCGCCGTCGCGGCGGATCAGGGGTGCGGTCAGACGGTCCGGGTCGGCGTCGAGTTCTCCGAAGCTCGCACCCTTGGGGCAGATGAACCCGGCGCTGAACACGTCGTCACGGTCACCGCGGGCCGATGTCACCCGGCCCGTGTCGATCGTGAGGGTCAGGCCGCACGTCGCCTCGCAGAAGGGGCAGATGCGCAGTGCCGTATGGACGTCCGTGCCGGATTCGACTCCGGTTTCCGTTCGAGCCATATCGCACGCTGCCCTTCGTCAGGAGTCTGAGTACACCTTGGGGTCGAGGGTGCCGATGTACGGCAGATCGCGGTAGCGCTCGGCGTAGTCGAGCCCGTAACCGACGACGAACTCATTGGGGATGTCGAAGCCCACGTAGGTGATGTCGACGTCGGCGCGCACGGCATCGAGCTTGCGCAGTAGCGTGCACACGGCCAGCGACCTGGGGCCGCGGGTGGCGAGGTTGCGCAGCAGCCACGACAGCGTCAGCCCGGAGTCGACGATGTCCTCGACGATCAGCACGTCACGGCCGTTGATATCGCGGTCGAGGTCCTTGAGGATGCGCACCACACCGGATGACGATGTGGCCGAGCCGTAGGAACTCACCGCCATGAACTCGAGCTGTGTGGGGATCGGGATCGCCCGCGACAGGTCGGTGACGAACATGACGGCACCCTTGAGCACCGTGACGAGGAGCAAGTCCTGGCCGTCGTCCCCGATGGCGTCGCGGTACACGGATGCGATCTGGTCACCCAGCTCAGCGGTCCGCGCTTGAATCTGCTCCTCGGAGAGGAGCACCGACTTGATGTCACCGGGATACAGGTCGGCGGCACGATGCGCTGGCACGGCACCAGCGTGCCACGTCGGGACGCCTGCGACCAATACGACCGACCAAGCGCTTTCCGCTCACACGGGTTCGCG
Organism: Mycolicibacterium sp. YH-1; assembly: GCF_022557175.1. Next base: position 624,541 of record NZ_CP092915.1, on the reverse strand, counting down.
GGTCAGCTCGAGCCTTCCGTCGCGCCGCACGGCGACGAGTCGCTCGCGGTGCAGCGGTGATCCGACAGCGACGCCGCCTTGTCCCCGCCACCCGGTGACCAGGACGTCGATACCGCGAATCTGCTTGTCTGTCAGGCCCGTCGCGCCGCCGGTCAGCAGCCAGCCACGGATCACCCGGCGCCGGACCGACGCGGGCAGCCCGATCAGGTCGGTGATCGCCAGGCCTGCCCCTGGCGTGCACCCGGCCAGCACGTCATGCGCGAGGGCGTCGAGAGTCTCGGTGTCCTCCCGCAGGGCGGCAGCGGTGCGGGCCAGCGATTCGGCGACACCTCCACCGAGCACGTCCTCGAGCAGTGGCAGCACCTCGGTGCGCAGCCGCACCCGGGTGAACCGCCGGTCGGTGTTGTGCGGGTCGTGCCACGGCGACAGCCCCAGTTCCGCACAGGCCGCCTCGGTGACGGTCCGACGCGTCCCCAGCAGGGGTCGGCCCCACGGCGGATCCAGTGCGCGCATCCCCGCGATGGATCGCGGACCCGACCCGCGGCCCAGACCAAGCAGCACCGTCTCGGCCTGATCGTCGAGCGTGTGCCCGAGCAGCACGGACAATCCCGCGCGCGCCGCATCCAGCGCGGCGTAGCGGGCGCTGCGCGCGGCGGCCTCGGGACCACCCGCCGAGCCGACGCTGACCGGCAGCACGCGGGCCTCCACACAGCCCAATGCGAGCGCCTGCTCACGCGCTGTGGCGGCGACCCCGGCCGAGCCGTCCTGCAGTCCGTGGTCGACGATCAGCGCCGTGGTGGGACGCAGCCGGGCCGCGACGGCGGTCAGGGCGAGCGAGTCCGCGCCGCCGGACAGCGCGACGCACCATCGGTTCTCCTCAGGCGGGTTCGCGCGGATGAAGTCCTCCACCGCGCGACGCAGCGCAGCTACAGGACCCGTTCGATCCATCGCTGCGGCTCGTCGACTTCGCTTGGCAGTGGCAGGGTCTCGGGTGACGTCCACACGGTGTTGAACCTGGCCATACCCACCTTGTCCACCACGTCGTCGACGAAGGCCTTGCCCCGGGTGTACTGACTCATCTTGGCGTCCACACCGAGAAGCGCCCGGATCACGCGCTGCAGCGGGGGTTGTCGGCGTTGCCTGCGCTCGTTGAACCTGCGCCGGATGGTGGCCACCGACGGCACCACGGCGGGGCCGACGGCGTCCATCACGTGGTCGGCGTGGCCCTCCAGAAGGGTGCCCAACACCAGCAGTTTGTCGAGCGCCTCGCGTTGCGGTTCGGACTGGACGGCCCGCAGCAGTCCGACGATGCCCTCGGAATTCGGTTGGGTGGCTTCGCCGTTCGAGTTCCTGCGATCGCGCACGAACTCATTGAGCCGGCCGATCATCGCACCGAGGTCCTGACCGTCCTCGTCGGTGAGCACCCCGAGCGTGCTCGACATGTACCCGGCCAGCCACGGATTGGCCCGGAACTGCACCCGGTGGGTCACCTCGTGCAGGCACACCCAGAGCCGGAAGTCCACGGGTGACACCCGCATCAGGCGCTCGACGGCAATGACGTTGGGGTACACCAGGAGTAGCTCACCGCCATTTGCCGTGAACGGGTCGTACTGGCCGAGGATGCCCGACGAGATGAATGCCAGAACGGCGCCTGTCTGGGCGCCCGTGATGCGGCGCGTCAGCAGGCCGCTCGACTTGCCTTCGCCATTGTCCCCACCTGTCATGACGCGCATGGATTCGGTGGCGGCGCACACCCATTCACGACGGTCAATGACGCGCGCCTCGGCGATCTCGGAGCCCTCGTTGAGCCCGGTGACCTCACGCACCGGCAGCTCTGCCCGCCGTGCGGAGTCGGCCAGTTCGTCGATGACCTGCCTGCGCGTGTAGTCGGTGGTCGCCGGCGCGGGCCGGACCAGCTTGCCTCCGACCGTGGCGGCGAAATTCCAGTCGACGGTGCGGCCGACCGTCGGGCCTGCGGCGGAAGTCATGCGCTGCACCCGCAGGACCGCAGTGCGGCGGCCACCGCGTCGATCGACGTGCGTCCGGTGGGACCGGCCTCGTTCGAGATCAGGGAGAACGTCAGGACCCTGCCGCTCGCATCGGTGACGATGCCCGCCAACGCGTTGGTACCCGTCAGCGAACCGGTCTTGGCGCGCAGGAAACCCGCGGCGTCACGGCCAGGGGCGGTGTCCAGGAACCGGTTGGACAGCGTGCCGCTACCACCGGCGATGGGCAGCAGATCGACGAGTGGACGCAATCGGGGTTCCTCGTCGCCGGTGGCAGCGACGACGACCTCATCCAGCGTCTGCGCAGTCAACCTGTCGTCGATCGACAGCCCGCTGGAGTCGAACAGCACCGCCCCGGTGGTGTCGATCCCGGCGTCACCGATCTCGTCGAGCACCGCGTGGGCGGCTCCGTCGAAGCTCTGCGGCCGGCCCAGTGCCGCGGCGACCTCGCGGCCAATGCTCTCGGCCATCACGTTGTCCGAGGCGTTCATCATGTCGCGCAGCCGTTCCATGAGCGGCGGCGAGGAAACCGAGGCGATCTCGTCCCCCTCAACCACCGTCGAGGGCACGACACCGACCTTCGCCGGGTTGACGCCCAGCGCCACGGCCAGTGCCCGTCCGGCGTCCAGGCCAGGCGTGTTCGACCGTCGCGACTCGACGCTCACCGGCTGGGTGCGACCACCGTCAAGCATCACCGACTCGATTGGGGCGATATCGCCGTTCTGGATGTCCAACGGATCCCAGCCGGGCGCCATGGTGGGGCCGCTGTAGGCGCTCAGGTCCACCATCACTGATCTGACGGCGGTACCGGACGCGCGCACCTGATCGGCGAGGTCGGCGATCCGGGCCGCGTTGCGGTACCAGGTCTGCGTCTTGGGGCCTGCCGCCGACAGTGTCGGATCACCACCGCCCTTGAGGATCACCACGCCCGGCGAGTCGACGTCGGTGTGCACCGTGGTTCTCAGCGTGGCGTCGCGATCGAGCGCGAGCAGCGCGGCCGCTGCGGTGAGTGTCTTGTTGGTCGAGGCCGGCTGCATCGGGATCGACGCACCCTGGGTCCACAGCTCGGTCCCGGTGACGGCGTCGGTGACGCGGCCGGTGAACCGTCCGAGATTCGGATCGGCGACAACCGGGGCCAGCCTGGCCGCGAGCAGGGTGGGTTTCGGCTCGGGGGCGGTGTGCGCGAGCCCGAAGACAGCGGGCTCCGCGACGGCCGGATCCGGCTGCCGGTCGACGGCCTGCGCCGCGTCGGATGCGGGACCGCCTGTGGTGAGCATGGCGCCCACCGCCACCACCGCGGTGACGAGCAGCAGCACCGCGACACCCACGAGTACGTGGGTGGACCGACGCCACCGAGTGGGCCGCATGACTCTCCTGGGATGCGATTGCGAGACCCGGGCTGCCGAGCAACCCGTATTGGCCAGGGTATCGCTCGTCTATGGTGGACCCGCGCCGTCACCCGACGAGCCACAGACTTTAGAGACGAAGGAGCCGCGACGGTGGAGTTCGAGGTTGTCGTCGAGATCCAAAAGGGCTCGCGCAATAAGTACGAGGTGGATCACGAAACCGGCAAGCTGAAGCTGGACCGCTACCTCTACACGGCCTTCGGCTACCCGGCCGACTACGGCTTCATCGAGGACACCCTCGGCGAGGACGGGGACCCGCTGGACGCGCTGGTGCTGCTGCCTGAGCCGCTGTTCCCGGGGGCGGCGCTGGATGCCCGTCCGGTCGCGATGTTCCGGATGACCGACGAGAAGGGCGGCGACGACAAGGTGTTGTGCGTCCCCGCAGGCGATCCGCGCTGGGACCACGTCCAGGACGTCGGCGACGTCAACGAGTTCGAACTCGAGGCCATCAAGCACTTCTTCGTGCACTACAAGGATCTCGAGCCGGGCAAGTACGTCAAGGCCGCCGACTGGGTCGGACGCGAAGAGGCCGAGGCCGAGGTGAAGGCCTCCATCGAGCGGTTCAAGAACAGCGGTCACTGAGATCCGCGGCCCCGATCCGGGGCTGATTTAGCACCGTCGTTACACGGGGTAACCCAGGTGTTCTCTGCGCCTTCGATCATGGAGTTGTGTTCATGTATCAGGGGGTTGGCCTCGATGCGTTCAACGCGTGGCCTGAGCGCAGGGCTGCCTACGCGTTGTACGAGTGCGCCAACTGCCTGAGACTGTCGCGCGACCTTGCGCGTGGGCGGCCCTACCCCGACCACGCCACGTTGTTTCGGCAAGCCGATGCGCTGCTGTTCGCCATGCCCGAGGCCGCGATCGATCAGATCCTGGAGGCGTGCCCCGACGTCGGTCGCCGGCCCCGCAGCCCCCGCAGCCGCGCCGAGCAGTGTTCGGTGTGGGATGACGACACCGCCGTGATGGCGGCCCTGTCATCGGCGGCCGGGGCCTACGCGCAGCGGTTCGGGTTCGGATTCGTGATGTTCGTCAACGGGCTGTGCGCCGCAGACGTGACCGCATCGGTGATCGACCGCATGCACAACGACCTCGAGACCGAACGCAAGGTGGTCCGCAACGAACTCGCGAAGGTCAACCGGAGTCGGCTGGAGCGAATGCTGGGACCCGAAGGCGGATACCACAATTGGTGAGTGCCGCGCACGCGAGGAGCAGATCAGGCTACGGCGCGCTGGGCGCAGGTTCGGCGGGTACCGGCTTCGCGTCCTGCCCTAGCGCGAGCCTCCTGGTTCGACGGCTCTTGATCCACCTCATGACGGGCTTCTCGACGGCGTAGTAGGTCACCGAGGCGACCGCGATGGTGACGGCCAGCAGCAGCACGACGTTGCGCCACATGCCCGCTGCGGTGTCACCCGCCATCAGATTCAAGCGGTCCAGCATGAGCATGACCGGGAAGTGCCACAGGTAGGCCGACAGCGAGATCTCGCCGACGTAGCGGATGGGGCGGCTGTCCAGCCACACCGCCAGCCTGGTCCGCTCACCACGCGCCAGCGGTGCCACGATCACCAGGATCATCAGTGCGGCGACCACGGCGACGCCTGCGGTGACGAACTGGTTGGCCACCACGAGCAGCACCGCGGACACCGCGAATGTCGGCAGGATCGCCACCGCGCTGATCGTCCGCACCCGAGCGCTCCATCGCTCGACGAGCGCACCGCGTTCGATCGCCACGAACACCACGGCGGCGAACATCCCGAGGGCGAAGTTGTCCGCATTGGTCAAGAAGCTCTTGGTGAAGACGGCGGCCCAGTTCGGCCCCCAGTTGAGCAACATGAAGTCCGTCGTCCCGGCGTGGGCGAACACGACGGGGATCAGCGACCGGCCGACCAGCCCCACGATGAGCAGCAGGGCAGGTGCCAGTGCCGCCAGCACGAAGGGGTTGAGGTTGATCCGCTTGCGCAGCGCGAACAGGATCATGCCGAGCAGCGGCAGGGACGCGTAGAACGCGTACTCCAGCGTCAGCGACCACGCGGGGTTGATGCCGGTCTGGATGTAGGCGGGAAAGTAGGTCTGGGTCAGGGTGAGGTTGGCGAGCAGCATTCCGGGGTCGGTGATCATTCCGGTGCCGTCATCGGTGCCGAGCGGCTGCAGCGCGGGATTCTGGACGTACGCGACCTGCAGTACGTAGTTGACGATCAGGAAGATCACCAGATAGCAGGGCATGATCCGGGCGATCCGGTGCAGCGCGTAGTCACGCACGCCCGGCATCTTCGCGGCGGCGCGATCCACGACGAGATTCCGCACGTACGGCAGGAACAGCAAAAAGCCACTGAGGACGAAGAAGTACACCAGGGAGAACCCCAGCAGGCTCGTCATCCACGTCTCCGCGGTCTTGGGTGTGTAGTGCGTGGTTACGTGGGTGATGGCGATCGACAGGCAGAGCAGACCGCGCACGCCGTCGAGCCCGATGATCCGAGCCCGCAACTTCGCGCCACCCGACGCGGGGGGCGTCTCGGTTGAACCCACAACGATCCCTTTCGTCCAATACACGCCGAGCCGGGGATTCGCACCCGAGGCTTGGAAGCGTCGCCGCATTCCGTACCTATAGTTTGCTGTTTCGAGGACAGTTCGAGTCGGAACGCCTCTCGATCTTGGTCTTATCGAATTTTGCCAGCAGGAGAACGCTAGCTGAAAAGCTCGACCGACGCAGCATCCGAGGGCCATTCCCTGCCGAGCGAGCCGCACCGCCAGGTGGCGCCAACGACGACGACCCCGGGTTCTGGCTATGGATATCGCCGGCATCGACGCCTGCCGAACACCAAGAATGATTGCGATCTCCAGCAGCAGCTAACTGCATCGACTGAAATTGATCCGTCCGTTTCGGCCTCGGCTACGCGGCCAGCGCGGCAATGTGGCGCCCGATGGGCAACGCCGCGGTGGCCGCTGGCGACGGCGAGTTCAGCACATGGATCATCCGGTCGGTCCGCTCGATGACGAAGTCGTGCAGCAACGTCCCGTCGCGGCCGACGGCCTGGGCGCGGATACCCGCGGGATGGGCCAGCAGGTCGGCCTTGGTCAGCTCAGGCGCGTACCTGCGGCACTCCGTCAGGTATCTGCCCTTGAACACCGAGTTGCCGATCTCCCTGCAACCCAGGGCGATGTTCGCCGCCGCGACGCGCCACACCCCGGGGAAGGTGGCCATCGACGCGACGTCGCGCAGGTTCACCGAGAACTTCGGGTAGCCCTCCCGCGCGAGACCGAGCACCGCGCTGGGCCCGACGGTGATATCGCCGGAGATCGTTGGGCTCAGGTGCACGCCGAGGAACGGCAGCGCCGGGTCGGGCACCGGGTAGATCAGCCGCTGCACGAACCCGGACCGGCCAGGCGGCAGCCGGAAGTACTCGCCGCGGAATGGCACGATCTGGACGTCGACCCGCAGGCCCGCCATCCGGGCCAGGCGGTCGGCCTGAAGGCCCGCACACACCATCAGACGCTCACAGGCAACGGTGCCCGACGTCGTGCCGACCGTGACGCCTGCGGCGCCCTCCTCGATCGCGACGACGCGTTCACCGGTGCGCAGTTCCCCGCCCGAGTCCAGGATCAGGCCGGCCAGCGTCGTACACACCCTGCGGTAGTCGACTATGCCGGTGCGGGGCAGGTACAACGCGGCCAGACCGGTGACGTTGGGTTCCATCTCGGTCAGTTCCGCGCCGCTGACCCGGCGGCACTCGATGCCGTTGATCACTGCGCGCTCGGCCAGGGCGTCGCATCGCGCGACCTCGCCTGCGTCGGTGGCCACGATGAGCTTGCCGCACTCGTCGAACTCGATGGCGTGCTCGGCGCAGAACTCCTTGGTGGCCTGCTCCCCCGCCTTGCACAACGTCGCCTTGAGGCTGCCCGGTTCGTAGTAGATGCCGGAGTGGATGACGCCGCTGTTGTGCCCGGTCTGGTGCCGGCCCACGTCATCCTCGGCCTCGATGACCACGACGGAGGCGCCAGGGTGCTCACTCAGCAGTCGGTGTGCTGTCGCGAGTCCGACAATGCCTGCGCCGATCACGCAGAAGCGGTAACGAGCCATCGCAGGAAACTCTAGGGCCGCCGGGGGTTCCGCGGCGGCGGTGACTCAGCCGATCAGGCGGACTTCGGCTCGCGATCGGCGAGGCGGCGCAGCACGTCCTGCCCGAGCTGGCGCAGCTCCCCGGGGCCCAGTTCGGTGGCGGGGACCAGGGTGACGCCGTCGGCGACGCCCGCCAAGCCGATGTCGGCGATCAGCCCCGCCAGCCCCGCCACGGTGCCCGCATAGTGCACCGTTTCGGAGGCCGCAGGCACCCGGAAGTCACCAGGCACCGCGACCGAGACATCGAGGATCACCGCCACGCCACCGCCGTCGGCGTGGATTCTGGCGGTACCGCGCTTGGCCCACTGCAGATCGGGGGCTGTGAGCCTCACCACGGGTTGTCCACCGGAGGTCAGCTCGCTGACGTCCTCGCCTGCCTCATCAGCCACAAAGATCCGCACCACCGCCACGCTAGGCCCTCCGTGTGGATAGGTGCGATGTTTGTGATCAGCCAGAGTCCAACGGAATCCGCATTTCCGCGGAATTCACACGCGACATCGACGGGATCGCGATATCGATGTGATCGCGCCGCCGTGCGCCGTCAGCCGAACCCCCCGAGCCTTAGTAGTTTGTACTCGTGACAGCAGACGAGGGACCTCCGGAGTTCGGCATCCCCGCCCAGTACCTGTTGTCCTCGGCGGCGACGGAGCCACGCACGCTGATCGACATCCTCTACGCCACCGCCGAGCGCCATCCGGACGCACCCGCGCTCGACGACGGTGACGTTCAGCTCACCTACGCCGAGCTGATCGCCGACGTCGAGGAGAGCGTGGAGTGGCTGGCCGCCCGGGGCATCGGGCGCGGCGACCGCATCGGCATCCGCATGCCGTCGGGCAGCTACGCGCTGTACGTGGCGATCCTGTCCACCCTCGCCGCAGGCGCGGCATACGTGCCGGTCGACGCTGACGACCCCGACGAGCGGGCCGCCCTGGTGTTCGGCGAGGCCGGCGTCGTCGGCGTCATCACCGAGGCCGGCCTCATCCGCGGTCACGGGTCGTCGCGGGGCTGGCGCGCCGCCAGGCCGCTCGGTCGCGACGACGCGTGGATCATCTTCACGTCCGGCTCGACCGGAACGCCCAAGGGCGTCGCGGTGACGCACCGCAACGCGGCGGCGTTCGTCGACGCCGAGGCCCAGATATTCCTGCAGGCCAATCCGCTAGGGCCCGGCGACCGGGTACTCGCCGGGCTGTCGGTGGCCTTCGACGCGTCATGTGAGGAGATGTGGCTGGCCTGGCGGCACGGCGCATGTCTGGTGCCTGCGCCCCGTTCGCTGGTGCGCAGCGGCATGGATCTGGGGCCGTGGCTGGTGGCGCGCGACATCACGGTGGTCTCGACGGTGCCGACGCTGGCCGCGCTGTGGCCCGCCGAGGCGCTGGAGGCGGTGCGCCTGCTGATCTTCGGCGGCGAGGCATGCCCGCCGGAACTGGCCGAACGGCTCGCGGCCGGCCCCGATTCGGCGGGCCGCGAGGTGTGGAACACCTACGGCCCCACCGAGGCGACTGTCGTGGCGTGCCTGGCCAAGCTGGACGGGCGCGGTCCCGTCAGCATCGGCCTGCCGCTGCCGGGCTGGGACCTGGCCGTCGTCGACAAGGACGGCCTTCCGGTGCCCGTGGGCGAGACCGGGGAGCTGGTGATCGGCGGGGTGGGGCTCGCGCGCTACCTGGACCCGGAGAAGGACGCCGAGAAGTACGCGCCGATGCCCACGCTGGGCTGGGCGCGGGCCTACCGCAGCGGCGACCTGGTCCGCCTCGAGTCCGACGGGCTCTACTTCCAGGGGCGCGCCGACGATCAGGTCAAGGTCGGCGGGCGCCGCATCGAACTCGGCGAGGTCGACTCGGCGCTGGTCAACCTGCCCGGAGTCAGCGGCGGCGCCGCGGCGGTGCGCAAGACCGCAAGCGGCACACCACTTCTGGTCGGCTACATCGCGAGCGCCGACCCGGACTTCGACGTCGCCGCGGCGCGCATTGCGCTGGCCGAGTCGCTGCCCGCCGCGCTGGTGCCGCGCCTGGTCCTGGTCGACGAGCTGCCCACCCGCACGTCGGGCAAGGTCGACCGCGACGCGCTGCCGTGGCCCGTGGCGGGCGACACCGGTGCGGACGACCCCGATCTCGCGGGCACCACCGGCTGGCTCGCCGGACTGTGGCGCGATGTGCTCGCCGCACCCGTCGCGGGACCGGAGGAGGACTTCTTCGCGCTCGGCGGAGGCTCGCTGTCGGCGGCGCAGTTGGTCGCCGCGCTGCGGGCGCGCTACCCGCAGGTGACGGTCGCCGACCTGTACGACCATCCCCGGCTGGGATCGCTGGCGGGCTACCTCGACGAACTCGACCCGCCGCCCGCGGTCATCACGCGGACCGTCAAGAAGGTGCCGCGTCTGACGCAGCTGGCGCAGGTCGGGATGTCGCTGCCGCTGGCGACCCTGACCGGTATGCAGTGGGTGGTGTGGCTGGCGCTGTTCAACAACATCGCCGCGGGTCTGGGCCTGCTGTCGTGGGCCGTGCCGGTCAACTGGTGGTGGATCCTGGCGGGGTTCCTGGTCTTCGTCACGCCCCCGGGCCGGATGGGTATCGCGGTGCTGTGCGCACGCATGCTGCTCGGCGGGCTCGAACCGGGCACCTACCGACGTGGTGGATCGGTGCATCTGCGCGTCTGGCTGGCCGAGCGACTCGGCGAGGCCAGCGGGGCCGAGAACCAGGCCGGTGCGCCATGGCTCGTCTACTACGCCCGGATGTTGGGCAACAGGGTGGGCAAGGGTGTCGACCTGCACTCCGCCCCTCCCGTCACCGGCATGCTGACCCTCGGCCACCGGTGTTCGATCGAGCCGGAGGTCGACCTCACCGGGCACTGGATCGACGGCGACCACTTCCACGTCGGTCGCATCGAGATCGGCAACGACGCCACGATCGGGGCGCGGACGACCCTGCTGCCTGGCGCCGTGGTGGGCAAGAATGCCGACGTCGCACCGGGTTCCGGCGTGGTGGGCAAGGTCAAGGCGGGTCAGTTCTGGAAGGGCTCACCGGCGCTCAAGTCGGGCAAGGCCCGGCACCCGTGGCCCGACGAGCGACCGCGCCGCGCCCCGTTCTGGGTGCTCATGTACGGCCTCACCTCGGTACTGCTCGGCGGTGTGCCCCTCGTCGCGCTTGGTACCGGACTGGCCGTGCTGGGCTGGGCGATCCGGGACACCGCGTCTCTCACCGACGCGATCGTGCCCGCGCTGATCTGGACACCGGTGGCCACGCTGGCCGCGGTTGTCGCCTACGCCGGGTTGACGGTGATCGGTGTCCGCGTGTTGGCACTGGGGCTGTACGAGGGCTATCACCCGGTGCGCAGCCGCGTCGGCTGGCAGCTGTGGGCCACCGAACGGCTCATGGATGCGGCGCGCAACTATCTGTTCCCCATCTACGCCAGCCTGCTCACCCCGTGGTGGCTGCGTTTGCTTGGCGCGAAAGTCGGTCGCGGAACCGAGATCTCGACCGCGCTGCTCACCCCGAAGTTCACCGTCATCGAGGACGGCGCGTTCCTGGCCGACGACACCATGGTGGCCTCCTACGAACTCGGCGGCGGCTGGATTCACGTCGCCAAGGCGACGATCGGCAAGCGGGCGTTCCTCGGCAACTCCGGTATCACCCAACCCGGCCGACGGGTACCCGATGACGGTCTGGTCGCGGTGCTGAGCGCGGCACCGCACAAGGCGAAGGCGGGCTCGTCGTGGTTGGGCAGCCCCCCGATCCGGTTGCGCCGCCAACCGGCCCCGGCCGACGCACTGCGCACATTCCATCCGTCGCCGCGGTTGAAGCTGCTGCGCTCACTGGTCGAGACGTGCCGCGTCATCCCGCTCATCGTCACGTTCGCGATCGGCGTCGCGGTGCTCGGTGCGCTGCAGTACCTGGCCGGTGAGTTCGGCTACGTGTGGGCCGCGTTGGGTGGCGGGATCATCCTGCTGGTGGCCGGCGCGATCGCCGGAACCATCGCGGTGGTGGCGAAGTGGTTGGTGATCGGCAGGATTCGCGCCATCGAGCATCCCCTGTGGTCGTCGTTCGTCTGGCGCAACGAGGTGTCGGACACCTTTGTCGAGACGGTCGCCGCACCCTGGTTCGCCCGCGCCGCCAGCGGCACGTTCGTGATGAACCTCTGGCTGCGGGCGCTCGGCGCGAAGATCGGGGCCGGGGTGTGGTGCGAGACGTACTGGCTGCCCGAGGCCGACCTGGTCGAGCTGGGCGCGGGCGCGACGGTCAACCGTGGCTGCGTCGTGCAGACGCACCTGTTCCACGACCGCATCATGCGGATGGACACCGTCACACTCGAGGCCGGTTCGACGCTCGGGCCGCACTGTGTGGCGCTACCCGCCGCGAGGATCGGCGCGGGTGCCACGGTGGGACCCGCCTCCCTGGTGATGCGCGGCGACGAGGTCCCGGCCTCGACCCGATGGCAGGGCAACCCGATCGCGCCATGGAACCCGTTGGGCAAGAAGCGCAGCGGCCGCGCGGCGAAGTCGAAGAAGTCCGGAGCCTCCGCCGCGTGACCCGGTTCAAGAAGGCGCTCAAGGCATCTCCCCCGGTGATCGACCCCTACCTGCCCGGAAACGGGAACTTTGGCTACCGGGTGTCGCGGTACGAGCTCGACATCGAGTACAAGGTCAACATCAACCGGCTGTCGGGTGCCGCCACCATCACGGCGACGACCCTGGCGTCGCTCAAGACGTTCACCCTGGACCTCGCCGACACGCTGTCGGTGTCCAAGGTGTCGGTCAACGGGCGCAGGCCCGCGTCGTTTCACACCTCACGCGGAAAGCTTCAGATCACCTTGGCCTCCGCGCTACCCGCGGGTGCCGCGATGGCCGTGGTGGTGCGCTACGGCGGAACCCCCCGGCCCATCCGAACCCTGTGGGGCGAAGTCGGATTCGAGGAGTTGTCCAGCGGGGCGCTGGTGGCGGGCCAGCCCAACGGGGCGGCATCGTGGTTCCCGTGTGATGACCACCCGAGCAGCAAGGCGAGCTACCGCATCGCGATCACCACCGAGAATCCCTACCACGCGGTGGCCAACGGCAAGCTGGTGTCGCGTCGCACCCGCGCGGCGATGACGACGTGGACCTACGAGCAGGCCGAACCCACCTCCACCTACCTCGTCACGCTGCAGATCGGCGAGTACGAGGAGCACCGGGTCACCAAGACGCCGGTGCCGATGAGCGTCGTGCTGCCGGAGCGTCTGCGCGCCAACTTCGACCATGACTTCGGGCGTCAGCCGCAGATGATGAAGCTCTTCGTCAAGCTCTTCGGCCCGTATCCCCTCTCGAGCGGCTACACCGTGGTGATCACCGACGATGACTTGGAGATTCCCCTTGAGGCACAGGGAATCTCGATATTCGGCGCCAACCACTGCGACGGTACGCGCCGCGCCGAGCGACTCGTCGCCCACGAGATGGCGCATCAGTGGTTCGGCAATTCGGTGACGGCGCGACGCTGGCGCGACATCTGGTTGCACGAGGGTTTCGCCTGCTACGCCGAGTGGTTGTGGTCGGAGGAGTCCGGTGACCGCACCGCCGACGAGCGCGCCCGGTACTACTATCAGAAGCTCGCGTCCTCACGTCAGGACCTGCTTCTGGCCGACCCCGGCCCACGCGACATGTTCGACGACCGGGTGTACAAGCGGGGCGCGGTGACGCTGCACGTGTTGCGCCGCACCATCGGTGACGAGAACTTCTTCGACCTGCTCCGGGAGTGGACCACCCGGTACCGTCACTCGACCGCCGTGACTGACGACTTCACCGGTCTGGCCGCCAATTACTCCGACGAGTCGCTGCGCCCGCTGTGGCAGGCCTGGCTGTACTCCACCGCGCTACCGGACCTGTGACCGACGGCGCGTCGCCCGTTCCCGCGCTGGGGCCGGTCACCAGGGGCAGCGTCGTCAGGGTCGGTATCGCCACGCTGATCAGCGCGGTGTGCGGGTACCTGGTGCTCTACCTCGCGGCGCGCGACCTCGAACCGGCGGGATTCTCGGTGTTCGCGGTGTTCTGGGGTGCTTTCGGGTTGCTGGCCGGGGCCGCCAACGGCCTGCTCCAGGAGTCCACCCGCGAGGTGCGCGAGGTCGCACAAGCCGGTGCGGCGCGGTACCCCACCGGTCCGCGGATCCGTCCGATTCGGGTGGCGGTGCTTGTCGGTCTGGCCTCCGCGGCGACTGTCGCCGTCACCGCGCCGCTGTGGTCAAGCCACGTCTTCGTCGAGTCCCGGTGGCTGAGCGTGGGCCTGCTGGCCGCAGGCATAGCTGGTTTCTGTGTGCACGCCACGCTGTTGGGGGTGCTGGCCGGGGTTAACCGGTGGAGCCAGTACGGGGCGCTGATCGTCGGTGACGCCATCGGCCGGGTCGCGGTGGCGATCACCACCTTCCTGGTCGGGTGGGCGCTGGTCGGTTACCTGTGGGCGACCGTCGCGGGCTCGATGGCATGGCTGATCCTGCTGCTGGCCTCCCCGGCGTCGCGCGCCGCGGCGCGGCTGCTGACGCCCGGTACCGTCGGCACCTTCCTGCGGGGGGCGACGCACTCCATCGCCGCGGCTGGCGCAAGTGCGATTCTCGTCATGGGCTTCCCGGTGCTGCTGAAGGCCACCTCAGCCGACCTCGGCGCGGCCGGTGGTGTGGTGATACTGGCGGTCACGCTGACCCGCGCACCGCTGCTGGTACCGCTGACTGCCATGCAGGGCAACCTGATCGCTTACTTCGTCGACCAGCGCGAGGCCCGGTTGCGTGCCCTGCTGATGCCGACCCTGGTGGTCATCGGTCTCGGCGCACTGGCGGTGGCGATCGCGGGTCTGGCCGGACCGTGGCTGCTGACGGCTGCGTTCGGTCCCCAGTATCAGGCCAGCGGCACGCTGCTGGCGTGGCTCACCGCGGCGGCGATAGCCATCGCGCTGCTCACCCTGACAGGTGCCGCCGCCGTCGCCGCCGCACTGCACCGCGCGTACGCCGCCGGCTGGGTCGGGGCGACGCTGGCCTCGACCCTTCTTCTGCTGCTACCCCTGGATCTCGCGACCCGCACAGTGGTGGCCCTGATGTGCGGACCGCTGGTCGGAATCGGCGTGCACCTGGTTGCGCTGCGCAAGGGCGCACCCAGCGTAAGCGTGTAACTTGATCGGCATCGACAGCCCGTACCGCGACGTGTGGATCGTCGTCCCAGCCTTCAACGAGGCGAGCGTCATCAGCGACGTCATCGCCGACGTTCGCACCGTATTTCCCAATGTGGTCTGCGTCGATGACGGCAGCCGCGACGACACCGGCGAGCGAGCGCTGCGCGCCGGGGCACACCTGGTGCGCCACCCGGTCAACCTGGGCCAGGGCGCGGCCATCCAGACCGGCGTCGAGTACGCCCGCGCCCGGCCCGGCGCAGCGGTGTTCGTGACGTTCGACGCCGACGGTCAGCACCGCGTGAAGGACGTCATCCGGATGATCGACCGTCTTGTCGCCGAGAACCTCGACATCGTCATCGGCACCCGCTTCGGCGGCAGTGTGCCCGCGCGCATGCCCGCGCTGCGGCGGATGCTGTTCCCTCTCATCGCCAAGCTCAGCCCGGCCAGCCGCAAGCTGGGGCTGACCGATGCGCACAACGGTCTGCGGGTTTTCAACAGGACCGTCGCCGAATCGCTCAACATCACCATGAGCGGGATGAGCCACGCCAGCGAGATCATTGCGCTGATAGTCGAGAACGGTTGGCGGGTGGCCGAGGAACCCGTCGAGATCATCTACACCGACTACTCGATGTCGAAGGGGCAGCCGTTGGTCAACGGCGTCAACATCGTCTTCGACGGACTGCTGCGCGGAAGGATGCGTCGATGAACTGGATCCAGGTCCTGCTGATCGCGGCCATCATCACGCTGCTGGTGTACCTGCTGCGGTCACGGCGCAGCGCGCAGGCCCGGGCGTGGGTGAAGGTGGGCTACGTCCTGTTCGTGGTGGCCGCGGTATACGCCATCGTGCGACCCGACGACACGACCGTGCTGGCCAACTGGCTCGGCGTCGACCGCGGGTCCGACCTGCTCGGATACGCGCTGATCGTGGCGTTCCTGTTCACCACCCTCAGCACCTACATGCGCTTCAAGGACCTCGAACTGAAGTACGCGCAGTTGGCACGGGCCGTCGCACTCGACGGTGCGCGTGCACCCGAGGACGCCTAGCTCGGCAGTGTGCCGTTGAGCAGTGCCGACAGCAGCGCGATGCGGCCGTCCTCGAGTTCGGGTTGTGGGAGCACGCCGCGCACGATCGCGGCACCGTCGAACGCGTTCGTCAGGGTGGCGACGACTACCGCCAGCACGTCCGGCGGGAATCGGTCGGCGCCGGGCAGCGACTTCGCGACGTCGTAGATGTTCGCGGCGTACTCGGCGAGGACCACCTGCAGCGTCGCCCTGAGCCTCTCGTCGGTGCGCGCGGCGACGAGCAGCTCGTACATCACGGCGTTCGTCGCGTTGCCGGTGACGTCGCGCAGGACTATCAGAGAGGCATCGAGGGCCGGTTGGTCGGCGGGGATCTCGGCGACACGCTTGGTGAACGCGTCGAGTTGGCGCCGCATGACCTCGTGAGCCGTGGCGGCCATGAAGTCACCCATCGTGGGGAAGTGCCGGAACAGCGCGCCGTCGGACACCTTGGCGCGCTTGGCGATCACCGCGGCCGATGCCCGCGCGTAGCCGACCTCGACGATGGTGTCGATGCAGGCGTCGAGAAGGCGCGCAACGGTCTCCTCGCGGCGCTGCTGCTGAGTTCTGGCCATGTCAGAGTGTCGTTCTCGCGCGCCTCGGCTGAGCGACACCCGCCCGCAGGAAGTGGCCTGACCCGGCGCCGCGGGCGTAGCCCTCGACGAACTCGCCGTTGCGGAACACGACCGAGCCGTTGACTCCCGTCGCGACCACGGCGGCGTCGTTTCGGTTGACCATCCGCGAGAGTCCGCCGTAGAAGGGAACTTCCGACTCGTGGTAGGCGTCGACCGAGGCATCGAGACCCGCAGGGTCGACGACCACGAAGTCGGCGCGGTCGCCCTCGCGCAGGGTGCCCGCCGGAACGCCGAACCAGTCGGCGACCTCGGCGGTGAGCCGGTGCACCGCGTGCTCGATGGTCAGGAACGGCCTGCCGGCCCGGTCGGCGTCACGGGTGCGCTTGAGCAGCCGCAGCGCGTAGTTGTAGAACGCCATATTGCGCAGGTGCGCACCGGCGTCCGAGAAGCCCATGTGGATGGACGGTTCGGCGGCGAGTCGATCGAGGTGCTTCGGTCGATGGTTCGCCACGATGGTCGTCCAGCGGACGTTGCGCTCGCCGTTCTCGACCAGGACGTCGAGGAACGCGTCCAACGGGTGCAGACCGCGCTCGTCGGCGATCTGCCCGAAGCTCTTGCCGATAAGCGACTCGTCGGGGCACTCCACGATGACCGCGTCGTGGAAGTCCCTGTGCCACAGGCTCGGTCCGAGCTTCTTGCGGTCGAAGGAGCGACGGAACCGACGCCGATACTCGGTGTCGGCGAGAAGCTCGTTGCGCTCCAACTGGTCACGCAGGTGCAGTGCGGCAGTCCCCGCGCCGAACTCCTCGAAGACGGGCAGATCGATTCCGTCGGAGTACAACTCGAACGGTACGGGCAGGTGCTGGAAGCGCACGGACGAGCCGAGCAGCTTGTTGAGGAGCCGGGTGCCGGGCCCGAATACGTGCACGGCCGCGGGCGCGGACTTGGCGTCGGCCGACACCAGCAGGCTCATGCGCACACCCGACCGTCGGCCGAGCATGCGACTGCTGGACAGGAAGAACAGCAGCGCGGAGATCGGGCTCTTCACATTCGGCGCGCTCTGCAGGATTCTGCCTCGTTTGCGCAGGACGGCGATGAGCCTGCGCCGCTCGCGCCATGTCGCGAAAGTGGACGGCAGCGCGCGGGACCGGTACCGATCCCCGTCGAGCTTGTCGATCGCCGCGTCCATCCCGGACATACCGAGAAGGCCTGCGTCGAGCGCCTTTTCGAGCATTGTCGCCATCCGGTCCAGTTCGGCGTCGGTCGGCCGCACGTCGTCGGTGGTGGCACGGTCGAGGCCAAGCACCGCGGTGCGCAGGTCCGAGTGGCCCAGCATCGAGGCGACGTTTGGGCCCAGTGGCAGCTCATCGAGTGCCGCCACGTACTCGGCGGGTGTGGTCCAGCACTTCTTGGCCTCGAGCGCGCCGAGCACGTACTGGCGGGGCACCGCCTCGACACGGCTGAACAGATCGGCGGCATCCTCAGACGAGGCGTACACCGTCGACAGCGAGCAGTTGCCGAGCAGCACGGTGGTGACGCCGTGGCGCACCGATTCGCGCAGACCCGGGTCGAGCAGGACCTCGGCGTCGTAGTGGGTGTGCACGTCGATGAAACCGGGGAGCACCCACTTGCCGTCGGCGTCGATGACGTCGGGACACCCGGCCTCGTCGAGCGGTCCGGCAGACACCGCGGCGACGATGCCGTCACGGATGCCGAGCGTCCTGGTCGCGGGCGCGCGACCGGTGCCGTCGAACCACAGGCCGTTGCGAATGATGACGTCGAACGTCATGGCGCCTCCTTGGGTCGACGCCAACCTACAACAGAAAGTGAGTACTCACAATCTTTTTGTGATCATTCCTCGCGGAAGTAGTCGACCGTCCGGCGCACGCCGTCGGCCAGAGTGACCTGCGGAGCCCATCCCAGCACGTCGTGGGCCCGGGAGGCGTCCAGCCGCGAGCGCTTCAGGTCGCCGAGCCGGGGCGGGTGCAACTCGGGCTCGTCGGGTTTACCCGCCGCCGCGGCGATCGCCGTGTGCAGCTGCCGGGTCGAGGTCTCCACCCCGGTGCCGACGTTGAACCGCTGGCCACCCCCGGCCTCGCCGCCGGCCCGCACGAAAGCGTCGACGACGTCCTCGACGAACACGTAGTCACGCGTGTCCGTGCCGTCGCCGAAGATCTTGGTGGCCCGGCCCGCCAGCAGCGCCTGGGCGAAGATCGCGACAACACCGGCCTCGCCGTGCGGATCCTGGCGCGGGCCGTAGACGTTGGCAGGCGCGATATGCGAGCAGTCCAGCCCGTAGAGGTTGCGGAACATATTGAGGTAGACCTCGCCGCACACCTTGCTCGCCGCGTACGGCGAGGACGGGTCGACGGGCATGTCCTCGGTGGTCGGGTAGGACGGCGGGATGCCGTAGATCGACCCGCCCGACGACGTGTGCACCACCTTGCGCACACCCGCCCGGCGGGCGGCCTCGGCCAGCCGGACCGTGCCGACGACGTTGACGCTGGAGTCGCGCTGCGGGTCGTCAACGGAGTGCGTGACCGAGATCTGCGCGGCGAGATGGAAGACCACCTCGGGCTTGACGTCGGCCAGCAGCGCGATGAGGTCGGCATCGACGATGTCGGCCTTGGCGAACTCGAACACGTCGCTC